>NZ_JAHZSV010000047.1 GCF_019457905.1 Flagellimonas abyssi | reverse complement strand
TCTACGCTGTCGTTACAATATGTATATGAACTTCTTTGTTTCAAAAAACTGAGTCTCTTTCTCATCAAAATCAAACCCCTCTCAGTATTTCCACATAACCTCGTTGGTTAAGCGGCTGCAAATTTACAACTGTTTTTTAATCCGGCAAGCTTTTTTTGAAAAAAAATTTCGAAACATTTTCTTGGCCTCAAAAACAATCTTTTTACATGAACTTTTACCTCAAACACCTTGGTGTTTTTCGGGCTGCAAATGTAAAATGAATATTTTGATTACACAATGCTTTTTTTTTGATATTTTTTTCTAGCCTTTCAGACTTATCAAAACAGTATGTCAATGAGCTTTTGAACTTCCCTAGAAACAAATCCTTTGTTGTTTTTCGGGCTGCAAATGTAACACCCTTTCTACAATAAACAAGAGGTTTTTTTTCTTATTGTCGGAATTTCTCCCAACTAACTGAAAGCAAAGCAGATAAAAATACAAAAAAAATCAAGAACACAAAAGCACCCTTCATTCAATCTTTACACATATCAAAAAAGGCTCGAATACATCATACTCTTGGCAGGAAAATGGAGCTTATATATAAAGTAAGTATTGTAGCATCTATACAAGGTATTATCTTTGTCCTTTCGATTATAAAAAATAGAAGTTCAAATAGCATGATAAAGATCACACTGCCCGATGGTGCTGTAAAAGAAGTTGAAAAGGGAACTACTCCTTTTTCCGTTGCCCAAAGTATAAGCGAAGGGCTTGCAAGAAACGTTATTTCCGCAAAGTTCAACGATACCACGGTTGAAACCACCACACCATTGACCACGGATGGCTCCTTAACCCTTTATACATGGAACGATGATGAGGGAAAAAAAGCTTTTTGGCACTCTACCTCACACGTGGTGGCGCAGGCTTTGGAAGAGCTTTATCCAGGTATAAAGCTTACTATAGGTCCGGCCATTGAGAACGGATTCTATTATGATGTTGATTTTGGCGAGCAAGGCATCTCAGAAAAAGATTTTCCATCAATAGAGAAAAAAGCTTTGGAGATTGCCCGAGGAAAGCATGACTACCATATGAGGAGTGTTTCCAAACAGGAGGCATTATCCTATTATAAGGAACAAGGGAACGAATATAAGGTTGAACTTATAGAAAACCTTGAGGACGGCACCATTACCTTTTGTGACCACAGTACCTTTACCGACCTGTGCCGTGGTGGTCACATTCCCAATACAGGAATCATCAAGGCCATTAAATTATTGAGCGTTGCCGGTGCATATTGGAGGGGTGATGAAAAAAATACGCAATTAACACGAGTATATGGCATCTCTTTTCCAAAGCAAAAGGAGCTTACTGAATACCTCCAACTTTTAGAAGAAGCAAAAAAGAGGGATCACAGGAAGCTTGGAAAGGAACTGGAACTTTTTACCTTTTCGCAAAAGGTTGGTCAGGGCCTTCCTTTATGGCTACCCAATGGCGCCGCTCTTCGTGAACGTTTGGAACAATTTTTAAAGAAAGCTCAGAAGAAAGCAGGTTACGAAATGGTGGTTACTCCTCATATTGGCCAAAAGGAACTTTATGTTACATCTGGCCACTATGCCAAATATGGTGAAGACAGCTTCCAGCCCATCCGTACCCCTAAGGAGGATGAAGAGTTCCTGTTAAAGCCAATGAACTGTCCGCATCATTGTGAAATATACAACAGCCATCCTTTCAGTTATAAAGATTTGCCAAAACGATATGCCGAGTTCGGTACCGTATATAGATATGAGCAGAGCGGTGAACTGCATGGACTTACCAGGGTTAGAGGCTTTACTCAGGATGACGCACATATTTTCTGTACTACGGAACAATTGAACGATGAGTTCAAAAATGTGATTGACCTTACTTTATATGTATTGAACTCTTTAGGTTTTGACAACTTTACGGCCCAGGTATCTGTAAGGGATTTGGAAAATCCCGACAAATATATCGGTAATACGGACGACTGGGAAAAAGCGGAACAGGCCATTATCAATGCAGCGGAAGAAAAAGGATTGAACTATGTGATAGAAAGTGGCGAAGCTGCTTTTTATGGTCCGAAGTTGGACTTCATGATCAAAGATGCTCTTGGCAGAAACTGGCAATTGGGAACTATTCAGGTTGATTATAACCTACCTAAACGTTTCGACCTTACCTATAAAGGAAGCGACAATGAAATGCACAGACCCGTTATGATTCACCGTGCGCCTTTTGGCAGCATGGAACGGTTTGTAGCGTTGTTGCTGGAGCACACCGGAGGAAACTTCCCATTATGGCTGATTCCGATACAAGCTATCGTACTGCCCGTCAGTGAGAAACATGAAAAATATGCGGAAAAAGTTTTGAATTCACTAGAAAATCACGAAATTCGCGCGCTCATTGATAAGAGGAACGAGACGGTAGGGAAGAAAATCCGGGAGGCAGAACTGAAAAAAATCCCCTTTATGATCATAGTCGGGGAGCAAGAAGAAGAGTCTGCGACCATATCTGTAAGGCGTCATGGCGGTGAAGATTTAGGGAGTTTAAACGTAGATGCTTTTTCAGACTTGGTAACTACTGAAATAAATAGTACCTTAAAGTCGTTCTAAAAAATTAAGTTTAATTAAAAAGTTTACGTCATAGCAATTAGAAGAAGATTTAGACCCCAACCTAGGAGGGAAAACAAAAACCCTCACAACATCAATGAAAAAATAAAGGCCCGAGAAGTTCGTCTTGTCGGGGACAATGTTGAGATGGGTGTTTACCCCATTTCCAAAGCAATGGAAATAGCCACGGAACAGGAATTGGATTTGGTAGAGATTTCACCAAACGCCGAACCTCCTGTTTGTAAGGTGATAGATTATAAAAAGTTCCTTTACGAACAAAAGAAACGCGATAAGGCCATGAAGGCCAAAGCGAGCAAAGTGGTAGTAAAGGAAATCAGGTTTGGACCACAGACTGATGACCATGATTATGAATTTAAGAAGCGACATGCCGAAAAATTCTTGAAGGATGGTGCCAAACTAAAAGCCTATGTATTCTTTAAAGGACGTTCAATCGTTTACAAAGATCAAGGTGAAATATTACTTCTAAAATTGGCCCAAGAATTGGAAGACCTTGGTAAGGTTGAACAAATGCCAAAATTGGAAGGAAAGCGAATGACCATGTTCATCGCACCCAAGACAAGTAAAAAATAAAAACCGGACTTAGTTCGGTATAATAAGCGGAGTTAAATACTAGGAAAATGCCTAAGATGAAAACAAAATCCAGTGCTAAAAAGCGTTTTAAGCTTACAGGAACTGGTAAAATCAAGAGAAAGCACGCTTTTAAAAGTCACATTTTGACTAAGAAATCCAAAAAGCGCAAGCTGAAGTTGACCCACTCCACCTTGGTTCACCAAGCGGACGAGGACAACATCAAAGAACAATTACGTTTAAAATAATTGTTCAACTGGTACATTATTTATTAACCATGGAGTCAGGCAAAAAAAGCACTCATTATAGGGACGCCTGCTACAAAAAAATGACATTATGCCAAGATCAGTAAATTCAGTTGCTTCAAGAGCTAGAAGAAAAAAAGTGATGAAGCAAGCAAAAGGTTACTTCGGAAGACGTAAAAACGTTTGGACAGTAGCCAAAAATGCGGTAGAGAAAGCAATGCTTTATGCTTACCGCGACAGAAGAAACAAAAAGCGTACTTTCCGTTCACTTTGGATTACCCGTATCAATGCCGGGGCTAGAATGCACGGAATGTCTTACTCTCAATTTATGGGTAAGGTGAAAGCCAGTGGAATCGAATTGAACAGAAAAGTTCTTGCAGATTTGGCGATGAACCACCCTGAAGCCTTTAAGGCCATCGTTGAGAAAGTAAAGTAAAAAAGTTAATATAAACTTACCCCGCTTATTTAGATCCCGCCTTGTGCGGGATCTTTTATTTTAAATAGGTTCACGACTGCGCTCTCGAACTGACAACAATTTATTTATTGTCCAAAAGCCGTAATAACCAATTTTCTTCCCGAAGCATGATTTCTATGCTCACATAAATATATCCCTTGCCAAATTCCCATGTTCAATCTGCCTTGCGTGATAGGAATCTGAACCGAAGCTCCCATCAAAGATGCTTTGATATGGGCCGGCATATCATCTGGCCCTTCATAATTGTGAACATAATACGGAGCATTTTCTGGTACCATTTCGTTAATGTGACTTTCAAAATCCGTTCTAACCGTTGGATCGGCGTTTTCATTTATTGTCAAGCTGGCCGAGGTATGCTTAATAAATACCTGTAAACAACCAGTGTTTATTTTTTTCAGCTCTGGAACAGCATCAATAATTGAATCTGTAATCAAATGGAACCCTCTGGAGTACGACCGCAATTGTATTTCTTTCTGATAAAAATTCATGCAAAAACATTCTTTGACCCCAAATTAATATAAAGTTTACCAAAACAAAGGTCCTGTTCCGTGAATAACAAATAACTTTGCAGCTTAATTAATTTGCATGGACCTATCACAGATAAAAATGGTGGTTTCCGATATGGATGGAACCTTATTGAATTCCAAACACGAAGTAAGCCCCCGATTTTTAGAAATTTACCACGAACTCAAGAAGAAAAACATAGCATTTGTAGCCGCCAGCGGTAGACAATACCACAGTATGGTGGACAAATTGGATTCCATAAAAAATGAGATTTTGGTGATTGCGGAAAATGGAGCACTCATCAGAAAACAGGAGAAAACATTGCTCTCCATTCCTATCAGTATATCAGAAGTACATCGTATTCTGGACACGGTCCGCCCATTGGAAAATGTCCACCCCGTTCTATGTTCCCAAAACACCGCCTATGTCGGCGGAGATTCCAATGAATTTTTGGATATGCTGCGTGAATACTATTCTGAATTTCAAATCGTGGAGGATCAAAAACAAGTGGTCGATGATGTGTTGAAAATAGCCATATACCATTTTGAAAGCTCCGAGGAACATATTTATCCACACGTAAAACATTTAGAGGGAGAATTAAAGGTAAAAGTCTCCGGTGCCAATTGGGTGGATATTTCCGATTTGAACGCCCACAAAGGCTACGCATTGAAGAAAGTAATGGATGAATTTCAGATAGCTCCCAATGAAATAATGGTATTCGGGGACTACAACAACGATTTGGAAATGCTGGAGCTTTCCGATTATAGTTTTGCTATGGCCAACGCCCACCCCAATGTGCTGAAAATTGCCAAATATACTACCCACAGCAATGATGATTTTGGCGTAGAGCGGATTTTAGAAAAGCTTCTCTAACCATTTTTGCCCAACGATTCGATTTTTTACATATCTTTATGATTAGCAGTTAATTACATTACCTGCTTCTCCCCGTTAACTTTTTTAAAAAATCAACCGTATGAAAAATGTACTAAAAGCATTGGCAATTGTATGTCTTATCGCCAGCTGCGAAACCAAGAAGGCTCCCAAAATGGACTACAATGAAGCAAGATCATCAATCAACCAAAGTATTGAGGCTTGGGACAAAGGGTGGGAAAATAACGATATAGAACAGTCCTTAAAACATTATGCCGATAGTACAGACTGGACCAATGCATTTGGCGACCGGGTCCGCACCAAAGAAGAACTTCGGGAACTACTGGAAGATATATTTGGCCTTGATTTTGTAATGGCCGGGAAGAACAACTATGGAGAAAACGAAATCACATTTCTAAGCGATTCCATAGCCACGGTACACTCTTTAAATATTCGTAAAAATCAAAACTGGCCCGATGGTTCGCCAATGGACGACCGACAGATTCATCATTTAAGGGTTTATAAAAATATAAATGGAGAATGGCTTATAGTTAATCATTTGGTCGGTCAGGTATGGCAAAAAAATCCTCAAGCCGATACCTTGGCAGTCGAAGATTAATCCATGACTGTACTTAAAGTCTAAGCCATTACTTTTCAATTATTTAATCTAGGTGCCAACAGATAATTTGTATCTTAAGAGGCACTTTAACTAAAACTATCCATATGGCACCTTTAAAAAAAGACGACATCAAGCAAGAGGTCTTTGACCTTTATGATAAATATGCCCACAACCAAATAGACCGCCGTGAGTTTATGGAGAAACTCTCCGTTTATGCGGTCGGCGGTATTACTATAGCTTCTTTAATGAGCTTTATTATGCCTAATTATGTTGATACCCTTACCATATCACCAAACGACCCGGAACTGGACTCCAAATTCATTACCTATAATTCTCCAAAAGGTGGTGGTGAAATAAAAGGACTATTATCCAAACCCAAAGATGCAAAAGGCAAAATGGGCGGAGTTGTCGTGGTGCACGAAAATCGTGGCCTTAATCCTTACATCGAAGATGTTGGACGCAGAGCTGCGAAAGCAGGTTTTATTTCTTTGGCTCCAGATGCCCTTACCCCCCTTGGAGGTTATCCAGGCAATGATGATGAAGGAAGAACGCTACAACGACAACGAGATAGGGACGAGATGCTTCAGGATTTTATTGCAGCCTATGAATATCTTAAAAACCACGAGGATTGCAATGGTAAAATTGGTGTGGTAGGATTTTGTTTTGGAGGATGGATTTCCAATATGATGGCCGTAAAAGTCCCGGATTTGGCCGCAGCCGTTCCTTTTTACGGAAGTCAGCCCTCAGATGATGAAGTGGCAGATATCAACGCTCCACTATTGATTCATTATGCCGGATTGGATGAACGTGTAAATGCGGGTTGGGAGGATTATGAAGCCAAATTAAAAGAACTCGACAAAGATTATGAGGTTCATTTTTATCCCGATGTCAACCATGGGTTCCACAACAATACTACTCCCCGCTTTGATGAAGCCTCGGCAGATTTAGCGTGGAAAAGAACGGTAGATTTCTTCAAAGAGCACCTTAGTTAGGTCTTCTGCTTCTTTTTGCGGGCAGCAGGGAACAATACATTGTTCAAAATCAATCGGTATCCTGGCGAAGTGGGATGTAGTTCCAACTCTGTTTTGGGGTCCCCTACCCTATGCTGGTAATCCTCTGGATCGTGGCCTCCGTAAAAGGTAAAAAATCCTTTTCCCTTGATACCATGAATGTATCTGGCCTCACCATTGATTTTGTTTTCACCCAGGACCATTACCGTTGGTTTTACCTCATTGCGGGTATAGGCCGTAGTCTGTCCCATAAAACCTTTTACCAAGCTGGTATGGTTCTGGGTCAACATGGTTGGAACAGGGTCCCATTTCGCCGAGAATTCCATCAAAGAGAAATAATCCGACTCCTTGGGCACATTCGCCCTCTTGTTGGTCATATCGATGGATGAAAACTCATATCGAATAGGATTTCGCTCCAACGTAAAATTGGTAAACGCAAACGTATTGCTAAAATCGAGTTTAGATTGATAATTCGCATCCGAAGGGTCCCCATCGAACATAGGCTCGCAAATATCAACGCCTTCAGCGGCCAGCGCAATATCAAAACTATCAGTGGCCGAACACATAGCGAACATAAAACCGCCTCCAATCACATAATTTCTAATTTTAAGAGCCACGGCCAATTTTTCATCGGACACTTTGGAATATCCGAGGCTTTGAGCCAATGCTTCAGCATTTGCCTTATCCTCAATATACCATGGAGCAGCCCGGTAATGTCCATAAAAACGTCCGTACTGTCCGGTAAAATCCTCATGATGTAGGTGCAGCCAATCGTACAACGCCAATTTATCGCCCAAAACTTCTGTATCGTAAATTGTGGTATAAGGAATTTCCGCATAGGTGAGCACCATGGTCACTGCATCGTCCCATGGTTGGTTTCCTTTTGGGGAATACACCGCAATCTTTGGTGCTTTTTCAAGAATTACGGCATCTTGATTTTGGGATGGACTACTTATATCATCCAGAATCTGTGCAGCCTGTCCATCGGATAACACTTCAAAAGAAACTCCTCTAATCTGGCATTCCTTGCGGATGGCATCTCCATCGGGCAACAAAAAAGAACCGCCACGATAGTTGAGCAACCATTGGACCTTTTGCTGTTTCTCCAATACCCAATAGGTGATTCCGTATGCCTTTAAATGATTTTTTTGTCCTTCATCATCCATAGGAATTAGGATAACAGAGGCTGAAGCTTTAAAGAAAAAAAATAAAATAAAAATGAAGGTGAGATTTCTCGCATTCGCTCGAAATGACACTTCGGAAAGAAATTTTTTAAAAGGGTACGTCATTATCATCTAGGTCATCATCACTGTTCATTGCGCTACCAAATGCATCGTCCGCACTGGGAAGATTTGGTGTAGCAAAGGGATTATCTTCGTCCGCATTCATCTTCGATTGGAATTCGAATGGAGAATCAAAGTCATCCAAGTTATCAAATTTACCTAGAGCACCCACAAATTTTAACCTAATATTTTCTAAACCACCGTTACGGTGCTTGGCCACAATAAACTCTGCCTGACCCTGGGTAGGGGTGCGCTCCTCATCGTCCCACTCGTCAATTTTATAATATTCGGGGCGGTAGATGAACGATACAATATCCGCATCCTGTTCAATCGCTCCCGATTCCCTCAAATCCGAAAGTATGGGGCGTTTGCTACCTCCACGTGTTTCCACTGCCCTGGACAACTGCGAAAGTGCAATCACTGGAACATCAAGTTCCTTGGCCAATGCCTTTAGGTTACGTGAAATGGTAGAAATTTCCTGTTCACGGTTTCCTCCTTTTTGACTTCCTCCAGCGGTCATCAACTGCAAGTAATCGATGATGATCAATCTGATATTATGTTGTGAAGCCAATCGCCTAGCTTTCGCACGAAGGTCGAAAATGGACAACGAAGGAGTATCATCAATGAACAATGGTGCTTTTTCCAAGGTTTTCACCTTTACGTTCAATTGTTCCCACTCGTGTTTTTCCAATTTACCGGTCCTCAATTTTTCCGATGACAAACCTGTTTCGGAAGAGATCAAACGGGTAATCAACTGTACCGATGACATCTCCAAGGAGAAGAACGCCACTGGGATTTCTGAGTTCACGGCGATATTACGAGCCATGGACAGCGTTAAAGCTGTTTTACCCATACCCGGACGTGCCGCCACAATGATCAAATCACTGGGCTGCCATCCAGAGGTAAGTTTGTCCAATTTATCAAAGCCTGACGGAATCCCGCTGAGACCTTCCTTGTTCGAAATCTCCTCGATTCTCTTTTTGGCCTGAATCACCAAATTCTGTGCTGTTTCCGCAGAGCGCTTTAAGTTACCTTGAGTTACTTCGTACAATTTTGCCTCTGCATTGTCCAAGAGGTCAAAAACATCGGTGGAATCGCTGTAGGCTTCTTCAATAATATCGTTGGAAATCTTTATCAAACTCCTCTGGATATATTTTTGAAGTATGATTCTTGCGTGAAACTCGATATGGGCCGAAGAAGCAACTTTTTGGGTAAGTTTAATAAGGTAAAAATCACCTCCCGACACTTCCAACTTACCATCCTTCTTCAACTGGGAAGAAACCGTTAATAAATCCACCGGTTCGGAAGATTCAAAGAGTTTAAAGATGGCCTCGTAAATATATTTATGGGAATCTTTATAGAAAACGTCAGGATGAAGAATATCGATGACCTCATCGACACCTTTTTTGTCAATCATCATAGCACCCAATACAACTTCCTCTAAATCAACTGCTTGAGGAGGTATCTTTCCTTTCTCAAGACTGATAAGGGCAGATTTGTCCACTCTGTGTCCAACTATGGGGCTAGGTTTTTCCATGAATGCGAAAGTAGCTAATTAACCTTTAGTTAACTTTAATTTTGACAGTAACGATTTCCACAGGTACTCAACAATTTAAATGTTGATAACTTAAAATACCTGTTAATAACATAAAAAAAATCGGGGACATAACCTAACTAAAATGGTCAACCCCCAAAAAACAAGGATTATTCACTGAAAACACCCATATTGGAATATTTTTCCATTCGGGATTTCACCAATTCCTTTGGTGATAACTTATTGAGTTCTTCGAAATGGGAAGAAATTTTATTTGCAACGGTTTCGAATGTTTTCTGTCTATTGGAATGTGCTCCTCCAAGAGGTTCCTTAACGATTTCATCGACCAGACCCTGCTTTTTCATATCGGTAGCGGTCAACTTCAAAGCTTCTGCGGCTTGTTCCTTGTATTCCCAACTTCTCCAAAGAATGGATGAACAAGATTCCGGAGAGATTACGGAGTACCATGTATTTTCCAACATCAACACTTTGTCACCTACACCGATGCCCAATGCACCACCGGATGCTCCTTCACCAATGATAATTACAATTATAGGCACCTTTAAACGGGTCATCTCCAAAATATTACGGGCAATAGCCTCTCCTTGACCACGTTCCTCGGCTTCGATACCTGGGTAAGCACCGGGGGTATCTACAAAGCACACTACGGGTATCTTAAATTTTTCGGCGGACTTCATCAAACGAAGTGCTTTACGGTATCCTTCCGGATTTGCCATACCAAAATTTCGGTATTGGCGTGTTTTGGTGTTATAGCCTTTTTGTTGACCGATGAACATATAGCTCTGGTCACCAATTTTTCCAAGTCCGCCCACCATGGCCTTGTCGTCCTTTACATTTCTGTCACCATGGAGCTCCAAGAAAGTATCCCCACAAATGGCATTGATGTAATCCATTGTGTAAGGCCTACTGGGGTGCCTTGATAATTGCACCCTTTGCCAAGCGGTAAGGTTTTGATATATATCTTTTCGGGTCTGAGCCAGTTTTTTCTCAATTTGAGAACAGGTCTCGGTAACGTCTACATCACTTTCTTCCCCAATCACCATACATTTTTGAAGTTGCTCTTCAAGTTCTTTGATGGGGAGTTCAAATTCTAGATATTCCATGGGAAGTCTTTTATTTTCACGAAAAACAATGGGGACAAATATATAACATTATGACATACTCACATGAAATATACAAGTCTTTTAACTTCAACAATATACGCCATAATGACTGAATTATCGTTTGGCCTTCATCAACATATAAACGGCAAAAACGCCAAAAAGAAGGTTGGGAATCACCACGGCCAAAAGTGGTGAAAAACCGGATTGCTCTGCCAATGTTCCAAAAACTTTGTCGAAGAAGATGTACACAAAAGCCACTCCGATACCGAAGGCCAGATTGAGACCCATACCTCCCCTACGCTTTACGGAGGATACCGCCACAGCGATTACGGTAAGGATAAACGCCGCAATGGGCAGTGCCCACCTTTTATATTTTACGAGCACGTATGCATTGATGTTCGATGCCCCCTTTCTGCGCTGATCTTCGATAAAGTCGTTGAGCTCAAAAAGGTTTTTGGTCTCTGCCACATAGGATACCGGGGTTAAATCATCTATCTTAAAGGAGAAAACGGTATCCAACCTACGTTTTGCGTTGATGTACTCGGTTTGGTTCCTTACCTCGCGTTTCTCATAATTCGTCAAACGGTAAATACTATCATCGGCAATCCAACGAATATTACTGGCAGAAATCTTATAATCCAATTTGCCAATGGAGTCGAAGTGCTCGTAGGTGAAATTATAACCGATTTGACGATTGGGATCAAAACTGCTTACGTACAAATAATCGCTCTCGTTCAATTGGTTGAAGATATTCTCCGTTACCCTGGTCTGTTTTCCTTTTTTAAAATATTTGTACTCAAACTCGTTAAAACCAATACTGGCATGGGGCACAATGAACATCCCCATCATAAATATTAGTATGGCCACCAAGGTTGCCCCTACAAAGTAGGGACGCAAAAACCGTCCGAAAGACACACCGGAACTCAAAATCGCTACGATTTCGGTGTTACTGGCCAATTTTGATGTAAAAAAGATAATCGACAGAAAAAGGAAAATCGGTAATAATAGGTTTCCAATCACCAAAGTAAAATTACCATAGAACACGATCACTTCGGCCAATGGGGCCTCATTATCGATGATCTTACCTATTTTTTCTGCCAGGTTCGCCATGATCCCAATAGGCACAAATAGCAAAAGCATCCCCATAAAGGTAATCAGGTAGCGTTTTAAAATGTATCTATCGAGTATGGTAAGCATTACAATCTTTTATCCATTTGATTGACCATTTTGGTCTTCCACTCCAAAAAGTCTCCGGCTAAAATACGTTCTCTTGCGGTACGCACCAACCATAAATAAAAACCAAGGTTGTGAATGGTGGCAATTTGCTTGCCCAAATATTCATTGGCCGCGAACAAGTGTCGCAGATAGGCCTTGGAATATTCGGTATCCACAAAAGTGATGCCCATTTCGTCAATGGGAGAGAAATCGTTCTCCCACTTTTTATTTTTGATATTGATGGTACCGTGTGCGGTGAATAACATCCCATTTCTGGCATTTCGGGTGGGCATCACACAATCAAACATATCCACGCCCAAGGCTATATTTTCCAAAATATTGATGGGCGTACCTACCCCCATTAAATATCTTGGCTTGTCCTCTGGCAGAATATCGCATACGATTTCCGTCATTTCATACATTTCCTCAGCGGGCTCCCCTACTGACAGACCGCCAATGGCATTCCCCTCTGCTTCTACCGATGCGATATATTCAGCGGATTGTTTCCGTAAATCTTTATAGGTAGAGCCTTGTACTATTGGAAAAAAGCTTTGTGAGTAGCCATATTTAAACGGAAGCTTTTCCAAATGATCGATGCATCTATCCAACCATCTATGCGTCATGTGCATGGAGCGTTTGGCGTACTGATAATCACAAGGATATGGAGTACACTCATCAAAAGCCATGATGATGTCCGCACCAATGGTACGCTGTATCTCCATTACATTTTCCGGGGTAAAAACATGGCGCGACCCATCGATATGGGATTTAAACTTGACACCCTCCTCTTTTATCTTTCTGTTATCAGATAAGGAATAGACTTGATAGCCGCCACTATCCGTCAAAATAGGCCGGTCCCAATTCATAAATTTATGAAGTCCACCGGCTTCTTCAAGTATTCCGGTACCCGGTCTCAAAAAAAGATGATAGGTGTTCCCCAAAATAATATCAGGATTAATTTCATCCTTTAACTCGCGCTGGTGCACGCCCTTTACCGAGGCAACGGTGCCAACCGGCATAAATATCGGGGTCTGAATGTTGCCGTTGTCGGTCTTCAACTCCCCTGCCCTAGCCTTAGTTTTGCTATCCTTTTGTAGTAAGGTAAAATCCAATTGTTCGTTTTAGAACCGCAAATATAACTAACTCTATTTCGTTCATCCTTAACAAAAAAATAAAGTTTCTGAGCATAAGCCGTTTAATAAATGTACATTCAACACTTGTTTTCTACGAATAATGCGATTACATTTGATATCTAAATTAGAAAAACGATGCCGAACACGCAAGAATTACAGGACCTGGTAGTACAGGTTAGAAGGGACATTTTACGCATGGTCCATAAGGTAAATTCGGGTCACCCAGGAGGTTCTTTGGGCTGTACCGAGTTTTTTGTAGCACTCTACAATGAGGTAATGGAATTAAAGGACGGTTTTGATATGGATGGAATCGGGGAAGACGTATTTTTCCTCTCCAATGGCCATATTTCGCCCGTTTTTTACAGTGTACTAGCTCGAAGAGGTTATTTTCCAATCGAGGAACTCAACACCTTTAGGCTAATCGATTCCAGATTACAGGGGCACCCCACTACCCACGAAGGTTTGCCAGGGGTTCGTGTAGCATCAGGTTCCTTGGGACAGGGAATGTCCGTTGCCATTGGTGCCGCATTGGCAAAAAAATTGAACGGTGATGATCATTTGGTATTCAGCCTACATGGAGATGGCGAGTTACAGGAAGGTCAGAACTGGGAGGCAATTATGTATGCCGCAGGTAACAAAGTGGACAACTTGATTTCAACCGTTGATAGAAACGGACAACAAATCGACGGTGCCACAGAAGATGTATTACCCATTGGCGATGTTGCCGAAAAATTCAGGGTTTTTGGCTGGGATGTGTTGGAAATAGAAAACGGAAACGACATAGAGCAAGTTTTGGCAGGCCTTAAAGAAGCCAAAAGCAGAACTGGAAAGGGAAAACCTGTTTGTATTGTGATGACCACCGAAATGGGCAATGGTGTCGATTTTATGATGCACACCCATGCATGGCACGGCAAAGCCCCTAGCGATGAGCAATTGGCAAACGCATTGGAACAGAACCCAGAGACTTTAGGCGATTACTAATTATAGAAAAAGATACGATGACTAAATATACAGATCAAGGAAAACAGGACACCCGAAGCGGATATGGTGCCGGAATGACGGAACTGGGAAGAACCAATCCCAATGTAGTGGCCCTTTGTGCCGATTTGGTAGGTTCCCTTAAGATTGAAACCTTTATTGAAGAAAATCCAGAGCGTTTCTTTCAAGTAGGAATTGCAGAGGCCAATATGATGGGCATGGCGGCAGGTTTGACCATCGGTGGAAAAATCCCTTTTGCATCAACCTTTGCCAACTTTGCCACTGGACGTGTTTATGATCAAATCCGACAATCCATTGCATATTCTGACAAAAACGTAAAAATATGCGCTTCCCACTCCGGATTGACCTTGGGCGAAGATGGTGCGACCCACCAAATTTTGGAAGATATCGGTTTGATGAAAATGTTACCCGGGATGACGGTGATCAATCCTTGTGATTTCAACCAAACCAAGGCGGCCACCATTGCCATCGCAGAACATCATGGCCCCGTATATCTTCGTTTTGGAAGACCAAAAGTGGCCAATTTTACTCCTGTTGACCAAAAATTTGAAATCGGGAAGGCCTTAATGCTCAACGAAGGTACCGATGTAACTATTATTGCAACTGGACATTTGGTATGGCAGGCACTACTTGCTGCTGAAAGTTTGGAAAACCAAGGAATATCCGCGGAAGTGATCAATATTCACACCATTAAGCCTTTGGATGACAAAGCTATTTTGGATTCTGTGAAGAAAACCGGATGTGTGGTAACCGCTGAGGAACACAATTATTTAGGTGGACTTGGAGAGAGCGTGGCCCGTGTTTTGGCCAGCAATCATCCTGCTCCTCAAGAGTTTGTGGCCACACAGGATACCTTCGGGGAAAGTGGTACGCCAGAACAGTTGATGGAGAAATATGGCTTGAACAATAAAGCCATAGAAGCTGCCGTTTTAAAAGTGTTGAAACGTAAATAGTTTCAGGTATCCCCTATGGGGATATTTCATCTTTTAAAACAACACTTATGAAAAAAACTTTTTTAGTAGTAGCATTTGCCCTTATTGGCTCTGCTGCCATGGCCCAGAGTGGCTCAGGATTCGGTGTAAAGGCCGGTCTTTCTTACAACAAGAACGGTGACTTGATTAGTTCTGTAGGTCAAGGCGGTGAAGACATCGTAGAAGGTGCAGAAGGCAAAACAGGATACCATTTTGGTTTTTGGGGCAAACTGGACTTCCCCAAAATCTATCTAAGACCCGAATTGGTATATTCCAAAACCAAAAGTTCTTATGACGTTGCCGGGAGCTCCCAAGATTACGATGTGTCCAAGTTGGACCTTCCTGTACTTTTGGGCTATAAATTGATCGGGCCATTGCATATTTTTGCCGGTCCTGCTTTTCAATATACCCTTAAGAACGATTTGGAAGACTTGGAGGTAGAAGATGTGGAGAACGACTTTACCGTAGGTCTTAATGCAGGTGTCGGTGTCAATCTTGGCAGACTGGGATTAGATGTACGTTACGAAAGAGGTTTCTCTAAAAACGAAGCTGAGATTATAGATATTCCAGATGGTAGGGTAGATACAAGACCATCTCAGATAATTTTTGCAGCATCGCTAAAATTATAATATCCTATTAAGTACAATAAAAAAACCCGCTGCAATGCAGCGGGTTTTGATTTTTTATAAGCGGTTGTTTTTTAGTTGTCCGGATCTAAATAATCAGGGACTCCATCTCCATCCGAATCGGGATAAGGAATGATGATATTCCCGTTCTCGTCCGAAATCTCATCTCGTGTAGGTATACCATCACCATCGTCATCAGGGTCACGAAAATTGGCCAAACGACCATTGAAAGGCTCTACATCAAAGTCTGTGTTGTCATCTAACAAATACCCATTGCCATTTAAATCTTCGTCAATTGAAGGAATACCATCATTATCACTATCGGTATCCTCAACAAAAGCACCCAACTCCACTTTAAAGATTAGAGGGGCATATCTTGGTATTACCGAGGTAGTTGGATTATGAAAATATCCAAGACCGGATGGCATAATAATCAACCCTATTCCGCTATCGGCAATACTGTAGGTACCATCTGGATTATCTATGATTTGGTCGGGTGTTCCCGCTTTCATTTTTGCAACACCATTGGAGTAACCTTGAACGCTAAAGGAAAGTTCTTGCCAAGTAAATTCGGCTCTTTGATCAAAGGGAGTCCCATTCAACAAGGTCCCTTCATATTTCAACAAAGTAGAATCCGCATAGGTTGGGCTTTCTCCGCCGCCTTCCCGCGCTTCAATATAATACAGTTTGTGAGCTATATTCTCTTCTCCCGCACTAAGGCCCAAAAAACTTGATGATACATTAAAAGTAATGGATTCAGCATCTTCCATTAAAGGTCGTTTGTCGGCATTCTCACCAGCTATGGTATCAATAACTATCCTATAATCAAAACCCTCAGGTGGTGTTTCAAATTCTTCATAGTTGTAAAAGTGGGTGTTCAAAAACTCCCTAATGGTTTCGTCATCCTCCGGTGCAACATCGCTCAATAAGCTTGGCGGTATGGCTTCGGGGCCTCCATTATCATCATTTTTACAGGATAGCAGCGTTACCGCAAAACAAATAAATACTAAAATTCCGTACTTCATCAAGTCTGTTATTTAGGCGCGCAAGATACAATTTTCCATTATTTTTGTTCCGTCCGTTAACAAAGATTTGCGAAGACCATGCGAATAGACAAGTACCTTTGGTGCACCAGATACTTTAAAACACGAAGCATTGCCTCCAATGCGGTAAAAAAGGGCCATGTTAAGGTAAATGGCAGTGCCGTAAAGCCTTCACGGGATGTTTTCCCTATGGATAAAATCGTGGTACGGAAAAATCAAATCGACTATCAACTTACGGTTTTGGACGTTCCCGAGAGCCGTGTAGGAGCCAAATTGGTGGATATTTACCGAAAGGATACCACGCCAAAAGATGCCTTTGAACACAGCGAACTGCTTCAACATGCAAAAAAGCATTACCGAAAAAAAGGACTTGGTCGACCTACCAAAAAAGACCGTCGGGATTTGGACGACTTTTTGGACGAATCGGAATAAACCGTTTTCATATCTTTGAATCAACTATTGCGCAACTATGAGGAACCTTATTCTTAACCATGACCAGATACAGCACATTACCAAAAGAATCGCTTATCAGATTTATGAGACCAATGTGGACGAGGCTGAAATTGTGGTCGCCGGAATTAAAGGTGGCGGAGAAAGTTTTGCAAAAAAAATAGTCACCGTACTCAAAAACATAACCGATGCCAACATTGTGTTGTGCAAAATGGATATGGACAAGAAAAATCCGTTGGAAAGCGGCGTCAGTACCTCCCTTGCGGAAGATGGTTATAAAAATAAATCAATCGTTTTGGTGGACGATGTGCTGAATTCCGGCACTACTTTGATATATGGAACCCATCATTTTCTCAAAACGCCCATAAAACAACTTAAAACGGCCGTATTGGTGAACAGGAACCACAAAAAATATCCCATCAAGGCCGATTTTAAGGGTATTTCGTTATCCACCTCCTTGAACGAACATATAAAAGTTGATTTTGAGCCCAAGAACAATGCTGTCTACCTAGAGTAGTTCCTTGATTTCATCCACTACCGTTTCCACATCTTTGTCGTTGCAGTCCAAAATGTGTTTTGATTGTAAATAATAGGGCCTACGCTCAAACAAGTGCTTGCCTATAAATTCGGGAAGTTCCGAATCGGGAATATTTTTCACCAGCGGCCGGTTCACTTTTTCTTTTGAAATCCGGTTCACCAAATTGGGAATGCTCAAGTCAAGATAAATGGATGCATCGGCCTGTTCCAAAATGGTGGCCATATTGGTTCCATAGCACGGTGTGCCGCCCCCGGTTGAAATTATAATAGACTCTTCCTTTTCCAGAACCTCTTTTAGCATTTGATGCTCCAACTTCCTGAAAAAAATCTCTCCTTTTTCAGAAAAAATATTTTTTATGGATTTTTTTTGATTGGCTTCAATATAGTCGTCCAAATCGATGAACTCCATCTGTAAATGACTGGCCAACAATCGTCCAACGGTCGACTTTCCACTCGCCATATATCCCACTAACACAATTTTCATATTGATGAATTTTATCAGATTTCAAAAAAACACAAATTTATCTATAATTCACCTTGGAAAATAGATTATTGATGTTATATTTGCACCCGCTTAGCCAAACAGCTAGGCACAACTTGAAGACCTGATAGCTCAGTTGGTAGAGCATCTCCCTTTTAAGGAGAGGGTCCTGGGTTCGAGCCCCAGTCAGGTCACTTTTGAGCTTTCAAAAATATTCAAAAAGTCTGTAAGTCATTGATTTACAGGCTTTTTTGTTTTTATTGATTTCATTTTATATCAAATTGTACCCTATATCGCGGTGAACGATTCGGTGAACGGTTTTAGAATCCGCAAAAATGGCACCTGATCCATGTTAAAAACGATCCGAACATTTTTTTTCAAATGCTTTGGAACAAAATTGAATCAGTAAATCGATGACAAATGGAAACAAAAACATTCTCTTTAATCCACTATCTAAGAAAGGCTCAATTGGACAAAACCGGAAAAGCCGGTATCTATCTCAGGATTACCGTAAACGGTCAAAGGACAGAGCTCAGTATCAAACGAAAAACAACTCCCGAAAAATGGTGTTCCGTAAAAGGAAGGATAAAGGGTTCGGGCAAGGAGGCCAAAGAAATGAACCACTATATGGACCAGCTGGAATCCAAAGCTTATGAAATCCATTCAAAGTTGATGGTCAAAAAAAAGCCCTTCAATGCGGAGACCATCAAAAACAAACTACTGGGCAAAGGAACTGACCATAAAACACTCCTTGCCATTTATGAAGAACACAATGCCCAGATCAAAGAGTTGATCGGATCTGACTATTCCTATGGAGCGTACCGTAGGCATGTACGCACAATGAACCATCTTGCCGGCTTTATCCAAAAGGAATATAAAGTATCCGACCTATATGTAATGGAGGTGGATTTAAACTTTGTCAATGGATTTCACCATTACCTAAAGACCCAAAAAATCGGCAATCAAAATACGGTTACAAAATATGTGGTCAACTTCAAAAAAATAATGAGGATGGCCTTTGCCAATAATTGGGTGAAAAAGGATCCTTTCTATTCTTGGAAGGCCGAATGGAAAAAGGTGCAAAGAGATGTCCTGACCGAAGCAGAACTTAGATCCCTGATCGAATTGCAACTCGAGTCAAAAAGCTTGGAGCAAGTGAGGGACATTTTTGTTTTCTGTTGCTTTACCGGATTGGCCTATGTGGACGTCAAAAAGCTTTCAAACAATCACATAGTAAATGGTATAGAAGGCAAACGATGGATCAAGATCAAAAGAGCAAAAACCGATTCATTGAGCAGTGTGCCATTGCTGCCCATTGCTGAAAAAATACTGCTCAAATATAAAGATCATTCGCAAAGCTTGCTTACAACAAAACTACTACCGGTGATCAGCAACCAAAAAACCAACGCTTACTTAAAGGAAATTGCTTCCACCTGCAGGATTAAAAAGAAACTTACCTTTCATCTGGCACGACACACTTTTGCAACAACGGTGACCCTGTCCAATGGTATTTCAATTGAATCGGTAAGCAAGATGCTAGGGCACCAATCTTTGAAGACCACACAAATCTATGCCAAGGTAATAGACAAGAAATTGTATGATGATATGAGCATACTGAAGGATAAGTATTAGTAAACCATCATGTGGAGACACAGGATATATAACCGCCCCACCGGATAAAATTGAACACCCTCGAAACGAATATAAAATCTAATTTTCAATTCACTACAACCAAATGTCGGGTGGCTCAAATTTTCCGTTTTTGGCGGTCGCAACCATCCGGCTCACCCAATCCGTCCCATCCAACAGAACAAAAGAATGGTGGTTTTAGGAACGAAAAAACGTGCTTTGCTTTGGAGAATTATTTTTTCTTCTTCTCTGGATTTTGCCAAGTGTTGAACACAGAGTATACAATCAGAAATGGAAAACGTTTTATGAATGCTTCCCGGTAGGGTTTCCGCTTTTGAGGAAAGTGTTTCGGGTTCGAAACAATCCTCTCAAAATAACTGTCCAAATGTTCCAAGAATTCCCCGCCCAATCCCGTTCGTTTTTCTTGATAATAAAGATACGCCTCGATGATTTCCCAATTGGCCTCATCCTTGATCTCCAAAATATAGGCCATCTATTAACCGGCGTTTCTTGCATTCCTTTTAACCTGTTCCCAAGTAAGGGATTTACTCTCGCCCCTCAAATGGGCCTCCCTTCGCCTATCAATCATTTTGTATTGCTCTTCGTCCAAGATAAGTTCTTGCTCGTCCTTTTGGTAGCTTTCGGCCAATGCTTTTATCATTTTCAAAAGTCTTATGTCTGCCGTGTCCACGTACTCCTTGACCGTATTCCTTAAATCGATTGTTGCCATGATAGCTTCCTTTTCTTAGAATAAAGGCACAAATTCTGTTCCATAGGAACTGTCCTTTCAAATGTATAACCAAGAAAACATCAGTTAGACTCATAGTTAAAAGTCATTTTTTTTTGTAAGTCCAGATTAAGGAGCCGTTGAAGTCCTAGAAGTCAGAAAGGCTAATTTCGGTTTGACTTATGAAGCTTTTTTGAAATCTATTCGATGTTCTTTCTTGCCAAAAGTATTTAAAGTTTTACAAAAAAAACTTGTCTTATTCGGACAAAACCTTCTTTAGAAAAAGATATAAGAAATCAAGCTCTCCAACATATCATTTACTTTACCATTAGCGCAATGCTAATGTTTATACCTGTTGTTCAATATATTTTTGCGGACAGAATGGTACCAAATGATTCCCGATTTTTTCCCATTAAAAAAGTTACTTCTATATCCAAGAGGGATTTCTGAAATAATATTTGGAAGAATACTGGCTAAAAAAACACCGCTTTAAACCAAAAAAAGAATAAAAAATCAATTCCTTGAAATAGACCATCAAGAGTAGTGATTTTTCCCAATATACCATTGTTGGGATGAAAACCTTGGCCGTACTGTTCTTTCTGATCAACATCCTGAAGAAATACAACGAGGGCATCGCGGCTACCGAGGGCCATACCTGGGGCCTCGCCCCTACGGACTTGGCCAAAAACTTTACGGTGGTCTTGTTGGTCATCTTCTCCACCGAAGTGTTGGGCGTCTTTGACGGCATTTTGGTCGCCATCGAATCCCGGTACCGAGACACGGCTCCGGCACTTCGGTCCGCTTTGTGGTGGTCTATCCCAAGTTCACCCTGAATTCAGAGGAACGCTTACAAGTAAAAGTATTGGAAACCAAAGGAAGCCGCAATCTTACCTTAAAACTGCGCTGATCATTTCTCGAACAGGGCAAGGGTCCAATTCTTAAAACGAAACCTCCCATTCAACACGTGACAAACGATTTGAAACTTTTTTGATTGTCGCCAATATTTCCTCCTCTTTTGGCAACGCCCCGTAGACCAAAAACTTAAATTGATTTTGATAGGTGTCCTTAAGTTGATGCCATGTTTCTTCTGGACCATTAAAAATCAATGCCTCTTTTGGATGGTATCGCAACCAGTCGTTATTGTTCTTAAAGCTTTGTACATCGTCATGGGCCACTTTTAGGAGCATCGCATCAAAATCATCTGAATCCAAAAAATTTTGTACCGTTTCATCTTTCAACAACTGATGCATATCGTACACATGTCTGATTTTGGCATTCAAGTCTGTAATGGGTTGTTCAGTATGGGAAAACCGTACCAAGCTCATTATTTTTTCGCAAAGCGTTCTTCGGGAATCCAATACAAGAACTTCAAAAGGCAAAAGGTTGTATTCTTCGGCCAGTACCTTTTGGCCAGTGGCAATCATCATATCATAGATATAACTATTCAGCACCTTTTTTGAATAAGGTTCAAAATAACCCAACCATGTGGCCTCTATGATGATGGCGTCCCTTACTTGCCCGTAATCCCCCTTGAAAATTTTCGGGTAGTTGTAGGCTATTTTTCTGATCATTCCCATTTTGTTGGTAATCCCTTGTATCTTCACTTCTACAAAGGGTCCGCCAATTTCATTAGTAATTTTTTTGAGCTTGGCCTTTAATTGGTTCCCTGTCTCTTCCTCTTTCCGGATTACGACCAAGTCTATATCCTCGGAAAAACGTTCAATGTAGGTGTAGTACTTTGACAGGGCCGTTCCGCCCTTGAAAATGACTTCATCTTTGATGGCACTTTCAAAAATGAGTTTTAGGGCATAGCATACCCAATAGTCCTTTTCGATATAGATATCCAAAATACCCATTCGCTCTGCGGTTGCCTGCACCGCTTGTCTGAAAAGTTGTTCGTTCTCGTGCAATTTCATTTTATATTCCAGTATTTGGCATTTGGCAACACCTTTTCAGAAATATCAAGATCATAGACCGTTATTGGGTTCAGACTATCCTGAAGGTCCCGTATTTCCGTTTCCGCCCTACAACTAATCTCCCTGAGCAATGCGCCCAACAAGGCCCTAGTGGCAGGGGAATATTTAAAAGCCAGTTTTATAAGCTTTACCTGCTCGCTGGTTTTCAATTCTCGTAATAATGCCATCAGCCGAATACAACTTTTTTCAATGGTGGTATCCGGTATTTTTTTGATGTAACGTATGGCATCCAACAATCGCAACAGGGGAATGCTTTCCCTAGTAATGGTATTCTTTTGTTTGATGAACGAAATTCTGAAACGCCCTCTTTTGAAAGGTGGTCTTATCTCTCGTTTACCTATCTGTATCGTACTGCTGACCTGAGTGGTAAGCCCTAGTGAATTATAAACGCTATACCCTGTGATATATCCCACTAGTTTACCATCTTCCTCCAACAAATCCTTTACAATTTGATGCTGGTCGGGAAGCAAGGCGCCGAATACGGTTTCTTGCGGCTTGAAATATTTACCTTTGGACAACTTGTTTATTTTCCCGGAACCGGCCATCCTATTGAGATGTTTAATGATGGCCTCCCTCTTGGTCACCTCACTGATAAAATCCATATAGGTGAACACATATCCCTTGGGCAACTTATTGATCTTTTCTTCAATATATTCAGAGGTTTTCATTGAAAATGATTTGCACAAAGATATTCAAAATGTCCAGTTTATTCATTAAAAAACTGGACATACTAATGACTAGTAATAACTTTATTTGTGTTCTTTCATTGGTCCTTTTACCTTTGAAGCAAAATGTTCAGCTTCAAAGGTAAAAGGACCATACCGTTACATCATCCAAACCATCATGTTAAGGGCTTCAAATCTCTTATGCCTATGGACAATAACCCTTTATCTTCTCGACCCCAAACACTCCCATTTTGGCAAACATCTATGTGTTATATTAGGACCGCCACCAAAGTTCATTTCCCGAACAAGTACCGATCAGTTGATCATGTAGAACAGCTTTTTTTGACACCAGCGGCTCTATCTTTGACTTCTGATAAAGTTGGTACAGGCCTCAAAATCATCGAATATTTGATTTTCCGGAATCAATGATGGAATCAAATCGACCCGCTCCATCATATATTTGGGTTGCTCGAGGACATGTACAAAGAGTACCGTGATAGCTTTATTTTTAAGTTCTATCAATATGTCCTCAAGGGTATATAGCCCCGATTGGTCCAAATACTGCATCCGGTCCATTCGTATGACCACCATGGAGGCGGTTTTCGGTATTTGTTTGGCCAATTGTTGAAACTCGCTTGTAGACCCAAAAAACAAAGGTCCGTTCAAGTGTTTGATAAAAACCTCCTTTTTGAGATCCTCTGGAAAGTTCGCTTCATCCGCCCAACCCTTTTCTTCCAGTAAGGTCTTGACATCCGATTGCCTGGCCGTTAAGTCCCCCATTTTTTTCATGAACATCAGGGAGGCGATTACCAATCCGATACCCACGGCGTAGACCAAATTCCAAACGGAGGCCAAGACCATGACCACCAACATGACCACCACCTCGGAACTGATCTTCAAAGGTCCGAATTTGACATCTCTGGGCAGATACGGTATGGCCCTGAGCCCCTTGTAGTCGATTACCCCAATCCCCACGGTAACCAGGATGCCGGCAAGAACGGCGGCCGGTATTTTGGAAGCGATGGGCCCTAAGGCCAACAATACGACAAGCAACAGGATTCCCGCAATCATACCCGATAATCTGGTCTTACCACCGGCATTGATATTGACTACAGTACGGATGGTCGCCCCCGCTCCGGGGATACCCCCAAAAATGGCCGCTATACTGTTACCGATGCCCTGCCCCATCAATTCCTTGTTGGGCTTATGCTGTGTTTTGGTCATATTGTCCGCGACCACAGAGGTCAATAGCGAATCTATGGCTCCCAAAAGTGCCAGGGTCAAGGCTGTAAAAATATAGGGTGTTATCGAATTTAATTTGAATTCACTGAAGATGTCCAAATGGGGAACGGGAAAACCGCTGGGTATTTGTGGGATGGGCCTGTAATCCAAGCCTATCCCATAGGCCGCCCCTGAAACGACCAACAATGCGACCAATGCACTGGGAATGGCGCTAGTGATTCTTTTAAAGCCATAGATGATCACAATGGTAGCCAGGGCCAGGGCAAATTCCAACCAATCGATCCGTTGCAGGGCCATTGGCAAAACCTTGATTGTACCGATGACCCCGGAAGCATCTTTATTGGCCAAGGTCCGGGCCTCTTTCAGGATATTTTCCTCAGATGCCTCCCCCGCCCTGTCCAGGGTTTCTTGAAAATCCTCAAGCACCAGTATTCCCCCATTCGATTCTTCATTAAGGATATCCCTGAGGATAACCTCTTTCGCCCGAGGTCTGAATCGGTCCACAAATGCTTCATCTTCCGTTGGGTAATAGCCCATGGAAGGCAACAGCTGGGTAACAAGGATGATTACACCAATGGCCGTCATAAAGCCTGAAACCACAGGATACGGAATATAGCGAACATATTTTCCAAGTCCTGCAAGGCCCAATAGGATTTGTAACAACCCTGCCAATAGAAATACCGATAAAATGGCTGGCAATGCCTTCTCCAGATTACCATCGTTCATGGCCACGATACCGGCAACCACGACCATGCCAACAGCGGTCATAGGTGCCGTTGGACCGGATATCTGGGTATTGGTGCCACCGAACAAGGCAGCGAAAAAACTGATGAAAATGGCACCGTACAAACCGGCACTGGGACCCAAACCCGAGCTGACACCAAAGGCCAGGGCCAAGGGCAGGGCGACAATGCCTGCCGTGATACCACCAAAAAGGTCTCCTTTAAATTTGGAAAAAAAGTGCTTCATAAAAATGTTGATTGTTTACTTATGTCCCATGCTCGGTTACTTTAGAACAGCGTATTCTCAGCGATCTTCACATATGCTCTAACCACCGATCGATCCTTGTATTGAGGTTTTCAGTTGAAACGTTCCAAGATTTTCGAGAACAGCAACAACTTGATCTGTGAATAGCTTTTTATATGGCCCATATAACCATCTCGGTTTTTCTCATGGGTGTTGAGATAATAGGCATCACATTCCATGGTATCGCATTCGATGGCATTCAACATGGTACGTTCATAGCGGTACAATGTTCCCAACCGAAGTTGATTATCCCTTTGGATCGCCAAAAGCCGTTGGTTCATGGACGGATCCCCCAACAACCTTTTTTCCAATTGGATCAAGTACTGCAGTTCTTCATTGACTCCTTCCATGGTCTCTGTCCAATTGGTGATTTCCAATTTGTCCTTTTTACTGATGATCCGGCTTATGGATTCATGAAAATAGGGGCGGTTGACGGATTTCATAGTACCATGTTCAGGTTGATGGACTCATTTTCCTGTTCGATGTGCTCAATGGTCAGTTTCTGGTTGCCCGATGGAAATTCCCAAACTATGCAATCTCCTTTGGCGTACCCCATTACCGCGGACCCCATGGGCGTTAATATGGATATGCAATCGTTCTTGACATCACTTTTCTTGGGAAGTACCAATTTGAATTTTTTATGCCACCCATTTTCGGAAACAATCGTGACATTGGAATTGAACCGTATCACATCCTTGGGCATATCCTTCTCATCCAATATCTTCGCGGTCTCCAATTCCCCGGCCAACTTCCTTACCGATTTTCTCCATGTACTGTCCTGATGGTATCCCGAAAGGTTCATCAACCTTTTGAGTAGGACATATTCCTTTTTTTCAATCAACAGACTATCGTATTTCATTGTATTAATTTTATGGATTATGGGTTTCGCTGGATCAGTTCCGGCAAAACCCTTCGTTTTTTTTATTATGGGAATATGCCCCGCTGTACATAGGTTTCCTCAAGTCGCTCTATGGCAATGACAAAGGCAGCCGTTCTCATGTCCAGGTTCTTTGTTTTTGTTTTGTACATGACCTTGTTGAACGATTCCCGCATCTTTCTTTCCAGTTTCTCCAATACCTCGTCCAACTGCCATATTTCCCCATTGCGATTCTGCAACCATTCAAAATAGCTGCCTATTACACCACCGGAATTGCACAGGATATCCGGTATGATGTCAATGCCCCGCTTCAAAAGTATCTCCTCCGCCTTTACATCGGTCGGTCCATTGGCCCCTTCGGCAATCAAGCGGGCCTTGATGTCATGGGCATTATCCACTGTGACCTGGTTGCCCAATGCCGCAGGTATACAAATGTCACAGTCCAAACCAAAAAATTCGGCATTGTCGATGACATTTGCCCCTGCAAAGCCCGATATACTGCCCTTTTTGGCCTTCGCATAGTCCAAAAGTTTTTCCGGGGAAATACCCTCATGGTTGTGGATACTACCATAGGCATCCTGTACGGCAATTAGAATGGCTCCTTCTTTTTTTAGAAAATGGGACGCCCAATAGCCCACATTACCAAACCCCTGTACAATGAATGTTTTGTTCTTTAGGTCAATCGTATTGTGTTCCGCCCAAAATTTGATGGTCAGGAAAACCCCATAGCCCGTTGCCCGGTCCCTTCCTTCAGAACCTCCGGCACCAATGGGTTTTCCCGTGACCACATGCAGGTTCTTCGAGCGTTCATTGGGGGATTTGGTGGACATATAGGTATCCAAGATCCAGGCCATGGTTTGCGGGTTGGTGTTGACATCAGGCGCAGGAATATCCAGTTCCGGTCCAATATTGTCCCCAAGGGCATAGGTAAACCTTCTGGTGATCCGTTGCAGTTCGTCTTGGGAATATTTGGTGGGATCCAACTGTATCCCTCCTTTGGCCCCACCATAGGGCAATCCGGCCAAAGAGGTCTTCCACGTCATCCACATGGCCAGGGCCCTGGCAGCGTCAATGTCCACCGTGGGGTGGTAACGCAATCCTCCCTTGTAGGGCCCCAGTGCATTGTTGTGCTGAACACGGTAGCCCGTAAATATCTCTACCTCCCCATTGTCCATGCGTACGGGAAAATGCACAACGAATTCATTATTGGTGACCTCCAGTATCTTTCTGATGTTGGTATTCAGCTCGATAATATCCGCTGCATTGTTGAACTGTCGCATAACGTTGTACAACATGCCTTGTTTTGGCTGCTTTTTTTTTGATGTTAAAGTTGTTGTCATAAATAACTGTTTTTTGGGTGCCTCGTACCCTCTGATTGTTTGTTAATACATTTCATCCGAAAACACGATGGTAGGTTCATTCTTATCATCCATATGATGTCGATATTCATTACATAGGTTGATATTTGACCTATCGCTGCTCAGAACGCAGTACGATCTGTGAACACAGGTAGAGCATAAGCTCCGTTTAAATTGGTTCATGGGACTGTTCATTTTATTTAGGTTCTTTTCTTGTTTAAAATCAATGGATGGGATATAGTGTTCTGATCGGCTGAAAGGCCAGTACCAATATGGAAACTCCTATAATGATCAAAAAAGCGATTTCCAATTGGGACAACATCACATTGACACTCAATGATTTCTCTGAGATCTCTGTAAGATGTCCACTCTCTTCGATTTGAATTTCCTCAAGAGCATCCAAGGTTGTTTTGGTCGATTGGATATGCCCCAACATTTTTGATTTGGCATCCTCCCGGTCCACCGTTGACAGGTCATAGGAGCGCAAGCTCGAAAATTGCCGGCGCAGGCGTTTTAAAAATGTTGCCTCCTCTCGTGTCAACTCGGTAGCGGCAAAATCGTCAAGGATGGTCGTGATCTGTCCATAGCTTTCATTATCCTTTACTGTGCTGTCATCTCCCGACACCTCCAATTCCCTATCGTGCAGATAAATCCTCAATTGATAGATATAGTCCTGTACGACAACTCGATCGCCATACATCGATTCGATGGTGTTCTGTACCGTTGAAAAATGCCTACGGTCCAAGAGATTGGAGCCCAGTACCAATAAAAATGCAACGGCCATTACAAATCCGACCAATATGCGTTGTTTCCATGTGAGTTTTGCATTCATATCTTCTTTTCTTGAACAATGGCTTTCTGCAAATTTTCCTTCAACAAGGCCAATACAGTTCCATGGGTATAATCTTCCAAGCCCAATGGCCCTTGTAAGTATTTTTTGACCATCAAAAAGTCATACCTTTCCAAAACAAGATTGCCGTATTTCATAGCTTGCCCTACCATCGTTATGTGTTGTTTTGTCACCGTAGTGCCGGAGTATATTACCTTGATCCGTTCTACTTGAAACTATTTGGTACACTATATGGCAAATGGCATGCCTTGAAAGGCAAAAAGAAGAAAACAAAACACAATTAATTGATTTTCAGTAATCAACATATTAAAATGGGAAAAGTGGAAAAATGAAAAGTGGGAAGTTTCTATCCAGTTGGTCAAAAGCTGACCAGGTCAATCAAGTTTGTCACGAAGGGTTTTTCTACTGATCTTTAAAATCTTTGCTGCTTTGGTCTTGTTCCCTTCGGCATACAGTAGCACCCGTTTGATATATTGTCTTTCCATGTCCCTCAAGGGCATGGGTTCCTCCTCGGGAAATTCTATCTCATATTTTAAAAAGTCCGGTAAGTCTTTTACACCGATCGGGCCATCCGCCATGATCACG
>NZ_JAHZSV010000046.1 GCF_019457905.1 Flagellimonas abyssi | reverse complement strand
TCCTCCTCGGGAAATTCTATCTCATATTTTAAAAAGTCCGGTAAGTCTTTTACACCGATCGGGCCATCCGCCATGATCACGGCTCGTTGTACCACATTTTCAAGTTCCCTTATATTTCCCGGCCAAGAGTAACGTTCCAATATTTTCAGGGCTTCGGAATCCATCCCCAATAAACGATCTCGATACTCCATACCGTATTTTTGAAGGAATCGATCCACCAATAGTGGAATATCCGATTTTCGTTCGCGCAATGGAGGTACCTTGATCTCAACAACGGTCAAACGATAATAGAGGTCTTCCCGAAAGCTCTTTTTCTTGATCTCTTCCGATAGGTCCATATTGGTGGCCGCAACAACACGAAGGTCGACTTTTTCAGAAGTTCGGGAACCGACCTTGGTAATTTCCTTTTCCTGAAGTGCCCTCAATAATTTGGCCTGTACATCTAAACAGGCATTCCCTATTTCATCCAAAAAGAGCGTGCCTCCCGATGCCGCCTGAAAAAAACCGTTTCGGTTTTGGTCGGCCCCGGTAAAGGCCCCTTTGATATATCCAAACAATTCCGCCTCTTGAAGATTTTCTGGAATGGCCCCGCAGTTCACTGCGATAAAGGGTCCTTTACTGTACTTTCCCGAATAATGGATGGCCCTGGCCACCAATTCCTTACCAGTACCACTTTCACCTTGTATCAATACCGTTGCCTTGTTATCCTTTACCCTATCCACAATGGTAAGTACCTGACCAAAAGCGGTGGAATCACCGACCATTTCCTTGAATGCCGGTTGTTGTACCGGGGAGGGAACGGAAATAATAGCTCCTTGATGTTCTTGTCTTTTTTCCAACGCTCTTTCCACGGCCATTTTGAGTTCCTCTTTTGTAAAGGGCTTGGTCAAATAGTCCATAGCTCCGGACTTAAGCACTTCCAAGGCGCCACCAACGGATGGGTATCCTGTAACCACCAATTTTGGCATATTGGGATAATGTTCTTTGGCGTACTTCAATAATTGAATACCATCGACTTCGGGCATTTGAATGTCCGTGATCAATAGGTCTATGGAGGTGTCCTTTAGGATAAACAGGGCTTCTTTAACCGATATGGCCTTAAAAACATGGTAGTTGAACTCTTTGAGCCTTCTTGCCAAGAGTTCCAAGATCTTGATATCATCATCTACAATAAGAATGTTCTCTTTGTTCAGGGCCATGGGCATCATTTTGGAAATTCCAAGGTAAAAATAGTTCCTTTTGGCTTATTGGGTCCATGCCTAATGGTCCCCTTATAGCTTTTAATAATGCCATGGACCACGCTCAGGCCAAGACCTGTGCCCTCCCCGACCGGTTTGGTGGTATAAAAGGGTTCAAAAACCTTGTTTTCCTGGCCAGGTGCTATCCCTTCCCCTTGGTCGATAATATTGATAACGATCTTCTGCTTCTCGCCAAGGAGCTCTACCCTGATCTCTCCGCGTTCAGGGGAGTAATACGCCGCGTTCATGATAAGGTTGAACATGACCTGGGTCAATTGGACCGTATTGGCCTGGATCCTTAAATCATCGTTGTCGTAGGATTTGACGACCGATAACTGTTTTTCCCTAAGGGAGGGCCCCATAAGGCGAACCACACTGTCCATGATCTTGTTCAGCTCGACAACTTCCATCTGTTGTGGCATTTCACAGGTAAAGAACATTAGTTTTTTGACAATTTCCCTGCTGAAAATGGCATTGTCCAAAATCGTTTGTAGATCCTCCTTGGTCCCCGTATCGGTAGCTTTATCCAGCAATAATTCGGCAAACCCCAAAATATTGGCCAAAGGGGTATTCAGTTCATGGGCTATACCCGCAGTGATCTCTCCCATGATATGCAAACGATCATTACGTTCCATTTGTCTTTTCGTTTCCGCTTCGCTATCATGGATCTGTTTACGTTCCATTAGGTTCCCTACGGCCAGACATACATTTTTGAGCAGGGTCCTTTCTTCCGGAAGAAAGTCCTTCAGTGTATAATCCGAAGCTGGATAACCTATGGCTATGGTCCCCTCCACCTTGTTGAACACAATGACGTCACGCGATAGGCAGGTCATAGGCTCCGAAAATCCATGGGTCCGTACCTGATAGTTGCCGATGGAAACCGCCGCCTCGGCAACTTCGGGAAACTGCCACCCTCTTTTAAGACAATAGGCAATGGCTTCCAAGGAAGTTGACAGTTCGTCGTATCCGGAATTCACGATGATAGAGGTAACCTCGTAAAGACAGGTCAACTCTTTTACCCGTTCCTTTAATTTTTGATCTGTATTCTTCATGGCTTTTGAAACGTTTTGACCGTAAAGGTACATACCCTCCAATTGCTATCACATCGCTACGAAAATTTCATCAAAGTCCTTTTACCTAAAGAACATGTCTGCCCTGTGGCCCAGAACTTGGATTCCAATACATTCGCTGTTTTAGTTCCAAAGTCTGGAAAGGACCTTGTGTGCAAAAAATGGGAAAGCACAAACCTGTCCGGGAAAGAAAAGAACTGATACAACTATTTTACCGTGTTCAAATCATCCATAATTCCAATTTTGATCCCCAGTTCCCGAATAAAATGCGTAAGTAGGTAATCCATCCAAATACGGAAGTTACCAAAGAAAACGCACCCCTCCCTTAGGTGGAAACGTCGGACATAGCATACCACTGTCACGGTTCTTCGTCATATTTGGGGATCATTAACCGGTTTGGACAATATCACCTTTTTACGCAATAGGTCAAAGCGAGCCCTGCCATACATTTGTCCTTTAATGCTCTTTATCCGGTTAACGTGGCCTTCTACAGCGCCATTGCCCCAAGGCATTCCAATCGCGTTCTTAACGGCTTTGATATCCCTTGACAGTCCATTGGCAAAAGTGGCCGATCCCGTCATTTTGTATTTTGATCGTTTAATGAATTCGATCCATCGGTAAATGTTGCCACCTCCCGTGGTCAGCATAGTTTTAAAGATCCGCACCAATTTTTGAATAACCAGTAGCTCCGGGATATTGTCCAATAAGGTCTGTAGATATCTCCGCTGATCGGGATTCTTGACAACAGCCGGACAGGAACCGATATATTTGGCGAGCTCCCTTGAGCTCAAGGGTTTTACATAGGGAATTCTCTCCTTTTGTACCTGTGCAAGATCAGGTGTGCATATTCCATGTTTTTCCTTTATGATGTTTATATTGTGATAGGCCTGCGTCCTGCTTCCGTTGTATCCCAATTTATAGATTTCGTCCATTATGTCTTTCACCATATATCCCTGAACGTTCGATCGCGCAACGATGTGTTGGGAAAACAGCCCAATATTGGTCGATCTTGGGTTTGATCTGGGAGGCAATGATTCCAGCGAGAGATAGGAATGGACCGTATTGCGGCCTATGCCCAGATCCCTTGCTATCTTTCGTTTGGATATGCCCTTGGCATGCAGTTCCTTGACCTTGTTGAAAACATCCTGCCTTCGGTCCGTTACTTTTAGGTCCGTTCTTTTTTGGACCTTTGATAATGGGCCCGTTGTTTTTTCCTTCGCATCGCCGGTAATTTGACCATCGGACTTTTTCAAAAGTTCATTGCTTTTATCCTTGATGAGCTTTTGGATTTTTGGGTCCACACTTTTGAAATACCTGTCCAAGGCATCCGATAGGTCGGACAGACCTCATCAATGGCAGAAGAATATGAACTGGCCCTGTCCCTGGTGACAATCTTCACGCCGGGATATTTTGACAACCACTTTTTTAGCTCTTTGCCCTCCCTCGAAGGTAAAATATCAATGGGCCTTGACGTCTCCATATCAACGAGAACGGTTCCATAACTTATCCCTTTTCGATATGCAAAATCATCAACGCCAAGTACCTTTGGTTGGGCTATTTGGGGCAGTTGTTGTTCGTGGGCCATTCGTGCAATGGTCGATTTGCTGACCGAGATCAGTAGTTGTTCCGACAGGGTACTGCCCATTTTACCGGTCAGTTCGATCGACAGGGAATCCAATATCCTTGATACCCTTCGTGTTCTTCTCGAATACCTCAAAATATATGGTGTCCGTTCTGAAAATACTTTTCGGTCACATTGAGGGTTCTGACATTTAAATTTGCGTGTTTTTAGGAAGATAGTGGTCTTGTTTTGAAATACCGGGAGGTCTGATATCGTTCTGGTATAACGATCATGGATTTTATTGCTGTGTTTTTCACAAACGGGACACTTTGCCCGTTTGGCTTTTATTGTAGCATATATTTTAAACAGGGAATGGGAGCAATCAATGTTATTTACAATTGGCCCAGGCATGCCGATCAGTTGCTTTACGGTCATAAGTAGTTGTTTATTAGCTACTTAAAGATATTGGATATCGCCCTATAAAACAAAGGATAAATGTATTTAAACAACTGAATGTCAATAGATTAAATCTAAATCCCCAATGCATGGATTTCCCCAAATATGACGAAGAACCGGCAAACTGAACCATCTATAGCTGATGAAAGTGAGCAGGGCAAATCACCATCAACTCTTTACATCACAAAAGTTTAAAGACAGGTATTAGGCAGTTTAATTTATCCGTTAATGGCGATATATATTGGCCATTCGACCCAATTTGTTTTTATTCGAATAAACAACCTATATTTGTTCATATATACGTTTTGTACACGTTTTCGTGAACACTGTTAATAAGTGAAAAATGAATGC
>NZ_JAHZSV010000045.1 GCF_019457905.1 Flagellimonas abyssi | reverse complement strand
TCTACGCTGTCGTTACAATATGTATATGAACTTCTTTGTTTTTTCCTTTCGTTTTTCAGCCTTTCTGCCTTTCGAAAGCGCCCTGCCTTATCAGCTAAGCGGGTGCAAATATACGCACGTTATTTTCTTACCGCAAAATGTTTTTCGATATTTTTTTTGAAAAAAAATCAATTAATTTATAACTACTTGTTTTTCAGGTTTTCGTTTTTCACTTCTTAACGAATTTTATGAAAATAAATTCCAGACCAACCCAAATCTGATAACAAAATCGCGGTAAGGATAATTTGGAGCGGAGTAATAATTAGGTTCTGAAAAAATGGAATTCAAGTGTTCTGCCTTTAAAAAAATACGGGTCTGTTTCACCTTGGCGTTTATAAAAACGTCCAATAAGGGATATCCTCCCAACTCTTCGTTGTTCTGAATATAAAATTCCCCCAACAGTGGATTGTATGCATCCATATTATATGATGTGAAGTATTTAAAGGTTACCCCTGTTTGCAGAAACATCGCTTTTTTAAATACATCACTTGAAAAGTATAGACTATTCCGTGTAACCACCTGTGGAAGATTGAGCACTTGATTGCCTTGATCTACCTCTTGATACATTACCGTATTCATTAATGCCCACTTTCTCCATTTTATTTCTTTTTCATATTTAACTTTTAAGTGGTTTACCGCGCCCGATTCCTGAAAGGGCCTTACAAATGCCGTTTCCTGACCCAATCCTATTTCTTCCTCAGTTGCCGTGGATGCGAAATATGTATAATTATCCAGCGTACTGTACTCAGCGCTCAAAAGGCCGTAGGTTCTGGAATCAAAACCAAATTTTATACTCTTTGTACGAATGTTATCAAATGTGTCCGTATTTTGCCAATTGAAGTTTCGATAATCACTTTGATACAACAAGTAGTTGAAATCGGGCATCCTAGATGATACATGGACAGACCCCAACAATGAATTACCCTCATTCAATGTATATCTTGCCCTGGCATCAAACTTATTCGCCGTAAGTTCGCCTACCACCGTACAATCGACACTTCCCTCCAAATACAAAGGCCCTATGCGGTTACGATAACTACCTCCAACCACAATTTCTTCTCCTTGCAGCTTATTTTGTATGACACCTTCATCGGTGAACAATATACTATTGAAAAAATAATTATAGTTGAACAATGATACACTGCCGGAAAGCCTGCCAAGTATTTTGTTTGAAAATTCCACAAATCCTTTATTGAACATTGTTTTCAATCTCGCCCTATCTTCTATTGGAACCAAGAATGGGTCTTGCCCGAAGGCATCGTTCTGCTGTGTTTGTTCAAAGTCGTACATTTTGGTCTCATAGCTGAATTCATGCCCTATAGCCAATGCGGTGGGTGAATTGTCCGTAGAATCTTTTTTATGATTTACCAATTTGAATTGATGGTTCAAAAAATAGCGCTTGCCCAATATTCTATTATTGGCGTTTGTATACAATAGGTCAATTTTTGCTCTATCCTGAAAATCGGGCAGGTCGTCCTCAAATTGACTCTTGTTCCTTAAACCCCCACTTTCCTCGCTCTGCATTTCTTGAGCCGCTATATGCCCCTTGAGAGAATACCTTCTATTTTTGGTAACATAACTGAATGTTGTCCTAAACTTTCCATCCTGGGCTTCCTCATACCTATATTTACCCAGTGACCTGAATCCATTATAGGCAACCGACATATTGAACCGTTCGGACACATTAAAGGTTAGCAATGCATCTAGATACTGACCCTGCTCAAACGTGGTTTTGAACATGAGCTCTGTCATCGGGGTAGGAACATGATAATAGTTGACATCCTCTTTTTCAAAATAACCGGGATGTTTGGCCTTCGCCCCTATGCGCGGATAATAAGGTGCAGAAGAAAAGCTTTTACCTAGCTCATTATAGGGCTGGCCCATATTGGCAAAGGGCATTAATTCAAAATCGTCCTTCCTTAAATAATTGTAGATGTAATCTTTTCTTATGGAAAGAGTCGTGTCGACTACAGTAGTGTCGCCGTAATATGAGATTATTTTGTAATCTCTGATGCTCACAGAATCTTTTTGTTTGGCCTCTAACTTAGCAGAATCTCTTCTTTTGGGCTTTGCAGGCATTGAATCTACGGCAACCGAATCCTTCTGCCGTAACGCAAGAGTATCTTTTTCTTGCAGCCTTATAGAGTCTCCCTCTTTTTTTGGAGGAATCGAATCTTGTTGCGCCAAGACTGATTGGCCAATCAATAAAAGTAGGGTCAATGCTAAATATCTCATTCCATGATATTGGTTGAGCAAAGGTAAAAGTTTTGTTTCTAAAGAAATGTGAAAAGTTGGGCCATAAAAAAACCCCGCTGATTAGGCGGGGCATTATAACTTATAGTAAACTACTTTTAGTAGCCTTCGTTTGGCTCCATATTAGAGTTTGCATTTAACTCACCCAGAGGAATTGGGTAGGCAAACAAATTATTGGGATAAGTCTGAGTACCCAAAAGAGTCTCAGTAGTATTCCAATAAGGCACGTCTTGACCTGTCCTCATCATGTCATCAAAACGGAAACCTTCAAACATAAGCTCCTTACGTCTTTCCAAAAGAATGTTTTCCTTAGTAGCAGATACGTATGGCGTCGCACCTCTGTTACTCGTTATCAAATTCAATTGAGTAAGCGCATCACCTCCTGTTTCCAACAACGCTTCTGCATAGTTGAGGATAACTTCTTCATACCTAAAAAGTGGTATATTATCAGCACCTACAGCAGTATCAGGATATTTCCCAATATTACGCAAACGTGCACCTTCATCTTGATAGCCCAAGATATCAATACGAACATCATCTTCCTCAAAAAGATCAATCACAGTGCTTACAACCTGTAGGTCACCATATCCGTTTGGAGCATCCCCTGGATACCTGTAGATGTAAGATAATGCGTTTGAGCCTTGGTTATCGGCATCACTGTAGGCCAATTCAAAAATCACATTAGAACCACCATCAGAAGCCCAACTGCTTACAAAATCATCAGCTCCAATGATAGAGTACATACCTGAACCTATTACAGCTTCAGATGCCGATACCGCACGATCCCAATCTCCAAAATATACTGCAACGCGCGCCTCCAAAGCCTTAGCTACAAATTTAGATACAAAGATACTTGAAGTGTCATAACTGGAATCCATCATATCAAAAGCTGTCTCCAAATCATCATAGATTGCAGCTTTCACTTCATCTATAGTATTTCTAGAAGGATACAGATCTTCACCTTTAAACTCAGTAATAATAGGAACTCCTAAATTCCCTCCTTCTGCATGTTGCTGCCCATAAACACGAAGTAAATCATAATGAGCAAGCGCACGCAAAATCATAGCACCACCTTGAAGATGCTCTCCATATGCCAAATCCCCCTCAAGAGTAGACAAATCTGTATTGATGATAACATTGGCATTTGCTATAACTTCATAAGCTTCCTCCCACATAAAGCCTGTGTTTGAATTGTACGCAAACT
>NZ_JAHZSV010000044.1 GCF_019457905.1 Flagellimonas abyssi | reverse complement strand
GTATTGATGATAACATTGGCATTTGCTATAACTTCATAAGCTTCCTCCCACATAAAGCCTGTGTTTGAATTGTACGCAAACTCACCCTGAGTAGTAAACCTACCTGAGTTACCATTGGAAAAACGTTGTCCGAACGAACTTCGTTGGTGGCAATCATATCCCTTCCGTAGTAACCAGACCCGGTCAACACATTGTGTGCACCTTTTAAAAGACTATACAGGTTACTTACTTTAGTAATACTACCTTCAGAGTTTTTTTCCTGCGAAAGGGTTGGATCTAAACTGTCAGTAGTACAAGCAGCCAATATGCTAATTGCTGCTACCGCGGACAGTATGTAATTGAACTTATTTTTTATACTTTTTCTCATCTTCTTAGAAATTAATATTTACACCTAAGGAAATTGAACGAGCTGGAGGTGTCTCAAGACCTATCTCCCCTGGATCAACCGTACCGTTCTGACTATCCACATCTACTTCTGGGTCATAAAGTAGGTTGTCATCTTTCACCCATGTAAGCAAGTTGTTTCCTCTTACATAAAACCTCAATTTGGTCAAACCTACACTTTCCAATGCTCTTGAAGGGACATCATACCCAACTGTAAGTGAACGCAAACGAATAAAGTCTGCATCGTACAAGAACTTGGAATGTCTCTGCCATGGCTCACCTCCTGTTGTTGGAGCACCATATCGAACATTGTCACCAGGTTGCTGCCAACGATCCAATAACGTGTTATATCCATTATAAACCGTTAGAGGATATCCATTGTTTTGGTGCAAGTAAAGATGCCATCCTTCATATACTTTATGCCCTCCTGCATAGTAACCAGTTGCATTTAAGAAAAATCCTTTAAACGCGAAGTTTAAATTAAGACCCGCAGTAGTAGTAGGCACAGCATTTCCTCCTTGGAATACAGCCTCGGCCTCATTAAAATTATTGGTTGTTTCACCATCAACTCCATTTATATACCACTCTTCATCACCCGTATCTGGATTCACACCAGCCCATGTTGGCATATACCACGCGTATGCTGGGTGACCAGACTCGATTCGCGTTCTAACGGTAGTGATAGTACTTTCCACACCGTTTGGATCGGTAGGTAATTTAGTGATTTCGTTCTTAACCTTTGAAATGTTACCGCCAAGACTAAAACTTAAATCCTCAGTATTAACAATGTTAAAATTCACATCAACTTCAAAACCTTTATTGTTCAACTCACCAATATTTTGTATTTGGCTAGTAAAACCAGTAGTTCTTGATAGCGGAACCTCCAACAAAAGGTCTTTTGAATCCCTGTTGAAATATGCAAAGCTACCACTAACAACATTGTTAAAGAGACCAAAGTCAACACCAACATCCAATGTATGAGAAGTTTCCCATGTCAAATCATCATTACCAAATGTATCCAAATATCCAGCACCTTCTCCACCATAATCATTGGAATATCCAATTAATGGCTGGAACTGGTTAATATCGATAAGGGCATTACCCGTAACACCATACGATCCACGCAACTTAAGTGAATTAATCCATTCAGCGTCCGCCAAGAAATTTTCCTTGTTCAAGTTCCATGCAGCACCAACAGACCAGAAATTACCCCAGCGATTTTTCCTTCCAAATCGAGAGTTTCCTTCTCTTCTGTAAGACAAGTCCAATACATAACGACTATCGAAAGCAGAATACTTAACCATACCTAAATAGGCACCAACATACCAATCGTTGAATGAAGAGCTTATAGAAGTAGGAGTACCTAGGTTGTCTAGATTCTGAAGACCACCATCAGCAAAACTTTGCCCAGCACCACCTACAAAATAACGACGGTTTGCCTGATATTCCTGCAACACTTTAAAATCAAATTTATGATCATCGTTCAACTCCAATGCATAATCCAAATAGTTCTGGAACACATAGAAAACATTGGTCCTATCATACTGACTTGCATCACCACTTGTTGGCTCACCATATCCATATTCTGGATTGGAATACGTTCTAAAGTTGTACAATTGCAAATCAACATTGAATGTAGAGCCAAAAGTAAAACCTTTAGCAAAATCCCATGTCACATTATTATTTGTCACAATACGTGTCAACCTGTTATCACTAACATTATTGTCTACTAAATAAAGAGGGTTCGGAGTGGAACCTGAGAACTGGTTAGGAGACCCATCAGGATTAAAAGGAGTCAATAAAGGCGAAAGGAAAAACTTTGCTGTTCTTGGGCTTTCAAAATATGCACTTGTTTCCAAATAAGCATCTTGATACATATGTGAAGCCTGATTATTAGTAGTAAAAGTTACATTATCAGTCAAATCTTTCGAAAAGTTGATCGATCCTGAAATTCTTTCAAACTCAGACCCAACAACAGTTGCCTCTTGTTGCATGTACCCCAAGGAAGCAAAGAAAGTGTGACCTTCTCCACCGCCAGAAGCAGAAAAACTATGCTGCTGGATTATTGCATCACGATTAGCAACAGCTTGGTCCCAACGGGCCTCTGGACGACCATTTGCATCCCACTCTGCATAAGGACCAGCCAATAGCGCATCCCTGGCTTCTTGTTTTGAACCAAAAATGCCATCGTTAAAATACGCCTCTGAAGCAAGCTCCAAGCGTTGAGCAGCCGTTAACGGCACAGGACCGGTAATTGCATCATTTTGAAAACCATAACTACTGTTGATACTGAACATTGTTTTTCCAGCACGTCCGCTTTTGGTAGTAATGAGAATTACACCATTTGACCCTCTTGCCCCATATTGAGCTGTTGCAGATGCGTCTTTCAAAACTGTAATCGACTCAATATTGGTTTGATCAATACCAGCCAATGCTGAAAGAGAAGAATAAGCTCCATCAGTACCCACACTACCACTATTTACCGGAACACCATCTATAACATATAATGGCTCATTTCCGGCAGTCACAGAGCTAACACCCCTGATTCTTATGTTTGCAGTAGACCCAGGCGTACCGGATGTAGCAGAAACTGTAAGACCAGAAACGTTTCCTTGTAGTGCTTGATCCACAGAGGGAGTAATTACTTCGCTCAGCTTTTCCGAGTCCACTTTCACTACCGAACCTGTAATATCAGAGCGTCTCTGGGAAGTATACCCTGTCACCACAACCTCTTCCAAGGCCTGGGCATCATCTTCCATCTGTACGTTAATCGTGGAAGAAGAACCA
>NZ_JAHZSV010000043.1 GCF_019457905.1 Flagellimonas abyssi | reverse complement strand
TGAAAGAGAAGAATAAGCTCCATCAGTACCCACACTACCACTATTTACCGGAACACCATCTATAACATATAATGGCTCATTTCCGGCAGTCACAGAGCTAACACCCCTGATTCTTATAGTTCTTTCCACAGTCTTCTGACCGATGTAACTGAAACGCAACATTTGCCCTTGTGAAGCTGAGATGGTGTAATTACCATCAAAATCGGTTTGTGTACCATTGGATGTTCCAACAACCATAATGGAAACACCAGGAAGAGGCAGACCGTTTTGGTCCGTCACGTTACCTGAAACTGTTTTCTCTTGTCCAAAAGAGAAAGACATGCATAACACCAATAAAGGCGTTAGCATCCATGCTAACTTAGCTTTCATTTATTTCATTTTTTGAATTAGTCCGCTCAAAAATCAATATAAAAAGTTAATATTCAAAAAAATTAACAACCTTGCAGCACCTATATTACCGAAGCATCAATCAATAATTTTGATAATTTTAACACATTATTCGTGGTCAATAACCCTATTTATTAGGTTTGTAGGATTTTTTTTAACTTTTTATTGGCAAATATGTTTTTCTTTAGTTTTCAATTGTTAAATTTTTAAGATGTATGTTAAAATCATGTTACCGGTCATTGTTTGAAGCAGGAACCGATGAAGCTGGAAGGGGTTGTTTGGCAGGCCCGGTGACGGCTGCCGCCATAATATTGCCAGAAAAATTTAACAACATCACCTTAAACGACTCGAAACAGCTTTCCGAGACAAAACGCGATCTTTTGAAGCCGATTTTGGAAGAAAATGCCGTTTCTTTCTCTGTTTGCCATGTTTTTGAAGAAGAAATCGACGAAATAAACATTTTGAACGCCTCTTTTTTAGCCATGCACCGTGCAATTGATAAACTACAACCTCTCCCCGATTTTATCATTGTTGACGGAAACCGGTTCAAACCCTACCCTAACATAGATCATGAATGCATAATTAAAGGGGATGGTAAATTTATGAGCATTGCGGCCGCCTCAGTTTTGGCCAAAACATACCGGGATGATTATATGGCGAAAATCCACGAAGAGTTCCCCATGTACAACTGGGTAAAAAACAAAGGATACCCTACCAAAGAGCACAGGGAAGCTATCAAAAAATACGGCATCACCAAATATCACAGAAAAAGCTTTAGACAACTCCCCGAACAATTGACTCTGGATATTTAAAAATCCTAACTTTGTGTCAAACTGCTAAAATGAGATCAAAGGTACTTTTTTGCTTGCTCCCCATATTTATTGCATCATGTACGAAAGAGGTGAAGACCAAAGACTCTCTTTTGGAGCATTTACCCCCTAATCCGGCACTAGTTCTAAAAATCAACAACCTTGGCAACTTCAAAAGCGAACTTAAGAACAATTCTCTCCTAAAAAGCATTGAAGGCTTTGCCCATATCGAAGACATCTCCAGCAAGACCCAAGAACTAAATTATCTGAAAACCAATAAAACAATTGTGCTTGCTTTTTTTGAAGTTGGCAAGGATAATTATGATTTCATAATGGCCACTAAAAAAGTTTCGGGACTTTTTAATGTGGACAGTGTGGCCAACAAAACGGTCGAGACATTAACCTATGAAGGCACAAACGTCACAAAATACAGTCTCGACGGTTTAGAAATGTTCAGCCTTGAAAAAGAAAGTGATGTTCTAATGAGCTCTTCCATGATGCTGATGGAAAATCTCATACGAGCAAATGAGAGTACACCAGTGGACCCTACATTAAAGAAATTGTATGAAGCGAGTTCCACCGACAAATCAGCTACCTTATATATAGACCCTAGTGGAAATACATCCCTTCTGGCACTCAAGGAACAAAATGAATCCAGAAAGAACCCATTTTCGTCATGGGTTTCTTTGGACTTTACCGCAAATTCGGACGAGGTCAACCTGAACGGTGTGGCCATGGCCCCAGATTCCACTAAAAACTTTATCAACTTGTTCAAAGGCACTTCACCCCTCGCCAATAGAACGCCCTCTTATGCCCCATTGAATTCGCAAGCAATCATTTCCTATACTTTTGACGATTACCAAATCTTCGCAAAAAACCAGAACGAATATCTGGACAGGGTAAAACAAACCGATTCCCTTTTTAATACCATAGAAGAAGTTGGATTGATTTTTTTAAATAATGAGAAGGTGGCATTGTTAAAGTCTTTCGGTACCGAAGGCCTATACGATTACCTTAACAGCAAAAAAACCAGCTCAGAAGACTATCAAGGAAGTGAAATATTGGCTTTGGATGCTCCAGATTTAATAGAACAAAACTTCACCCCTTTAATAAAGAATTTTACGTCCAACTTTTGTACTATACTGGAGAACAGTTTTATTTTTTCAGAAAACAAGGAAGCTTTGCAAACCATAATAAGCAATCATAAAAGCTCCTCGTCTTTCGATAACGACCAAGGGTACAAAACAGCAAAAGCTTCCCTAGCTAGCGAATCCAGCATTCTTATGGTCTCCAATGCTTCGGGCATCGTCTTTTTTTCCGAACAGGAACTTTCCCCTGAGGTGGTCGAGGACATCAATGAAGATGATTTGGACGGACAGGTGTTTGCCTCACAAATGGTAATGGACAATGGTTTTGGGCATTTCAATATTCTCGCCTCAAAAATCATAAAGAACCAAGAGAAAAATACGGTTTCCCCACTCTTCACTCTAGAACTGAACACAGACTTGGCTACAGACCCTCTGTTTGTGAAAAACCATAGAACACGACAGCAGGAAATCGTGGTACAGGACGAAAACAACGTGCTCTACCTAATCTCTACCGATGGAAAAGTACTTTGGACCAAACAATTGAATGGCAGGATACAGGGAGCTATACAACAAGTTGACATCTATAAAAATGGAAAACTGCAGCTCGCCTTTACCACGAACGACCAATTCTTGATCTTGGATCGAAATGGTGACGAAGTTGCCCCATTCAATATTGATTTTGAGGGCGGAAACCTGAATCCATTAGCAGTATTTGATTATGATGGCAGTCGAAACTACCGCTTTGTAGTTACCCAAGGCCGTAAAGTATTCATGTACAATAACCAAGGTAAAATAGTCCGTGGGTTTACCTTTACCGATGCCCCGAGTAATATTTTGGGCACCCCTCAACATTTTAGAGTGGGCAACAAAGATTATCTCGTCTTTAAACAAGACAATAGTACCCTTAGGATTCTGCACCGTGTAGGTAGCGACCGAATTAAAATTCCAGAAAAAATAGACTTTTCCAACAACGATGTTTTCCTATATAAAAACAAATTCTCCGTCACCAACAAAACAGGAGTGCTCCATCAAATTGACACCAACGGAAAGTTGACGGCCACAAACTTCAATCTAAACCCAGACCATGGGTTTTATGCAACAAGCAACACATTGGTACTAATGGATGACAACGTACTCACCATAAAAGGGAAAAAGGTGGAACTGGAGCTTGGGGTTTATTCCAAACCTAAAATCTTTTATATCTATGACAAAATTTATGTTACCGTAACAGATTTGCAAAACCATCAAATTTATCTATACGATAGCCAAGCCGAACCCATTTCCAATTTCCCTGTGTTCGGAAGTTCTTTGATCGACCTTTCGGATATGGACAACGACAAAAAGCTGGAACTTGTTGCAAAAGACCAGGACAACTCCCTGATTGTCTACAAAATAAACTAACGGAACAACATACGGCCAGTCATACATTAGTTAATGCAACACATACATTTTTAGATATATAGAGGCTTACATTTTAGTAGTTTGGATAGAATTATTTTATCAACAACTAAAAAAATACTAAATGAAAACCCCAAACAAACTATTCTATTGTTTGTCTTTTGCCCTATTGATGGGTACCAGCGGAGAAGCACAGTTTTTCAAAAAATTGGCCAAGAAAGCGGAAAAAGCAGCTGAACGCACAGTTGAAAGACGGGTAGAAAAAGAGACCTCAAAAAAGACAGACCAAGCTCTTGACAGTATCCTGGAACCTGGCTCAGGAGGAAAACAATCTCCAGGAAATCCGCAAGGAAATGGGAACCCCGGCGGCAACATAGACGAAAACGGCACATCTACAGAACCTGTCACTCCAGGACCCAAAACCATAGAAGTTTACAGTAAGTTTGATTATGTCCCTGGTGACAAGCCTATTTTTTACGACGACTTCAACGACGATTTTATGGGCGATTTCCCATCCAAATGGAACACCAACGGCTCGGGAGAAGTTGTTACCGTTGGCACATTGCCCGGTAAATGGTATTCCATTGCCAACAGAAGTCTTACCGTTCCCAACCTCGGCAAAGCCCTTCCAGAGGATTACACGATAGAATTTGATGTAAAGGCCACCAACTTGACAACAAATACAAGCTCTTCCGCAGTGTTGGAGATTTATCTTTCCGAAACCCAAAACCTCACAACCAACGAAAATAAAGTATATGCCATTCTTGGTTTCTGCCAGTACGTGCCCGTTGGCGTTCGAGTTCACAATTTTTTTACTGGAGACCCCGCATCAATAAGCAACAATCTTCAACAAGATTTTAGAGATATTTATACAGATGTCGTACATGTGTCCATCGCAGTAAACAAGAACCGTTATAGACTATGGCTTAACGAAACAAAAGTGGTCGACCTGCCACAATTCATCGTGAACCCTGAACTCATCAACTACCTTAAATTCCATGTTAAGGGTTTTGATAAACAGAAAAATCAAGAACAGCTGTTAATCAGCAACCTGAAAATTGCCGAAGGTGGTGTGGACCTTCGCAGAAAGCTAATGTCGGAAGGTAAAATTTCCACCAATGGCATTCTCTTCAATTCCGGTTCGGCAGACATCTTACCACAGTCGATGGGTATCATCAGACAGATTTCCCAAGTTTTGACACAAGATAGCTCCATCAGACTAAATATCGTGGGACATACGGATTCCGATGGTTCCGATGAAAGCAATCTATCGCTCTCCAAAAACAGGGCCGAAGCTGTAAAAAAGGCACTGGTATCCGTGTACGGTGTTTCCGCCGATAGATTAAGTTCCGAAGGAAAAGGAGAAGGGGAACCGGTAGCCGACAACAATTCAGCCCAAGGCAAGGCACAGAACCGTAGAGTAGAATTCATTAAAAAATAACACCGCAGACTATGAAAAAATATATAGTATTAGGTCTAATAGCCCTTTTTACAGCCTATCATTCCCAAGCTCAATCCAATTGTAGCAGTTATTACCCGCTGGTTGACGGAGCCAATTTCCAGTATACCAATTATGATAAAAAAGGTAAAGAGGATGGCCAAATCACCTACAAGGTAACGGATGTTCAAAATAGCGGCAGCACTACCAACGCCACCATGATGATGGAAATGATGGATAAAAAAGGAAGAGCCTACACCTCCGATTATGAAGTTACTTGCGAAGGCGATGTGATAAAAATTGATTTTAAATCCTTGATGAACGAACAGATGCTCAGTCAAATGGGCGATGTAGAAATGGATATCTCGGGTACCGATGTGGAATTGCCCAACAACCTATCTGTAGGACAGGAGCTTCCGGATGCCAACATGGAAGTGAAAATGAAAATGGGCGGAGGCATCAACATGAACACCAATATTGAGACCTTGAACCGAAAAGTTGAAAAACAAGAAAGTGTGACCACACCTGCCGGAACTTTTGACTGTTATGTAATCTACAGCGAGACCAAAACCAAAATGATGATGACCAACCAGACCTTTCCTTCACGCATTTGGCTGGCCGAAGGAGTTGGCATGATCAAACAAGAATCCTACAACAAAAATGGAAAATTGATGGGCAGCATGGTCTTGACCCAGTATAGCAAATAGTAGATTTACTTTGTAAAAACAAAAAACCGAGGTGCGAGCCTCGGTTTTTCATTATTCTTCTATTCTTTCCGTAAAGGAGAAATCATTATATGGGCCTTATGCGTCCCTGGATCCATGATCCAAGGATGGTTTGAACCCAAAGGCTTTTCGGGAAGTCCTGTAGATTCTGCCGTGGCAAATGGCAAATACACCACATAACGATAATGGGCCCCTTCCACTTCGTGGGTCTCAGGATTGTATTGGTTACTTTCCCCATAATAAATATGTAAGGTGGCCCCAAATTGTCCCATATCGAGTTTGCCCGATTTTGCTTCCTCCTCGCGAATATCAAAAATCTCTGGACCTGTTTTACCCTCTGCACGCAGTTCACGGCCTCTGGCCATAAAAGGCTCCAAGCTTTTGTGATAGCTGGCCGCATTAAATCCAGATTGTTTTGGGTTATCGGCCAGGACAATAAATTCATTATCTCCCTCTCTGAGCGTCACAAAATCACCGGCCATGTTATAACCAATCACTTTACACCCGTCTCGGCTTTCTTCTGGAGCTGCCATGAGTGAAGCAGCAATCAATGCTTCGTCAGAGTCAATGGGAACGTAGTGGGTTTCGACTTTATCAACCGTATTGCTTTCCACTGTTGCGGAATCCTCCCCATCTTTTTTGTTTTCGCTGGTGTTCTTGCAGGAAAGCAAGGTTCCTGTCAATACAAGTACTAAGAGAAATCTTTTCATGGTGCGTTGAATTTAGTTGCATACAACAACATCGAGTGCAAAAATTGGTTTTGCCGACATGAACTCAATATGTAGTTATGCTGTGCAGTAGTAAGTTAATGGTTTAAATTGGATTTAGAGGGCTATCGATAACGTTAAAGAAATTTTACCGCACAACATAATGTGGGCAAGAACATCGTACTCTTTCACAAATCAATTATTAATTCAAATAAAAGTTCATTTGAAGTATCACTTACTAAAACCGATACTAGCTCCCCCTTTTTTCTTATTAACCAAATTATGTTTAAGATTTTCAAACTCTTCCTCAGAGATAATATCCTTTTCCCTAAGCCATCCAAGGGTCATCAATTGAGGTTCAACTGGCATCTCTAAATCGATTTTAGCATACTTTGACTTTAAAAACAGGGTTATCTCATCAGACAGTTTTTTAATAAATGCTTCAAATTCATCCTTGTTAGGCTTGTTTTTAATGAACTCCAAATAACCGTTATTATGGGTAGGAATCAACAACACATTTTTTGACTTTATATATGTGACAAGTCCGCTAAGACAAGTAACAATGAATAAGAATATGGAAACACCTATTAAACCACTCCCGTCGGGATAGTTATCAGGATTGAATATGTTAATTAGAAAAAAAACACCAAATACCAAAGTAACAATTAACATCACGTTATCGGTTTCCTTTTGCCAAACAGTTTTCGAAAAATCTATTTCCTCATAGGGAATATTGAACTCTTCAGAGCTAGTTAAATTTCTAAATTGAATTCTCAAGAATCCTTTTTCCAAAGTAAATTCTCGGACCAGGAAAAGTTTTTTCTGCAAAAGATTCATTTGTAAGAGCTATTCATTTCAAAGGTTTATTCTTAAATCAAGATACTCATTATTTGTGAATTCAAAATGAATATTTCAGCATGCTTAAACTTGTGTCCCTTCCTTGACCAACTCCGCCTCAAAAAGTATTATAAAGTGTTTTAGTAGTTTTTGCTTCACCTCTTCCATATCCACTTGTTTTTGCCCCAATTCCACACTCAAAGAAGTAACCGCTTTGTCCTTTATACCACAGGGAATCATCATATCAAAATAACCCAAATCAGCGTTCACATTCAGGGCAAAGCCGTGCATGGTCACCCAACGGCTGGCGCGCACGCCCATGGCGCAAATCTTACGTGCGAATGGAGTCCCCACATCCAACCAAACACCGGTTTCACCCTTGGAGCGTTCGGCTTTAAGACCGTATTCGGCCAGGGTCAGAATCACCATTTCCTCCAAAAAACGAAGGTATTTGTGAATGTCCGTGAAAAAGTTGTCCAAATCCAGAATAGGATAGCCCACCACTTGTCCAGGCCCGTGGTAAGTAATGTCTCCCCCTCGGTTGATTTTATAGAAAGTAGCACCCTTTTCGGCAAGTTTGTTTTCGTCTACCAACAAATTGTTGATGTCGCCGCTCTTTCCCAAGGTATACACATGCGGATGCTCCACAAACAGGAAATGATTGGGCGTATCAAGATTGGCCTCCTCACGACGGTTTCGAATCTTGGTGTCCACAATGTTCTTAAACAGAAACTCTTGGTAATCCCAAGTTTCCTTGTAATCCTTTAATCCTAGATCTTGTAGAGCAACTTTCTTGTTCATGCTACAAAGATACGAAGCATGGAAATGGAAAACTATTTCTCCAGCTCCACTTCCAAATCCAAGACTGATGGATTCTTCATCAACTCCATAAAGTTGACCTCATAGATCAAGGTTTTGCCATCTTGACTAAAGGTCGCTTCTTCAGCAGTGGTTGATTTTATCTTTTTAGGGAAGTGATATTTTAAGGTGTACGTAGACCCAGATAGGAACATCTCCGCCCCCTGTAAACTATCCAATTGCTGTTGGAACAACTCTTGATCCACAATTTTGGCCTTTCTGGAAAACTTGTCCTTGCTGAACGAGTAATCTACTTCGGTTGGTTGCTCAGCAGGCTTCATCGGGCCTTGCTGAGGGTTTGATTTGCCCCCAATGGAACTGGCATCTTGAAAAGCTCCAAAAGCATCATTGACCTCGCTCACATTTTTGAACTCGCTGTACAAATCGAACATCATCTCCTTTTTTTCAGGATTCATTACCATTCTCATATTGAACGGCTCCAGTTTTTTCAACTTTTCTTGTTCTTCAATAGGCAATTGGGCGATGCTATCCTTCTTCTCTTCCAAAAAATCCTTGAAAGAAATTATGGAATCTATAGCTTTTTCATTGGTTCTGGTCAATTCGTCGCCAGCCATCTCCATCATTTCGGAGCCATCAAAATTTATGGACAGTTTCCCGGAACCATCTTCATTAATGTGTATTTCTTCGGTAAAATTACATGCACTGGCAAGGGCAATCAACATTGCCGACAGCAAGATTTGGACTTTCTTCATATAATATTTAGTTAGTGTTGTTTAGTATGACCAAGGCCCCGATTACTCCGGGAACCCAACCACACAGGGTTAAAAGTAATACAATAAGAACAGAGCCACAACCTTTTCCGATGACCGACAAGGGTGGAAACAATATGGCCAATAAAACTCTCCAGAAACTCATTTTTTTTGATTTTGATTGATGATACTTATAGGTAGCCCAAATACATATTTTGTTACAGAAAAGCACTATTTTTAACCAAAATCGGGTAAAAATGCGGTTTTTCTTCCTTTTCTTGTTTCTCACACAAGCTTCTTCCCTTTTTGGGCAGTATCACTTTTCGGGGCAAGTTTCCGCAGAGAACAATGGTAATTCAATTTACCTGTCATTGGTCGAGGATTATCGTAAATCTGGACGGGTTTACTTAGATCAAATCGTGCAAAAATCAGAAGTGGACTCCTTGGGTCATTTTTCCTTTGAGGGCAACAACCTCAATGACCAAAACCGCATCTATCGTATTCATTTGGATGGCTGTTCGGACAACACGGGCAGCAATCACTTTTTGGGCCGATGCAATAACAGTAAAAATGTGTTGTTTATTGCCAATAATAAAGATACCGTTAGCTTTCCCACCTCTTTTGAAGACCAATCGCTTTGCACCATATCTTCCACTAATCCAAAATCCGGGCTCTTATTGGAAATTGATGGCTTAAAGGAACATATGGCCTACGATTTTGCCGATTATCCAAGCGAAGCCAACAAAAAATTGAATTTGGACAAGTGGTTCCAGACCTTGCACAATTTTGGAAAAGAAACAGACGAACCCTTGGCCGAACTTTACATCTACGATTTTTTATCCGACAAAAGGAACGAAACCTTTAAGTTTTATCTGGAAGACTTAACAACCAACGATTATTACGAAGGTCTATCGGAAAGATTGGCCAACACCTGCCCCAACGCAGAATTTACCCAACAGTACCAAGCCGAAATAACTACTGATAAAGAGTTGGCAAGTTTCAGTCGCCCAAAATCCAGTAAATGGAACCGGACCATCATGGCTCTTTTGGCGGTTTCTCTTTTGGGCAATGTGCTGTTCTTTCTAGGCAAGAAAAAAAGGAACACTTCTCAATTGCTTGAAAAACTGACACCTCAAGAGCAAAAAATCGTCAGCCTGATATTGGAGAACAAGACCAATAAAGAGATTGCCTCAGAGCTTTTTGTGAGCGTAAGTACCATAAAAACACACATCAACAACCTGTACAAAAAGTTGGGCATCACTTCCCGCGAAGAGATGGCACTCCGCTTCAAAAAATAAAATTCAACCCCCGGTCTAGTACCAATATCCAACGTCCGCAACCTACGTCCATCAAAGATTTTGGTGAATTTGGCCATCAAACCATAAATCACGTAAAATCATGAAACAACTTTTGGCAACACTTCTTTTGCTTTTTACTTTCGGAGCTTCGGCACAAGAATTCAACAAAGAAATCAAAACAGAAAACGGCCTACAGTTTTTAGTGGGACAAATCAATTTGGAAGGATTACGGTCACAACCTTACAGCAACTGGTTCCAAGACCGATATGAAAACTACCTCCCCGACGAAACGATGGTTGCCCTTTTCAAGGAAAAACTGGCGGGGTACAACATCAAACTTTTCTTGGGCACTTGGTGTGGCGACAGCAAACGGGAAAGTCCCAAATTCATCAAAATTCTGGAAGCCGCGGATTTTCCGATGGAGCAATTGGAAATCATAGCACTGGACTATCGTAAGGAACACTATAAAACCAGTCCCACAGGCGAAGAAAAAGGATTGAACATCATAAAAGTGCCGACCATCATCTTTTTTAAAGATGGCAAGGAAATCAACCGGATTGTGGAAAGTCCATTGGAAACTTTGGAAGAAGACATTGCCCAAATTGTTTTCCAAAAGGACTATGTGCCCAATTATGCATATTAAGTTGGGCCAACGCAAGGATTTAAAGCGCAAAATTGTAATTTTGCGCTTTAAATTTTTTACAGACTATGCAACTATCGGAACAAGAGATCGTTCGAAGGGAAAAATTGACCAAACTCAGGGAAATGGGCATCAACCCATATCCCGCAGCATTGTATCCTATTGATGCCACTTCCAAGAGCATCAAGAATGATTTTGAAGAAGGAAAGAAAGTGGTTATTTCCGGTAGATTGATGTCACGAAGAATTCAAGGAAAAGCTTCTTTTGCTGAACTTCAGGACAGCGAAGGACGAATCCAGGTCTACTTTAACCGTGATGAAATTTGCCCGGATGATGATAAAACCTTTTACAACGATGTGTACAAAAAATTGTTGGACATCGGGGACATCATCGGTATTGAAGGAGAATTGTTCAAGACTCAAGTAGGGGAAAAAACTGTGATGGTAAAAAACTTCTCATTATTGAGCAAAAGTTTAAGACCATTGCCCTTACCAAAGGTAAACGATGAAGGAAAAGTATACGATGCTTTCAATGATCCAGAGCTACGGTACCGTCAACGGTACGTGGATTTGGTAGTAAACCCGCACGTTAAGGACACCTTCATCAAAAGAACAAAAATCACGACGAGCATACGGGAATTCTACAACCAAAAAGGATATTTGGAAGTGGAAACCCCCATTTTACAACCTATCCCCGGTGGAGCTGCGGCACGTCCGTTCTTAACGCATCACAATGCATTGAACGTGCCTTTGTACCTACGGATCGCCAACGAACTTTATCTAAAACGATTGATTGTAGGTGGATTTGACGGTGTGTACGAGTTTGCAAAAGATTTCCGTAACGAGGGAATGGACCGCACCCACAATCCAGAGTTCACCGTAATGGAACTCTATGTAGCCTACAAGGACTACAACTGGATGATGGACACCACCGAAGAATTATTGGAAAAAGTGGCCATTGATGCCACTGGAAGCTCCAAAGTGAAGGTAGGCGATCACGAAATAGAATTCAAGGCCCCTTACCCAAGGGTTCCGATTTTGGAAGCCATTAAAATTCATACAGGTTACGATGTGGCCGATATGGAAGAGGACGAACTCCGCGAAGTGGCCAAGAAATTGGATATTGAAGTGGATGAAACCATGGGCATCGGTAAATTGATCGATGAGATTTTTGGTGAAAAATGTGAACACCACTACATTCAACCCACCTTCATCATCGATTATCCAAAGGAAATGAGTCCGTTGACCAAAGAGCACAGAACCAATCCTAGACTTACGGAGCGTTTTGAATTGATGGTGAACGGCAAGGAATTGGCCAATGCCTATTCCGAGCTCAACGACCCCATTGATCAGCGCGAACGTTTTGAAGATCAGCTCAAACTTTCTGAAAAAGGAGATGATGAAGCCATGTTTATTGATCAGGATTTCTTGCGGGCACTGGAATATGGTATGCCTCCAACCTCTGGAATCGGAATCGGAATCGATCGTTTGGTGATGTTGATGACCAACAACTCCTCCATCCAAGAAGTGTTGTTCTTCCCGCAAATGCGACCAGAGAAGAAAAAAGTAGAGTTGACCGAGGAAGAAAAAACCATCGTGGACATTCTTAAGCCTCAAGGAGAAATGTCCCTGGCCGACCTTAAAGATAAAGCTGGTTTGAGCGGTAAAAAATGGGACAAAAGTACCAAGGGGCTCACAAAACATGGGCTCATTAAGGTGGAAAAAACAGGGGACGACCTCATAGTGAAGTACACCGGTTAAATCAAAAAATAACTTTTCAAAATAACGGCCCTTGGACTTGATCAATAGTCCAGGGGTTTTCATTTTTAAAAAAAGCTCTATCTTTCCCCAACTTTTTCCTTTTTAAAAGGAAATTTCCAGCAGCATACCCCAATAATCTTACTAAAACCTATTTAAATGAAAAGAATGAAATTAGCATTCCTTTTTGTGCTGTTGGTATCGTTTACAGGAATGGCACAAGAGGTAACAGGAACCGTTTACGACGACCAAAACGTACCCTTACCGGGAGCTTCGGTCCAAGTTAAAGGAACAACCACGGGAGCCATCACCGACTTTGATGGCAACTATTCCATTGAAGCTAGCACCGGAGACATCTTGGTATTTTCCTACGTCGGATTCAACACGCAAGAAGCGACCGTAACCGGCAACACATTAGACGTTACACTACAAGCCGGACTCGAACTGGAAAATGTTGTAGTGGTTGGATCCAGAAACGCCAACCGAACCTCTACCGACTCGCCAGTGCCCGTCGATGTGCTGGATGTAACAGAACTGGTACAATCCGCCCCGCAGGTCACGGTCACCGAAATCCTGAACTATGCGGCACCATCGTTCACTTCCAATCCACAGACCATTTCTGACGGTACGGACCATATTGCCCCCGCTGCTTTGCGCGGACTCGGGCCTGACCAAGTATTGGTTCTCATCAACGGAAAAAGAAGGCACAAAACAGGACTGGTCAACGTAAACGGAACATTTGGTCGGGGAAGTGTCGGTACCGACATGACCACCATTCCTTCCAACTCCATCTCCAGAATCGAGATCCTTAGGGACGGTGCTGCCGCCCAGTATGGTTCCGATGCCATTGCAGGGGTCATCAATATCGTTTTGAAGAATACCGTGAACGAATTGCAGGTAGATGTAAACACAGGTGCCCATTTTACCAGCGAACACAGTCCACAAAAGAAAATCGATGGTGAAAAAGTAAGTCTGGGACTGAATTACGGATTGCCTATTGGAAAAGATGGTGGGTTTATCAACTTTACCGGTAATTTTAACCACCGCGGATGGACCAACCGTATGCAGGAATGGGAAGGTTCTATTTTTAATAGCTATAATTCCATAGAAAGGGTTGCTGCCGCCGATAATTATGATACATCCTTACTACTAGATGATGATTTGGCAGATATATTTCAGTATGCATCAGCTGCTGGAATTGCTCTGAACGGAAATGAAACCAAAGAAGAACTTCAAGGTATTCTGAATGCAGACGTCACCGAATCTGAATTGTTGGCCAGGGGTTTACAACGAAGTGATTTCAACATGCGAGTTGGTCAATCCAAGTTGAGGGGCGCCCAGTTCTTTGCCAACCTTTCCATACCGTTGGATGAGAATTTGGAAATCTACGGGTTTGGCGGTCTAAGCTTTAAAAATGGTAATGCAGGTGGTTTTTACCGCCTTCCGAACCAGTCGCGCACCTATACCCCCGCCTATCCAAATGGTTTTTTGCCGGAAATCAATTCAAATATTGTAGATAAGTCAGCCGCATTCGGAATCAAGGGAATGATCGGGGATTGGAACGTTGACTTTAGCAATTCCTACGGAAAGAACGAGTTCATGTACCACGTTACAAACTCCAACAATGCTTCAATGGAAAATGCGACTCCTTTTCAAGCAAACTCGGGTGGGTTCAACTATAGTGAAAACACCTCCAATTTTGATATGAGCCGCTTTTATGAAGATACCATGGCAGGCTTGAATATTGCTTTCGGGGCCGAATACCGTGTAGAAAATTACGGTATCATAGCCGGAGAGGAAATCTCCTACACACAGTACAACACCCTGGGCATTCCACATGATCCCACCGATCCAGATTCAATGGTACCTACAGACTTTTTTGGAAACACTAGAGATAGTGGGATTCAAGTATTTCCAGGCTTCAAACCAGAAAATGAAGTCAATGCCTTCAGAAACACCATTGCAGGCTATTTTGATGTGGAAGCTGATTTTACCGAATCCATTTTGCTCAGTGGAGCGGTCAGGTATGAAAACTTCTCCGATTTTGGGGGAACCTTGAACTTTAAGGTGGCCACACGATTGAAAATTTCGGAAAACCTCAATTTTAGAGGTGGTGGACAAACTGGTTTTAGGGCTCCCTCCCTGCACCAGATTCATTACAGCTCCACCTCTACTCTTTTTGTAGACGGGATTCCCAATGAAGTTGGTACTTTTCCAAACACCTCCAGAGTTGCCCGATTGCTGGGCATAGAACCTTTGAAAGAGGAAACATCGATAGGTGCAACGGCCGGATTTACGGCACGAGTGCCCAGTGCCAACCTAAAGTTTACCTTGGACGGATTTCTCATCAACATAGATGACCGTGTAATCCTCACAGGTCAGTTCGATGATAACGGAAATGCCGAGTTGGCCAATCTTTTCCAACAGGCCAATGCCACCCAAGCTGCTTTCTTTGCCAACTCTGTGGATACCCAGACCAGAGGTTTGGATTTTGTAGTCGACCACAAAGCGAACATCTCGGACAATGTTTCACTGACCAACACTTTGGCCATGACGGTATCCGAAACAACTGTAGAAAAAGTAAAAGTTCCCGAGGCAATCGCCGATGCAGGTCTGAGCGACACCTATTTTGACCCAACAAGTAGAATCTATTTGGAATCTGCAGTGCCCACCACCAAAGGAAATCTATCCCACAACGTAAAAGTTGGGGACAATTGGAGCTTCTTTTTGCGAAACGGGTATTTTGGCGAAGTAAGGGAAGCTACCAATGAAGAAGACCCTACCATCGACTATACATTTGGGGCAAAAATTGTGACCGATCTTACCATTGGCTTCAATTTTACCGAAAGTGCAACATTCACCATTGGAGCCAATAACCTTTTGGATGTTTATCCGGACGAGAATGATCCTGCTTTTAGATCGGAGGGTAGGTTTATCTACTCAAGGAGGTCTGTTCAATTTGGACAGAACGGAAGATACGTCTTTGGCAGATTGACCTTCAAGATCAAATAAACCAATCACTTTTCTAATTATTTTTCATATTGAAGCCCCATCACGGGGCTTCTTTATTTTTATCTTTTAACAAAAAAGCATAGCTTAGAACCCCAATGGAACTAAGCAAAAAAATTGGGCTGGTCCTAGGGCCGGTCGTCTTTCTTGTATTGAACTTGTTGCCTTTTGAAATCGTTTCGGAAAAGGGCGACCCCGTAATATCGGTTGCGGCATGGATGCTGATATGGTGGATTACCGAAGCTGTCTCCATATCCGTTACCGCACTCCTTCCCTTGCTCCTACTGCCTATTCTAAAGATTCTGCCCATTGCAGAGGTTGGTGCCAATTATGGTAGTCCCATTGTATTCCTGTTCTTTGGTGGTTTTGTGATGGCCCTTGCCCTGGAAAAGGTAAACCTGCACCGTAGGATTGCCCTGAACATTATTAGGCTCACTGGAACCACGCCAAACAAGGTGATTTTGGGTTTTATGATCGCCACCGCAACTTTGAGCATGTGGATCAGCAATACGGCAAGTACGGTGGTAATGTTGCCTATTGCCATTTCAGTCATCAATCTATTGATCAACGACGAGGATGGCTTTACCAAGAGCGATCAAAATTTTGCGCTTTGCGTGATGCTCGGCATCGCCTTTTCTGCCAATGCAGGTGGCATTGCCACGGTAATCGGCACACCACCGAACTCGGTTTTGATAGGGCTATTGGAAAATGAATACAATACGGAAATATCTTTTTTAAAGTGGATGACCATAGGTTTGCCTTTCTCCATCATTATGATTGGGATTTGCTATTTGGTCCTAGTAAAATGGATGTTCCCCAACAAAGATTTGAAGTTCAGTGCCTCCAAGGAAGTCATCAAAGTTGAACTGGAAAAATTGGGCCCTACCTCCGGAAAGGAAAAGATGGTTTTGGCAATTTTTGCCGTAACGGTTTTCCTATGGATTTTCAGGACCTTGATCAATAACATCTTTCCAAGCTTGGGGCTTACGGATACCATGATAAGTATTTTTGCGGCAATCGCTCTTTTTGCCATTCCCTATAACATGAAAAAGGGGGATTTTATCATTACTTGGAAAGATACTTCCAAACTGGCATGGGGAATTCTAATCCTTTTTGGTGGAGGGCTCGCTTTAGCACAAGGGATGTCGACCAGCGGTATCGTGGATATGGTAGCCAACGCCATAGCACAGAGCGAAATAAGTGTTTTGTTCACCGCTGCATTATTGATATTCTTAATGCTTTTTATGACAGAATTGATGAGCAATGTGGCCCTTGTGGCAGTTTTGGCGCCCGTAGTGGCCGGTATCGCCATTGGTCTGGATATCCCCATGCTCCACCTGTTGATACCTGTTACCATTGCCAGTAGTTGTGCATTTATGCTGCCCATGGCAACACCGCCCAACGCTATTGTATTTGCCAGTGGTTATGTAAAAATTCCGGAAATGGCACGGGTTGGTGTTATCCTGAATCTGATAGCAGTTGTTTTACTTATTTTGGTTTTCCAGTTTGTGATCCCGTTGCTGTTCTAAACCAAAAATGCCCCTCCGGGCGGAAGGGCATTTTCACAAACTAACTAACTCAAAAAAATGTAAGAAACTAACTTAACCAACGCTTCAACTCTTGATAAGCGGAGCGTAACTCTTTGTTAGGTATAAAGTTATAACCCTTTTTTGTGAAGATTATTATAATTAGTCTTTTGTTAACTTCACAATAAGAACCTAAAAGGTCTATCCTTTTTTACAGTTTTCGCCATTTGCTGAAGTAATTTTATCAAAACATCCAAATGGCTGAATTATCCATACAATAACAGCTATTTTGCTACAAATACCAATGCCATATATACTGGTGTTATTTTTTTGTTAACCAGTCACTTATTGGATTTTCTTAACAAAAGAATGGTCTTGTGAAAACAAAAACCCCTCGATCGAGGGGTTTTCATAGCTAACTCAAATAAGTTGTAAAATGAGAACATTTTACTGCATTGACCCTGAGTATGGATCAAAATTTTCAGGGAGATACTTGGAAGTATCAAAACCCAGTTCCATATCTTCTTCCTCCATGTAGTTTACCGAAGTGATGGCTATTAGATCCGTGTAAGGATCAAAACCTTCTGGCAACAAATACTCGCTATTGATTCCCAATACAAGTTCGGTTTCTTCCTCCAAGTAGGAAATCGACTTTAAATCCACATACATCTCGTAAGGAGAAAAGCCTTCTGGCAAGTAATCCTTGGCATCAAAACCTAGATCCATATCCTCTTCCTCCATATAGTTGATGGAATGTACATCCACCACATCCGTGTAAGGGTTGAAATTCTCCGGCAAGTATTTTTGGACATCAAAGCCCAAAGAAGAATCAACATTATTTTCGAGGTATATGATGGAATTCAAATCAAAATAGCTTTTGTAGGGGTTAAAACCTTCTGGAAGATAATCCGCAGTATCAAAACCTAGATGTACCTCTGGCTCTTCCTCCAAATACACTATTTCATTTAAATTCAATTCATACCAGGCAAAATCTGCCATTTCTGAAGTTGGATCGTTTAACGCAGTACCTATATTCAAGGTGGTCAAACTGTTTTCTAAACTACCCGGTGTCTCGGACTGTACCTGGACAACCTTGGTATTTTGTTGGTCGTTGGCTATGGCTGTACTACTCAATAATACACTACCATAAATTAATAATAACTTGTTCATTTTTTGATTGAATTTTGTGATTGATGATATGCTTATAAGACTGACCAAAACCGAAAATGTTACAGTCTTTAGGAAATTTTCACAAATTCCAAACGCCCGTTAAGCCCAGTTATACGGGGCGATTTCCTCCAAACCCTCAGTAAAAGGCAGGACTCCCAAAGGTTGAGACATAGCGTTAAAAAAACAGCTGTTAATATTTATTTAACAGTTAAATCTCACGAATTTTAGGTTCTTTGAATCTTCATAGTTATTCAAACGGACATATAATGATCAAAAATTTACTACCTCGACTACTTGTAGTCTTTATTTTATTGGGTACCGTTCAAAACATTGACGCCCAACTTTTCAAAAAGAAAAAGAAACAGACGGAACAACAAAAGGAGGACAAATCCAAACCTGGTGATATAAAACCTTATGATAGGGTCATCACCAAGGATGCAAAGACCGACGAAGGTCTCTTCCGTGTGCATACTGTAGATGACAAACGTTACTACGAAATTCCAGACTCCCTGTTCAATCGTGAGATGTTAATGGTGAGCCGAATCTCCAAAACAGCCACAGGCATCGGTTTTGGTGGCGGAAAAATCAATACACAGGTACTACGCTGGGAAAAAAAGGACAAAAAGGTATTGGTGCGAGTTGCGTCTTATGAAAATGTAGCGGCAGATTCACTTCCGGTGCACGAAGCAGTGGTAAACTCAAACTTTGAACCTGTACTTTTCTCTTTCGACATCAAGGCTATCAACAAAAAAGATTCCTTGAACCCTGCAACGGTAATCGAAATCGATCCTATGTTTACCGATGACGTAAAGGCCCTTGGATTTCCCGATGGATACCGAAAAAGATACAAGGTTACCAGAATGGACGGGGATCGCAGCTACATTGAATCCATCAAAAGTTACCCTTTGAATATTGAGGCAAGACACGTAAAAACATACTTGTCCAACGAACCGCCAAGCAACTCCAGTTTGGGATCCATTTCTTTGGAGATCAATAATTCCATGATTTTATTGCCAAAAGAACCCATGAAACGCCGTTATTTTGACAGACGTGTAGGATGGTTTGCCAGAGGACAAGTGGATTACGGACTTGATGCACAGGAAAGCAAAACCGTTACCTACCTAGATCGATGGAGACTCGAGGTCAAGGATGAGGACATTGAAAAATACAAGGCAGGAGAATTGGTGGAACCTAAGAAACCAATTGTGTACTATGTGGACAGGGCCACTCCCAAAGAATGGGTTCCATACATAAAACAAGGTATTGAAGATTGGCAAGTAGCTTTTGAAGCAGCAGGTTTTAAAAATGCCATTATTGCCAAAGACCCACCATCTCCTGAAGAAGACCCAGAATGGTCTCCCGAGGATGTTAGGTATTCTGTGGTTCGTTATTTGGCCTCTCCTATTCCAAACGCCAATGGTCCGCACGTAAGCGACCCAAGGAGCGGTGAAATTTTGGAATCGGACATTAACTGGTACCACAATGTGATGAGCTTACTACGTGGATGGTATTTTGTGCAAACAGCAGCAATTAATCCAGATGCTCAAAAAACTCAGTTCAAAGAAGAAATTATGGGACGCTTGATACGATTTGTATCCTCCCACGAAGTTGGACATACACTTGGATTGCCGCACAACATGGGCAGTAGCGTTGCTTACCCCGTTGATTCCTTACGCTCTGCAAGTTTTACCCAAAAATATGGAACGGCTCCATCCATTATGGATTATGCACGTTTCAACTATGTTGCCCAACCAGGTGACGAAGGCGTTGCTTTGATGCCCAACATCGGTATCTATGACAAGTATGCTATCAAATGGGGGTATAAGCCAATTTTGGACAAAACGGCCAAAGAAGAAAAACCTATTTTGAACGATTGGATCCTGGAACATGCCGGAGACCCCATGTACCGATTTGGTCACCAACAGGTAGGCGATATCCACGACCCAAGTTCACAAACCGAGGATTTAGGGGATGATGCCATCAAAGCTAGCTTATATGGTATAGAAAACCTAAAGCGAATCGTTCCCAACCTAATGCAGTGGACCACCGAAGACGGTGAAAACTATGATGACCTTGAAACCATGTATGGCCACGTAGTAGCACAGTTCAATAGGTATATGGGACATGTATCCAACAATATTGGTGGTGTTTATGAATACCACAAAACTGCAGACCAAGAAGGTGCAGTGTACACCTATGTGAGCAAGGAGCATCAAAAGGACGCTATGGAGTTTATGCAAGAGCAACTCTTTGAGACCCCAGAGTGGTTGATTGACCAAAATATTTTAAATAAGATACAATATTCCGGTTCCATAGAACGAATCCGCGCAACACAAGAACGATACTTGAACACCATGTTGCATTTGGGCAAATTGGCCCGAATCATCGAAAATGAAACCTTGAACGGCGATGAAGCTTACGGATTGGTAGAGGTGATGCGCGACCTTCGCAGGGGAATCTGGTCCGAGACACGAAGTGGAAAAACCATCGACACCTACCGTAGAAATCTTCAAAAGGCACATATTGATCGTTTGGAATACTTGATGACTGCCGAAGGTCAAAGTAAACAACCTGATTTTGGCGGTTATAGGAAATCGACTCCTATCAATACAAGTCAGTCGGATATTCGTTCTGTGGCACGTGCCGAACTCAACAATCTTAAAAGCGATATCAGAGGTGGTCTTTCCAGAATTTCGGATACCATGAGCCGTTATCATTTGCAAGATGCAATGGAGCGCATTGACCTGATTTTGGAGCCTGCGAAATAGGCATTTTTAAACAAATAAATCACCTGCAAGGTGTGATCGTTGTCGTTCATCGATCACACCTTGCTTTTTTTTAAGTACGCATCCCTTACAAGTCCTTTCACAACATATACGTGAGATTGCCAGTTGTTTTCACTACTTTAGTAATCCAAATCTCACATTCATGAACTACAAGACAAAAAGCTTAATCTACTTTTCCTGTTTCGTGGCAGCCTCTACTTCCTACTATTTGATAGAGGAACACGATAAATTTAAAGATGATTTAAATTCCAAAACTTACGTTGAGACTCATTTCGAGGATGCAGATGAGTATCCCGATGATTCTGAAAAAACAACCCCCAAGGAAGAGCTCAATTAATTTTCACAACCCACTTTTTTACTGTTAAAAGCTTCATAAACTATCTATTGATGATTAAACCTTTTGGATCAAGCAGATGTCCAAGAGACAAATCATTAAAAATTGAACAATATGAAGCAATTAGCAATTTTATTGGTTATGCTAACAACAGTGAGCATGGCCGCCCAAAGGCATGATGGTCCCAAAATGCGAAAAGGTCCCAAAATGGACATGACCGCGGAACAAATGGCCACATTGCAAACAAAACATATGACCTTGGCATTGGACCTAACCGAAAACCAAAAAGACCAAGTATACAAAATCAATTTGGAAAAGGCCCAGTTTAGAAAGGAAAAATGGGCAGAGATAAAAGCGGCGAAAGAGAGTGGCGAATGGGAAAAACCCACTCCCGAAGAAAGATTTGAAATGGAAAACGCACGTTTGGACCGTCAAATCGCAATGCAAGAAAAAATGAGAACAATACTGGACACAGAACAGTATGAGACTTGGAAAAAGTTCTCCAATCGCAAAAAAATGCATGGCAAGAAAAAAATGCAGGAAAGAAGGAGAAGATGATAGTGTTTTTTGTTGATTTAAGAAGCCGCGCCAGCCATGGTCGCGGTTTCTTTTTTATATGCACTTAAAAATTATCTACTATTTTACAGATATATTTTTTTATCTGCTATTTTACAGATATATTTGAATATCTACTAATAAGCAGATATTTGTCATCATGATAGCGATACTCACAGGGGACATTAAAAACTCCTCGGAACACAAGGCCAACAAATGGATGCCCTTATTAAAAGAAGCCTTGGCCAAATACGGTAAAGAACCCAAGGATTGGGAAATTTATCGCGGTGACAGTTTTCAACTGCAGACCTCACCAGAAAATGCCTTGGAAGCTGCTATCTATATTAAGGCTAGCATCAAACAAATTCGCCAGTTGGATGTAAGGATATCCATAGGCTTGGGCGAAAAAAATTATGATTCACCAAAAATCACGGAATCCAACGGCACCGCCTTTATAAACTCCGGAGAGCGTTTCGAGAACCTCAAAAAACAGAATCTGGGCATTAAAACTCCCAACGAGAAGTTTGATGAGCACATTAATCTACTACTGGAATTGGCCCTTCTTACCATGGACGATTGGACACCGGCAATCTCCAGAACTGTGCAATGTACCATGGACAACCCAGAAATGAATCAAAAAGAACTGGCATTGCTACTCAACAAATCACAAGGGAACATTAGTGAGGAATTGAACAAAGCAGGATTTGATGAAGTCAAAAAAATGATTCATTTTTACAAAGTACAACTCGCAGAATTATGATGTTTTTGGCCCTAAAACTCGTACTTGCCCACTTCATTGGAGACTTTGTCCTTCAACCGGCACATTGGGTAGAGGACAAGTTGGAGAAAAAAGGGCGGTCCAAATACCTCTATTTTCATATCGGGATACATTTACTGACACTTTTGATCATACTGCAGTTTCAGCATATTGTCCCAATCATTGTAATTGTGGTGACACATTTCCTCATCGACTTGGGAAAATTATCGCTGACCAATCCAAAAAACTATCGCTGGCTATTCGTCTTAGATCAAGTATTGCATCTTTTGGTCCTTGCCGGTGTACTGTATTGGGTATCACCATTCCCGTTGGATTTTAGCAGTTTGTTTACCGAGAAAACCTTGCTGTTGATTACTTTTCTGGTATTTGTAACCTACGTATCCGGTATCATCATGCGCATGTTGCTGGCCCCATATATTGATGAAGTTGCCAAGGACGATGCCGACACGGAAGGAGGCTCGCTTAAAAATGCGGGGACCTATATCGGTATGCTGGAAAGACTTTTTGTCTTCGGCTTTATTTTGATGCAACAGTGGGCCGCCATCGGCCTTTTGATCGCAGCCAAATCCGTATTTCGTTTTGGCGACCTAAACAAGGGCAAAAACCGTAAGCTAACCGAGTACGTGCTTATAGGAACACTATTAAGTTTTGGCTTGGCCATACTTTCGGGAATGTGCTACATGTACCTCGCCGAACAGCTATAAAACCTCCCAAAAACGAAAAAGCCATCCTATTAAAGAATGGCCCTTTCTGCTACTAATTAAATCGAAACACTTGCTTAAAAAACGTTCGCATTTTTTAAAACCTGTAAACTTTCCAATACATTGCTTACGGCAAACGTCATGGATTTTGCGGACACGGTAGCCCCGGAAATTCCATCAATATCTTCTCCGTAAACCAATTTTTCACCGGATTTTCTTCCAATAAACTGTTTTAGCCAACGCTGGCTCCCCACTTGACGTCCATGGTCTTCACGGTAAATCAATATTTTGGATTTTTTCACACTTAGGTCGGGGTTTAGTAAAACCACATAGTCAAAGGTTTTCTTTAAACTGGGAGCGACTCCCACATAAATATACCCGACCTCTTTCCCCGAAGAAGTGATCTTAAAAAGGTTTTCTCCTCCCAATTCAGATGGGGTTTGCTTGTTCAAATCAGACGGAATCTCAATCAGGTCCATCGAGAATTCCTCTACCTCATATGTTCCTTGCACTGCACTATCAATCTTTTCTTGAAGCTTTGGCGATATCTTATCGGCCTTAAACCCAAAAAATAATAATGCGATTAGAAGCACTGCTGCTGTATGTCCCTTAAACCTATTTGCCTGCATTCCCTTTTGAAGCATTGTCCATTACAAATTTGTTGATCAATTCGAGAATTTCATCTTTATTGGCGTTAGCGGCCTCCAGCTCATAAAACTTCATAAACATCGGTTGTCCATCCACTTTTTTTAGCAGGGTGAGGTCTCCTTTCCTATCATACACCTCGTCCCATGCGTCCCTTGCCTTGGCCCAAAAATCTTTGTGCTCGCTCCACCAATCGGCAGCAGCCTTGCATCTTTCATCAGCTACCTTTACATAGGTATTGTACCCTTTTTCTTGGGCCAGCAACACATCTTCCTGACCATCTTTACGAATGATTTTATCATTGTCCTGCTCGTGTACCCAACCAGATGATGTGATTTCTTGGCGATTGCCACGGCTCATAACATTGTAATCACTCCTTTTGGAATACTCCCTACGCGGTAATGGCGAATCACTTTGGTTCTCCCAGTAATGCTTTCCATCAAAATGCACCCATGTGGAAGAACCCGCATACCTGGGGCTATCATCTACCTGATACACTTTTTGGGTCCACTGCCCTTCTACCTCATCGGCAGGAAGCTCTCCGAACACCCAATTATTGTCCTTATCGTAATGGAAAATCTTTTGGTTCTCGTACAGCCAATCCTGTCTCCAGTGTTTGATTACCATGGTATCGTTCAGCACCAATAAATGTTGTAAGGAAATTTTATTGTCCTTATCCACTATCGGTAATGCAAGCTCCAACGCTTTGGAGGTATAATCCAAATGTTTCTCGTAGTCAATTTCCGGTGCAAAGGTCTCCGTGTATTTAAAACTTACCTCGTAGCAACCGCACATGTCCAAAATAGCTTCGCGATCCAGTTCCTTCTTTTCTTGTGATATGCCCGTAGTTGTTACAAAAGCTAAAAACAGCAAGGGCAAGAGTGATTTTTTCATATTGGTCTTTGTTATAATGTTTTAAAAAATGATCTGGTCAAAAATACTAAACTTATTTAGATTGAATAAAAATAAAATATATATTTGTCATCAAATTAAATAGAATGAGTCTAAATAAAAATATCAACCTCTTATTTTTAACCTTCTTTTTTTTTGTAATAGGTCTTGCGCAGGAATCCAAAAAACAACAAAAAGACTCATTGTCCATGCAACAATTGGACGAAGTAATATTGACTGGAGAGAGCAAGGTAATGTCCCTGAGCAAAAAATTGTTCTCCGTAGGTACCATTGATCAAAAGGACATTGCAAAGGTCGCCGGAAACAATTTAGCGGACATACTTAATTACAACCTCAACATCACCGTTACACCAGATCCGTCCACAGGGCGTTCCACGATAAGTATGTTCGGGCTGGACGGACAATATGTAAAGGTGCTTATTGACGGTATCCCCATGGCCAGTGACAATGGAATGGGCAACAATATAGATATCACGCAGATAAACCTTGAAGATGTGGAACGTGTTGAAATCGTGGAAGGTTCCATGGGTGTTCTCTATGGGGACAATGCCGTTGCCGGTGTTATCAATATTGTAACGAAGCGAGGATTGGAAAACAATCATAAATGGCAATTGCAACTATCGGTGCAGGAAGAAACCGTAGGCAGCGAATATGCCTTATTCGATGAAGGGCGCCATATCCAAAATGTAAAACTTAGCCATCAATTGAGTGATAAGACCAGTGTTGCCATCGGGGGCTCCCGAAACGACAATGCTGGTTTTTTCAATGATTACCAAGGAAAGGATTACGTCAATATTCAAGATAACACCGTGGTGAACGACAGCCTCCGTGGCATGGAATGGAACCCGAAAGAACAATTGACTGTTTACGGAAACCTGAACACGTCCATTGGAAAACACAATATCTTTTATAAAATTCAATATTACGATGAATCCGTTCCGGTATACAACCATTTGGTGAACGGCAGGTTGGACCCTAATACGGGCATGCCAAACCCGACTGCTTTGGACGAAAATTTCGATACGGAAAGAGTCATGAACAACCTCAACATCACGGGTCCTCTAAAAGGTTCCACGGTCTACAACCTTTCGTTGTCCCATCAAACCCAAAAACGGTATTATAAACAATATGTGTACAACATTCTCCAGCAGGGGATAGAATCTGTCATCGCCGACGATTTGAGTCAATCCAGTAAAATTTGGTACTCCAAAGGTTTTGTGAGCAACATGGTTCCCAATACGGATTTTTTCAACCTGCAATTGGGATACGAGTTCAACCATCAAACAGGGTTCGATGCCATTGCTACGGGAGAATATTCCAGTGATGTAGTGGAGAACACCTTGGAGAATTATGATTTCTTCGGGGTACTGGATTTTAACATCACCGATAGGTTCTCCATATTTCCGGGAGCGAGGTTTACCAACAATTCCCAGTTTGGCAATAAGTTGATTTGGTCCCTCTCCTCCACCTACGACTTCAGCAATTCATTCAAAGTAAAAGCCGTATTGGGCTCGGCCTTTAGGGCACCCAATTTTGAGGAACTGTTCTTCTATTTTGTGGATTCCAATCACAATGTACAAGGGAATCCCAACCTTGACCCCGAGGATGGCCTTTCCGTTTTCTTAAATGCGGAGGGAAAATTCCGGTTGTCCGATAGCAGCATGCTCAAAACCGCACTAAAATCCTTCTATTTTAATATTGACGGTAAGATTGCCTCCATCATCAGCACGGACGACCAAGACCGGAACCTGTTCACTTTTGATAATGTGGACCGTTCCCAAATCTTAGGTTTTTCTTTGGAGAATTCCCTTATGATGAACCGTTGGCAAGCCTCTTTGGGGGTGACCTATATGGGGGAATCCACCACCATTGATGCCTCCGAAGGAATAAGCAGTGACTTCTTATGGAGTTTCAACCTACAATCCGCCTTAAGTTATAGCATTCCCTCCATCAACACCGCATTGTCGGCACAACTGAAATACACGGGCAGGTCCCAAGTAGTGCTCAGCGGTACGGATGGCTCCGTAGTGGGCCAGACCGATGATTTTACTTGGATGGATGCATCGGCACGTACCAACATAACCAAAGATTTAAGCATTACGCTGGGCGCACGGAACATCTTCGATATTGTTCGGGTAAATGCCTCGGATACACCCACCGGTGCCCATGGGAGCGGTGGAGCCCCAAGTCGTTTGTTCGGCAATGGAAGATCATATTACCTAAAACTATTATACAATCTAAATTTCAATTAAAAACAATGAGAAAAACTATCCTATTAAAAGCAATTGCACTCTTGCTCATCATCAGTTCTTGTAGCAACGATGACGGCGAGGACCTCATAGACTTCACGGTAAACTTTAGCAGTGAAACCGTTGGTACCTCTGAAGAGGACACTACAAAAGAGATTACCCTGAGCTTTTCAAGACCTGCATCCGAGGCAGGAACTATCAACGTCACCTACACGGGTACCAATGCCGATTATGGAACGGATTTTACCACAACGCCAGATGGTGCATCGGGTACCATTGCCGTCTCCGTGGCAGCAGGTGACCAGAATGCATCGTTTACCTTCAACAAATTGTCCAACGCCATCGAAGGTTCCACAAAATCAGTGACCTTTTCCATTGACAGTTTTGATCAAACAGATTGGAAACAGGGGGCCAAAGCATCCACTTTGGTAAGTTACACTCCTGTTGCTGCTACTGGTGGTGTGGTAGACACGGAAAATGGCGGGTCCACTATACCCAACCAAGTCTATTTTGATTTTAGCTCTGCAACCCAGATCGCCGTTCAACGCGATACTTGGGAAATTGCACTCTATAACGGAACTGAAAACCGTGTGTATCTAAATTCTGCACTTGCAGTATCTGCAGTGGAAATTACCGGAGAAACCGATTTACTTGCCATTACAGAAGCCAGTGATCTTCCAGAAACAATGGATTTGTTCACGTACAGTTTCATATCACAACAAATGGAACCTGTAAGTGTTAGCACTCTTGCTGGCCTTTTGGAAGGTTTGCCCGTAGGATATGAGCAATATGGGAACTTGGATGAAGGTATTTCCTTTACTGATAATGCCGAAGGAACTCTGGAAGGAACCGCCTTTTCCGAAGTGTCCACTACAGCAGAAGAAAATTACGTTTACATCGTTAGTCTAGGGTACGAAATCCCAACAGAACCTGCAGAGACCGGAAGCATTGCCACTACAGGAGACCACAGAGGCTTTATGAAGGTCCGAATATTGGGAGATGGAAGTACATATACTATCCAATATGCGGATTTGGCAGAAACCGAATCCTATAATGAAGTGACTGTATCCAAAGACGACGCCTATAACCTTACCGCTTTTAGTTTAAGTAATGGCGAAACCGTAAGCGTAGAGCCTACCAAAGCGCAGTGGGACATCAATTTGAGCGGAGTGTTCGCCTACTATGGATCTCAGGGCCCAATTGTAGCAGGACTTACGTATTCCGACTATGTGCTGCACAACACTTTAGGCGATGTGGGACTCTACCAAGTAACCATTGAAGAAGGTGTATCTTCCTACGCCAATTTTTCCATGAACGATGTGGATGAATCTGCATTTGTTTATGACAATAGAGCCGTTGTTGGCAGTGGCTGGAGAGATGCCTTTGGCGGTGTGGTAAACGAAAATGTGTATTACGTACTCAAAGATGGGGACGGCAACTATTATAAATTTGATTTTACTGCCTACACCAACACCGAAGGTGAAAGGGGACATTATCAGTTTACATACGAACGCTTGTAAAAATTCATTTATTCAGATGCTCAACACTCGACCCACCATACCTTTTGTTATCCCATCATCCTGAGTGGTTCAGTTTGAGTTAGTTTGTGTGAGGAGCGGGGCTTTTGGCCCCGTTTTTTTTATCCTCTTTTACGACACTAAAAAAATCGATAGCGTTAAGGCAAAACATCAAAAAGCGGTTACTTTATTTAAAAACACATCATAATGAAGGACGACATGGGAGTAATAGCAACAGATAACAGAAAAATACAATTGTTTTATAACGGCGATACCAATAAAGGACAACAAACATTTGCGTACCTTAAATCCAGCAATAAAGAGGTACTGAACATAGACCTTTGCAAAACAAAGGTTACGGCTACCCAATGGGCAGAAATAGCCGAGTTATTGAACAAGCCCATTAAGGGACTGATCAATACCGATCACGCCGATTTTATTAAAGAATATGGGGAAAACCCAGATTTACAACGCGAGGACGATTGGCTGAAGGTCTTGGAAAACAACCCCAAAGTGGTAACGCAGCCCATTATTGTAAATGGAGACAAAGCAATTCAAATTGATACACCTTCCGAGGTAGTGCCCTTTTTGGAAGAAGAAGAGGAAGAACAGGAAGGCTAGAGTTCCACTCCCCCACCCACATGCTATAAACACACCATTAACACATATATGCCGCAAAACAAAAAATCACGCATTTTAAAAATTGGGGTCGGAATCATTTTAGTATTGATTTTGGCCGGTGTGGCGGCGCAACTCTTCTTCTCCGGCAAGGTAAAAACCGCTTTGAAAGAGAAAGTCCCGGAAAACATCAATCTTACCTACCGTGATGTAAGCACCAATGTTTTTACGGGCAAAATCAGTTTGAGCCAAGTCAGTGGCAATGCTCCCGGCAACACTATGGATTTTAAGGCAGAATCCATTACCATATCGGGGCTGGAATACCTCCCTTTGCTTCAAAATGGGGATATAACTATTGGTGGGATTGATTTGGAAACGCCCAACGTGGTGTATCATCAAAAAGAAAAAGATACCACTTCAAAAAAGAACAACTCTGCACCGTCCAAAAAATATAAGGTGAAAAACTTCCGTATCAAAAACGGAACTTTTAAAATGCTAAACAAGGATGGTGACAGTACCGCTACTATTCGGGGAATCAACTTTGCCCTGTCCGATATCCATTTTGACGAAAACACGGCCAAGGAAAAAATTCCCTTTGCCTACGGGGATTACGAATTGAACACCGAAAAAAGCTATTTTAATATGAGCCGTTTGGAGTTCATTGAATTTGGGAACATGCAATTGACCCCAGATAGCGGTAGGTTCCAACAATTTGTATTGCGCACCAAATATTCCAAGACCGAACTCTCGCGAAGACTTGCCGTGGAGCACGATCATTATGATCTTACCATTGATACCATTGCCCTGAAAAATTGGGAATTTGATATGGAAAAACAGCTCCCCTATTTCCATTTGGAAGAAATGCAGCTAAAGCATCCTGTTTTTTATGTATATCGGGACAAGCTATTGCCGGACGATACCACGCACAAAAAATTGTACAACCAAGCGCTAAGAAACTTACCATTGGACCTTCAAGTGGATTCCGTCCAAATTTTAAATGGAAAAATAGGTTACGAAGAACGTGTTAAGGAAGATATAGAGCCCAACAATCTAATGTTCACCGATATTGATGCTACCATTGGCAACCTGCACAGTCGTGGCCAAGGCGATGTGGATATTGATATCAATGCCAAACTTATGGACAATGGTCCCTTTACCTTGGATTGGTCTTTTGACCCCCAAAACAAGGCCAACAATTTTGTGGTAAAGGGTTCCCTGTCCAATTTCCAGTCACAGAGCATCAATCCATTTTTAAAATCCAATTTAGGGGCAGAGGTCAAAGGCAACGTGCAACAACTCTATTTTACCATTAGCGGAAATGAACTCGAGTCCCAAGGCGATATGAAGATGAAATATGAGGATTTTGAATTTATCGTGCTTAAAAAAGACCGTTTGGGAGTGAATAAATTACTTACCGCAGTGGTAAACCTGTTCACGAACAAGGGAGACAAGACGGATGAAGATGGCTTCCGCTACGGGAGTTTCAAGGTAGGACGAAACCAGGATAAATCCTTCTTTAATTATTTATGGATCAACCTGCAGGAAGGTCTGGTCTCCACAATGACCGGCCACGGAAAAAAGCGTAAGAATTAGCATGGCCAAAAAAAAGATATACAAGCGCAAACGGTATCTGTTCCCCTTGACCCTGCTTATTTTACTGATCGGGCTACGGATCGCGCTACCGTACATCGTAAAGAATTATGTAAACAAGGTTCTGGCCGACATTCCCGGTCATTATGGGCATGTGGAGGACATTGACCTTTCACTGATCACCGGCGCCTACACCATACACCAATTGTATTTGAACAAGGTAAACGCGGGCTCGCAGATTCCCTTTCTCCATTTTGAAAAAAACAATATTTCCATAGAGTGGAGTTCCCTTTTAAAGGGAAAAGTGGTGAGCGAGATCAACATGACGCGCCCTGAGATGATTTATGTGTTCGAGGACCAACAAACCGAAACGCCCGAAGATGCCGATGTGGAGGATTGGTCCAAGGCGCTCACCGATTTGGTGCCCATCGACATCAACAAGCTGGAAATCCATAACGGCAAGGTGGCCTTTGTGCAGCTGACCGCGGACCCCAACATTGACCTGCACCTGGAAAATTTGGAGCTCTACGCGACCAACCTTCGCAATGTGGTTAGGAAAGAGGCACGATTGCCCAGCAATCTATCCGCCGATGCCATAAGCATTGGAGGGGGCGACCTACATTTGGAAGGTCAAATGGATCTGGTAAAGCAGATTCCCGACATGGACCTCTCCCTAACCTTGGAAAATGCCAATGCCACGGCCCTCAACGACTTTACGGACCACTATGCCGGAATCGATTTTGACAAGGGGAACTTTAACCTGTACAGCGAAATGGCCATTGCCGATGGCTACCTTCAGGGGTATATGAAACCCATTATCAAAGATGCCAAGCTCATTGGCAAGGAAGATGCCTTTCTGGAAACCTTATGGGAGGGTTTTGTGGGCTTTTTTAAGTTTATCCTAAAAAACCACAAGGAAAACACGCTCGCTACCAAAGTGCCCATTGAAGGCGATTTAAAGAACGTAAGGACGAAAATGTGGCCCACCGTGACGAACATTTTTAAAAATGCCTGGATCAAAGCGTTCAAAGGCATCATAGACGATGATATCGAGTTTAAGAACGTACAGGAAACCGCCAAAGAACAAAGTGAGAAGGACTGAGTAAGGAGTTAGGAAGGCTATATCGTTTATAGGCAATCCACAAGCCCCCACCTCCTTTTTCCACAAAACCATTAACCCTTTACCGCTTCACCTTTCACCCCAAACCGACCCTTGGCTCCGTACTTCCAACTTCAAACTTCGTATTTATGGAAAACCCCTAGTTTTTTTAAGGTTTTACTGCAATGTCAATTTGCTGGTAATTAGTAATTTGCGACCTCAATCTCCCATTAATTTATTTCAACACGTATTTTAACTATGACCCAATGTCATAGGATAACCCCCTATACCTGTTAGTCTAAACACTAAGAGGTTACAAGCGGACTGACCATCCAACGTCAAAACATGTGAAAGCCAAAAAAAGACACCAAAAATAATTGGACGAGTATTCCAAAATCGAAAGAAAATGTTTTAAATTCAAAATTACCATTCGTATGAAATCTAAAGTCCCTTACTGCTTAATGGCAGTGATTGCTATATTCTTGCATTCATGTTCACAGGAAGAATTGTATTCTACATCAGAGAATAATATTAAACTGAGATTTGAAAACACAAAAGAAACCGATAAAAATTCTGATGGAGTAAAAACATATAAAACTAAAATCCTATCTACTTCTCCACTTAAAATTGAATCGGAAGAATTAGAGGTAATCAAAGTAAAGCATTCAGAAACAAATAAAATGTCTTATGCCATCGTTGAAAAAGTGACTTTCAAAAACAAGTCAAAAAAATATTCTAAAGTCGAAAAAGACTGTGAAAGCAACATTCAAAAAGGATATTGGTACGATGGCAGTGATTGCTTTGTGTATGGAACGATTATTACCGATGACAATTGCGTAAAACTATTTATTCCTGCAGACACTGCTACCCAGATAGTGATGAATGAATGTGGCTGGAGTGATATGGCTTAAAACACATGTATATGAAAAAACGTATTTTTTTCACAGCTATAATTATAATAGTTGCCACAAACATATCCTGCGGTCCTTTTAACAAGGTTGACACTACAGGAACGGAATTGCCGGCGCAAGAGTCGGAAAAACAGCATTTGGTGCTGCGGAGCTTGCTCAACAAGGAAGGTTCCGAGGGTTATCAAGAACTATGGATCAATGGCAAACCATATCCCATGGGCCGTTTGGAGACCATTTTGGATACCATAAATCCCGATTACACCATTGAAATTAAAAATGATAGCCTAGCCAACAAGCAACTGTTAATCCTCAAGACCCGACCCTAAACTTACATCCTCAACCTCCCTTTCACCTTTTACCTATTAACCCGTAACCCAAAAAAATTGATAATTGTCAACTTTTTTATTGCAAATTGTAGAAAACCCCTAGTTTTTTTAAGGTTTTTCCGTAATGCTATTAATTTGAAAATTAGTAGTTTTCGAATCGCAGCCTCTTCCCCAAAAATTTTACAGCAACAAGTTATGCTTTGCATAAAAAAGACGAGTACATCGGTTGCCTCCCGATTTGGGAGCATAGCGATGCATTTAATGCTGATATAAACAAGTTGAGCATTAAATGGAATCAACATTATGAATTTTAGAGAAATAATATTTGTTGGAGGAATTCACGCAGTTGGAAAAGGAACTGTTTGTAAAGAATTAGCGCAAAAATTCGATTTTGAGCATTTGTCAGCGAGTCAAGTTCTCAAATGGAATGAAATAAGCGATTTGAAAAATAAAAAAGTACAAAACTTTTCTTCGACTCAAGATAGACTACTAACCAACCTCAATAAAATTATTGAGCCCAATAAAACTTATTTACTCGATGGACATTTTACATTATTAAATTCAAACGGAAAGCCTGAAAAAATTGATGAATCTACATTTATAGGAATACAACCAAAATTTATAATATTACTAACCTGTGAACCTCAAATAATCTTTGAAAGATTAAAACAAAGAGATGATTCGGTATACAAATTAAGTGTTCTCGAAAAAATGCAACAAATGGAAATAGAACACGCCAACTACATTTCAAAAAAGTTAGAGATACCCTTGTTTAAAGTAATCGATGGAAACACGAGTTCAATAATTGAACATTTAAAAAATTATGAAAATACTAATTGACACCAACATAATCATTCATCGAGAAGCCAATCGAGTTGTAAACGAAGATATTGGACTACTTTTCAACTGGCTTGATAGATTAAAAATTGAAAAATGTGTTCATCCTCTATCCATTGAGGAAATTTCTAGTCATCAAGACGAGAATGTGGTCAAAACAATGAAAATTAAAATTGCTAACTACAATTTATTAAAAACAGAATCGGCAGATGACCAACTAATAACTCAAATACGACAAACCGATAAGTCACGAAATGATTTTATTGACACAAGTATAGTAAAAGAAGTTTACAATAATCGTGTTAATTATCTAATAACAGAGGACAGAGGAATTCATAGAAAAGCCAACTATTTAGGTTGTGCGGAAAAGGTTTTCAAAATCGATGCATTTTTGGAGAAATGTGTCGCTGAAAATCCTGAATTAAAAAGCTATCAAGTTTTAGCCGTAAAGAAAGAATACTTTGGAAACATCAACATAAATGACACATTTTTCGACTCTTTTAAACAAGATTACAAAGAATTTGGAGACTGGTTCAACAGGAAAGCTGACAACATTTCCTATGTATGTATTACGGATGGAGACGTAAAAGCTTTTTTATACTTAAAACAAGAGGACAAAAATGAAATTTACAATGATATAGAGCCTTCCTTTTCTCAAAAGAAAAGACTTAAAATTGGAACTTTCAAGGTGACTTCAACAGGTTATAAGTTAGGAGAAAGGTTTCTTAAGGTAATATTTGACAATGCTCTACAGTATGATGTTGAAGAAATTTATGTTACAATCTTTGATAAAAGGGATGAACAATTAAGACTTATTTATTTACTCGAAGATTGGGGTTTTAAACATTGGGGAACGAAAACAACACATAATGGAGTTGAAAAAGTTTTTGTTAGAAAATGAACTCATTTAAACTTTTTTGGTTTGATTTTTTTCAGGGCG
>NZ_JAHZSV010000042.1 GCF_019457905.1 Flagellimonas abyssi | reverse complement strand
TTCATCCGCCGCAGGTGGTATACATTGACCGCCCTATCCAGCTTGGCCACAATTTTTTGGACAATCGCTTCCCAACCCACGATGGTTTCCGAAATATCCCGCCAATTCTTCTTGGAGAAAACTACAAGCTCACAGTTTTCGATGGCCTGTACATATTCGGAAGGGACGTAGTTGGATCCGATATCGTGGCCATATAGGATCAACAGGTGCTCCTCAATGAAATATCGGGTGATCTCCTCTCCTTGGTTATTATAGTAATATACCCTGAGTACGCCTTTGGTGGTAAATCCGACATAGTTGATCTGTTTCCCAGCTTCCCAGAAATAATCATCGGTGGAAAGATTGATGATTTCCCCCTTTTTGGCAATCAGGTCCAATTGCTGTTGGTTCAGATGGCCGAACTGCAGCATAAAATCCAGGAATTCTTCCATACCTCTAAATTACCCCATATATCCCCATATATTTTGCCTTTTGGCAAAAACAACCGTCAATCATTGATTATCTGGAATCTCTATAGGGACCATTTGCCTTTCGGAACGGACGAATTACCTTCATGTCTGAAATACTATCAATCCTCAATTTTCCGCCATTCGATGACAACGACACCACCATTGTCCAAGGGTAAGTTTTCCACCAAAAGATTTCCTTTTCTTTCCAGGGATAGTTGGCCATTGTCCCGATCCAAACCGTTCCAGTTGGGGAACGTGGAGCCAATGACATGCTGGCTTTCAAAATCACCATTTCCATCGACCGTATAGGTGCCATATAGGGCCAAAGACCCTGTCACTGCGGCCCGCAATTCCTCACAGTTGCCCTGACTTCGATCCTCGGTATGGAATGCTGGTACATCCATATCGTTCAATATCACATTGAAACGCATGTTTTCCGTAAGGATCAAAGAGCCACTTGGGTTTTTTCCAAAAAGGGCCAAGGTGTCATTTTCCATGTGCAGGTTGCCCGAGACCAGTTCCCAAGTCCCCTGTATCCTGTTATTGTCGTTAGTTGTACAGGCACTTAAGGCCATGATCGCCAACATCCCATATATGTTCATTCGTTTCATAGATTCATTTTTTTCTAATTGTCCAAAGCTGGTTTTCAAAATTGCCACCAAATAATCCAATCAATAAAAGTTGGCGTCGATTATGGAGCGGTAATTGGATAAAGCTTTGGGTACGTTTAATTAAAGCTGGCCCTGAACTCCAAAGGGCTTTGCCTGGTCTTTGTCTTGAACAACTTGCTAAAGCTCTGCGGATGCTCAAACCCCAGTTCGTAGGCAATCTCACCCACGGACAGTTCGGTGGTGGACAATTTCTCCTTGGCCTTCTCTATCAATTTTTGATGGATATGCTGTTGGGTGGTCAGTCCGGTCAATTGCTTGGACATACTGCTCAGGTATTTGGTCGAGACATTCAGTTTGTCGGCCACATATTGCACAGTGGGCAAGCCTTCAAATAGATTTTCATTGTTGAAGTACTCCGTTAAAATTTCCTCCATCTGTGTCAGTACCTTGGTATTGGTCACTTTCCGGGTGATGAACTGTCGTTGGTAATAGCGGTCTGAATAGTTCAATAGGGTCTCTATATGTGAGACAATGATATCTTGGCTGAACTTGTCGATATTGGTATCGCATTCCTGCCTGATATTTTCAATGATCCCATTGATGGTCGCCTCTTCCTTTTCAGAAAGGAACAGGGCCTCGTTCACCGCATACCCGAAGAATTCGTATTTCTTTATCTTTTTGGCCAAGGAGGTGCCCCAAAAAAAATCCGGGTGTACCAACATCACCCAACCTTTTGGCGCATACCCGGGTTCATGTTCCTGCCCTCTCAAGACTTGGTTCGGTCCAATAAAGGCCATTACCCCTTCGTCAAAATCATACTTTTGCTGTCCATAGCTCAAGTTGTCACAATTTCTTTTGAGGGAAATCATGTAAAAATCCAGTACTGCACTAATGTCCGCTGCTCCTCTGACGGCCGCGACTTCCGTAATGCTGATAAGTGGATGTGAAGGCGGTGCCATGCCCCTCATCTTATGGGCCATGGAGATGGAATCGATTCTTATGGGAAGTCTGTTCATCATTTTTGGTATTTATGGTTTAAATGGATATTTGAGAAAGATCAATAACAAGGGCATGGCCAAAAATGGAATTTCGATCAAGGCCATTTTATAATTTCCCGCCCTCAGGGACAATGCCATGATGATCAAAATGACCATGGCATTGAGCATATTGCCCAAAAAAAAGGTCCTGTGCCAGATCAGCATCAACCCGATGAGTATTGAGAATATCCCAAAATAAGGCATTGCTGCTTTGGCGATGCCCAATTCGGCCATCATTTTTGATTGTTCCTGACTGGGTGCTTGAAAAGCATCCCATCCGTGCTTGAGGGATAAAAAAACCGATATTCCAAAAAGCACCATTGCTATTACATTCTTGATCATTCGTTGTATAATTTAGTTATCGTTTTAAAAAAATAAATCGGGACGGATAACCGTCCTTGTTCTCTTTTACCTTAGGGAAAGTGCTTCCCCAACTTTTACAATTTTCAATTCCCCCTGTACTTTATTGTCCCTGGCCAAGGACTTCAGTATGGCCTCGGGCTCGGAAAGTGGTTCATCGGACATATCAAAGGTTCCGTAATGAAAAGGCACCATCATTTTGGCCTTGGTATCATTAAATGCCCTTACGGCATGCTCCGGATCTTGGTGGTTGGGTGACATGAACCAACGGGGAGCATAGGCCCCTACACCGATAAGGGCCACATCTATATTTGGGAAAAGTTCCCCTATTTCCCTGAAATGGCTCCCGTATCCGGAATCCCCTCCAAAGTATATGGTCCTTTCACCACTCTTTAACACAAAAGCACCCCACAGGTAGGCATTTTCATCCCCAATCCTGCGGTTTGACCAATGTCTAGAGGGCAAAAAGTAAATTTGCAGGCTGTCATCCAAGTTATATTCCTGATACCAACCTGCTTCCTGTATCTCGCTTGTTTTCACCCAATCCTTCAACAGGGTGGACATGTTCAACCCGGTTAAAAACTTGGCATTCGGGTTCTGCCGATGAAGGGTCACCAAACTGGCCTTGTCACAATGGTCATAATGCGCATGCGAAACCAGTACATAATCGATATCCACCAGTTTATCCGTGGCTATCGGAAATTCGGTGTACCGCTTTTTCAGCGGAACCGAACCCATAATCGGATCTATCAAAACTTTCCTTCCCCCCACTCGAATGAAAAAGGAGGCATGCCCCAACAATACGATCACATCTTCCTTGGAACGCAAAAACGAATCATCTTTCACCACTTGCATCCGCCATTTGTCCTCTTTCTTAATTTTCCGTTTCGGGTTCCTTTGCAGCATCCATTTCAGTGCATCCCCGAATGAATTCTTCATAGGGAATTCATGGTTCACAAAGCGGCCATTTTCATCGATCGGATTTCCCTCCCAAGACGTGAGTATGGTCTTCAATTCTGGATTTTTAATCATAGGTGCCCTATTTTTTGTTTTGACTATGGAACCCGTGGCCCATTTACCCAATACCATTGACAAAGCTAAGATTCCCGTGGATTTCAAAAACGTCCTTCTCTCCATAATATGGGTATGGCATTTAGGTCCGATTAATTTCAAAAATGATTGGATCCAGGTCCATAAATTTGTTGTTATGGCAATGCACTGATAGCCTCCCTGCGTTCATTCTTTTTTCTTATTCATACCGATCTTAAGGTAAACACTCAATTTATCACTTGCGATAAAACAGCCGACACTTGAAAAAACACAGAATAGGGGTACCACCAACATCCCTATCCGCAACCCATTGCTTCCTGGTTCAGTGGATGCCGCATCACTGATCATCCCCACCAGCAACGGGGATATGGCAGCGGACAGCATTCCTGCGCCCATCATAAAGATCCCTGTTGCCAGGGCCTCTTTTCCTGGACCTGCCGCCATATGGCCCGATCCAAAGGCAAAAGGCAATAGGAAGGCAAAGGCGAACATGGCCGGCACAAAGAGCGCAATGCCCATGAATGATGAGGGTGCAAAGAGCCCCAACATCGTTGAGACCGCGGCTATCATCAGTACCATGGCCGGAGGGTTCATCAGTTTGGTCGATCCGCGATTCACCGCCCTATCGAACCATCTTCCCCCAAGTAAGGTTCCTAATATCCCCATAAGGCCCTGTAAAAGCCCGAACGACAGTCCCACCTCGGATACGGTCAGGCCATGGGTCCTGATCAAAAAAGGAGCGGTAAAGGTATAAAAGGGTGCGGTGGCAAAACCCAATAGATTGGCCACAATGAACAGCCATACAAATGAGGGCTTGGAGAACAATTTTTTGGCCGACACCAGAAAACCTTCGTCATTGGCCTTGGCCTGCAGCATCCCATAGTTGCCCTTGGCGAACAAAAGGACCAATAGAACCACCAGCAACCCGATAATACCGGCACCGATAAAAGCGTACCGCCAGCCCAGATGATCGCTTATCCATCCTCCCAAGGCAAAGCCGATCATGGTTCCCAACGGAATTCCCATGGCAAACAGTCCGATGGCCCGTCCCCGAAAAGCGGCGGGTATCCGATCCACAATCATGGCATGGCTTGCAGATGTCCCTCCTGCCTCACCAAGGGCAACGCCAAAACGTGAAAAGGCAAGAAGAACAAACCCAAAGGCCAATCCACCCAATACGGTCATGGCACTCCATAGCAAAAGGCACAGCACCAACACTTGCTTTGCCCACCCTTTATCGGCTATTCGCGCAAGGGGCAAGGAGGCCAAGGAATAGCAAATGGAAAACGCGACCCCTGTAAGGAGACCGAGCTGTGTATCATTGAGGCCAAGGTCCAGCTTGATCGATTCCCCCAAAATAAATGGCAGCACCCTATCTATCTGACTAAAGATGCTGACCAATACCAAGGTGATCAAAAAGGCGGTCCTTCTCCAACCGGACAACAGGACATTTTCATTAGGGTATGACACTAGGGGTCTGTTCATTCCTTTGGTTTTTTCGGTTATGGGACACGGGTCCAGTGAATAGTCCTACCTAACAGGGTCACTCCTTTAAAAGCCCTGGTTTCAAGTTCATTTTCACTTTGTAGTTCCCCTTTAAAACTATAGGTATTGCCATCCTGGACACTGTACAATTTACCATTTTTGTACTCCCCTCCCCCATACACCAATTCGGTAATATGGGTTATCCCTTTTATGGGACGGTCCCGTAAGTTTTCATCTGGATTGTGCACATCTTTTTTGGGCGTGTTCCCATCCGGTTCGAACATCTCCCTAGACCATAGAAGCTTGGCCGAATAGATGTCTCCCTGCTTGAAGAACTCGATCTTATAGTCTTCACTTTGCCATACACCTATAATATGGTCCGGTCCCAATTTTTGGGCCATTGAACTGAGCGATATCAAAAAGATCGCTGCTAAAAACAAATTTCTCATATAACTGGTTTTTGATAATACACTTTTGCAAATTCTTTGGCGAAATCGGTGAGTTTCACTTTTCCCAATTCCGGTCTGTTTTTATAATAATCCTCATATAGGATCCCATTCACCCTACTGGTATTCATTTCGGTCAGGCCCATGGCCACATCGGGGTTCATTCCCAGATACAAAAGGTCGTAGACAAACTGTTCATCGGAGACCTGTACCCATTTGAGGTCAGGTTTCCCAATGGCCGACCCCAGCACACGTGCCACCTGATTGGGCGAAACCTCGTCACTGGCTATGTAACGGACCGTCCTTCCGTCAAAGGGCAGTTCCATTTCTTCGGAAATGACCTCTGCAATGTCCAGATGGGAAACCCAAGGTTCCCTTTGTTCACCACCATAGTTTTGAAAGATGGCACTCTCTTCCCGGATACTGGGGATGAAGGAAAACATATTGTAATAGAAGCCCACCGGCCTCATAAACTTGATATGGATATGATCCGGGAGTGCCCTCAAGGTTTCCTCCACGTAATAGTGCGCATTGAGCAACCCTACCCCATAACCGGTGTGCGCTCCTATTGTACTGAGGTGGATGACTTTGGACACCCCGGAATTTTTAAGGGCATGGGCAAAACTATCGGCCAGCTTGAAATGTTCCGCATCGATATCCATGACATGGTTGAAATAGGCCCTGGTATTCGCATTGATGGCTTCCATGAGGTAAACCACATCCGCTCCCCTGAACGTTTCGGTCAAAAAGCCGACATCCTGCAATTTTCCAATGGTGGCCCTTACCTGTTTCCCATCCCATGGTGGGTTCAAGGCCTCGATGGCGAATTGCCGTTCCGGTCTGCTGCTTATGATGGTCACCTGATGCCCCTTTTCGATCAAGGACAGGGCCAATGGACGACTGATATGCCCCAAGGATCCCGTTAAAATGATTTTCATACGATCCGCCATATTAACCAGCAACTCTTAACTGTTTCAACTTTCTGAACTCGCCATGGCCATATTTGATCAGGGCGTTCGGCAGGATCCTTCCCAATACTTTTAAGATCTTGGCCAGGCCCGGGGTGATTTCCGGTCTATCCCTCAAAATCCCATCGATGGCATCCATCACCATTTTCTCGACATCCATCATCCTTCCTTCCGGGGGTGGCAATACCCAATGGTTTTGGAGATTGGTCCTCACCCCTGGTGGCAGTACCTCGAACACTTTGATATTGGAATCTTCCAGTTGCAAACGCAAGACCTTGGTATAAGCATGGGCACCCGCTTTTGAAGCACTATAGATGGGTGCTATGGTGTACGGTAGATAGGCAATACTGGAAGTGACATTGATGATTGCTGCGGAAGTCTTTGTCCTCAAGTGTGGCAAGAACTTATGGGTCATTTGAATGGTTCCCGTCAAATTCGTCGCAATTTCTTGATTGATGCTCAACAGATCCATGGCATTGTCCTGAAGATCGATCTGACGCATTAGCCCGGCATTGTTGATCATAATGTTCAACTCGGGAAACTGCTGGACCACCTCGTTATAAAGCCTTTCGATGGATTCAGGCTCGCTGACATCGCTTTGGATGATATGTGCTTTTGGAAACCTTTTCTTGGTTTCCTCCAACGTATGGAGATTTCGACCGGTCACAATGATCTTGGCATCCAAATAGGTGAGCTGTCTCACGAATTCAAGCCCGATACCACTTGTACCGCCCGTGATCAATATGGTGCTGTTTTTCAATTCCATTTCTTTGCTATGTTTCGATGCTTTCCTTTTATAGTTCAACCCTGACTCCGAAGGTGGGAAACACCCCGAGGCCGATATTGGAAATTACCCCCGTCTCTGGAATGAAGGTCTCTAGGTTCACATTGAACCGGTTGGTGATGTTCACCAAATCCACAAAGGCGGAAAAAGTGCCCCAACTCCGTAGGACGTTATAATCCACCCTCAGGTCCAAACTGATGAAATCGGGTAGCCGGTCCCCATTGATCGCAGTGATCTCTTGGCTATATCGGAGCATTTCGGGGTCATTGAACACATCTTCATGGATGATATATTCATCGGTCGGCCTACCCGTGCTATAGCGGAACTTCCCTGAGAAAATCCACTTGTCATTGGGCTTATAGCTCCCCAAAAAACTGAAGGTATGGGGCACACTGAAGATATAGTCATATTCGCCCAGACCATCATTGTCGTCCCTGACACTCTCCATGTAGGAATAACTGATCTGTCCATAGTAATTCTTCGATAGCCTTTTGGTCAGACTGATGTCCGCTCCATAGGCATGGCCCGTACCGTCATTGGTCAAGAAACTCTCGGCCCGGTTGGGCTGTACGATAAGGTCGTCAAACTCCTTGTACCAACCTTCCGCAATGAATTTCAGGTCACTGGAAATTTGGATCTTATAGCCAAGAATGGACTGGAAGGAACGCTCATTTTTGAGGAGGTTTCCGTCGGATTGGCCTGCCACATCCGGATAGGCCGCATCCTGATAATAGAGCCCTGTAGCAAAATTAAGGCTGTGTTTTTCGCTCAAGGCCAAGCTTCCGCTCAATCTGGGGGAAAGGGTATGCTGCTCGGTAAATCCGGTATAATCGTAGCGGACACCAGGGTTCAAGGTAAATCGATTGGACACTTTCCAAGAGGCATTGATGTAACCGGAACCGTTGAAGGCGTTATCATCGAACCTTGAATTGAACAGGGCGGGATCCAACACCTCGTACAGTTGCGATGGGTTGTCACTGATGTCCCTTGTCCGGAACGTATATAGGGTATCCATACGGCTCAATCGTCTTTCATAGTCCAGATTGACCATCGCGGCATCGACTCCCGCTGTCAGGGTAAGCCTATCAAAATTTTTGGTATAGATGGAACGATAGCCCACTTCCTGTTGGTCATTGAGAATGTTCCGTATACGTTCCTCATAACCCCCGGCCAATGGGTCCAATATGACCCCTTCGTCATCAAGGGACGGGTTGAACCTCCCAAAATTGTTGTCCACGCTTGAGGATCGATAATACAGTACATTGGTGAGGTAACTGTTGGAATTCAGCAAGGTCCTCAGATTAAGTCCCACTACGGCCTGGCTTCTTTCGTGGTCCCACAGCACGGTACGGCCACTATTGTCCTCATTGATCTCCATGCCCGGTTCCAGGTCATCAATGGTCCTACTGGCCGCTTCGGGATTGATCATGGCAATGACCGAAAGCTTATTTTTTTCATTGAGCTGTGTGGTGGTCTTCACCAGGTAATCGCCAAATGATATGGAGGCCTGCTGTTCGTCCAACAGGTTGATCAGCATCCCAAAGTTTTGGTACCTGGCGGACATAAAAATACTTGTCTTCTCGGATATCGGCCCATCGGCGATCAGGGTGGCCCCCAACAGATCGAACTGCCCGCTAACGGACCAGGATGCCCTGTTGCCCTCCTTGACCCCGAGACTGAGAAAAGATGAGGACCTCCGTCCATAGGTTGCCCCGAACCCGCCATTCTGGAACTGTACATTGTCAATGATACGCGGGGCAAAAATGCTGAACCGGCCACCATTGGGGTCGTTGAAACCTGAATTGAAACCTTCGGCCTCCAAGTGGGAAAGGTTGAACATGGGAATGTCATCGACCATATAGACATTGTCACGCGTGCCTTGCCCCCTGGCTGCGATGGCAGAGAATTGGGAGCCACTGCTGACCACCCCGGGTAGGCTTGACAAGGCCCTCATAATGTCCCCTTGTGCACCGGGATTCCTGAAAATCTCCTCCCTGGAATAGGAAAAGGCGGATACCGGAACCTGCGGATTGGTCTCCCCTTTGTAAACGCTCACCGTTACCCCGTCCAACTCGGAAACCTCCTCTAAAAGCTCGTATTCCGAATAATAGGTCTTATTGGCCGTAATGGTCATTTCACTGATCTTCTTGGTCTGGAACCCGATATAGGAAATGGTCACTGCATAGGTGCCCACGGGAATATCATCGACCTTAAAGACACCATTATCATCCGTAATGGCGCCAAGTTCTGTGTTGTCAATGGCCACACTGGCTCCCATTACGGGCTGTTTGGTGACCTGCTCAATGATCTTTCCCTGAAAGCTTCCCGTTGATTGGGCAAACACGGCCACATGGGCAAAAAAAAGGAACACTCCCGTCAAAAGATGTTTATTGTCCAAAATAGATTTCATAGATATTTAAATTTTTGTTTGGACAAAGTTCCCTTGAAGTTGACCGTAAAATGTAACCGAAAGTCGCAGGGTTGTAGTTAAAAAGGAATGTCATACCATTGGTTCTCTAGGCATTTTAAAACCATCCGATGATGCCCGGGCCCCACGAAAACCGGGTCATAAAGTAAGTGCCCAACAATACAAATCCGGTAGCCACCAATAACAGCAATGAGGCGGTGAACTTTAGAAATGGGCTTGCTATGAAATTTTTGACCCTGATAAAAACTTCGGCTATCAGTAAGTTGGGCACATAGAAAAAAAAGTCCATGATCTGGTCAAAGGGCCCGCTAAAATTGCTTGCTCTTCCCAAACCACCCGTCAACAAGGTCCAAAACCCATAATCCATTCGGTACAGCCATGACCCGATGGCCAGGGCATACAGACGCAGTGCCCATGCCGAATGCCGTTCAAATTGTCTCTTTACCGCGTAGCGATAGGTCAGGACAGTGGCCAAAAACATCAGCATACCATAGATTGAAAATCCAATGTCCATCATCAACCCTCCCACGGTGCCCCGTATCGCGATAAAAATCAGGCCTCCGATCGATGCAACCAGACTGGACACCAAATAAAGCTTTCCTATTCCCCGGTGGACGGAAGGGTATTTGATCCGGATCCAATCCACCAATTGGATACTTCCCAAAAGCAATATGACCCCTCCTGCAAGGAAGTGTGCCCCTATACCCGTGTTTGCCACCACCGCGTCTTCCTGATAAAGGTTGGGCAACATCCGGTTCCAATCCATCATTTCACCACGGTAAAGGGACGAAGCGTAAAAGGCCAAGATATACAGGCCGAAAAGTGCGGCACTGAGCCATACGGATACGACCAATAGCCTACTGGACCAGCGTAAGGTTTGGGCGCTTATTTTAGCTATTTGGGAATTATCCTCCCCAATGGAAACGGCCATGGATCTTGTCAAATTTGGTTTGGGATGGTTGTTGTTCATTGCAATGGGATAATTGATTAAGATGGAAAACAGACAGATGGACCAAGGGTCGAACCCGCATATTTCCTTACATGGTTTATAGGTTCAAAAATTAGCAAAGCATACACAAGGGATGTAGCCAAAACTCACTTTCTTGAAGTCAAAAGGCGCCAAAGGAAGGGACAGACCTGTCCTTAAAGGTCGAACAGATGGGTTTTATCCCCCATTCATCAATCGACCCTAGGGGGGAAAGCCCTCCGGTCCGTGGTTATCATCAATCAACTTAGAACAACCAAAAAAGTCCTTTGGGACCGAAGGGACATTCCCATTTTTAGGGTAAAAAACAAACCTATTTCACAACTAAACTTGCGATGTACAAATGTGGTCATAAATCAAAGCAACGATGTAGTCGAATCATCCCTAATTGTAGCCAAAAGGACATAGGTCGGCATGGGCTGCAAGTAAATTTTGGGATTATGGAAAAAATGAAAAATCAGGTCCCTCTATATAAGGTATCATACGTCATCCGGGCACAGTTGGACCTTAGGGATACCCAAAAACCCTTATAAAATGGACAGACCTGGGTACAATGAAGATTGAAAACCATGATTTTTGGGTTGGCACACTTTTCATTAAAACATACAGCAGGCACCCCTTGAAAACAACCCTGATGGGGAAGGCAAAATTGAATCGCTATCAGTTTGCTCCACAAAGCACCAAGAACCTGTCATTTGACTACAAGAACCTGAATTACGGTTAGCCGGGGCACAGGAAGTATGTGCAATTTTGAACCTGTTAATCCTTAAAAAAGAAATCATGAAAATTACCCTGACAGGATCATTGGGCCATATTGGACAACCACTGACCAAAAAATTGATCGAAGGGGGGCACGAGGTCACCGTGATCAGTAGTAACCCCTTAAGAGGAGCCGCTATTCAAAATATGGGGGCATCGGCACGTATTGGCAATCTTGAAGATGCCGGCTTTTTGACAGATAGTTTCCATGGGGCGGACGCGGTTTTCACCATGGTCCCACCCAACAACTATTTTGACCCGAATCTGGACCTTATTGCTTATTATGCCCGTTTGGGCCAAAATTATGCATTGGCCCTATTGACATCAAAGGTCAAACGGGTAGTCAACCTAAGTACCATTGGGGGCCATTTGGAAAAGGGGAACGGTATTTTAAAGGGGGCCTATCAGGTGGAGCAGACATTGAATACCCTTGTACCCGATATTACCCTGACCCATGTGCGCCCCACGGCCTTTTATTACAATCTCTACGGATATATGAAAATGATAAAAACGGACAAGGCCATCTTTACGAACTATGGAAGCAAAGCTATCCCATGGGTATCCCCGAAGGATATAGCGGAAACCATTGCCGAGGAGCTCGTCCGCTCCGGTTCCGCTCCCTCGTTTCGATATGTGGTCAGTGAGGAACGCAATGGCCAAGAGACAGCGGCAATTTTGGGTAGGGCCATTGGGGTGCCTGAGCTCTCATGGCAGGTCATTTCGGACACCATTGTTGTGGACGCCCTAAAATCCATGGGGATGAACTCCGTAATTGCCGAAGGGCTCACGGAGATGTACGCTGCCATGGAATCCGGTCTTTTGACCGAGCACTACGAGCAGCACAGGCCCGAACCAGGAAAGGTAGGCCTTACCGATTTTGCCAAGGAATTTGCGGAAGCTTACCAAAATAACCATTAAATTGGTGGTATGGAGAACAAGGCACCCCATGAATTTCAGAGCATAAGCGCATATCATCAATTCAGGGGTTTACCGGCCCCTGAACACCCCTTGATCAGTGTCATCAATTTTGACGATATCCAATTAAGGACGGATGAACCCGATCGCATGGTTTCCAGTTACTTCACCATTGCCCTAAAGCGACATCCCGGGGCCCGGTTAACATATGGACAACAGGAATATGATTTTAACGAAGGGGTCATGCTCTTCATGGCACCGGGACAGGTTTTTGGAATCCGTGGGTCAATAAATGAAAGGCCCAAGGGGTGGTTGTTGATGGTCCATCCCGATTTTCTATGGAACACCCATCTGGCCCGTGGCATAAAGGATTATGAATATTTTGATTACAGTGCCAACGAGGCCCTTTTTCTCTCCCAAAAAGAGGAAGGCTCCATCATCGAAATCTTAAAGGGCATCGCCCAGGAATACCATGCGAACATGGACCATTTCAGCCATAGCATCATCATTGCACAATTGGACCTGCTCCTATCCTATTCCCAACGGTATTACAATAGGCAGTTCATCACCCGAAGGATCACCAACCATAAAATGGTGGAACGGTTGGAAAAATTGTTGAACACCTACTTTTCGGATGACACCTATCAACTGGGGGGTATCCCTACCGTAGAGCAAGTGGCGGGATGGTTGCATGTTTCCCCTAAATATCTCAGTGGGCTTTTAAAGGGGATTACGGGGCAATCCACACAACAGCATATCCATAACAAACTTATTGACAAGGCCAAGGAAAAATTGTCCACCAGTACCTTATCGGTCAGTGAGATTGCCTATGAACTGGGCTTTGAACATCCACAGAGTTTCAGCAAATTTTTCAAATCGAAGACCGACCAGTCCCCCACTACATTCCGTTCCAGTTTCAATTAGACACATATCTTTCGGGCCCATTTTAAACTATCTCGGATAGGGTTTCAAGGGTTGTTTGAGGGTTGATACCATTTACATTAACTTCAAAAGCATCCCTAATTCCGTTTCTCCCAGTGATGGTTCGAAATATTCGGTGCACCATAGGTAATGGTGCTTGAGGCCCAAGAAATACCTCCTACTACAAAATCATCTTCTGTATCAAGTGCGTTGTTGTCATAAATCAGGCCATTTACATGGATTAGGTTCGGAACCTCCCTTCTGGAATTATTTTGGTTGGTTTTCATCGGCCAACTTTTTTCTATGACCAACACCCCAATCTATCAAGGACTCCAATACCCCGTTCAAGGAAGCACTATAGTCATCGAGTACATACTCCACAATGACCGGAAATTCATCAACGAGCACATTACGTGTGACCAAACCATTTGATTCGAGGGATTTCAGCTCAGCTGACAGCACCTTTGCCGATATTCCGGACACCGCCCGTTGAATTTCATTGAAACGCTTGTTCCCTTCCCTAAGGGCGATGATAATACGCAATTTCCATTTGCCCCCAATGACGTATAGGGCATCCTCCATGGCATGGATATAGGCATTGCATTGGGTTTTATCCGGTTCTGTGCTCGTTTTCATTACACATCAATAAACTACTTACCTTTTTGTAAGTCGGTTACATTTTGTTCAGTAGTGATTTTTGTATAGTAAATATAAATAATTTTATCGCTCATTAAATCCAATTAATCAATACTGTTAAAAATGAAAAACAAAATCCTAAACGTGGCTTGTATCCTATTTGCCCTGATGATGGTGAATTCAGGACTCAATAAGTTTTTTAATTATATGCCCATGCCGGAACTTTCAGAAGAGATGATGCAGGTGTTCGGTGCTTTGATGACCATCCAATGGCTATTGCCCCTTGTGGCGTTGGTCGAAATAATCGGGGGCATTCTATTTGCCATTCCCAAATTTAGGGCATTGGGCGCCTTAGTGATATTGCCTGTCATGGTGGGAATAGTGATCCACCACTTGGTCCATGACGTGGCCGGTGTGGGAGTGGGGCTTATCATGTTTCTCATCAATCTCTGGGCCCTTTGGGAAAATCGGGTGAAATACGCCTCGATCGTATCCTAGACATGGAGTAGCTGGGTCTCATCCCATAAATTGGTTTGAGGGAACCAATCAATGGACCATGTGAAAAAATCAACCGGAAGCTGCTAATTAAAACTGGCAACTTCCGGTCTTTACCCTCTATCCTTAGCGATTTACATCCCATTTCCCTCAAAACTATTTCGTCACCCTTTCTTACTGAATTTGTGACGAAAAATAATTTAAATAATGTCCGATGATTTTGTCCTATCTGTACCGCTACCTTTGCATGCGGTGCCTGACACAAAAATTGTTCGGTTTCACTCAATCCAAGACCTCCACGGTTCTTGAAAGAATGACTATGGGCTCCATATCCCCAAGAATCTCGTTGATTTCCAATTTTACCCTGTCCCCTACTTCAACTTCCACATGATTGCCGTTTGGGATACTTATGACGGTGGTGTACTCCGTTCCCTCAGAATCCACAAGAAACAGTGTTTTACCATCCTTCCCCTGTTCAATCTTCGTTATCGAAAAAACAGTCTCCCCACTTGGATTGTTGCAGGAGGTAACCAGAATAAGCAGTAACATTAGGATTTTGTTGTACATAGTTTGTGTTTAATATGTTTCAATTATACTAATAAATACCCTTTGTGATGAAAATTACCATATAATAAGGTTTGATGACCTTGACACTTTCATGGCCAAAGTTAAATTATCGGTTTATTTTCGGAAAATAGAAGGGCCGGGGCAATGCACCCGGCCCAAACCGACCAACATCAATCATCACTTTTATTTCAAATATTTTCTTAGTTCAGCTGCAGCATGGTCCAACATCGCCTTGGTGGAAGGTTGGTTGGCCAGAGCATTCAACAGTCCAAAGTCATGTATGGTGCCATTGTAGCGAACAGTGGTCACTTCCACACCGGCCTGATCCAGTTTGCGGCCATAGGCCTCTCCTTCATCCCTGAGGATATCGTTCTCGGCAACCATGATCACAGCGGGTGGCAATCCTTTTAATTCCTCAAGGCTTGCCTGAAGCGGTGAGGCATAAATGGACTTCCTTTCCTCTAGATCAGTGGTGTATTGGTCCCACATCCATTTCATAATGGGCACGGTCAAGAACCTATCGGTTGCAAATTTCCTGTAGGATTCTTGGCTGAATGTGGCATCGGTCACAGGCCAAAGTAGAATTTGGGCCTTGATTTCCGGTCCGTTCTCTACCTTTGCTTTGAGGGCCTTAACAGCGGACATATTTCCTCCCACACTGTTTCCCACAACGGCCAATTTACTTCCATCCACGTTGATCTCATCCCCATGCTCGGCCACCCATTGGGTTGCGGCATAGATTTCATTGATGGCGGTTGGGAACTGGGCTTCGGGTGAAGGGGTATAGTTGACAAATACGGCAACAAATCCAGAACGTACCACTAAGTCCCTGACCAATCTTTTGTGGGTGGGATAGTCCCCCAATATCCATCCACCTCCATGAATGAACATGAATACGGGCAATTCCCCCTTAACCCCGCTGGGACGGACAATATTTAATTTGATCTCATGGCCATTGGAAAGAATTGTTCTTTCAGATTCATCGATACCACTAAGGTCCACTTCAAAAGCTTCCTGTGCACCTATCAAAACCTGACGGGCATCCTCTTTGGAAAGTGTTTCCAATCCAGGTCCCTCAGAGGAATTCAATACGGTCAAAAAATCCTTGACCCCTTGATCGAGGTGGGCATCGGTTCTGTAATCCTGTACTTGTGCATTCACCGTTGTACTCATAATTGCTAGCATTAAAGGTTTAATAATTGTTTTCATTGTTTTATTTTTTTAGGTTCTTTTATTTTGATGGTTCAAAGGTCATTCATTTGGAATATATAAATCAAATTAATAATATTGTGTTGTAATTAATATTATTTATAACATTGACCATACAACAGCTCCGGTACATTGTCACATTGGAAAAAGAAAGACATTTTGCACGAGCGGCAGAAAAATGTCTGGTCACCCAACCGGGTCTGACCATTCAATTGAAGAAATTGGAAGAGGAAATAGGCATCAAGATCTTTGACCGCTCCCAAGTACCCTTGGTGCCCACCCCATTGGGCATGGAAATCATTGCAAAGGCAAAAAAGATCCTTCGTGAAGTGGATACGGTCCGGGACTTTGTCATCGAACAAAAGAACATTTTGAAGGGGAAGGTCCGTTTGGGCGTGGTTTCGACCTTATCCCCTTATTTGATCCCCCTTTGTTTAAAGAAGTTCCAAAATACCATGCCGGAGGTCAAGTTCAACATTTCCGAAGATTCCACGATAGGTTTGATGAAGGCACTTGAGACCGGGGAATTGGATATCGCCTTGATGGCCACTCCAACGGGTAACCCCAACTTAAAGGAATTCCCTGTCTTCAATGAACCCTTTATGGCCTATTTGCCCATGGACCATGGACCATTGAGGCAAAACTCATATATCCTAGTAGATCGGGATCGGGACAGACTTCTGATTTTAGAGGGTGAATTCTGCTACAATTCCCAACTATTGGACATCTGTAGCCTGGACACCTCGAATTCCCTTCATAATTTCTCCTACGCGATCAACTCCATTGAGACACTCAAAAACATGGTCCGGCAAGGGTATGGATTTTCCATAGTCCCCTGGTTGTCCACTTTTAATGAAACCCACTCGGATAAGGCCAAATGCATGCCCTTCAGTGCCCCACAACCCGTCCGTGAAATCAGCCTGGTGACCTCGGATACCTTTTCCAAAAAACTTTTATTGGAAAAAGTGGGCCTGGCGATATGGGAAAGCCTTCCAGAGCCCCTGAAATCCGAAACAGCATACAAGAAAGTCAGGTGGGATGATTCTCCCTACTTCTCAAAAAAAACCAATTATCGGTAAAACGACCATTACAAATTCCAATGGCTTGCAGCATTGAAAAAAACGGGCATGGTATACCATCTTCGCCGGAAAAAAATGAGCTCAGCATAATAACCAACAAAGTACAGACCTACAATCTACTACAACGAAATATGGGGTGGTTCATTTTGCCGTTTTCAGTGGCTCCCATTATCCGTCACATGCACTCTAGTAATTTATTTCAAACAATGAATACCAACATTAAGTTAATTGAACGACTTCCTAAATTCCAAGGGAGAAAGGTTTGTTTTTGACTTAAACAATCGATTGAAAGATTGTGAATATTCAAAACCAAGTTGGTAGGCGATCTCACTAATGGATAAGTCCGTTGTTGAAAGTAATTCCTTGGCTTTTTCAATCAACTTATCGTGTATAAACTGTTGGGCATTTCGCCCAGTTAGAGAGCGGAGCATATCACTTAAATAACTGGGTGTAAGGCCAACTTGGTCTCCCAAGGATTGAACGGTCGGAATACCACTGTTTAAAGATTTTGAATCGTCCAAGTAGTCATTTAGATAAATTTCCAGTTTTTGAATGATATCATTGTTTATCGCTTTACGGGTTATAAATTGACGTTTGTGGTATCGGTTTGCAAAATTCAATAGCAGTGCTATTTGCGAAATGGTGACATCCTGACTAAAATCGTCAATTCGGCTATTCAACTCTGTTTCGATCATTTTAAAAATAGAAATAATGGTATCCTTTTCTTCCAGGGAAAGATGCAAAGTCTCATTGGTAGAATAGGAAAAAAAACCATATTTCTTGATTTCTTGTGCTATTGGGTAGCCGAGAAAGAAGTCTGGATGGATAAGTAGCGTGTATAAGGAGCAATCCACGGCAGTGTTATCATCAACATAATTACCCATAATCTGATTTGGAGAAGCAAAGAGCAATCCTCCTTCATTGAAATCGTAAAACCCCCGGCCATATTTTAATTTACCACTTTGTTTGGGTTTATAGGATATTTTATAAAAGTTAAGAACGTGTGATCCGGATGGTGGCTTAATATCATCACTTTCAGCTCCATTTATCAGACTGATAAGTGGATGCCTCGGCTCGGGTAGACCAAACGCTCGATAAGCGTCCGAAATGGAGCCAAACTTATGAGGATGCATTTTTTCCTTCTTCATAACTCAAATTTAAGATTATGATAACCGATACCAAATTAAGTACCGGTTATTATAACTCCTTCTAATGTTTTTGTCATCTAACCTTGGGCCGAACGAGATATGGCATCCCATTCTTCCCATACTTTCAGACGATTGTCATAAGCCTTTTTTACCTCAGATAAATTGTTGCTTCCCAAGTGAAACCTTAAGGGTGGATTGGCTGCATCTACTATCTTAAAAAGTGCTTGGGGCGTAGCCTCGGGATTCCCCCGTTCCAAATTGCTCAGACCCTCAAAAAACTTGGCTTTAAAATCTCCATAAATTTCCTTCCCTTCAGCAAATTTCAACGACTCCTGGCTTCCAAACTCCGTGGCATAGGCCCCTGGTTCAATAATGGTGACCTTAATTCCAAATTGTTCAATTTCTATGGCGAGACTTTCGTGTATGGATTCAAAAGCCCATTTAGAAGAACAGTAGTAACCGATTACAGGATAGGTGATGTGACCAAGGTTGCTGGATGTGCCAAGTATGTGGCCGAACCCTTGCTTGCGCAGAATTGGAAGTGTTGCTTTGATGACCCCAAGAGGGCCGAAAACATTCGTTTCATAGAGTGCACGAACATCTTCTGTTCTGGCTTCTTCGATGGTACCCACCAAGGAGTACCCAGCGTTGTTAAGGACAATATCCAGTCTACCGAATTGGTCAAAGGCCTTATTAACGGCAGCCTTTATCTGTTCGGGTTTGTTAACATCCAACTCAAGAGTGAGCACATTATCACCATACTTTTCTTTGAAGTCGGCAATACTGTCCAAATTACGTGCTGTGGCCGCTACCTTGTCTCCACGTTTTAAGGCAGCCTCGGTCCATACCCTCCCAAATCCTCGGGAAGTACCGGTAATAAACCATACTTTATTTCCTTTTATCGATTCGGGACCTAAACCAGTCCCTTGGTTTTCATTAGTATGCGTCATTGTATTTCTGTTTTATGATTACAATGCAAATGTCCGACAGGGCTGTTTCCCATTTGTGGCCAAAATCAGGTTAATTGTAACCGTAGTAAGGAAATTAAAATGGGATGGTGCGAAAGGATAGATTATAGGGAATGAGGCTCTTAATGAAAACGCCGGACATAGTATACCACCTTCGCCAGATAAAATTGGGCATAGGCATATCAACGCCAATTATTTGGAAACCATAATTCCAATACAAAATTGGCTATGGCTCAAAATATCCGCTTTTTGTGGTTCTGTCCATCCGTCCTTTTCACATTGATCACATGAATTTGTGATGGTATATTTGTGGATAGTCACAAGGACTCCTCTTTTAAATTACTGTAATAATTTAAGCACATAATCGGATAATATCCGATTATGTGCTTGTTTTTTTGCATTAAATTGTTACATTAGTAACCTGCATGGTTAGTATCTTTTTCGGCCCGCAAAACGTACAACAGAGCCTGTCCCGCTATGGTACTTTCCTTCATTGAGTTCTACCTCCCTTTCTTCAAGCACCAAAACCTCATAATCCTTAAAATCGCCTCGGATTTCCTCAATGGAGAACAACGAATCTAAATTCTTTGGTCCGCCCACATAGGGATTCTTGCTTCTGTATTCCAAATGGTTTTTGCCAAAGGCCTCAAAAATTATGGTTCCTCCCTTGCGTAAATAGGAATCCATTAGTTTATGGTACTTAGATTTGACTTCAGAAGGAAAATGGGCATAGATTAGGGCGATGGCATCAAATGGGTTATTGCTGAAATCCAGTTCTGTCAATTCGCCAACTTGATAATCAATGGACACCTGATTGTCCTTGGCCAAACGTAGGGCCTTCTTCCTGCCTTCGGCACTAATATCAAAAGCCGAAACCGACCATCCCTGTTTGGCTGGAAAAAACGGGCATAGTATACCACCTTTGCTGGAAAAAGATGAGCAGAGCAAAACAACTAATAAAGTACTGACGCACAACCTACTACAGTCGTATTTTTGATGGCTCAAATTTAACCGTTTTTAGTGGTTCTCGGTATCCATTCCATCCAGTCTGGTACATTGATAAACTTCAAAATCTAATAATATTGAATGTTTTTTCATTCAATATAACCCATATATTGCAATTTTGAATGATTTATCATACAAAATAAATGCAATGTAAACACATTTTTTATTACATTTATATTGTTTTTCATACAAAACATATAATTTTAGGTCATTATGACTGGTAAATCATACAATTCTTGGTACTCAATGAGCGATAAATCTTTAAGTGAGGTTATTGGTCGCTTCATCAGGCACCACCGTCTCCAGAAGAACCTGAGCCAGACAACGGTGGCCCAAAATGCGGATATCAGCCGTTCCACTTTGAGTTTATTGGAACGGGGGGAAACGGTAACGGTGTCCACTCTGCTCCAAGTCCTTCGCACCTTGGAACTGCTCCATGTGATGGACGTATTCGAGGTAAAGTCACAGATCAGTCCCATGCTCTTGGCCAAAATGGAGCGTGAGCGTCGCAAACATGCCTCGGGAAAACCCCATAAGGGCCAACAAGAAAGTGATTGGTAATGGCGACAAGTGCGTTTGTTCGGATTTGGGGCGAATTGGTAGGTGCCGTGGCCTGGAATTCAGATCAAGGACTGGGTGTGTTCGAATATGCCAAGGATTTTGATCGGGAACTCTCACCATTAAAGATGCCTTTGAAGGCGGGCAATGGCATATTCAGTTTTCCAGAACTCAGGGCCGGTCGCAACAGCAGCTATGATACGTTCAAGGGACTTCCAGGCCTACTTGCCGATGTACTTCCGGATGCCTATGGGAACCAACTCATCAATATCTGGCTGGCCCAACAGGGGCGCCCTGAGAACAGCATGAACCCAGTGGAGCAGCTGTGCTTCATTGGAAGTCGTGGCATGGGTGCCCTGGAATTTAAACCCGAAGTCTTGAAGCCAAGAAAAAATACGGTCCAACTCGAGATCGACGGTTTGGTCAGCATTGCCCGAAAAATGCTGGAGAAGCGGGAAGCTTTCCACGTGAACCTTCAAGATGAGGAAGAGGAGGCCATCCGTAAATTGATCACCATAGGTACTTCTGCCGGAGGTGCTAGGCCAAAGGCCGTAATCGCATACAATGAAAAGACTGGCGAGGTCCGGTCCGGTCAGACCAATGTCCCCAAAGGATTCGGTCACTGGCTCATCAAACTGGACGGGGTGAGCGATGTACAATTGGGTGACACCCAGGGCTACGGAAGGGTGGAAATGGCCTATTACCTCATGGCCAAGGACGCTGGCATTGACATGATGCCCTGCCAATTGTTGGAAGAACATGGAAGGGCCCACTTTATGACCAAACGGTTTGATCGGGAAGAAGGAAATGTAAAGCACCACATACAGACCCTATGTGCGATGAAACACTATGATTTCAACTTGGTGAACAGTTACAGTTATGAGCAATTGTTCGAGACGATGCGGGAGTTGCGGTTGGACTATCAGCAGGCGGAACAAATGTACCGGCGTATGGTATTCAACGTACTGGCCCGCAATTGTGATGACCATACCAAGAATTTTGCCTTCCGGCTCAAGAAAGGGGACAGATGGGAACTGGCGCCGGCCTATGACATCTGCCATGCCTACCGTCCAGACAGTATCTGGGTGAGCCAACATGCCTTGAGCATCAATGGAAAAAGAAAGCAAATTTCGAAGGAGGACCTATTGACCGTGGGCAGGTCGATGAGCATCAAAAAGGCAAATGACATTGTGGAACATATCCATTCAGTGGTGAGCAATTGGAATACCTATGCAGAACAGGTACAGGTCGAACCTAAAAAAAAGGAAGCCATTGCCTCGACGCTTATCCGGTTCAACTGATTGACGGAAGACCCGAAAAAGCTTGGACAATTTTTT
>NZ_JAHZSV010000041.1 GCF_019457905.1 Flagellimonas abyssi | reverse complement strand
GACATTGTGGAACATATCCATTCAGTGGTGAGCAATTGGAATACCTATGCAGAACAGGTACAGGTCGAACCTAAAAAAAAGGAAGCCATTGCCTCGACGCTTATCCGGTTCAACTGATTGACGGAAGACCCGAAAAAGCTTGGACAATTTTTTGGACAATGCCACAAAAAATGGTTCAAAATCGAACCAAAAAGACTATTTCCAAGTTTCATCTAAACAAATGTATGTTTATAATAAAAAACACATAGTTCAACCAATATTGAAACCAAACCTCCATTTTAGGTCAAAATCCATCATTTTTAATGTTAAAAAGGTTAAAGTTTGTTAAAAGGTGAGCAATTCGGTGCCCCTCAAAAATGACCCTCTCGGAGGCCCTGAAAAATCGACAATTTTAGTAAAGAGTTTGAGTCCCGTCCACACCTAAATTCAATTAAAATACGGTAAAATATATGCTTACAGGTTTTTTACATTTTCATTGATACCAAAAAGCACCAATTTTCACCATCTGTAAAGATGGCAATTCGGAGCGGTTTCCACCTATTGAGAACCGTTTGCCGAAATCAATATAATCAACTGTTTTATAACTAGTTGCAATGATTTGTCCATATTTGGATTTTATGCCTTCCGGTAAATCATTCAAAACCCTCGCCAATGTTTGTATTAATGAATATTTTTTTATCCAAACCCGAAATCCCGGACATAGGATACCACCTTCGCCGGGCTAAAGTGAACATAGCAGAAATACCAGTAAATATTTGAAAACCGATATATTGGTTCAAAAAATCCATTTATAGTCGTTCTTCATATTCGTACTTTCTACCAAGCCTGGAAACACCTATTGAACAACACTTATCAAGACCCGCAAAATATTATGCCGCTGCAGCTAGTTTTCAAGGCTAATTAATTATCTTTCAATATTATAACTTACACCCTTCAGACTCTGTCAAAATAGACACGTTGACCAAATCATTGGGTTCGGATACATATCTTTGTGAGCTTTAACAAAATTCTATGTACAAAGAGATTTTTTTGATAGATGATGACAGCTTGGTGAACCGTATCCACACCATTCACATTTCGAATATGGGGTTCAAGGATAAGATAACGAGTTTTACCGATCCCGAAATGGCTCTTGAAGAACTCGGCAACAAGGTAGGGTTCAATGGTAAAATCCTGATATTATTGGACATCAACATGCCTGAAATGAGTGGTTTTGAATTTTTGGAGCACATGCTCACCAACAATTTTTCGGAAAGTTTTGTAGTCATTATCGTCACTTCATCGGAATCTCATGGAGATCGGGAAAGGGCCAAAAAATATGGAAAATATGTCAAGGATTTTATTTCTAAGCCCTTAAATCGCGCACATTTGATGAACTATTTATAATTCCCTTGCGTATATTTACCCTGCATCCTTTTATCAAAAACAGCATGTCCGAATTAAATCCTTTTTTGAATTATGGGATTCCATTATGGGAAAACCTGAGGGATTTTTGGCAAAAAACCGTGCAACAAAAGATGGATGCTACAGTAAGCAGAAATGATTCGTTCTGGGCCATGGACAAGGATTACAAGCTTATCGCATTCAATGACTCCTTTTACCAAAAACTAAAAAAGGAAAATATAGACGATGTGTATTGCGGTATGGACCTTAAGGGCATTTACAACGATATTGCTTTCTTCCGCGTTTGTATTGAAGGTTGTAAAGAGGTCTTTGACCATAGCAATCCAATCTCCTTGTTTGAAATATCTGAAGAAGGAATGGGCCAGATCCATGAATTCTCCTTCCATCCTGCAATGAATATCCATGGGGAAAAGGGATGTTACATTTGGGAGAGGGATATTACAAGAGATGTGCATAATATTCTTAATTTGGAGGACATGGAATATCGCTACCGGGAAGTCCAAGAAGTTTCCAATGTTGGACACTGGATTTGGGATATTGATAAGGACGAAATCAACTGGTCCGATCAATTATACTCCATTTGGGAGAAGGACCGAAGGAACTTTACGGCCAATTACGATTCTGTAGTAGGCATGATCCATCCAAGCGACCGGGTTAGGTTCCTAGATCATTTGGAGGATTGTTTACAAGGTAGGGCCATTCATGATATTACCCATAGGATTGTGTTGGACAGTGGGGAAGAAAAATATATTCACACCAAGGGTAATTTGTTTCGCGATGCATCTGGAAATCCAATTCGCTTGTCCGGAACTGCACAAGACGTCACAAAGGAAGTAATGACCCATCATAAAATCTTGGAACAAAACTTGGAGCTTCAAAACTTTGTTCGGATTGTTGCCCACAATCTCAGGGCACCTATTGCAAATTTATTGATGCTTTCCAGAATATATGAATGGGGGCAGAACAAGACCAATGATGATATTGTCAAGAACATTGAAGCGACCTCTCTGGCCTTAGATCACACCATTAGGGACTTAAACAACTCACTTTCTTTTAAGCGTACCTTAAAGGAAAGGGTGGAAGAGATTCATTTCAAGGAAATACTCAAGGATGTTCGCGCATTGTTGTATAGAGAAATTAAAACTACAAATGCTTCCATTGACGCTAATTTCACTGCAGTATCGAGAATTTATTCCATAAAGAGCTATGTGTCCAATATTTTGTACAATCTATTGGTGAATGCATTGAAATATTCAAAAGATAACGTGTCTCCTAAAATAGTAATATCGACTGAGGAAAAAGAAGATAGGATCATATTGAAAGTATCAGATAACGGGATTGGGATGGAATTGACACCGGAACGTAAATCCCGAATTTTTGACATGTACGGGAGACTAAGTGCGAACACCAAGGGCAAGGGCATGGGACTTTTCTTGGTCAAGACGCAAATCGAGGCGATTCATGGCACCATAGATGTGCTGAGTGAAAAAGGGGTGGGCAGCACATTCATCGTTGGCTTTCCAAAATAAGGTCCGTTCCTTTTCCACTATTTAAAAAGGAAATGGCATTGATAAGCCTTGACCTAACAATTCAATTAAGTAAAAATACTGTTGCATATTCTTCCAAACCCCAATTTTTAGGATCTTCATCAATTAACTTAACACCTACACAACATTTAATTGGCTTAGGGACCTTAAAAAGTTAACTTCTCATCAGCAAAATACAATTAAATGTACAAGGAAATATACTTAGTGGACGACGAAGAGCTCATCAATACCATACACACCATGATGTTCAGGAAATTAGGTCTTGAGGATAAGCTCAAAACATTTACCAATCCCGAACTGGCTTTGGATTGCCTCCGTTTTCGGGAAAACCCCGAAGAACGTATTCTTCTCTTTTTGGATATCAATATGCCCGAAATGACAGGGTTCGAATTCTTGGAATTCATGGTCTTGGAAAAATTTCCCCCAACCGTAGATGTGGTAATCGTCAGTTCTTCCATAGATCCAAAGGATGAAAAAAAAACGACAAAGTACGGAAAATATGTGCGGGGTTACATCCATAAACCTTTGTCTCCCAATGATGTTTCAAAATTTCTGAACGTAGAGCAGTCCATTCCAATTGAAAAGTCCTAATAGTGTAGGATTCCAAAAGTGCAATAAGTCAACGGATCAAGAAAACCAGCTTCAGGAATGGGGACGGGACCCCATGGTTTTCGCGGAAAATATGAAGGGAGTCAAGACATCTACGGATGGCTATGGATAAGAAACATAACTTCAAGAAGCCTGTATCTATCCTATCATGAGAATCACCTCCCTAAATTTTTTAGTTATCTGAATCCTAATTAGTTAATAAAAAAAATTATAGTTTTAAATTCCGAACCCTTTATAATACTGCTACATTTACAATCAGGAAATAATGAATTAAATATGGATGTTTTCGATTTTAGGAACCTAACGAACCTTTTGTTCACCGCCATTTTTGCCGCATTCGGGATTTACCACCTACTATCTTACCTGGTTTTAAAGCACAAAATCCTGCTTCATTATTTCATTCTGATTTTGGGAATAACCCTTCACTGGAGCCTATACTTTTTTATGAACAATTCCTTTGGCAGTGAAACCGCCCAAGTAGCGGACAAAATTTCCCTTACCACTGCCATGATAACCACCTTTGGCCTGCTGCAGTTCACAAGAAATTATCTTGCAATCAAAAAAGATAACCATCCACGTTTATCAAAAACCTACAAACTATTGATCGGAACAGTCGTCTGCCTTCCGTTTTTGCACATTACCAACACACTTACCATTGGACTGGTCTGGCTGAACGAAATCTTGGTATTGCTGGCAGCGATTACCGCATTGGCGGCTATACTTATAAATATTTACTCCGGCATCCGATTGTTCAATGCCCATAAATTAAACAGATACTATTTATATTCCTATGCACCTATACTGTTATCCGCGATAATATACATAGGCGCGTGGTTTGCAAAACAGTATTCCGATTTCGACGCAACCCCAATAATAATTGCAACTTCTGTGTTGACGACAATTCAATTGATTCTCTTTTCGCTGCTGATTTCCTTTAAATTCAAGGAAATTGAGGATGATAACATGAAAATACAGCTTGAGGCCAATACAAAGTTGAGAAATGAGGTTGAACGACAGACCAAAAAACTTATGGTTGCAAAGGCCGAGCTTGAAAACCAGAATGCCGAGCTTGAAGAGGTGAGCAAGCTCAAAAACAAATTGTTCTCTTTGCTCGCCCATGATGTAAGGGCCCCACTGAACAATTTCGTTGTCATCCTCGGACTCATTGAGGCCGAATTGTCCGATGTAGAACTCAAACATCTTACGGAGAAATTGAAAGGTGAAATTTCCGATAGGATTCTCATGGTCAACGATTTGCTCCAATGGTCCCACAAACAATTGGACGGGATAAAATTGGACAAGACCATTTGCGATCTGGAAAATGTCTTCCGCTCTGTAAAACAAGAGTTTTCTAGAGTCGCGGACAAAAAAAATATAGAAATAGAGCTAAGTGTTTGTTGCCAGGAGATTTTTATCGACGAAACCATGCTAAAAGTCATTCTCCGGAACATGGTCTCCAATGCCATAAAGTTCAGTGAAAATGGACAAAAAATCATAATGTGGTCAGCATGTAACTCGGAAAACATGGAGATAGGTGTACAGGATTTTGGAATTGGAATGGACATCAATTGGTACCAAAATATAAAGAGTGGGGACAGACCCCGTACAAGAAAGGGTACTGAAGGTGAAAAAGGCACTGGATTTGGTCTGTTAATCTCAAAGGATTTTGCGGAAATGAACGGAGGCGAATTGATCTGTGAGAGCGAAGTGGACAAGGGCACAAATTTTGTTCTGCGCTTTACGTATGATTCCAAAGATCCTATTTTAAACCAAGCCTTGTCCCATGTAGCCTTACCCTTTTTAGGACATCGCTAAATCAACATGTAATTGTATTTTCAACTCTAGCCAGGAACATATACAGTCCTGAAACCCAAATGTTCCATACCGGAATCGGGACTTGTGGCCATTCGGGCACTGATTCGATAGCTTGCACAGTACGAGGCACTACAAAGGAACGAACCTCCTTTGATGACTTTTTCTTGAACATCTGGATTAAAAGAATTGAATGCATTTGATGCCCCTTTTGGATTCATTGTAGTAGCCTGCTCCAGAGCCAATTCCTTATAATAACCAGTATTATACCAATCGCTGGTCCACTCCCACACATTGCCAGCCATATCGTAAAGCCCAAAACCATTTTTTGGATAACTCATTACAGGTGCCCTACCCTCAAAACCATCTGCCTTGGTATTGTTCACAGGAAACTCTCCTTCCCACGTATTGGCATGGTAGCTCAATTGGTCTAGATCACTACCCCAAAAAAACAATTCGTTGCTTTGATCGGCCCGGGCCGCATATTCCCATTCCGCCTCGGTTGGCAATCTCCTGCCGGCCCATTTACAATAGGCTTGGGCATCCTCAAATGCAATGTGCACCACAGGTTCATTCTCCTTTCCTGTGATATCGGTATCCGGTCCATTGGGGTGCTCCCAATTGGCCCCTATCTTCCATTCCCACCATTGTGAATAATCATACAAGTTGGGTACACTGGACTTATTCTTTTTGAACACCAGTGAGCCCGGTTGCAAAATGGAGTCGTTGGGCTTTGGTGTGCCTTGGGGTAATTGCTTTTTCATTTCATCCCAATCAATTTCCCGTTCTGCGACCGTCACATATCCTGTCTCTTCAACGAATCTTTCAAATTGTGAATTGGTCACTTCATGAATATCCATAAAAAAACCATCCAAAGCTATCCTGTGGGCTGGCTTTTCATGCATCATGGCCATTTTGTCGTGCGGTACGGCCCCTTGCACAAACTCCCCACCAGGTATCCAGACCATCCCCTCTGGTGTTTGCGTTGGTGGCGAGGTCGACTTGTGGCTCAGTGACTCGGGCTCTCTTTCCGTCTTAACACCCTGGGTGTTCTTTTCAACTTTATCTTTACAATTGATGGAGGCCAGATAAGGTTCAAATACTAAGAAAAGAAGATTTTTCATGGTGGGACGATTCACCCAATGGAATTGTACTGGAGTTTAGTGTCAGCCCCTAGGCAAGGAAGCTTTTGCAAAAATCCAAAGGATTTGGGCATTCAGCAATTCGCTCTTCTTCGTTCGTTGATTTCTAAAGTTTGACTTCATATCGGGTACTCTTTCCGCTGTAGACACCCCGAAGATGTACTCCATTTCAAAACAGAATAAGATAAATAATCTATCTTATTGGATTTACTCAATCATATAATATTAATATTCCTATATTAGAAATCCCCTTACATGGACATTCCCCAAGCCTGGAAAAAACGGGCATAGTATCGGAAAAAATTGAGCACCGCACAACAATCGACAAGATACTGACCTACAAACTACTACAATGAAATATTAGGTGGTTCTCATTTACCGTTGTGAGTGGTTCCCATTATCCGTCCCATCCAATACAACAAGTCTAAATCAATTCTGAATTGGAATCTATCGATCAAGCTAAAGAGTTAAGAATATCAGGACAGACAAGAAAACTGAAATGAGAAGGGTTGTTGAATTGAAGGTGCCATATAACCAATTGTGAGCCAATCTACCTACAATTTTCATGGAGTGGTGATAGTAATTGTATTGGTATTTTTTAATCATAAAGTATCTGTACCCTCCTCTGATACCGCCCACCGTTAAGTGAATTAGAACGAACTTAATAATTATGGATGCCATGTTCAATTTCAATGATGATCATTTATCTGTTTTAGAATCGATAGCTTACCTCTATACGGCTTAAGTTCACAGTCCAAATAAACCAATTCATTTGCCGCAGGATTGTTTGGGATGGCACAGTAGTACACCTTACGGACGTACAACCGCACGACAAGCACGACACATGGCCTTACCTTTGCGCAAACAAGATCTCCTTTTTTGTATCTATTTATTATGATATTCTTTTTCATTGAATCTGCTTTTGTGTCGATGAAGTCTATGGGGTCATTCATTTTTTATAGTGACGCATAACATCTTGAACCTTTGGTTTGCTTCAATGGAACTGGAAGCAAATGCTGGAATAAGTATGGAATCCCCGTTCTGCATAAAAGTGGAATTACCGTTTATGACGACCTCGGCCTTTCCTTCAATAATATGAAGGAATCGAATAAAAGGGGATTCTTTATGGGACAATACCTTACCAAAATCAAATGCAAATGCCTGTATGACGCAATTGTTCTGAACACTGATATTTTTGACCAATATAGCATTGGAATTGAACTCCAGTATATCCGCCAGATTAAATGTGATGGATTCTTCAAATTCACCTGTCTGCATGGTTTATGATAGGATTGTGGTATTTTTATTCCGACCTATTTTTGGCATCCCGTTTTGCCTTTTTGGCCGCCTTTTTTTCTTTGGGTGATTTCAAAGGAGTTGTCTTGTCTGATTTTCGCTTACCTTCTTTTTCTTTGGACATAGATCTTATTTTTAGTTGATATTGATTTTACTTTTTATAACATGGCCTCTAGAAACAGCATTGCTAAAAAAAGAATGAAATAGATTGCACATTTTCGCATAAGGGTTTTGGATTAGCATTGTTGCCCCCCAACCTGTGTTTGGGATTTTAAAAAGTCGTGATCAAGGAGGCCATCACTCTTTTTAGCGTTTGGCACTTAGGATTAAAAAGGGCAGTGTTTTTTAGTTCCTGCCCTTTTTTTTAGCTTCCAAAAAAATATCAGAAGTCTTACCAACCAACCAACTAAATCAGTACTTTTTTGGCCTTAAATAAACCAGGGGCGATCCTTGTTTGGGTCATCTCCTACTTTGGCCAGGCCGTTTCTTCCGTTGTAAAACATCGGTCTAAAGAAACCCCTGACTTTGTTAAAGGCCACTTGCGTAAAATTGTTCTTTTTCATAGGGTATAATTTACTGTTAGCATTTTGATTAAGGATGAACAACACAAAGTTGGTGTATTCCCTTCAGGGGCTCGCTACAGAAATATTCAGAAATATTACATATATCATAGGTTAACAGGGTTTGGATTACATTCTCTATAAATAGCAATCATAGCTTTCGCTTAAATCCTGTATGGTTTACATCATACTGCTTCCCTTTTCGAAAACCCGCAGCTGTGCTTTAAGAAATTTGCAATACTCCTCAAATTCATTTTCTGATATTCCTTTGTTTTCATAGTTTAAAAAGAGTGGTGTTTCAAGTAAATTGTCGTATATTACAGGGAACTCCATTTGAAAGGAAAGGGTCAGATCAAAAATCTCTTTCATCAGTCGATTTCCTCTTTCTACATTTTGCATGGTCTTACTTTTCTTGTTTATTGGAAGGTAAGTTTATATTCGCTTATAGCACTTATAGGTTTTACAACCAAAGTTGTATAAATCACATAATCACTACTACCCTCTTTCGCTTGCCCAGGACAACTTATTCAAAAAAAAATGCTCATATACATTAAATACATGGTGAGTTCACGCTGCAAGATGGTAGTCAGGCAGGAATTGCAAAAACTTGGTCTCCATTATGCCAATGTGGACCTTGGGACCGTGGAGATCTTGGAGAATATAACAGACCTTCAAAGAGAACAGTTACATAAGAACCTCAAGGTATTTGGATTGGAACTTCTTGACGACAAGAGGAAGATCATCATCGAAAAGATCAAGTCGGTCATCATTGAAATGATCCATTATTCGGAGGAGATGCCCAAAGTGAACTACTCGGACTACATCAGCGAAAAATTGGGATATGACTATACCTATCTGGCAAATACATTTTCCGAGGTAAAGGGCATCACTATCCAGCAATATATCATCCTGCACAAAATAGAAAGAGTTAAGGAATTGTTGCTCTATGATGAAGTGAACCTGACCGAAATATCCTATATGCTGCATTACAGTAGCGTCTCACATTTATCCAACCAGTTTAAAAAAGTTACGGGACTCACACCCTCGTTCTTCAAAAAACTGAAAGAGAAGCGCAAAGGAAACCTAGAGGATCTGTGATCTTTAAAAAAAATTCCCAAAATGCCCAAAAGGCATGTTCATGGCCTTTTTGACCTGGACATCAACCTAATCAATGTGGGAATACTGCAACTCTTCACCTTTCTTGTGTAATACATCCTCCGCCAAAAACCTTCATCTTTAAGTTAGGGTGCCATTAAAAAAACAACCCTTTATAACCCTGTACAAAATAAGATATTAGTTATGGAAAATACAGATGTCGAAAAATCAAAAGTCTTCATAATTGTCGAAATCATTGAATACGTTCCCAATGCAGTGGTCATAAAGACCATTATAAAAAAAACTACTGGGAATGTCACTGCCGTCTCTTTTGATTCAGGCGAAAACCTAACAGAAAAAATATCGCCTTTCGATACGTTCATCCAAATCATAGAGGGAAGGGCCGAAATCTTGATCGACGACAATTCGCAGACCTTGGAAACCGGACAGTCCATTATCATCCCTGCCCACTCCAGAAATACCATAAAGGCCAATGAGCGCTTTAAAATGATCTCTACCATTATTAAAAGTGGGTATGAGTAGTTTCCTGAATATTTAAAAACAGTCATAGTATGAGTATTTATCTGATCATCATTCTTACCTTTTTGATTGTCCTATTGATAGGAATCAAAATCGTTCGGCCCACACAAAGGGGCCTGATCGAAAGATTGGGGAAATATTCGGGTTTTGCAGGTCCCGGTTTTCATTGGATCATCCCGTTCATCGACAGGATCTTTATCGTCAATGTCACCGAACAGATGGTGGATGCCGAGCCCCAGGAGATCATTACCAACGATAACCTGAACGCCAGTGTGGATGCACAAGTGTATTTTAGGATAAAGGACAACGAGGAAAGCGTCAAGGGGTCCATTTACAATGTGAACGATTATAGGAACCAAATTGTAAACCTGGCCCGTACAACGCTTAGGAACATCATAGGCACACTCACCTTAAAATCGGCCAATAGTGAGCGGGGCAAGATCAATGCGGAGCTTTACAAAACGCTCCACACGGAAACCATGGGTTGGGGCATCGAGATCGTGAGAACAGAGCTGAAGGAGATTGACCCACCCAAGGATGTTCAGGAGACCATGAACAAAGTGGTTAAGGCCGAAAACGAAAAAATCGCGGCCATAGATTCGGCAACAGCGGCAGAAACGGTCGCGGATGGCATCAAAAGGGCAAAAATAAAAGAGGCCGAAGGGTACAAACGGGCCAAGATACTCCACGCCGAAGGCGAGGCTGAGGCCATAAAGCTCGTGAACGAGGCCGCAGATAAGTTCTTTATCGGCAACGCACAGATCCTCAGAAAACTGCAGGCCGTGGAAACCGCCTTACAAACGAACGCCAAAATAGTGGTGCCCACAGGCACTGAACTGGTAAACATTATCGGGGAGATGGCCGGTGCGGTGCTTCCTATCACCAAAAAATCTAAAACGGAATAAAAACCAAAGCCACCATGAAAACACTCAAAACCAATGAGAAAAAAGACATCTTGGTCATTGTTGCGCATCCTGATGATGAAACCTTGTGGTGTGGGGGCACCATCCTTATGCATCCTGAACATGATTGGTTCATTGCCTGTCTATGCAGGAAAAGGGACCAGGACCGCAGCCCGAAATTCAAAAATGCCCTTTCAGTTTACAAAGCTCAGGGGGCTATGGGCAATCTGGACGATGGAGTTGAACAGAGACCGTTGAACAAAAATGTTGTGAAGGGGGCCATTTTAAAGTTGCTTCCCAAACAGAATTTTGACCTTGTCCTCACACATAGTCCCACTGGTGAATATACCAGACATCTGCGCCATGAAGAGATAGGAAGGTCGGTGATCGAGTTGTGGAGCGAGCAAAAAATTTCCATGGACGAACTATGGACCTTTGCGTTTGAAGATGGATTCAAAAAATACTATCCACAGGCGATAAAGACCGCAAGCATCCAGCATACGCTCCCAAAAAACATTTGGCGGGAAAAATACCGGATAATTACCGAAGTATATGGATTTGAAGAAACAAGCTTTGAGGCTAGGACAACCCCAAAAAATGAAGCCTTCTGGAAATTCGAAAAGCGGGTGGATGCCCAAAAATGGTTGGAGCATGAGGGGATCCAACAATGACCCATTTAAAACCTAAAACATGAAAGTTCTGGTCCTTTACGATTACCCCCCTTCTCCTGGTGGTCTTGCAACCCAGGGAGACCTACTTTATCGAGGACTCTTGGAACTGGGTGTGGATGCCCATGCGGTCCATTTTGAATCGGCACAGGAAAAAGAGTGGTACTACCGGTGGTTCGAGCCGGATGTCGTGGTGGGCATTGGGTATTGGGGCCATACCCCCCACTTGGTACTGCACCCACAGCGCTATGGAACCGTCCCTGTTCCTTGGCTGGTTGCCGATGGATACATTGCCAACTATCAGGAAGTATTGAACGAACTGCCCTTGATCTTGGTAACGTCCAATTGGGTCAAGGAAATGTACGTAAGGGATGGCATCAAGGCCTCAACCATTGAAGTGTTGCCTGTAGGGTGTGATACGGCATCGTTTGTTCCCTTTGATAAAAAGGATCCAAAAATTATAGCGGTGCGGGAATCATTGGGCATTTCCCCAAAGCAGTTAATGATCTTGACCGTTGGTGGTGATGCCGCCTCAAAAGGGGCCCAAGAGGTGATGCAGGCTTTGGCGATCATCGACGCCAAGGCACCTGATTGGAAATATGTCTGCAAAGTATGGCCCCAGCCCAGAACCAAGGCCCAGAACCTCTTAGATCTGGAAATGGCCACCCATTTAGGCATTGAAAAGAATGTCACCTACGCCACCAATACCGTTTCCCGAAATTTCATGCCGTACCTTATTGGTGCCTGTGATATTTATGCAGCCCCATCCCGTTTGGAAGGGTTCGGGATGCCACAAGTTGAGGCCGGAGCCTGTGGAAAACCCGTGATCGGCATCAAGGCAATGGGGATGTTGGATACACTGATACACAAAAAAACAGCATTTCTTGCCGATGTGGCCCAAAAAATCGTGGTCAAAGAAGTGGTTTTGGGAAAAGAATCAGGCTTTGAAAACAAGCACAAAATCCAATTCGATATACCTAGAACCGTTGATTACCGTGCCAATGTACAGGATATAGCCAAGTATATGTTTACGCTCATGAACAATGAAGACCTTCGGATTGAAATGGGGAAGGCTGCAAGGAAACATGTTGTGGAACATTTTGATTACAGGGTTGTGGCCAAAAAATTCATACAGATCATACAAGATAAATTCGGAATCGATTAAATGACCTCAAAAGACCAACAATTGGTGGAATCCGCCAAAACGGCCGCTCTGGAAGTACTGCTCCACAATTCAAAAGGGCCATTTCTTGACCTGCCACGAACAGCGGGTTGGGGGTATCCCGAACCCTATACCCGTGACCTGTTGATTTCCGTCCTGGGGATTGCGACAACGAACAATGCCGAGCTATTGCAGACGGTACGCAAGGTATTGCTCATGCTTGCCCAAAACCAATCCAAAAAAGGCCATATCCCCTCCTTGGTCCATGATAAGGAAGATCGCGGTGCCAGTGATACCACTCCCCTTTTCCTGATTGCGGCAGTGATCTATGGAAAAGTGACGAAGGAACCTCTTTTTTTGGAAGATGCCATAAAAAAGGCCCTTTCATGGATGGAATACCAAAGTCCGTCCGACCGTTGTTTGGCGGCACAACTACCCACCAGTGATTGGCGGGACGAACAATGGGTGTTGGGCTATGGGCTGTTTGTCAATACCTTGGCATACACCTATCTAAAATTATTCGGGAAGACGAAGAGGGCTGAAAAATTACGTCGTGAAATAGAGCGACCCATCTTTACTTCAAACCAGGCAAAAAACCAGGGCCATGAAGGGCTCATTATCGATCATCAACCCTATTATGCGCTTTGGGCATATAAAGTGTACAGTAGTGAACGGTTCGACCTGTTGGGCAACAGTATCGCCATTTTATCGGGTATGGCTTCCCCATCAAGGGCAAAGGCAATAGTCGATTGGGTGGAGACCTCATGCGCCTCCATGGTAAAAAACATGGAATTGTCCGTTGACCTGCCCCCTAATTTTTTCCCATTTATCTACCCCGGTGATGCGGATTGGCGGCCCAGATATGTAGATTTCAACCAACCAGGGGATTACCATAATGGCGGTATATGGCCTTTTGTATTGGGATTTTACATTGCAGCATTGGTGGCCGTTAAGCAATATGATTTGGCCGAGAAAAAGCTATTGGAGTTGACCAGACTTATCAAAATAGGTAAAAACAAGGAACTTGGGTTTGGTTTCAATGAATGGTACAAGTCCCAAAACGGTAAACCCAAGGGGCAGGACTGGCAAACTTGGAGCGCATCAAACTACTTATACGCGGCCCGATGTGTGGCAGAAAAAAGGACACCGTTTTTTGATGCCATTAGATAATAATCTTATGGAACCGGCCCATTCCGGATAATTTGTAATAGCAATCAAACCTGTGAATTATGTAACTCTATTCCTTTTATGTTCAACTTTTCTCTATTGCTTTTCAATACCTTATAAACAAATACCAAAGGAGTGAATCTCAACAAAACCAAAAAAAATGTCAAAAGGAAACAAGACCCCTGCCAAGTCCAATCAACCAAAACTTGTGCTGAACCTAAAAGAAAAAATCGCACATAAAGATACCATGAAAGGTATCGAAAACAGAAAGTATAAAGGACGTGTTTTGTAGATGCTATTATCCCCATGCCCATCAACGTAATCCACACTAAAATGAAACTAGCTTATATAGGCACCTATCCACCACGTGAATGCGGTATTGGCACGTTTACCCAAAACCTGGCCCACTCCATGTTGGAAAATGGTAAGGACATCAATGAAATTGCTGTTTTTGCCATGAACGACCATAACCAAAAATATCTCTACTCACCTGAAGTAAAATTGAGCATCAACCAAGAACAGCAAACCGATTATCTGGAAGCCGTGAACTATATCAATCTCAGTGGTGCGGATGCCTGTATCCTTGAGCATGAGTTTGGCATATTTGGTGGCCAGAGCGGCGTTTATATCCTGCCCCTCCTCCACCGCCTTAACATTCCGTTGATCACGACCTTGCATACCATTCTGGAAACCCCTTCCTATACAGAAAAGGCCATCTTGAAGGAAATTTGTAAAATGTCCGATAGGGTTGTAGTGATGAGTGTCATGGCCGTCCGTTTTTTAGTGGAAATATATGATGTCCCCGAGAAAAAAATAATGCTCATCGAACATGGTGTACCCGATATTCATTTTGACAAACAAGAGTCGCGAAAGGAATTTAAACTGAATGAAAGGAAACTGCTCCTGACCTTTGGTTTCATCGGCAGGAACAAAGGCATCGAAACGGTGATCAAAGCCCTGCCGCAGATCATTGAAAGACACCCCGAAGTCCTTTATATTGTCTTGGGAAAAACACATCCGAATGTATTGAGACATTCAGGCGAGGAATATCGAAACTATCTCCAGGTTCTAATAAAAATGCTAAAACTCAATGAGCATGTGTTACTGCTCAATGAATTTATAGATGAGAACGAACTTTTTAAATACCTCTCTGCCTGCGATATTTACATTACGCCTTACCCCAATGAAGCGCAGATTACCAGCGGGACACTTTCCTATGCCATGGGCTCAGGCTGTGCCGTAGTCTCCACTCCGTATTGGCATGCCTCGGAATTGCTGGCCGAGAACAAAGGGCGTCTATTTGATTTCAACGATTCTGATGGCCTATCACAAGTCTTGGATGAACTGTTGGCGAATCCCAAGACCCTGAACGATATCCAAGAGAAAGCAGCAGAATATGGGCAAAACTTAACCTGGCCCAAAATAGGAAAAAAGTATGCTGAGCTTGTAACACAGGTACTGTCAATACCCAAGGAACCCTTGCCGAAAAAAGAAAACGCCATAGACCCTTTATTGTTGCCACAGTTTTCCTTGGCCCATATCAAAAGGTTGACCGATGACACCGGTATCATCCAACATGCAAAATTCGGGATTCCCAACCTTAAGGAAGGTTATTGTTTGGATGACAATGCCCGGGCCCTTTTAATGGTCTGTATGGGCTATAAACTGAAAAAAGACCCACTGGCCTTAGAATTGATGCCCGTATATTTGAGTTATATCCATTATATGCAGAACAAGGACGGGACTTTTCGGAATTTCCTGAGCTTCAACCGGAATTTTATGGACGAGGTGGGCTCCGAAGATTCCTTTGGACGAACCATCTGGGCGTTGGGATATCTTTTGGGCAATGCCCCCAACGATGCCTACTATCAAATGGGGAAACTTGTTTTCTTTGATGCCGTTCCGAACTTTGGGAACATCAAATCCATTCGTGGAATTGCCAACACCATGATAGGGATCAGCCATTATCTCAGGACAAACCCTTCCGATGATGCCATGAAAAGCACCTTGCACAAATTGGCCAATATATTGGTTTCCCAATATGATCAAAACCATACCGAAAACTGGAATTGGTTTGAATCGCTTTTGGCCTATGACAATGGGATTCTACCATTGGCACTGCTCCACGCGGCCGAGATTCTTGAAGACAGGAACATTTCCAGAGTGGCCTTTGCCACCATGGATTTTCTCTCGGAACATACGATGAAAGATGATTATTTGTCCATCATCGGAAATGCGGCGTGGTACGTAAAGGACAAGGAACGTTCCATGTTTGCACAACAGCCCATCGATGCCGAGGCCATGGTACTTATGTACCATCAGGCCTATGTTTTAACGGGCAATCAGGATTTTCTGAAAAAATTGTTCACTGCCTTTATGTGGTTTTTGGGTGAAAATGATATGCGTATGAGCCTCTATGATTTTGAGACCAAAGGGTGTTGCGATGGTTTTGAAAATTATGGGGTGAACCGAAACCAGGGGGCCGAAAGCTCGTTGGCCTATCTTATTTCACATTTGACCGTATTGCAGGCCTATAAGGATTCTTTTCAATCTGAGGAATTTAAGGAATCAAACACTAAAAAACTGGTCCTAAATGGGTTGCAGGCATAACGACGGCAACATTGGCCTTTGTTAGCTCTTAAAGGCTTTGAACAAGGCTTTCATTTCCACTACGGCATAGGTGGCGGAATAGTCCGATACGGCATAGGGCAATATCAAACTTCCATTATGGATGATGGACCCGCAGGAATAGACCACATTGGGCACATACCCTTCCCGTTCTTCCTCCAAGGGCATTAACAAAGGTTCTTCCAAACGGCCAATCTCCTTGGATGGGTCATCCAAATCGAATAAGGAGGCTGAGATACAGTATCTTCTCATAGGCCCTACCCCATGCGTGATCACCAACCATCCGTTTTCAGTCCAAAGGGGGGAGCCACAATTTCCTATTTGTGTGAACTCCCAAGGAAACTTTGGTTTCTGAAGTAGGATGGGGTTGTTCCATAACGTGGGCCTATCAGAATACATGAGATAATTGTTCACGCCATCGATTCGGGAAAGCATTGCATATTTACCCTTAATTCTTTTAGGGAAAAGCGCCAGGTTCTTGCCTATGGCACCATTTCCATGCAAGGGCATGATCCTGAATGTATAGAAATCATCAGTGGAAAGCAATTTGGGCAATATGGCATGGCCATTATAGGCGGTATAGGTAGCATACACCTTTACAGTGCCGTCATCTTCGGTAAAACGGACAAAACGGGCATCTTCGATTCCCCTGCTTTCCGATTCTGAAATTGGGAATATGACGCGTTCGCTCAAGTCGGAATCATGCTCAAAGGTTATGTCGTAATAGGAATCCACTAACCAAGTAATTTCTTCGAGCGCCAACCTTTTTTCAAGACTAATGGCCGGGTCATCCATTACTTTCTTTACAGCTTTTTTTAAAACATAGTACTCGAATCTGTTCGGCAGTTCTTCCATAATACTTTTTGAATACTTTACAGGGATGCGCATCTCCCGCATCTTTTTTACAAATCGGCCTTTGTCATAAAGCTTTTTATGGGAGATTTCCGCCATGTCGATCGACTTGCCGACGCTCATTAAATGGAGCTCGTTATTTTTATCGATTATTCCTCTTCTGAAAACTATTGAAGAGATATGCCCTTCCCCTGTTGCCCGAAACGAAAGGATCACTCGCATTTCATCCTCTTCCAAAAAAGACTGGTCAAAATCTTGGATAATGGAAGGATTAAAAAATGCTGCGGATTCGATGGAATATTCCATGGTAAGATAGGAACCGATGAGCATTCTTCGCTCAATGGAAATTCCATCAAAATCAACATTCATTTGCTCAATTATGCTTCTGACACTATCACAATGCTTATGGAAAAGCTTGGAAATGTTACGGTGCCTGCTTGCAAATTCCCTAAGGGTCTGCTCCAAGGAGTCTTTCACCTGACTTTCACTCATTCCGAAAATAAGGGAAAGCAAATCCATGGTACGCTGTTCCCCGTTCATGAAGGAGCGGGCCACGACCCTACTGGCATCGGGTAGGAATTTTACGTGTTTACGTGTTACCGAAACCCTCATGAGCCTTTAGTTCGGGAGAATACTCGATGGATAACATAACTAGTAAATTCCAAGTTTTTATTATCTGCCATTTTTTACTTTTGTTTAAAACTGTCAATTTTTGTTCAGTAATGCTTATATAAGTACTGTTTTCGTGATCAAAATTCTCCTCCCATTTCTGGAAGACACCCAACAATAAAACCAAAATGTTCAAAAAAGGACTAAATGCTGTTTTTGATGTAAGTTTTCTAAAAAGTTGTGAAGTATTGATGAATAGGCGCTTACATCCTCTTTTTTGATTCAGCTATAAAGTATTGACTTAGACAGGATTTCAATAAAATTGAATCCACCTAAAGGTAGTCATTAAACTGTTCCATTCGACCTAATGTTAATATTCTTTATAAATGTAAAGCGATGGTTTTGATACTTTGATATACTATTCTAGTCCCATTGGAATCCGTTGTATAATGCATATCAATGACCAAAAAATAAATACGTTTTTAGATATACTGTTCACCACTAAAACCTAGGGTTTTTCCAACTGGATTTTGGGATTCCAGCACCAAGGTAACTGCTGAAATTGTCAAGAATTCCACAGTTATATTCTTGTACCATCCACTCCAGGAAATGCCATCATTAAAATGATTGAGGAGTATACAGAGCCTGCTACAATGCAAATGTGTGAATGATGTAACTAATATAGGTTGACGCGTAACGCTTATCGATGGTTATCGAGTCACCTTTGTCCTGTGAAATGATTCACATAAAAATTTTCATCATGAACTACAGAACAAAAACATCTACCCTGATTTTTGGATTGGCATCTTTTGCCACTGCCATTGTCTTTTTTAATGGCTGCAAATCGCCAACCGAAAACAAGGCTATAACAAAAACAGCTGAAGCCAAGGAAAATCTAGCTGATGCAAAAGAAACTCTTGATAAGGCCAAGAAAGAATACGTCCTTAGATACGAAGCATTCAAACTGGAATCGGACAGTAAGATTGCAGAAAACGAAAAGATCATTGCCGAGTTAAAGAAAAAGGCCAAGATGGAAAGCAATGCTGCCAAAGAGGATTTTGAAAAAGAACTTGCCGTATTGGAGCAAAAAAACCAATCGCTGAAAGAAAAAATGAGCTACTACAAAGATGAGGGCGACGATAAGTGGGAATCTTTTAAGCTCGAGTTTGATCGCGACATGGATAACCTGGGAAAAGCATTAAAGGACCTGACTAAAAATAACACAAATTAATTTGTACTAAGACTAAAATTATGGGAAATCTACTTTACACGGTTGCCGTGATATTGATTATTGCTTGGGCCATTGGATTTCTAGGGTATAATGCGGGAGGAATCATCCACGTTTTACTGGTCATTGCAATCATTGCGATTATAATGCGTATAGTTCAAGGAAAAAAATCCATATAACTATGGAAATATGTCCATAAATCAAACAGAAATCCTTAAAAACAAGAACATGAAAAATTCAATACTTATTGCTAGTATGATATGGCTACTTGCCATGACACAAGTACAGGCCCAAAATGACCATACGGGCACGCTGAACTCAACCACTACAAGCACCTTCAACTACATGAAAGAAGGAGTTAAAATGCCGTATTGTGTTAAGGTACAAGAGAGCCGAAACTACAATCCAAAATTTGAAATTGCGGATATCGGAAAAATTGATAAGGACAGGATAAGCACTCCTGTCAAAGTATCGAAACTCATTACCGTCACAAATAATTCCAATCCTCAGGACAATAGAACTATAGCCTTAAAATATGACAAGCAGGGGGCAGACACTTTTAAATTGGTGTCCAATGAGAAAGGCTTTACAATAAATGTAGACAATAGAATAATGGAATACATTATGGGCAAGGGAATCTATTTTGCGAA
>NZ_JAHZSV010000040.1 GCF_019457905.1 Flagellimonas abyssi | reverse complement strand
ACTTCAAGGCCGTCATATTAATATGACGGCCTTTTTTTGTTCAATTTGATTTTGGTCAAAAAAAAGGCCGTAAAAGCAATGCCCTTACGACCTTTAAATGCACCATTACGAATTCATTATCTCAATTTGGCCATTTCCTTTCGTCGTTGTAATTCTTTCTTGAGCAATTCCATTTCCCTTGAAGACTGTGATCCTACGGATGAGTTTTCTTCTGCTCTTCTAATCAAATACGGCATTACATCCTTAATTGGTCCGAAGGGCACATATTTTACTACATTATACCCTGCTTTGGCCATATTAAAACTAATGTTATCGCTCATCCCGAACAGCTGACCAAACCAAACACGCGAGTCTGTAACTCCGATTCCCTGAGTGTAGAGCTTCTTAACCAATTCCCTACAACTGATTTCGTTATGGGTTCCGAGAAACAAATCAAAAACATCCAAGTTTTCAAGTACAAAATCTACCCCGTTATCAAAGTTTTTATCCGTTGTGGATTTGTCCGGACATACCGGGCTATCATATCCTCGTGCCAAAGCTCTGTCCCTTTCCTTTTCCATGTAGGCACCGCGAACCAACTTTACCCCTACTCTGATTCCGTTCTTTTTCCCAAAATCCTTTAAATGTTTTAGGTAATCGTATTTTTTACTCAGATAAAGTTGAACGGTGGCAAAAACAACGGTTCGCTCTTTGTTGTATTTAAGCATCATACTCTCTGTAAGCCCATCAACAGCAATGTGGCTCCAAGACTCTTCAGCATCCACCATAATCTTTAAATTATCCGTCTCTGCCACTGCCCTACATATAGCTTCAAATCTTTTCTTTACTCTTGCCCATTCTTCAGATTCCGACAAATTCATAGGTACATTTTCCGAAACCTTACGAAAAATTTCCAGCCTACCAAGTCCTGTTGGCTTGAAAACCAAAAAAGGAATCTGCTTTTGAAATTCCGAGAACTTACATATTTTGAGCAGAGTTTCTAAGGTGGCATCAAAATTTTTATCGTTCTCAGCTCCTTCGACAGAATAGTCCAATATGGACATTACCTCTCCATTTTGATAAAGTTGATCTATTTGAGCTTTGCATTCTTGAAGGCTCTCACCTCCGCAAAATTGAGAAAAAATGGTTTTCTTAAGTATTCCTTTTATCGGAAGCTTAGCTTTAAAGGCGAAATTGAGCGTAGGTTTTGCCAGCTTGGTAAGCTGACCATATTCCAACATTCCAAATAAGAATTTGGCCTTTTTAAGTTCCATATTGGACTTTGCGGCAAAGGCCGTTTCTGTATTGTTGAAATTTAAAATGTCCGACATGATGTAAATTGTTAACAATTGCCACGATAGAGGTTACCCTAAAATTGGGTATAAGTTTCTTGCTCGTTGAAACATCAGGTTTACCGTAACAACCTATTTGTTCATACTGAAGTGATTTTTGTTTGTAGTGAAGTATCGTGGTGATTGCGAACAACCACCACGATTGTAAAAAGGGTATATTCTAACCTATTAAAATCAAACTAATTTTACCCTTTTATTCCTGGTTGCAGTATCTTGTAGTTTTTGGCTTCTTTTTCTTTATCCACCATCGCCTTCACATCTTTCAACAATTGTTTGGCATCATAGATGATTCCGTCCTTGATGGTATATTTTACCCCACCTACTCTTTCAATGGTATTGTCCTCCATTAATTTGATGGCCCCAGTTCCGTACAACGATTTAAGGTTCGCCAACGGGTTTTCTTCTGTAATCACGAAATCTGCCAATTTGCCTACGGCAATGGTACCTATCTCATCATCCATACCCAAAGACTCTGCTCCGTTGAGTGTTGCTGCTTTGATTACTTCTAACGGGTGGAAACCGGCCTCACGCAACAATTCCATTTCTCTTGGATATGCAAATCCGTACAGTTCGTAGATAAAACCTGCATCGGTTCCAACTGTTACACGACCACCACGGTTTTTATATTCGTTGATGAAAGTCATCCAAAGTTCGTAGTTGGCCTTCCAATCAATCTCTCTTTCTGTTCCCCAGTAGTGCCAATAAGAACCATGGGATTGACGGCTTGGTGAGTAGAATTCCCAAAGTGTCGGCAAGGTATACTCCTCGTGCCACTCTGCCCTTCTGGCCCTTGCCAAATCTCGATTGGCCTCATAGATTACCATTGTTGGCGATAGTGTAAAGTCCAACTCGAGCAACTCTTCCATTACGGCATTCCATTTATCGGAATATGGTTTTGCTGCCTGGGTCCACAACTGGCCCGCTTCTCCAAAACGATCTTGCTCGTTCTGATAGTTATAATCCAAAGAATAATCCTGAACTGTTCTATCATCGAACAATGCCTCTGGAAGTCCATACCAGTGTTCCATGGCCGTTAAGCCTGCACGTGCACTATGTAGAACATTCCATTGTCCCACATAGGTCTGGGAATGGTGCATTTTGGAACGAAGTCCCAACTTTTTGTTCTCTACCAATGCAGCTTCCATAACTTTTGGCGGTGCACCGAAAAACTTGATGCCATCCGCTCCCTTTTTGGCATTTTCACGGACCCATTCAATGGCTTGCTCTGGCGTGGCAATGTTTTCCCTGCCCATTTCACCGTTAAGTTTACTACCAAAAGCAGTATATGCTTTGATTCGTGGGGCGGTAATCTTATTATTTTTACTTTTTTTCTTGTGTTCCAAGGTCCACTCTATACCATTTCCGGATGCTGGGTCGGCAATCGTAGTGATTCCATGTCCCATCCAAAGTTTAAAAACATACTCGGCAGAAGTTCCCTGTGCCATTCCGCCAATATGGGCGTGGGTGTCCACAAAACCGGGCATAATATACATTCCTTCGGCATTTAGTTCCTTTCCTCCCGGCTTTAGGGTTGGGCGTCTTTTAGGGTCTATTGGAACACCTGGATAACCCACCACCCTGACATCTACGATTTTGTTGTTTTCCACAACGATATCCACGGGGCCCTGCGGTGGGGCCAGTGTACCGTTTATCATCGTAGCTCCTCTGATGATCAGTTGGCTCCAAGGCCCCTCTCCTTCGGCACGCTCCGGTGCTTTTTCAATTTGTCCGTACATTGCTCCTTGCACCAAGGCAACAGCAAGAATCAATAAGTGAAATTTTAGTTTCTTCATTTTATAAGTTAATTGTAGTCTATTTTATTTTAACCCCGCATCAGTTGTTTACTTTCTACTGTATTTTGCGGGCATTCCTTCAACAGGGAGCGACTTTGCTATAAATTCCCTTAGGTCATCGTTAGCAGTTTGCAAATCCTCATTCCTAAGATACATCATATGTCCACTCCTATAACCTTTCCACTCCATTCTATCTTTGAGCTTGCCACTGGGGTCCATCTGCCACATGTTATATTTTGCATTAAAGTAGTCTGTTCCTCCATCATAATATCCAGATTGAACCAAGACATTCAAGTATGGGTTTTGTGCCATAGCCTGTCTCAAATCGTATCCTGTTGTATTATTGCTTCTGTCCCAAGGACGTACCGGGCCGAACATATTATACTTTACATCGGTATGATAATTGAGATAGTTCTTGAAGTAATGGTTGATGGCCGGTGTGAAGGAATGTAACCAACTGGTAAGTTCTGCCGCATAATCGGGCCTTGTGCCTGCGGTCTGCTCATCGATTCCCAAGTAGCGTGAATCCAATCTACCGATATTGTAGCCTTCATCTCTCAATAATTCTTTCCAAAAGAAGGTTTTTGGTATACGTAGGTTATGCTCCAATATCACTTTCTCGGATAATCCAGAGTATCTCGATATTTTTGCTGCAACTTGTTTTTTTTCTGATTCTGGCAAATATCCTCCCTTAGAGATTGCTGGGGTAAGTACATCAATGGTATAGGCCTCTACTTCCGGAAGAATCTCTACTAAATCCTTGGATTGCAAATCAGCAGGTAATTGCTCATGGAACCAAGCTGCAGCGGTGTAATAGGGCAAGAAATTTGCTGCACCTGCAACAGTTCCTCTTTCAATTCCCAAAGTTGTTGGCGAAACCAGTATAACTCCGTTCAAATACATCCAATGGGAATTTTGAAGCTCCAATGACAAACCTGAAACCCTCGGTGTTCCATAACTTTCACCGATTAAAAATTTTGGTGAGGCCCAACGGTTGTTCCTGGTAACAAAGTTATCTATCCATGTAGCCAAGTACTTTATATCTTGTTTCACTCCAAAAAAGGTCTCTGACTTGGTCTTGTCGTCCATTTCATTTATGGCCCTGGAATAACCTGTATTCACGGGGTTCACATAAACGATGTCGGCTACATCCAAAATAGAGTTGGGATTGTCTTTAATCCCATACGGTTGTACCGGATATCCTTCTTCATCAATATTCAGAATTTTTGGTCCGGTATATGCAATGTGCATCCAAACCGAAGCCGATCCTGGACCACCGTTAAAAGAAATTACCAATGGTCTTTTGGCAATGTTGTCCACATCTGTTCTTTGGTAATAGGTAAAAAACAGTCCGGCTATTATTCTTCCTTTATCGTCCCATACAGGCTGCTTACCTGTGGTTGCTTTGTATTTTACTTCTTTCCCTTTGATGTTGACCTTTCCTTGAACAGTTACTGTTGAATCCATTGCGGTATTCAACTGCTGCGCGGATACCGTGGTACCGATCAAGAGAAGAAGATATATGATTTTGTTAAGTCTTATTTTCATGGTTTTTATGTTTTAATGTGACGAGGATGGTCCAAAAGGGTTAGTAGGGTATAATCATTTAAGCCTATGGCATTTCAAATTAGTGGATCATAAATAAAAAAGGGGCAGAATTTTGATTAATTGAGCAATCAAAATCAGATAGCGTGTATTCTGCCCCTTTTCAGCTAATCAAACGGATAAAAAATCAATGAGAGCCTAGGCTGGGTTTCAGCCCAGGCAATCTTATGGTTAAGTTGGATATTTTAAAAGAATTTAATCCACATCCCAGAACAAACTAGTAGTAAGCAGATCTCCACCAATGGCCGCAGCTGCGCTTTCATAGTTGGCCCTGTTCAAGGTTTGTTCGGAAATAGGGTATGTCAATCTTACCGGAACGGTGGGAACAAAGGATTGAGGCGGCGCCTCCAAAGTTGGATAATCCAATCTTCTGTACTCTGTCCATGCTTCCAATCCTTGGTTGAACAACGCTACCCATTTTTGCATACCTATTTTTTCTTCCCAAGTTCCGGGGGCTGTAGTATATGCTACTTCTGGATCTGCCAAATAAGCGGCTGCACTGTCGCCTATTCCGTAATAATCAAAATTGGCTTGTATGGCCGCATTGTAGTGTGCCTCTGCATCGGTTACCCCGGCAATTCCTCTCTCGGCGGCTTCGGCCAACAAAAATTCAATTGTTGCATAATCCAAAAGGATTACCGGAGTGGTGGGCTGATAGAATAGTGTCCCGAATCGGGAGAAATCAAAATACGCTACCACAAGTCCAGATTCCGAGCCACGATACACACCCTCGGTACCATCAACTTCTTGAAAGAATACTGATCTTCGTGGATCTTCCAACTCGTTCATGTAATCTATAAAGACATCTGTTCCCACAAAGTCCCTACGGTTTCCTACGGCCAAATCCGTCCAAAGTTCAGCTGTATTTGGCTGAGACTCCAAATGCTCTATTTGCGCAATATCTGCATTTGAGGTAAAAATATTTGGCAAGGCCGTTGTTATGGCATCCGTAGCCAAAGTTGGATTGGATTCTATGATTCTCATTCCCATCTGGAACAACAATGAACTACCAAAACTACTCCAGCTAGCAACATCTCCATTGTAAAGAAGGTCTTGACCCCAAGAAGGCTGGGACGTATCCAAAGCATTGATAGCCGTGGTCAATCTTGATAACAAATCGGTGTAAATTGCTTCTTGATCATCATATTCTGGCGAAATGTTATCCACATCCAGTGCTTGTGAATAAGGAATATTTCCAAAAGACTCCACAAGTTTGGACCATGTATATACCTGAACAATCTCTATGATCGCCAATTGGTTTTCGTTTGCAGGAGTCAAACTCTCTGCGCTCTGAATGACCTCAGCGCTTTGGCGAAGGTTGTTCAAGATATCCATATAGACCTCGTTCCAAGTAAAATTGGAATAGTACGTGGTACCTTCGTTATAAGTAACGGAGGAAATTTGCTGCACCAACAATCTGGTTGTATTAAATGGGTTACCATTGGCCCCATAGGTGATACCACTCATGGTATCGGACAGATTTTTCACGGCATTGTTGAAAAAGGTCTCCGCCGGAGCCTCTGTTGCGTTCTTCACGTCCACGTTCATGTCTTCCAAATCACCGGAACATGAGAAAAACAGCGCCATTAAAATTATGATATAATAGTTTTTCATTTTCTGATTTTTTTGGGTTTAGAATTGAACTTGTAGGTTAAAACCGATATTTCTTACCGTAGGCAAAACCCCGTTCTGTGAACCTTGCAAGTTACCGGAACTCAATCCAGCTTCTGGGTCAGCGTATGGCAGGTTTTTATGGATGATCCACAAGTTGGAACCTGTTAATCCCAATCTTAGCGACTGAATACCAATGGAATCCATAAAGGCCATTTTTGGGAAGTTATAGTTCAAGGCAACTTCTCTCAACTTCACATAAGATGCATCGTATACGAAATGCGCCTGTGGTGCCATAACACTACCTGTTGCATTTCTGTAGTTATCCATTGCGGTTCTAACGGTATTTGGAGATCCATCAGGAGCTACACCCTCCAATATGATACCCCCGCCATCGGCCAAGGAGTTTCTTATTGGATTGCCCAAATCGTTAAGTCCTACAGACCAAGCGTACAGACCTGAACGGTTACCTGTTGAGATATCGTTCGAATACACATCTCCTCCACTTTGAATATCAATCAAAAAGCTCAAATCAAAGTTCTTGTACCTAAACTGGTTAGTAATACCTGCCGTCCAATCAGGGGTAATGTTCCCAATTACGTTGTTGGATGTAGTAGTACGCTCGTAAGCCCCTGTTTCTTGGTTGATCAAACGTTTTCCATCCACGTAGATATAGTCGGTTCCTTGAATGGTTCCGTAGGGTTCCCCAACAGTTGCATTGATGGAAACTCCACTTACAGTTCCCAATTGTAGGTTACTACCTCCTTCGAACAAGGAAACTACCTCACTCTGGTTCTTTGCCCAGTTTACATTGGCTTTCCATTGAAAATCCTCCGTTTTTACGATGTCTCCATTAATGGCCACCTCAATACCTTTGTTCTCAACTTCTCCAGCGTTCACAAATCTAGAAGAGTATCCTGTTGTGGTTGAAATGGCCACAGGGATAATCTGATCCTTGGAATTTGTTTGGTAAAGAGATAGATCAAAGCCTAATCTACTGTTCAAGAATCTCATTTCAAGACCAGCCTCGTAACTGATCGTTGTTTCGGGTAACAATTCTTCATTGTTCTTGGTATCGTTTGTACCGTACAAAGGAACCGCTCCAAATGGTGTCGGTTTGTTCAATACATCGATCAAACTGTTTGCAGGAGCGGAGCTACCTACCTCGGCATAGTTTAAACGAAGTTTACCAAAACTCAACCAGTTTTTGTCCACTAAATTGGAAAATACAAAACTGGAAGAAATGGATGGATAGAAATATGTACTGTTCTCTTCCGGCAATGTAGAGGAATGGTCAAACCTTCCTGTTAAATCCACATAAATCAAGTTATCATAACCGAAAGAGGCCAGACCGTAATATCCATCAACTCCAACTTTCTCCACATTCTCTATGGGTGCTGGTGGTAAGTTCAATGAATTTGAAAGGGAGAACAAATCCGGAAGTACCAATCCACCGTTTGTTTCGGCGTAAATGGAACTTAGATCGGTTCTTCTGATATTGGCTCCCAAAACACCGCTGATGTTCAACTTATCGGTAACATATCTGTTAAAGTTGATCATCAGATCATAGTTCTCTTCACTATAGTTGATGTTTCTCCTGGAATATCTTCCCACAGCACCGGCTGTACCTACATTATTCCTTTCTTCTTGAATAAAGGAATAGGTATCCAAGGAAACCCTACCTTCCACATTCAACCAGTCGGTGAATTTATATTTTGCGGATACGTTTCCAAAAATTCTACTACGGGAATCGTTCTGATAGTTTTCATACACTACCCAGTAAGGGTTATCGATTGTACCTCCCATAAATGGGTCAACATTGGTTCCCGTGTTGAAATAAGCTTCTTTCAATTCGTCTATACCAACGTTCATAGCCCAGTACCTTCTCATGGATGAGATTACGTTCTGTGCATTGGCACCAGTTTCACTACCTGTTCTGTTTCTACCCAAGGCATCGGTAAGTATATAGTTTGCACTTCCCGAAACGGAGAACTTATCGGTAATATTAAAAGATGTATTGATGGAAATGTTGTCCCTGGTCATGTTACTGTTCGGCATCAATCCATCTTGATTGAAACGGGTATAGGCAATTCTATAGGTTGCCTTATCACTTCCACCAGCAACCGCAACACTATTGGTCATAGTTACGGGGGTTTCAAAGAAATCGATCAATCTGCTTTCCGGAGCAACCCATGGACTTGGTTGGAGATAATATGGAGATCCTTCGTAAAAGGAATCCCATTGATATACCATTAGATTGGGATCAAACTGTGCACCATAAGAACCATATGCGGTAGCTGGTGTCACCAAATCCAATTCCCCGTCGCCATTCACATCTTGGTCATTGAAAAAACTCATTCCATCGTTACCATAAACAGGACCATATCCTGTACCGTACTGATATTGGAAATCTGGCCATGTGGATTTATCAATGAATCCCATGGTAACGTTTGAGTTGATGGTTACTGTTGGTTTTTGTTTTGCACCGGCTCCTGATTTAGTGGTAATGATCACCGCACCGTTTGTGGCCCTTGAACCATAAAGTGCCGTTGCTGCCGCGCCTTTAAGTACGTTAATGGATTTGATATCGTTCGGGTTGATATCGGAAGCCATATTACCGTAATCGAAACCACCGGTACCGCTTTGCTGATCGGCGGTGTTAAAGTTGGAGTTACTAACAGGAACACCATCCACAACGAATAATGCTTGGTTGTTACCTGTTAAAGAGGTACTACCACGAATCACAACATTACTGGATCCGCCCATGTTGGTATTGTTCTTGATCTGAACCCCTGCAATTTTACCTGATAAGGCATTAACTACGTTATCCGTTGGAGTCCTGTTCACATCCTCTCCGTCCACTTCTTGCGTTGCATATCCCAAAGATTTTTTCTCTCTGGAAATACCAAGGGCGGTTACAACAACCTCATCCAACTGTGCAGAATCTTCTTGGAGTTCAATAGTGATGGGACCGCTACCTGTAACTTCGGTCTCCGAAGTCTTAAAACCGATGTAGGACACCACTAAAATGTCCCCAGGCTCGGCCTGTATGGTAAAATTTCCATCAAAATCCGTTTGGGCACCGTTGGACGTTCCTTTAACCATAACGTTCGCACCCAATAAGGGTACCCCGCTAAAATCCACGACCGTACCTGTTACAGTACTCTGTAGTATTGGCTTAACGGGTTCCGCCGAAGAAAATCCATCCGATGACTTTTTACTGGCAGATTTCATCAGTATGATTTGTCTACCACGGATTTGATAAACCACTTTAGTATCCCTGAACAAAAGTGTCAGGATATCCTCCACTTTTTGGTCTTTCGTTTTTAAACTTACTTTCTTTTTTAAAGGGATTTGACTGTACTCATACATAAAACGATACTCGGAACGAGACTCGATCTCGCCCAATGCACCCTCTATGGTAACTTCTTCTAAATCAAGCGAAAGCTTTTCTCCCTGCGAATCGGAATTAGCCGCCTGAATTTGGATTATCGAAGCAATTATTAGAAAAATGGTCAATTTGGTTGATAAACCATTCTTCAAGAATCTCTTTAAAAAAAGAATTCTAGATGGTTTTTTTTTCATAATTTTGAGTTGATTTAATTAGTTTGAATCGATATTTATTACACACAGTTCAAGAGAGGGAATGGGCCAACATTCCCTTTTTTTGTGTGCTTTTTTAATAAAAAAGTCATTTCATTGGCATATATATTTTAGTATTAATAGTTTATTGTTTGGTTGTTATCTGTTACTTTATTTTAACATCCTTCTTTTTACCTTTCTTACCATCAACAAACTCATACTCAAAAGGTGTTATAATCCTTAAGGCCTCAAGAACATCCTCTATTTTTTCTACATTTCTATTGAACCTCGCACTAAAAGTCTGTCCAACAATACTGTCGTTGGTGTTTTCTATTTTCACATTGTAGGTTCTTTCCAAACTTGCCAGTAATTCGGTAAATGGCGCATTTCTAAACACAACCTCTCCATTCACCCAACCGGTATGTAAAGAAACATCCACTTCTTCTACCTCAATTATTCCCTTGTCCCTGTTCCATGCACCTTTTTCTCCAGGTTTCAACAAAATCCTGTCAGAACTGTTTTCCGAACGTGAAAGACTCACCGAACCTTCTACCAATACTGTGGCCACTTCACTCTGATCGTCATAGGAAGACAGATTGAACTGTGTTCCCAATACTTCTATCCCAACTTCCTTGGAATTGACCACAAACGGACGCTTTTCATCCTTGGTCACATCAAAATATGCCTCACCATAAACCAACACTTCCCTCCTACCTTTTTCAGGAAACTTTACAGGAAATTTGATTCTTGTTCCGGAGTTTAAATAAATCTTGGTGCCATCTGACAATACAAGCGTGAACATTTTCCCATTGGGTATACTGAGCTCATTGTAAACAAAGTCCTTGATTTCTTCATTAGAACCATAAATTAGTGTATCCCCATTATGTATGGCCACTGTTTCACCTGATGGAAGTGTAACGGCATGGCTACCATGTGACTCTATCAAGGTTCTATCCGAACCCGTGTCCAATGTTACATGCTCACCATCCATACCTGATAATAAGGCATCATTATTATTATCGCTTAGCCACACATAACTTATTCCCAAAGAAACCACACCAACAAAAATCGCTGCATATTTGAGTATTCGTTTTGGATAAAGTTTTTTAACCTTGTTTTTGGTTATTCTTGCCTCTAAGGATCTCCAATCCTTATCCACATCCAAACCTTCCAAAAGTTCCAAAGATTCGTCCACCAAATCCTCTTCAATAATACGCTCAATCAATTCTTGAGAGAAATCCTCAAACTCCTTGTCAGATTTATCTTTCCAACTGGTCGACTCCTTCAACTTTTTTAAAAGTGTACGCAATGTTTCTTTCTTATGCATTCGATCATTGTTCTCATGTATTAGATAGTATTTTATTGAAATAGGGTGACAATCATCAAATATTTTTTTAAAAATCAATAATTTTTTCAACCATTTTGGGTAATGATCAACTTTAACTTTATATTTCGGTAACTTTAAATTTATATGAATATCCCCCGAAACCTCAATTTATGAGATTTAAGGTTGAAGAGCTTTTTAAAAATAACTATCCACTTTTGTGCTTGGTTTCCTTTTCCATAGTAAAGGATAAGGATATTGCAAAAGACATTGTGCAGGACTTTTTTGTTTCGTTTTGGAACAAAAGGGAGTCAATCACGATAAATATATCTTTTGAAGCCTATGCAAAAAAATCCGTCAAAAATTTAAGCTTTCAATATTTAGAAAAGAAAAAAAGGGAGCAAAAGCTATTGGATACTTTTGAAACGGACCCTAGTGCCCCGGAACCTAGATCGGATCGACAAAACAATAAGTTGAATGATTTAATAAATAAATTGCCCACAAAAAGGAAAGAAATTTTCGTGTCTGTCGTAGTGGATGGAAAAAGCTATACTGAAATTGCCGAAGCCAACGGTATTTCAGTAAACACGGTAAAAACTCAAATGAAAAGGGCCTATGCGTTTTTAAGGTCCAACAAAAAAGAAGATTTTATTTCCTCAATTCTTCTGATCTTGTTCTCCCAATTAGTAGAACAACTGCCTTCAATTTGCTGATCACGATTTTTCTACACCATGAGGGTTCTATGATTTTTTGAGCCATTTATCAGGCAGGCTGTCTTAATCCCAATAACACTTCCATTATTTATCAAAAACGACAAAAAACAACCTTCTGTCACCCTAAATCTATATTTTTTTAACATAGTATTGAACAGTGTTATTAAATACGGATTGTTTATGCCCATTTTTCACAATCATGGGTTTGACCAACCACCAACCATTTAAACCTTAAATCATGAAAAAATTATTTTTTGCAACACTTCTTTTGCTCCCTTTGCTGATGTGTGCCCAGACCATTGGAGCACCTGACAGAAAACCGGGTGAAGGAGAAGGCCCCTTTGACCGGCTCATTATTAGAGGTGCCATTTTAATTGATGGTACCGGTGGTCCCGCTTCGGGACCGGTGGACATTATTGTTGAAGACAATAAAATTGTTGATATCGCAAGAGTCGGGGTCCCAAAAGTGGCCATTAATGAATCCAAGCGCCCGAAACTGGGAAATGGCAAGACCAAGGAAATCGATGCCACCGGTAAATACGTAATGCCTGGCCTAATAGATTTGCACGTACACACCGGGGGGACACCAAAAGCTCCAGAAGCCGAATACGTTTATAAATTATGGATGGCCCATGGAATCACAACGGTTAGAGGTGTTCCGTTTGGAGACTTGGAGTGGTCGCTCAATGAAAAAGAAAGAAGTGCCAAGAACGAAATTGTAGCGCCCAGAATGATATCGTTCCATAGAATCGGAACCGGAAAAGAATGGAAAAATCGAAAAATCCTAACACCTGAAGATGCCAGGGAATGGGTGCGCTACGCCAACAAAAAAGGTGTGGACGGGTTAAAATTGAGCTCCCATAGGCCAGCCATTATGGAAGCCGTACTGGACGAGGCAAATTCCCTGGGAATGGGAAGCACCGCTCACCTTGCACAAAGTGGCGTGGCACAAATGAACGCCATCGACGCAGCCAGATTGGGACTTACCAGTATGACCCACTTCTATGGACTATTCGAATCCATGTACGAGAACAACGATGTACAACCTTGGCCGGTGGACATCAACTATGGAGATGAGCAGCACCGTTTTGGCCAAGTGGCCCGTCAGTGGGACATGGTTAAACCAGGTGGTGAAAAATGGAACGCGCTTCTTGATGAATTGTTGAAACTTGATTTCTACATTAACCCTACCATGACCATCTATTCTGCAGGTAGAGATGTAATGAGAGCCCGTAACGCGGACTGGCACGAGAAATATACATTGCCCTCTTTGATGGATTTCTTTTCCCCTAGTCGTACCAGCCACGGTGCATATTGGTTCGACTGGACCACTGAAGACGAAGTGGCGTGGAAAAAATACTATCAAGTTTGGATGCAGTTCCTTAATGAATACAAGAACATGGGCGGGAAAATCACGCTAGGTTCAGATTCAGGTTTTATTTACCAGACCTATGGTTTTGGAACCATATTGGAACTTGAAATGTTCCAAGAAGCCGGATTCCACCCACTGGAAGTAATCCGTGCAGCAACCATGCACAGTGCCCAAGAAATCTTCAAACCTTTGAAAAAACCGATCGAATATGGTGTGATTCGTGAAGGTTTATTGGCCGATATGATCATTGTGGACGAGAACCCGCTTCAAAACCTAAAAGTACTTTACGGAACCGGTGCTGTTCGTTTGAACGATGACACCGCAAAAGTGGAAAGAGTTGGCGGAATAGAATACACCATCAAAGATGGTATTGTCTACGACGCTAAAAAATTGTTGAGCGATGTGGAAGCCATGGTGAACAAGCAAAAACAAGAAAGAGGTGAGTAATACCAAAAAGTTTTAATCCTTAAACATACTATTTCTAAGCGATTGTGAAGGAAGTTTGAGCCTTTCATAAAGCTGTAAAGAGGGCCCTATTTTAGGGCCTTTTTTTTTGCTAAAAAATGAAGAACGCATCGCATCCCTATCGATTTTCATATTCAGACACATAATCATCCATATCTATTTATGAACCAATTGAATGCGAAAATTAAATTGTTGGATGTAGAAAGGTAGTCTAACTTAAGCTGTACAAATACAAGTTGCGCTTACATAATATTTTCAATGAGGCAATCTACGCTCTCTTTTGCTTTCTTTCAATGAGGGAAATAAAGTCATCTTTGATGCCATCACAAATGGCTACGGAGTTGTAAGTACAGTTTTTCATGTTTACAGGATCAAAACTGTACATTTTTATCTTAGAAGGCTTAAATTCCTTGCACTGCAAATGAGTAAACATGCTAAGTGCTGCTTTGGAAGTGGAATAAGCGGTAAGACTATATCCAGAATAACAAAAACTTTCATCCTTCATCTTATTGATGTCACCCAACGAGCTTGTGATGTTAATGATTCTAGGTTCGTCACTCTGATTCAATAAAGGCTTAAGTGTTTGTATGGTTCGAATGATAGAGAAAAAATTAATCTCATAGACCTCCTTTATATCCTCGATATTGATCTGATCTATCTTGTGGCCAAAACCATTGACAATTTCAGCATTGTTGATCAGCAGATCTAATTTGCCGTATGATTCCCTAATGGTATGTTCAAGCACACGTAAACTCTCTTCCGAACTAAAATCGATTTTCAAAAGCTGATATCCGTGTAAATCCTCCCCGTCCTTGGAGAGTAATTCAAAGCTTTTCCCGCATGCCGCAAGCACAACCTCATACCCATTCTCCAATAAAATCTTGGCAAACTTGTGGCCCAGTCCGTTACCTGCTTCCGTTACAACGGCAACATATTTATCATTCTTCATTACTCATTTATTTCATGTTACAAATTTAGCATATGGTTTTTCATTCTTAATAGTATTTCTTTTCTCAATTTATTGTTGGTCAAATCGGTATAAAACTATTTACATTCTCCTAAATTGATTTGGCGTTACTCCGCTCAAATTTTTAAAGAACCTAGTAAAATGTGTCGGTTCTTGAAAATTTAGGCGATAGGCTATCTCAGCAATATCCAACCCTGAATATTTCAACAGGCTTTTACTTTCCATCAAATGCCGTTCCTGAATAATGTCCTTGGCACTCTTGCCTGTCAATTTCTTAATGGTCGTGGTCAGGTAATTCGGTGTTATGTTCAATTCTTCGGCATAGTCGCTCACGTTTTTGGTATCCACATACATTTTGTCCACCAACGCTTCAAACTGATTTGCAATGATCTGTGACCTGCTCAGGTGATTTTCCGTTGTTTTATGGCGCTCATGGATTGCCTTACAGAAATACAGTAAGGAACCGAGCATTCCCTCCAACATTTTCTCTTGATACGGATGCGGGTTTTTAAATACCGAATGCATCCGTTCCATATCAAAATACAACGACTCATGTTCTTCTTTGGTGAGCATCAGCACATTGTTTTCGGACATTTTCAAAAAAGGAAAATCTTTCTGCAAATCCGGAAAAGTATTGATCAAAAACTCTTTTCTGAACATCACATAATATCCTGACATCTTTTCGTCCCTAAACCAAGAGAACACCTGTCCCGGAACCACAAACCATAAAGGAAACTCATTCAATTCCAAGGTATCGGTATTGAGATTGAGTTGACTTTTTCCTGTATAGTTCAACAACCCTATCTGATAAAATCCCTGACGATAGGGCGGCATACACCTTCTCGATGAAGCTTCCATATCTTCTACTGGAAACACATCAAAATTAGGCATATGGCTCCTATGGGCAAAACCAATGGCCTCATGTAAATCGTTCGTATTTTCAAAAACAGGTATATCGGCCTTGTTCATATATCTTGTAGTGGATCGGTGCTATTTTTTGTCCAAAATATCCGATTCACCTTACAACCTAAGTTTTAATTGGCATCGGCACTGGCCAGATGCAGGTTTTCATATTTAGTATCCAATTCTTCTTCTGAAATGATTTCCCAACCGCCGCCCAAGGCCTTGTAAATGGCTATTAGGGAGGTTGCCGACGAAATCTCGCTTAAAGCTAACGCATTCTCGGCCTGCAACAAAGCGTTGTCAGCATTTAGGTAATCAATAAAACTGTCCAATCCAGAGTTAAAGCGCTGCCTGGCAAAGGTTGCTGCCTGAGCACTTGCCTCGGATGAAATACGCAGGATCTCCCTTCGTTCCAGCTCTTTGGTATAGTTTGCCAAGGAGGTCTTGATATCTTCCAGTCCCTGCAGTACCGCTTTTTCATATTGATTGAGGGCGGCAATGGCCTGTGCATCGTTTCGCTTGATCTGTTGTTTTACACGACCCAGATTAAAAGCGGCCCAACTGATACTGGGCATCAAGGTCCAAGTAAAAGATGGTTTTTCACCGAAATTCGCAAAATCGACTGCCGAGAATCCAACGGATCCTCCAAACTCGATCTTTGGATAGAGGTCGGCCACAGAGATATTATAGGCAGCAATGCGCGCCTGAAGTGTAGCCTCCGCCCTACGGACATCGGGCCTTCTTCTGAGCATTTCCCTGACATCGCCCAGAGCTACTGTTGGAGGTAGGCTTGGCAATGGCTTTTTGTCAACCACTTCATTTCCCAAATTTCCGGGAACCTCTCCAATAAGTACGCTCAAACTGTTCTTCAATGCCTCTATCCTGGCCTCCAAAGGTGGAATACTGGCACGGGTACTTTCCAATTGGGCCAATGCCCGGGATACATCAAGGCTGTTACTGGTACCCGCTTCCGTTAATTTGACCGTGAGCTCATAAGTTTCCTGTTGCCCCTGTAAGTTACGTTGGGCGATATCGAGCAAATATTGTGTACCGCGAAGCTCCATGTAATTATTGGCCACTTCGGCAAATATGCTTACGTACATTCCGTGCATATCAGCCAAGGCAAGATTACTATTGGCATACGCCCCTTTGATTCTATTGGTTACCCTACCGAAAAGGTCAGCTTCCCAAAAAGCGTCAAAACTTGCATTATACGTATTAAAGGTAGGGTTGCTGCCCTGAACAAATACATTCTCTCCCAAACGGGTACGGGTATAATTGCCATTGGCGGTCACCGTTGGCAATCGGTCCCATTTATTTTCTTTGAGAAAAGCCCGTGATGCCTTGTAATTGGCCACTGCCGAATTAATATCCAAATTGTGTCTTCTGGCCTTTTCAATGAGCGTATCAAGAATGGGATCATTAAATTCTGACCACCATTCTTTTGTTATCGCTGCTTCGGTATACGCTTTCTCACTAATTTCCTTTGCTAGAAAATCCTGCTTCACACCAGCATCATTTTGAACATTGTAATCTCTTTTTGTGATTCCACAAGAAGCCAACAGGAATGCTATTATGGTTACTATTATTGAATTTTTCATTGTTGCTTGATTTTAATTTAATTGATGAACCAGCTCCTTATTTTCCCTTACAGCCCTTTTTAATGACCATTTTCTGCCCAAATAATAGAATACAGGGGTCAAGAAAATTCCGAAAACGGTCACGCCGAGCATTCCACTGAATACGGCGATACCCAAGGACACGCGTAATTCCGAACCTGCTCCTGTAGCAATGGCCAATGGAACAACACCCAGGATGAAGGCCATCGCCGTCATTAGTATAGGTCTCAATCGCAGTTTTGATGCTTCAATTACCGCGGTTTTCAGTTCTTCCCCTTGGTCCTCCAATTGTTTGGCGAACTCCACGATCAAAATGGCGTTCTTACTCGCCAGTCCCACAAGCACTACCAGTCCAATCTGTACCATGATGTTATTGTCCAATCCGGCCAAATCGACCCCGATCATTGCGGATAACAATACCATAGGCACAATAAAGATTACTGCCAATGGCAATACCAAGCTCTCGAACTGAGCGGCCAACAAAAGGAATACAAACACGACCGCTAATAAAAATGCTATACCTGCGGTATTGCCCGCTTTTCTTTCTTGATAGGCAATTTCCGTCCATTGATAGGATAAGCCTTGTGGCAGTATTTCCGCAGCCAATTCTTCCATCCGGTCCAACCCTTCACCTGAACTATATCCCGGCGTAAAATCCCCGTTGAGCGAAGCGGATGGATATAGGTTGAACCTAGGGATTCGTGAAGGCCCGGAAATATCCTCTTGCTGTGAGACCGTACCCAACGGTACCATCTCTCCTTTATCATTGCGCACCTTGATCCTTGAAATATCATCGGGCGTCAATCGGTTTGGAGCATCGGCCTGGGCGGTCACCTGAAAAGTCCTTCCCAAGTAATTGAACTCATTTACAAAGGCGGAACCCATGTAAATCTCCAAGGATTGGAAGATATCCCCCACATCGATTCCCAATTTTTCGGCCTTTACGCGGTCGATATCCAAGAATAATTGCGGGGTCTGGTTGTTGAAAAAGCTGAACACGTTGTTCAATATAGGGTCCTGATTGGCCGCCATGGCCAGCTCATTGGTAGCCTTGAGGAGTTCTTCCGTTCCCAGGTTCCCTCTATCCTGGACCATCATCCTGAACCCACCTGCATTACCGATACCCCTTACCGATGGTGGCGGGATAACCAATACAATGGCATCATCAATTTGGCTAAACTTTGCTCTTACAGTTCCCAACAAATCTTCATATGCCAGGCCTTTTTCATTTCTAATGTCAAAATCCTCCAAGGTCAAGAACACGGCTGCTGCATTGGATGCATTGGTAAACGATGCTGCATCAAATCCTGTGAAAGAAACGGCATTTTCCACACCATCAATATCCAAGCCCAAGTCAAGTACCTCACGTACAACCTTATCGGTTCTGGTCAGCGAGGAACCCGGGGGAAGTTGGACAATGGTAATGAAATACTGCTGGTCCATGGCCGGGATAAATCCTTGGGGCACCCTATTGAACTCAAATCCTGTAATGGCAATCAGTCCAAAATAGACTGCCATGACCATGGTGGCGGTACGTACCAATTTTTGCACCGCCTTACCATAGCGTTCGGAAACCCAATCCATAAAACCGTTGAAACGGTTTCCGATAAAGGCCAATGGTCTCAGCCATATCGCCGTCTTCTTTGTTGAAGATCTATCCTCGTGCTTCATGAGCAATGCGGCCATGGCCGGGCTCAAAGTAAGGGATACAAAAACTGATATGGCAGTGGCCACGGCAATCGTCATCCCGAACTGCTTATAAAATTGTCCGGAAATACCTTCTAAAAATGCAGTTGGAATGAACACGGCTATCAAAACCAACCCAATGGCGACCAAGGCTCCGCCAACCTCATCCATCGTCTTAAAAGCCGCCTCTTTTGGAGAAAGCCCCTTTGCCAAATAGCGTTCCATATTTTCGACCACTACAATGGCATCGTCCACCACAATTCCGATGGCAAGAACCAATCCAAACAAGGTAAGGTTGTTCAGCGAGAACCCAATCGCCTGCATAACGGCAAAGGTACCGATGAGCGAAACGGGTATGGCAAGAATCGGAATGATGGCTGCCCTCCAGGATTGGAGGAACAAGAGAATTACCAAGACCACTAGAATTACTGCTTCAAAAATGGTACGGTACACCTCATCGACCGACTTTTGGATAAATTCTGTGGGATTGTACGCTATTTTATATTCAAGATCGTTCGGGAAACTTTTGGACAGTTCCTCCATTTTGTCCTGAATCTGAGAAGCAGTTTCCAAGGCATTCCCGCCCGGTTGTTGAAAAATAGGCATGGCTATGGCTGGGTCCTTACCTAAATACCCCTTTGTGGCGTAGTTTTGCGCACCAAGTTCTACACGGCCAACATCTTTAAGGCGAACAATTCTCCCATCCCCACTTGATTTGATAATCACATTTTCAAACTGTTCCGTGGTCACCAGTTTTCCTTGGGTCTGTATATTCACCTCAAAGGCCGATTGACTTCCGGAAGGGAGGGCGTTCAACGTACCACTGGCAATCTGTACGTTCTGAGCCCTTAGGGCTGCGACCACTTCTCCAGCAGTAATGTCCAATGTTGCTATTTTATCGGGATTGAGCCAAATGCGCATGGCATATTCGGCCGCTCCAAAAATCTGTATATCCCCAACCCCTTTGATACGGGCTAGTTCATCTTTGAGTTGGAGCACGGCATAGTTCCCCATATAGGTCTGATCGTAGGTCTTTTTCGGAGAATACATGTTCACTACAAGAAGCATATCCGGTGATATCTTTTTGGTGGTGATTCCCAACCTTTTTACCGATTCGGGCAGTCGTGGTTCCGCTATGGCCACCCGGTTTTGCACCTGTACCTGCGCCTTGTCGAGGTCTGTCCCCAATTCAAAGGCTACCTGTAGTACCACACGACCATCAGCTGATGATTGTGAGGTCATGTAGATCATATCCTCAACTCCATTGATCTCTTTCTCCAAAGGTGCGGCTACGCTCTCGGAAAGGGTCTGTGCGTTTGCGCCGGGATAAATTGCCACGACCTCAATGGTTGGGGGCGCCACATCCGGGAATTGTGAAATGGGCAAAGAGACGTAGGCAAGCCCTCCCACAATCAGGATCAGTACGCTGAGTACTGCGGCGAATATGGGCCTTTTAATAAATATATGACTGAATTTCATTGTTTTTACTTTTTGATGATAGTTCTCCCTGCACCCTTCCAAACACCTTTTTCAAATAGGGTTTGGAGGGCAAAAGAAGTATGCTTTTTTATTGGTTTTTATTTTGCGGTTGGCAGCTCTTCCAATATCAATCTGCTTGGGCCACAGCTGTAAGGTTGTTGACCTCTCCTTGAATGGCCACTTGAGACGGACTTACCACCATGCCCGGCCTTATCTTTTGTAGATTATTGACAATGACCTTGTCGTCCGGTGATATGCCACCCCTTACAATTCTAAGTCCATTGGAATGCAAAGGGCCCAATGTTACTGCCTTGCTGACTACTTGGTTGTCATCTGACAGGGTGTAGATATACCGAATGGATTGATTGGTGCCTATAATCTCATCGGGGACCATCATTGCTTTGTGTTCCGCACTTCCCAATAACCGGGCCTTACCGTACATTCCAGGTTCAAGTAAGTGGTCTTTGTTCTCAAGAACCGCCCTGCTTTCAATAGTTCCTGAATTATTATCTATTTCATTGTCAACAAAGTCCATTACGGCCTCGTGTACAAATTGATCTTCATCCAGAAGTTTGATAAAAACGGGCAATGCTTCGGACCGTGCCTCGCCACGTTCCCCATTTCTTGCCAATCGTACATATTTTAGGTAATCCGATTCACTTCCGGTAAAATAGAAATGTATGGGGCTAGTTGCAACGATAGTGGTCAACACTGTGGAATTAGCACTGCCTCCATCAATGATATTGCCCTCATTGACCCTGTCCCGGCTGACCAGTCCAGAAATAGGTGCCTTTACTTCCGTGAATTCCAAATTGAGTTTGGCATTGTCGACCTTTGCCTGTGCCAATTGGATACTGGCCTCTGCATGTACAAGGGCCTGTTTTCTTCTATCGTATTCTTCAATGGACAACGCTCCCGTTTCCCTTAAAGATTCCACTCTATCGAAATTGTCCTGTGCGGTTTTCAGGGAAGCCAAAGCTTGGGCATAATTGGCCTTGGCCTCATCCAAAGCAATTCTGTAAGGTCGTTGGTCGATGACAAAAAGTGTCTGTCCTTTTTTAACAAGTTCACCGTCCTGGAAGTTGACTTTTTCCAAAAAGCCGCTCACACGGGCACGTACCTCTACCTTGCTACTGGCTTCAAACCTACCGGTGTATTCGTCCCATTCTGTAATGTTCTCAAATATGGGCTTAGCTACTTCTACTGGAAGTGCCGCCATCCCCGATTCTTGTTTTTCAGTTTCATTTTCAGCACTTGTGAAAGCATAAATGAATACTGATATCGCCAAAACCATAACACCTATGGTCAGGTTTTTTTTTGTGTTTAAATTTAGTCGTATCATGATTTCTACTTTGATTTTAGATTAGGTGAACAAAATTATAGGAGGGGTTGCCATTCTTGATAACCATATTATTTTCAAAAATGACCAAAATCTTAACTACGGACCATGGTTGGTATTATTTGGTCTGTAGCTGCGAATACCGCCAATATATCCAAGTACCCGTTCAGGGTCTTTGAACGCATGGCATCATACATTCCGGAAAGGGTTTTTCTGTCCAGATTATTGATAAAGTACAGTTGCTTTTCCAAAAAATAGGTCTTGAACTGTATGCTGTTGTCCGAGTTTCTTGCTGCACGTTTAAAGTGCCTTAACAACTTAATCTTGCTCAGGGTTGTGTCCCTGAAGTAAAATACGGAACTATCAGATCTGGAGTCCTTAAGTTCCTTTCGGTAGTTAAATTCCTCATCAAGTGCAATATCGTTTGATAGTTGCTTGAAGAGTTGCAAGGAATTTTCCACCATTTGATTGGTTTCAACACCTGTGTCGGTTGTTTGTGCTTGGGCGCTTATCCCTATCATAACAAAGGATAGCATCACTTTGTTTATAAAATTGATTGTTTTCATGGCTTCTAGATTTGATTCCATCAGTATTACGTGACAAAATTAGCTGGTCAATCAGCGGTCGTGGTAACCAAAAAAAGGAAGGAAATGACCAAAATCTAATCTATATGAAGGTAATGATCAACAACATCCTACCCAGTATATAGCCATAGGGAATCGGGGCGCTCAAAAGCAGCAATTTGTATAACAGTGCAAACAATCGCTCAATTAGAGAGAACCCTTTATGCACATTCTACAAACAAAAACACGGACATTAATGTCCGTGTCTTATTAACTAAACTACTAAATCAAATTAATTGAACTAAATTTTAATTGAACCATTCCTTATTGGGCTCAGGTCCTAATTGATACTCCAATTTCGCCCCGTTTTTTAACACATCGAGCGGTATCTGATTGGTACGGCTCTCCGCACCATTCACTTTAAGGGATTGTATGTATTGATTTTCAGGAAGGTTGTCCTTCGATTCAATTATTATGGTACTTCCCCAACCTGATTTGATTTCTATTTTATCAAAGATTGGGCTTGTCAATTGAAAGACTGGGTCTATATCCACCAATCCTTTTACATCAAACAGGCCAATGGCAGCCATATTATACCAGGCTCCCAACTGTCCCTGGTCCTCGTCCTGACCGTAACCATAACCATGAATAGGTTCGGTGCCATAAAAGCCATCGCAAATCTCACGTACCCATTTTTGGGTAAGCCATGGTTTGTCCGTAAAATTGAAGAGGTAAGCAATATGAAGATTGGGCTGGTTCCCTTGGTTGTACAAATAGTTCAATCCAGCAAAAGCATCGATTTGTTCACCTCCAAACTTCGTTTTTTCAGATACCGTAAAAATGGAATCCAATCGTTTTACAAACTTTTCCTCTCCCATCTTCTCCACAAGTTCCTTGGGTTGATGTGGCACATAAAAGGTGTATTGCCAAGCATTGCCTTCTTGGTAACCAATCCAAGGGGCAAAGGGATCAAAGTCATCTAGAAAATTACCTGAGCTATCCTTTGGTCTTATAAAATCGGTTCGTTCATCGTAAAGATTTTTCCAATTCTCGGAAAGTTCCATCAATTCCTCATACTCCTTTTGTTTCCCCAAGGCTTTGGCAAACTGGGCCACGGCATAGGAACTGAAACAATATTCGAGGGTATGTGATACAGAAAAGCCAGAACCTTCGGGTGTGGTTTCCATTCCCGGGATATAATTGATATACCCATTTTCCACAAAACCTTTTAAATCGGTTTTACCGGCTCCTTCTATCCTATTTTTATAACGGACCTCGTTTTCATAGGCGGCCTTAAACGCCAGTTCCACATCGTAATCCCGAATACCTGCCTGATAAGCGGATGCTATCATCAAACTCACAAAGTTGGTACCAACACCGGATACAAAACGGGAATTTGCTAGTCCATCTCCCATCCAACCGGAGTTTTTATACACAGCAAGATGTGTCTGTACCAAATCGTTATAGTATCCAGGCCATGCAAGTGTCCATAATTGGGTTAGGTTCCAAAAGGCTCCCCATATAGCGTCGGTATTGTAAAAATTGAATTCCGGATTTCCGTTTGCATCCAATGGAATCTGACCTATACTTCCATCATTTTCTGGAAACTGTCCGTTTACATCGTTTGCCAATCCCCTACCTAATAAGGCATGGAACAAACCAGTGTAAAATTTGGTCTTGTTTACCGTCGAAGTATCGGTGACCATAATTTTTGAGAGTTCGTCCTCCCAAGTTTTTGTTGCAGTTGAAAGAGCTTCATCAAATGTCAAATTCTCTGCTTCTGCATTGAGGTTTGCCAATGCATTCTCTGCTGAAGTATAGGAAAACCCTGCTTTGATTTCAATAGCTTCATTCTCTTCCGTTTTAAATCGAAGATAGATTCCAGCACCTTCTCCTTTTTGATGAAGCACATCCTTGAATTGTTTATCGTTAATGAATGTTCCTGCCTCTTCTGCTTTTTTGTTTATCTCGCCTGCCACAAACATCTTTACCTCAGCACCTTGCTGATATTTTTGAACATATTTGGGGTATGTAATTACCCATCCCGTGAATGTACGGTCTTCGGGATTATACGTAACTTCGGCATCTTTTACATCGCCACTTTCCCCTAACTCGTTACCTATGTCCAAAATAACATAGGCACTGTCAGATTTTGGGAACGTGTATTTATGGAACCCCACGCGTTTTGTAGCCGTAAGTTCGGCCGTTACATCGTAATCTTTAAGTTTTACCTTATAATAACCGGGGCGGGCAATTTCATCTTTTCTATCAAAACTGGAACGATAGCCTGTTTCGGGGTTTTCCATATCCCCCGGAGTTGTTTTTAGATCTCCTGTCATGGCGGTGAACAAAAAACCACCAATTTGAAATTCATGCAGGTTGGCAAATCCCTCGATGGTATTATCCCTTGAATCATAGCCAGTAGCTTCCCAACCCTGCTCATTTCCCAAGCTTCCATTAGTTGAAGGTCCCAGTTTCGCCATACCAAAGGGCATGGAAGCAGGTGTATAGAAAAACCATCGACTATGGGCGGTACCTATATTAGGGTCCACATAACCAAGAAGTGAATTCTCCGCAGTATCTTTCTTTACTTCATCTGCTTTTTTTGAAGTTTCGCAAGACACGAACAAAACGGTACAGGCAATCAAAAATCTATAAATCATTTAACCTCTTTTTTTAATAATATAATATGTAACAAAAACATATAGTGCAGACAATACGAGCACTACAAAACTCAATTGAACACCAAAGGATTTATTGATCAATCCCATGATCGGTGGTATAACCGCTCCTCCCACAACTGCCATGATCATCAATCCGGAGATTTCGTTGGCACGTTCGGGAAACCTGTTTACCGTAAGTGAAAAAATCAATGGAAAAAGGTTCCCTGAGGTCAGACCAATCAGAAAAATAACTACTTGAGCCATCAGGCTTGATGTTGAAAAGACTAGGACTACAAGTAGCAGAATGGTCAGTAAGGACGACCAGTACAAAAACTTAAGATTATCAATTTTAGACAATAGGAGTGCGCCTAAAAACCGGGTTATCATCAATGCCGTAAAATAGATGCTTATCCCTATGGATGCCTGTTCCAAGCTTATCCCAAACTGGGACGTAAGAAGATTTTGAATGTTGGTGTTCATGCCTACATCAAGCCCTACAATCAAGAAAATAGCGAGTACCATGGCGGCAATAAATGGATTCTTCAATAATTTGAGTGCCGAACCAAAGGTGGCCCTTTCATCGGAAAATGATTCTTCAACAGGGGTCAGCATCAACCAAAGCCCTGCAATTGAAGAAGCAATGCCGTATACTAAAAACACAAGTTTCCAATCGCCATACTGAGATACGGCAAAGGTCACTATCAAAGGGCCAACAAGTGAACTAATGGCCTTTATGAATTGGGACAGGCTCATGAAGCTGGAAAAACGGTCCTTGGCCACTACATCCTGCAGCAATGGGTTTGAAGAAACTTGAATAATGGTGTTTCCTATTCCCAGTAATACAAAGCAGACCAATAGTATTGCATATGAATAATATACAAATGGCAAAAACATGCCCACTGTGGTAAAAAGTATACCAAAGAGCAATACTTTGCGCTTGCCTAAATTATGTTGTAACACACCTACAGGTATGGATAGGAAAAAAAACCATACGAATACCATAGAGGGAATCAACTGTGCCATTTCCGGTGAAAGATTAAAATCACGTCGTGCAAAACCAGTGGACACCCCAACAATGTCCACAAACCCCATAACGATGTAGCACAAGAGTACAGGAAACACTACCTTAAAATTCATCTTTTTTGTATCCATTACATCAATTTTAAGGTTTCGGATATCCCAGCATAATAATGTTCATCCAACAAAAGGGCACTTCCCATAATCGCTGCTTCCTCTCCAAATTCTGACACATAAATCTCATCAACCCCTTTCAATGCATCTTTTAATGCAGGGCCAAAGAATTCAAAGGCTTTGGAAATGTTACCTCCAAAGACCAAAACATCGGCTTCAAATTCCTCAATATAAGGGTTGATAAAATCGGCCAGTCGGATTCCAAAATCGTTAAATACTTTACGGGCATTGGGGTCTACATCAACCAATTCGCAAAGTTCCTTTACATTTTTTAGTCTCCTACCCGTTTCTTCTTCAAAAGCATTGATAATTCCCCTTGTGGAGAAAAGATCGTCTGCGAACACGTTTTGATAATATTGATTGTAAAGAAAACCTCCTTCGGGAACTTGTTTATCCTTTATGATGGGCTTGCCGTTCAACAAAAAACTAGATCCCAACCCCGTGCCCAATGTTATCGCAATTGCTTTTTTATATTTTGATGCTTTACCTATCAATGCCTCGGCAACGGAGAATGCGGTCGCATCGTTTATAAATCGTATCTGGGAGGGCAGTACCTTAAGCCTATCGGCCAATTCCAAACGGAGATTGACATCGTACAAGGATTGAAGTTTTTCAACATCGGTGATTTTGCTAATTCCATTATAATAATCAAACGGACCGGGCATGGCCACTCCTATGCCACTTATTGGTTTGCCCAGACCTTGAATGGTGGTCTCCAATGCATCTACCCATCCGGTCAATATTTCTTCTTTTGTGCCTTGGGAGTTTATCTTCTTATAAGAAAACGTTTCCCTACATAGGGTTTTGTTCTCATGGCTATACGCACAAGATGAAATATGACTTCCTCCTATATCAACTCCTATACTGAACATCTATTCCTTTATTCAATTATTGGAAAAACAGTTTTTCCGATCAACATCCATTTATGATTCATTTTCATATAAGGCCACCACGCCGTAAGCTTCTATCAAAGCTGCTTGATGAAGTAGCCAATAGTAACGGCCTTCGCTATTACCTGACCAGTCTTCAAAAAACTGTTCTTCGGCATTTCTTGCATTATCCCAAGCATAATCCATGTTTTTAATGAAAACGTCTATGTATTCATCCGTCTTGGAATCGTATGCGGATAATTGTACAAAAGCGGACAATAGCTCTACATTGAACCAAGAATCGTGGGTTTGATAAAATATTTGCCCATTGATGACGCTTGTAAACTTGGAATAGGCAGACCGTGCCGTGGAAATGGCTTCGATCAAGTATTCCTGATCATCGGATATTTCATAGAGGTTTACCCCTGCCATGATCATCAAGGCTGCATTGTAAGTCCACTTTGTAGTATTTATTTGCTCTGTTCCTATATTGATATCGTTCCAATATAGATTATCGCTGGGATCCCTTAAGGTGTTATAGTTCCACTCGTACACCCGTTCTGCAAAAGTTCTGTACTGTGACTCATTGGTCAACTGGTACATTTTGCTGGTTACATAGGCCGCATATGCACTTGTATTGGCCGCTTTCATACAATTGGGGCCATCTGTACAATTGGTGGATTCCCCCTCAAACCAGTACAATCCTCCTCCCATTCGGGAATCTTCACCGGACATGATAAATTCTGTAACGGTCTTGGCCCTGTTCAAATAAAAGGCATCCCCCGTAAGCTCGTAAGCTTTGATGAGTTCCATGGCCACAATGGCACTATCATCATAATAATGATCGGTCTGCCCCTCGGTCACTGGAGCTGCTTGGTAAGTGGGTAGAACACTTCTGTCATCATAATAGGCCTCTAGGCCGGAAAACTCCTTGTCCAAAATAGACCTGTCGTACCCAAGCTCATAAAGCACATTGCCTGCCGTGAGCATTCCCACATAGGGCCATAAGTAGCTATAAGAAGGATCTCCTGATTGTGACGGGAAATTTTCTTTATATAGATTTTCTTTCTTATAAAGCGATTGGATCATATCATAAACGGCCTTGGCCTTTTCTTTATGGCTCAAGGATTCCTCTTCTTCAGGAACCGGGTTTTCAGTTTCTTCGTTTCCTTCTTCCAACTGATCCTCGATGGAGGGGTCGCTGCTACAACTGACCCCCCATAAAAACAACAGGGAACAAAAAAATGTGATTTTTGAACTTATCATATTCTGTAATTATTCTTGTATTAATTCTTGGTAATAATTTTCAGCCTTGGGATCAAACACTACCCTGACGGTAAAGTTTGCACCGTTCAAGGCATCTGGAAATTTCCAGGCTCCTTGCCAATAGGCTGCCTCTGGTCCCAAGAAATACACATTATTGTAATATTCCGGTTCGCCTCCGTTGGGTCGTCCATTGTATCCTTCAAGCCCAGGAACCAAAGAGCCGTTCATTGCTTCGTTGTGCATACTTCCCAGATAGGAAACCTGTCCATCTCCCAGTTGAAATTGATATCTGTATCGTTCTTCCTCCCAACCTAACCAATCCGGTGCATCGGGGGATTCAGGCGTCAAGAATTCAAAATAGGCATTGGTAGCTTCAAAAGTATGATTTCCTATGTATTGAAGGTCTGCCTTAACCGCTTGATTGGCCAAAATATATAATTGAATGTTAGAAATTTCGACAAAGGAAATAGTGGCTTTGGCCAAATCCATGCGTACCCTGTACACACCCTCTTCCATATCAAAAGTAGTAGGATCATCCCCTGATCTTATCTTTCCTTCCGAATTGATATAATAATGGGTCAGGTCTTCAGCAGAAGCATTGTTTCCATTGACGATATAAAATTCGCCTGGAGAAAGTCGGGTTACCGATTCAAAAACGCCAGGTTGAAAATTATCATTGGGCAATTGATTGGAAATCTGCTTGAAGGCCACTGCATTGGGAATATCGGATGCTTCGGTAGCAGAACCGTATACGTACATATATTCCGGAAATATCGCCAGTCCTTCAGGTCTCATCAAACTTAACGTAGCAGGCTCCGCGAAATTTTCCCTGAAATAGCTGCTCGAAGCTTCGACCGTCCATGCCACATCACCTGTTTCCAATTGTTGGATACCTGCTTCGGCCGCAATGATGTTCAACCGCGAGTTACTCATGGTAAAGGTAGTGGCGCCACCACCATTATCGGATGGCGATGTATATAATGGGTCGCTAAAATCCTCACCAGGTCTATCGAACTTTATGGTGTATAATATGGTACCACCATCATTGGCCTGTGCCGGTGTCCAAGAAAAAATGATATTTTCACCATTCTCAAGGTCTATCTCAATAGTCTCGCTATTGCTTGGGCTTTCCAAGGAACCCGTTAGTGCAATTTCAGGGTCTAAAGTGTAATCGTCATTATCACATGAAATCAATGTCATGGATAAAACCATCAATGTCAAAAGTGACTTTAGTATTGTTTTCATTACCAATTAGGGTTTTGGGTTAGATTGTCATTTATATCTCTCTCACTAAGAGGAATGGGCCATAAATAATGTTTTGCGGGATCAAAGCTTCTCTCATCCACTCTAATGTATCCATCGTCCACAATGCTGTCGTCCGTTTTAATACCTTGGGCCCAACCGTTGAGCACCTCTTCGGCAATTTCCCATCTTCTGATATCAAAAAATCGATGTCCGGCTTCAAATGCCAGTTCTATTCTTCTTTCGTTCCTTACGATTTCCCTTAACAGGTTTTGGTCACTCCCTGGAAACACAAGTGCATCCCCTTGAAGTCCGGCCCTCGCTCTTATGGCCCCAATGGTAGCATCCCAATCGGCCTGACTGAATGTTCCCAACTCTATTTTTGCTTCAGCTAAATTCAATAGTACTTCGGCATACCGAATCAAAATTAGGTTAAGACCTGAATTTACTTGGTTCCGGGCCATTGGGTCGTAGAACTTGTGCACATAATATCCGGTGGGCGTACTATTAGATGAATAGTTCAGTCCATCTGGTTCATCACCCGGGGAAGTTCCTATTACTATATCATTGCCTTCAAAATCTTTCATAGTGTATTCATCATGGATAATTGTCGCGGACAATCTTGGATCACGATTTTGATATGGATTGTTCTCATCATAATTTGCTTCTGGCTCATCAATACCGTATCCATTGATGGTTGGATAAGCATCCACCAGTTCTTGCAAAGGAGAAAAATTGGCATAACCGCCCAAACTCGGCGGTATCAATGAATATTGATTGTTGTGTTCCCTAAATGTAGGGATGTACTGAAGGCTAAATAAAATTTCGTTGGCTGATTCATTTTCCGTTTTAAAAAGGTCAGCATAGCTGGGAAATAACGAATAATCACCCAACAGCCCTTCGGCCAATGTTGCCGCCATTTCATACTCTCCATTGTACAGGTGAACCCTGGATTTGAATGCTATTGCCGCATCTTTGGTTATTCTACCACTTTGATCGGCAGGATAGTTGCTTGGAAGACCGTTAATGGCAGTAGTAAGTTCATCATAAATGAAAGTCAAAATGGTTCCGCTATCGTCCCGTTCAAGGGTAAGCGACTCTTCTATACTAATTTCATCCGTAATAAGAGGGACATCGCCATACAGCTCTATTAGGTTGAAGTAGTGCCAAGCTCTAATAAATCTCGCTTGAGCGGTAAGAGCTGTTCGTTGGTCTTCGGTAATTTCCTCAACCTCATTAATGTTGTTGAGAAATATATTGGTTCTACGTATGGCTTCATATCTCCCGGACCACACACCTGCCACTACGCCATTTGCGGTGCCGTAACTTCCGCTGGCAATATTACGATACTCTTCCATGGCCTTGGTATAGGCGTCGTCCGAAAGAGCGTTGAAGTATAGGTAGTCTTGTGCTGACATCAAATCAGCATAAATCGAGTTCAGGAATATTTGCGCATCCTCCTCGGTATCCCAATAATTCAATTCGCTCTGCGAATCCATTGGGGATAGATCCAAATCTGAAGAACATGCGGAAAATATCCATATGACACTTAGAAATAAAAATATTTTTTTCATGATGTTTTTTTTAGAAATTAATGTCAAGTCCCAAAGAGAAGATTCTGGACACTGGGTATACCCTTCCACTTGCCCCTGTATTCTCTGGGTCTACGCCAATAGCGTTCAACGGACTGAATGTGGCTATGTTCAAGCCGGTGAGATACAATCTGATTTTGCTCAGTCCCATTTTCTCAACCGCTAGATCAGGTATGGTATACCCCAATTGAATGTTCTTGATTCGAAGATAGTGGGCATCAAAAATGTAGAAATCAGATTTTGCTGCATTGTTAACCGATTCTGCACCGACTGTAAGCCTTGGATATGAAGCATCCATGTTTTGTGGGGTCCAACGATCAAGATGGCGATTGAACACAGGTCCTTCGTTACTGTTATGGAACGCCTCGATTACCTCTCCCCGCAACCATTGTTTTCGCTGTCCCACACCTTGAACGAAGATTGAAAAGTCAAACCCGTTCCAATTCGCGGCATAAGTTGCACCGTAGGTATATCGAGGAAATTCGTTGCCAAGGATAAAACGGTCGTTGTCATAATCGATTTGTCCATCTCCATTGCGGTCAACATATTTAATATCCCCGGGATCTACATCATTTACAAAAATCGGAGTAGCGCTATTGGCGATTTCTTCATCTGTGTTAAAAAAACCATCGCTCTTCAACGCGTAGTAGGAATTGATGGAATATCCTTCCCGTAAAATGGTATTGACATCAAAACCATTTATAAACTCGCGACCTCGGAGATCTTCGACCTCATTCTTGTTATCAGCAACATTAATATTTAATGAATGGTCAACTTCCCCTGTTTGGAACCTATAACCCAAACTCAACTCCCAACCTCTATTTCGTACCGATCCGGCATTTTGGAAAGGCTGTCCTAGACCATAAGTCCCTGGAACTGGCAATTGGAGCAATATATCCTCTGTGAGATTATCAAATAATTCAACGGTCACGTCAAAGCTTCTATTGAACAAGGATAGGTCTATACCCAAGTTTTTCATGGTTGATGTCTCCCATGTCCTATTACTGTTGCTTACGGAGTAATAAGATCCGGAAACAGGCACGCCACCAAAACTGTACACATTACTATTGATGTTAACCAAACTTTGATAGCCATAAAGGTCATTGATATCCTGATTACCCAGCTGCCCCCAAGAAGCTCTAACTTTTGCAAAAGAGATAAAATCAACGGATTCCATAAAAGCCTCATTGCTTATGGTCCATCCGGCGGAAATCGAGGGGAAGACACCCCAACGATTCTTTGATGAAAATCTGGACGACCCATCGTATCTAATATTACCATTGATTTGGTAACGACTATCATAGGAATATCCAATTTTACCAAAGAAGGATTGGATAGACCATTCATTTCCAGAACCATTGGCACTTTGGATATCACTGGCATTGCTGATTACCCCAAACTCATTTCCAGGAATATCGATTCCCGTAACATCAAAAAACTCACTTTTGAAACTTTCGGACGAAGCTCCCAGCATCATGTTGAAGCTATGCTTTTCATTAAAATCCTTGCTGTAACTAGCCGTCAAGAAAGGATTTAAATACAGGGACCTATTATAATTATCGGTTACTGAATTTTCATTGTTTCCCCCACCCGGGTATGCAAAGTCTATTGCTTTTCTAAATTGATGCGTTTTATTGCTGGTCAAGTTACCGCCCAAAACACCTTTTAATATTAAGTTTTCGACCGGTTCATATTCTATACTGAAATTGCCCAGAAACTCATCATTCTGATATTTGGTGGTCCCCCCTACCTCAAGTTGGGCCAAAGGGTTGCTATTACTTCCACTTACAAGCGTGTAATCACCATTTTCGTCCACAATGTCATAAATGGGAGGTATACGCATGGTGGGCTCAATGATCCACTGTTCAAAATATGCATTGTCCTTGATATCATTTCGGGCAAATGACATACGACCGCCCAGCTTCAATTTATCATTGACCTGCTTTTCCAAATTTATTCTGGCGTTATATCGTTGGTAGCCATAATCAGGACCTTTGAACATGCTTTCTTGGTCCACATAGCCGAGCGATACCAAATAGTTAAGACCATTTTCTGCACCACTCATGGACAGATTGTGGCTACTTTGCAGTGCCATATCCTTGTAAATCTCACGGTTCCAGTATACATTGGGACCATTTTCTTTGTAATCCAAGATTTGTTCCGGTGTAAACGCAGGTTGAAAACCAGAGTTTACCAAAGCTTCGTTACGTAATGTGGCGTATTCCCAGGAAGAGGCAAATTCAGGAAAATTGGTAGGTGTTTGCACCCCATAAGATCCTTGGTATTGAAATACAGGCTTTCCCGACTTCCCTTTTTTAGTGGTCACCAATATCACACCGTTGGCCGCACGGGAACCATAAATGGCGGATGAGGCAGCGTCTTTAAGAACACTTATGCTCTCAATATTGTTGGGATTCACATTATTCAGGGAACCGATTACACCATCAACCACAATCAAGGGAGTGTTTCCATTAATGGTACTTACACCCCTAATGTTTATCTGCGGCACAGAGCCCGGTCTAGATGTTGTATTTTGAATAATCAATCCTGGCGACTCCCCTTGTAACGCCTGATAGGAATTGCTCACAGGCTTTCCCTGAATGGCAGTCTCATCGATGGTACTGATGGCCCCGGTAAGATCTGCCCGTTTTTCCGTACCATACCCTACTACGACAACCTCGTCCAAATTGGAGGTATCCGATTCAAGTGTTATGGTTAATGGCGCATTGCCTTCAACAATGATTTCTTGCGGTTTATATCCAATATAAGATACAAGAAGTACATCGCCTTCATTTGCGGTAAGGGAAAACTGGCCTTCCATACCCGTACTGGTTCCGTTAGTGGTTCCCTTGACAAGGACATTGGCCCCAAATATGGGCCCCAGTTCATCGGTCACCTTACCGGTAACGTTAATTTCCTGTGCGAATCCACAATATGTGAAAAGTGCCAGCAAAATCACGGTAGCATAAGACCTTTTTATAACAAAGCCCCTCTTGCAGTCCACCATTGCTGGAGCAACTGTCAGCTCATTTGAAGGAATCCCCGAAAAGAATCTCCAAAAATGGCATCCATTCCTTAAAAAGTTAGTTATTGATTTCATACGTTTGTTTTAAGCTAATTTTTAGTTTTTTGTGTGCGTTTAGTTGTACTACTCAGTGCGTTTTCGTTTGTTTTTCATGGTATTTATTTTAGAAATGCGTTTATGACTTTGGCCCTACCTTGACCCAAATTTTTCAACTTGAAGCTTTTAGCAGCAGCTGGAACAACAAAAGTTTCGGCATAAGCAAGTGTTTCCACATGACCGTTTTCAGTTTCCAATTGAATCCGGTCCCCTTCGACCAACATCATTACCTGACATGAGTTTTCGGTGCTTCTTTCAATAATTGCATCGAATTCAAGTCTTCTGACGTCATAGAAATGATCGGGATGGGTTGGGTAATTGGTAATGGAATGATCCGAGGTCTCTTCGGCCACATAAGTTTTAGAGAAAAGCTCCTTGGGTACATTTTCTCCTTTTCTATCAAAATTCAGGTTCTTAAAGGCATGCTCAATATTGATAGGACGTGGCTTTCCATTGAGGTCCAATCGCAACCAATCGTACATTTTGAAGGTGAAAATATATGGGGTGGCACTGATTTCCAGCACCATATTACCAGAACCTGCACTGTGTACGGTTCCATTGGGAATAAGGTAAAGCTCATGCTTTTTGGAAGGGTGCTTTTGCACATAGTCGACAATGTCCAATTCAACATTCTCATCCTGACTACGTATAAGGTCTGCCTTAAATGCTTCTGGATCTATGTCGTTTTGAAATCCCAGATAAACACTGGCATCTTCCTTACAGTCCAAAATATAATAGCATTCATCCTGTGTTATGTTCTCCCCAAATTCTTCTTGAATATACGTAAGGCTGGGGTGACATTGAATGGATAGATTCCCTCCTTCATAGGTATCCAAAAAATTGAAGCGAATGGGAAACTCGGTTCCAAAGGTTGGTTCATGCTTGCCCAACACATTTTTGGATTCTTGGTCCATCAGAAAATCAAAAGAAATCTCGAGAAGGTTACCATCACTTTCAAAAAGCAGTCCATTTTCGGGAACGATCAAAGAAAATGCCCAAGCATAATTGACGACATCTTTGTTCAAACCAGATATGTGCTCCTTCATCCATTCACCTCCCCATGCTCCTGGCTCAAACCAAGGCCTTACCCTGAATACAGAAGTGGCCAGCACTTTAAGAGCTTCCTTGATATCGTTCATGTGTGACCATGTAATCGTACCGCTGAACTGCGCATCTACAATGACATCTATTTTGGAGGCCAATCTCTCTTTCTCTTGGTTCAAAACCACCCAGTCAATAAAGTAGTAATGTTTGTACATTTTAAAATCCACATTGGAAGTGGATATACCCAAATTGGTTACTGAACCAGCCCTCATTCGGTACTGCAATTCATTTTTTGGCAAATCAAAATAAACCAACGGGCAATCCCAATCCACTAAACTGGCACCGCTCCCGTAAACTATATTGATTACACTTTGATCATTGGGCTTGACAGTCTTGAGCTTTTCCTTATCAAAATAATCCAAAAGGGAAAAATCACATTTTCTCCCCCATACCGATTCCTCTTCCCCTAAAAAGGGAGCGACCATGGATGCAATTTCATTTTCATCCTTTAAACATTCCTCAATTGCGATGGCATTGACTGTAAAACCCTTGCTCTTGACGGCATCACATATTTTATGGGCCACAATCTCCCATGCCACCCCTGAAAATCCATCAAAGCAAACTGTTTTGTGTTTGATGATAAAATCTGCAAGCCCTTCATAACCTTCGAAGATTTTTCCGCTTTCCATATGATGTCGTGGATAAATATCATATTGGCCATCTTGATGCAGGCTTGAAACTTGAGTAGGGGGTAATATATATTGGTCGGTCTTACGCTTTATTCCCAATGTGCTTTTGCTTTTTTCTTCGTTCTGAATCATTAAATCAATAAATAAATTATAATGTACTTATGTACAAACATAATAATTTATTTTATTTAAATCATGCTATTTTAATAAAAAGTTGCTTTTATAATTTGGAAAGTGCTTGGTTATCGAGGATAATATTAGGAATTTAACAATTCCCTATCGACTACTTTCAACCGAATAAATAAAACTATCGGATTTATAATAGCCAAAATTGAACTCAATGGGTCGTTCCCCTTGATCAAAAACAAATCGTTTTCTGAACAACACAGGAGTTCCTATTTCAATCTCAAGTTTTTGGGACACCAACTCATTGGATGCTGTTGCACTGATTTCTTCTTTGGATAGTGACGCTATTGTTGAATGCTCTTGTTCAAGCATTTCATACAGGGGCATTTTAAAATCTTCTTCGCCTGTTAGCCCAATTCGGGGATGAAAGTAGGATACAAAATAAACAAAAGGCTCGTCTGGCTTTCCTCTTACCCGTTCCATCTTAAGAACTTTTTTATCTTCAGGAATATTAAAAAAGTCAACAACATTGGAGGGGGGTTTTACCCAACTTAAATGCAGTTCAAAATTCCTTATCGGAATCCCCCTTACTTTCATTTCCTGCGAAAAGCTCAACCAATTATTGGAACGCGAACTTACAGGTTGCGGTGCAACTCGAGTACCTGCCTTTTTCTTCCTTACCAACAGCCCCTCAAATACAAGCTTTTTGACTGCTTGCCTCACGGTAGATCTGGAGATTGCCAGTCGTTTGCTCAATTCAACTTCGCTGGGAAGTGTCTTTCCTTTTTGGTACTCCTCCTGTGCTATTAATTCACGGAGCAATTGCTCAACTTGGGCGTGCAAAGGAACTGGACTTTTGTGGTCTATTTCAAATTTCATTTGGCGTCTAAATTATAATACTGCTTTTTAATGTTTGCACATACAATCAAAAATAACACTATATCAGCGTTTTTCATTTATATGCATCAACATTTAAAAGAAACCTGGGAATACTCTATTAGTTATGTACATAGTTGTCCTTTGACAAATTCCTGCCATCCGGTCCTATGATTTTTACATCTAATCCCAATCCACCCTTAGCTTGGAAATAATGGAGCGAAAGTTTATGATATCCTTTTTGAAGCGGTAGATCTATCGTTTTGGTATCCATGGCGTGGTGCCCATCATGTTCAATGACCTTCTTATCATTGATCCATAGCATGGAACCATCGTCCGATGTCAAATGAAAGGTATAAATACCATCCTCCATAAGGCGAACGTACCCATCGAAAGTCAAGCCAAAATCGCTCTCCCTAGTTGCTTTGTCCAAATCAATGCCGTCTGCAATACCCGACTTCAATGATTCGAGTTGACTAAAATCTGGTAGATAATCCCATTGCCCTTGGTAATAGGAATATTTCAAACCGTTCTGAAAATCTTCACCCAATTGAAACTGTGGGGGATTCAAGGAGTCTACTTTTTCAAACTGCTTCTGCGTTACTTTACTCTTTTCATCACCATCTATAGACCTTGCCTTCAGCAATGATGTTGCTTTGACCCATATGGGTTTGGTATATTTATTTGAACTCTCTGTTGGATCTGAACCGTCTAGCGTGTAGTATATGGTCTCTCCTTTTCGATTTGCCAATGCGACTTTCTCATTCTCCAAAAACATAGAGTGATCGGAAGAAATGACTACCGGGGAAACCATATTATCGTTATGAACATTATAAAGGAATTCCACAGGCAATTTTATGATTTCGCGATCATAGGTTACCAGACCATTTACTTCCCCTTCCACATCGGATAGCTGCGTGTACACCACTGCGCTTGCCGCATTGCCCTGTTTCATTTGCCATACATTGTCCCACAGCTCTGCGTAAGAGTTTTTAAATTCCAAGGTATCCGTCATTTCACGGTAACCCCAATTGTTCTCCTGCCATAGATGTTCTGGAACCGCCAATCCAAGGCCTCCAAATTCCCCCAATACGGTCGCCCGCTTTTCTTCCACCGGATAAATATCGGGGCCGGGATAGCTGTGCATGTCTATAATATCCCCAACGTTATAATCTGTCCAACCGCTGGCATTGCTCACCAATCTTGTTTCATCCATATCTTCTACCCAATGGGTAAGCCTTTCTGTGTCGTATTGTCCCCACCCTTCATTAAAAATGACCCACATGACGATACTCGGGTAGTTATAAAGGTCATCCACCATGGCTTTGAGTTCACTTTCAAACTGCTGTTTGTCTTTCGGGGTGAGCCTTTCTTCAAAATCTTCGTGTGGGTAAACTTGCGGCATATCTTGCCAAACCAGCATTCCCAATTTATCGCATAGGTAATACCAACGTTGGCTTTCGGTTTTTGCATGTTTGCGCAACAAGTTAAAGCCCATCTTTTTAAAGGTTTCAATATCCCATATATAAGCTTCTTCTGTAGGGGGGTCATCAAACCATCCGGCCAGTACCCTTGATCCAGAACACCGACCTGAAAATAAGGTTCGTTGTTCAATAGTATCTTGGTATCATTGTTTTTATCTTTTCCCAAACTGATTTTACGCATGGCCACGTAACTGGAAAACTCATCGGTTATGGAACCATTATTGACCAATTGTACTTCCAAATCATACAGAAAAGGCTGCTCTGGGCTCCATAATTTTGGCTCTGGAACTTCGAGTATAATATGATCTCCTGGGGAGCCTTCTGTTTCGGCAACCAAATGATCTCCATCTTTTAGGACCAACTTGATGGTTCCATTTCCTTCTGTGGCTTCAGCAAAAAAATCAATTTGACCTTTATCGATATCCGATTCCACTTTGAAGGACTGGATGTGGTTGGTTGAAACTGGTTCGACCCATACCGTTTGCCAAATACCGGTCGTGGAAGTATAAAAAATTCCTTCAGGTTTTTTGACCTGTTTTCCCACGGGCTGTAAACCATCATTGGAAGCATCATGAACTCTGACCATCAATTCCTGCTCACCTTTAGTTAGATACTTGGTAATGTTAAATGAAAAGTGATCGAAGGCGCCCTTATGCTCTCCCACTTTTTGTGTGTTGACATAAATGGTTGCGTCATAATCGACGCCCTCAAAATTCAATATGACTTGATCATCCCAATCCTCCGGTACCGTAAATGTTTTGCGATAGAGAAGGTCATCCGTTTTTTCTTGGACTGCGGAGAGATAGGATTCCACCGCGAATGGCACTAAAATAGTATCTGAAAGAACAGTGCCAAAAGAAATATCTTGCTTTGGAGAAGTATCAACTTGCCAATACCCGTTTAGATTCATCCATTCCTTACGTTGTTGAATAGGTCGGGGATACTCGGGCAAAACATGGTTTGGGTCTACCTGATCGGTCCATCTGGTTTTTAAAATGGCTTCGGAACCCATGTTCGACCCATCTTTTTTTTCCTCCATTTTACAGCTAGTCAACAAAAGAAGGAATAACAGTCCTGTTTGTAAAAGGTATGATTTCATAATCTATTAAATGAGTTTCGGTTGTTCTATCTAAGGTATTTGTTTTATGACAATGAGCATTGCTATTAATTCTTTGTTCGAATTAAAACCTCTCCTCCCCTTTCAAATATGGAGTGATCAATAAAGTAGGCATCTATTTTTGTTCCATCGACATGTATGCCTTTGATTTCTCTCGTGTCCCCTTCCCTAATGAGCTTCAAAGTCTTATCATCCTTCAAGTGCCAGGTTACCGTGTCAAAAATGGGAACAGTAACCAAGTATTCAGGGTCCGTAGGGGAAAACGGATATAGACCCAATGCATTGAATACGTACCAGGAAGACATTTCCCCCGCATCATCCATACCGGAAAGTGCCAGTCCTTCTTTACCAATTCCATAATAATCGGACAATAACTTATCGATGAATGCTTGTGATTTCTCTGGCTTATCAATAAAATAATAGGAGAACGGAGCTTCGTGCCCTGGTTGGTTTCCTTGGCTATATTGCCCCATAAACCCAGAAACATTTCGTGCAATATGGTTGGGGTTCCATTTATAGGAAAAAAGCGAGTCCAGTTTTTCCTCAAACTTTTCACTGCTTCCATATTGGTCGATAAGGCCATGCATATCGTGGGGTACAAAAAAAGAAACCTGCCAGGCATTTGCCTCTCTGTACATATACTCGTAATAAGGGTATTCTGGATTGAAGGGAGTGATCCAATCACCATTTGCCAATCTACCGCGCATAAAATTGGTTTTCTGGTCGAATACGTTCTTATAGTTGTTAGATCTTTCAAATAAATCATTTTGGTGTTCCGAATCACCCATTTCCTTTGCCAATAACGAAAGGGAATAATCATCATAGGCAAATTCCAAGGTTTTGGACACCCCAGCCTTTCCTTTGGATTCGGTGTTGGGCTCCTCTATTTTGGGGTCTGAAATATACCCGAGTTCCATATACTCTTTTATATACGGACGAGTTCCTCCTTCTTTATAAGCATTGTTAAGTAGAAGCTCATATGCTTTTTCCACATCAAAATCTTTTATGCCACGCAAATAAGACCCTGTTATAAAAGATGCTGCATGATCTCCGTGGAAAAATGTAGGGATAAATCCGGTAACCTTACCCCTGTCGATAAGGGATTCGATAACATCTGATGTTACTTCTGGCCTTAAAATCTCCATCAACACTACTTTATTTCTATAAGTATCCCATAATGAAGGTATGGTGTAATACTGAAAATCCTTATTCTGAATATTACCCGAAGCATCCACAAAGTCTCCATTGCTGTCACTTCTTAATGCTGGCCATAAAAAAGATTTATAAAGGGAGGTGTAGAAGATTTCCTTTTCCTTTTCGGATCCGCCGGTAACCTCAATTTGATTTAGGAAATCCGACCATATTTTTTTCCCCTCACCAAACACTTCATCAAAAGATTTAGACCCAACCTCTTTATCCAAATTCAGCTTTGCATTATCAACGTTCACATAGGACAATCCCATCTTCATGGTAACTTTTTCTTTACTATTGTCCTTTAAATGTACAATCGCATATCCTTTGGGTTTTCCAAGGTTGGTCGATGCAATGCTATCAATAGCACCATCGATTCGGGCAAAAAAATGAATTTTATCTCTTCCCACCTTCTGAAAACCACTGATTTCGTTGGATGATACTTTGGAAATCTCCCAATCGGAAACATGGTTGTTGGCAGTTCCCAAATCAAACAATATTCTTTTTCCATCGGCCTTCCCATATTGATATTCATGTATGGCGGCCCTAAGTGTTGAAGTCAATCTTACATTGATATCATAATTCTGTAAATGAACCTGATAGAAATCGGGGGAAGCCGATTCATTATCATGTGAAAAAGTCCCTTTGTAGGGTGCTTTTGCCCGGGAAGAAATAGGCAGAACTGGTAGATTGCATAAATTCCAGTGTCCCTTGTTGGTATGGGCAAATCCCAAAATTTCAGTATCCTCATACTCGTAACCTGCTCCTGTACCATATTCCGTGATTGGACTTAGCTGTACCATAGCGTTTGGCAATGATGACCCTGGGTAAGTCAAACCTGCCCAAACCCTCCAATCCTTTGGAGGAGTATATCCTATAATTTCCTCATCCAACAGAGGAGCTGTTCCTATAAATGTATTAACATATTCGTAAGGTGTTTTATCAAGATCTGCAGGTTCACCATCTGACTTGGTCTTATCCGTTTTACACGAACTTAATATCACGGATATACATAGAAACAGTATAGGTTGTTTAATTTTCATGGCATTGGTTAAAAAGAGATGAAACACCCGCTTGTTGAATGATCAGCAATTATTTCATCTAAATAAATATGGAGGATATTTTTCGTTATTATGTACGAACATAATAATTAATTTTGATACTTCAACTTTTCTGCTCAAAAAATAGCTGGATTGCATTAGTGTAACTTACTTGTAGAATACCACCTATTATCCACTAAGACCTTGTTGTAAGTACTCTGGTTAAACCCTTGCTTTTCTATACTGATACGTACATGGATAAGAACAAGGCCGTTGTTTTTTTATAGTTTTTTAGTGGAAACCAGTACTGAATATGTTGGAGTATTTTATCTGCCCAACTACCCATAAAAACAGTAATGATTTAAAGCTATTTGTTTTCAACTTTAAAAACTTAATTACTGATCCTCAAAGGCAATCTATAATTCAACGCTTTGTAACACTTTCTATAAAAATGTAACCAACAAATACTATATCTAAATTTTTTGTAGCTTAATTATCCTTAAAACTTAGGGATGTATGTTCATGTTAACGGGACGAGAATAATATTGATACCTTATTTGATGACCTGTAACCCTCCCTTTTTTCAGGACAAT
>NZ_JAHZSV010000004.1 GCF_019457905.1 Flagellimonas abyssi | reverse complement strand
TTCTAATCTTTTTCAGACAGAGTTCAGTTTACAGTCTCGTTATTTGTTTCATTCTTTTAATAGGAACAATCCAACAAATTCGTTCTAAAGGGAAATTAGAATTTAAACAGACCCATAATCAGTATGAAAATCCTCAATTGACGGGATTACTAATCACTGAAATAATATCATTTGCAGCCTTTTTTACTATTGCATTGTATCCAAAAATCATATATCCATTATGGACCTGGGTCATTTCTATTCCTTTTCCAATCTAAATAATGGAACGGATTATTGGTATTGCAAAAAAGTCGTTATAATAAATTACTTCTCATTTAAGAGTAGGTTGTTGCACCCTATTCCAATTTTACCTTACGTTTTTCTTCCCGAACTCTATAAAATTGGAACAGGATCCATGTGCAAAAGTTAAGGGTAAGTATTTGGGACAAATCGCAAATTATTCTGGAAAATTTTAGTCTGAAATGTTAAAGTTTGGCCCTAAACTTTATTTTTTTTAATCCGCGTGCAAATTGCGTGCAAATGAAAAAGGCTCCAGAGTGTGGATTTCTCTGAAGCCTTGCTGTTTCTGCTCCCCCTCTTGGGCT
>NZ_JAHZSV010000039.1 GCF_019457905.1 Flagellimonas abyssi | reverse complement strand
TATCTAAATTTTTTGTAGCTTAATTATCCTTAAAACTTAGGGATGTATGTTCATGTTAACGGGACGAGAATAATATTGATACCTTATTTGATGACCTGTAACCCTCCCTTTTTTCAGGACAATTGACATATTCTCATTATGGTACTTGATAAGTTCCCTTAAGGTCTTGCTGTTGTCATCTTCCCCTAGATAACGGGACTTGATGGCATTTGAGGAAACCACCCTGTTCTCTTCCAAAAGTTCTTTATGGCAGTCCAATAGATTACTGTAAACGCGATCCAGATAGGCGTTCAATGCCCTGATCCTCTGTGAACCTCCCCTGCCCCGGTTCCGTGAATT
>NZ_JAHZSV010000038.1 GCF_019457905.1 Flagellimonas abyssi | reverse complement strand
AGCCCTATCTTTCGATCCAAAAAAAGTTTAAATCACTTCAATGTAAACCAACACCTAACCTACAACAACCAAAATTATCTTTTCCGGCAGTATCAAGAAATACGACCAAGTGGATTGTACCAATTTATCCAGAATATCATACAGAGCTCTTTCCTGATTCCATACTAAATAATGAATCGCCACAGGATTTTACTGAAAATGAACCTTACAGAAATGCCATCAAAAAAGTATATATATCACGTTCATATAACAGAAATTTAAACGGTGGGGATTTGGTGCTTTTCTATAGAACAGGTGGTCATTACGCTGGAGTTTTCTCAACTATTGGAGTTGTAGAAAATGTCGCAACTAATATTCGAGATGAAAATCACTTTATCCAACTCTGTCGAAAGAGAAGTGTTTTTGATGATGAAGGATTAAAAAAATTTTGGAATTACAGAAAAAACAATAGGCCTTTTATAGTTAATTTTTTATACATTGACTCATTTCCAATGCCAAAAGTTAACCTTAAGAGATTGAGGGAATTAAATATTATACAAGATGCACCACGAGGTTTTGAGCAAATAAGTGATGCGAAATTTGAACAAATATTAAAAGAAGCAAGAGCTAATGAAAGTTATATTATCGATTAAACCAGAATTTGCAAACAAAATATTTAATGGCACCAAAAAATTTGAATTCCGCAGAACATTGTTTAAAAACAAAGAGGTTAAAAAGATAGTTGTCTATGCCTCTGCACCAATAAGCAAAGTAATAGGAGAATTCGAGATTGATAGAATTTTTTATGAAGAATTGGAATCTCTTTGGAATCAAACTTCAAAATTTTCTGGCATTACTGAAGATTACTATATGCAATATTTCAATGGTAAAGAAAATGGGTATGCGATTGAAGTTAAAAACCCCAAAAAATATGAAACTGAATTGTGTATTAAGCAAAATTTCGGATTGAATCCACCTCAGTCTTTTGCTTACTTGCGATAAAGTACTCTGTGTTAGACCTGTTACTTCTAGAATACCACCCACGTTACAACTAAAAACACCCTCCCCACGGCCTCAATCTTCTATACCACCCATCAGCTTAAAATAACAAGCTTCAGCAACAGGCAAAAGATATTCGTCCAAATAAGTAACTGGATACGCAGCAGCTCTATCCAAATAACTGCCATAGATTTCTGCAAAGTCTTCCATGTGTTCTGGCGGCACTTGCATCAATTGGGCAACCAGCGACATCAAATCCAAACTGTACAATCCACCATCGTCCAAACCTAAATTGCGTAAGGCTTCGGTAAGTTGGCTGTGTTTTAAATCTTGCTGTATCAGATGTATGATTTGGGACTTGTCAAACATAACAATCAATATTTTTTTGATACTTAAATGTAAAACAAAATTACATTAATGAAAATTAAATATTCATTTTAAAATAACATTTATTAAAAGTAGATTTTCATAAGTGCACTGTATACTTGCAATTTGTACATTTGGTTTAATGAATGAGAAGTTCAACAGAATCAAAGAAATCTTGGTCAGGCAAGGAGTTAGCCAGAAAGATTTGGCGTTACAACTAGATAAAAATGAGCACACTGTGTCCAACTGGTGCATCAACAAATCCCAACCTCATTTGAAGGACTTATTTAAAATCGCTGAAATCTTAGAAGTAGATGTTTGTGAATTGTTGGTGTCTACAAAATCATAACACAAATATCATTTCGAACGAATGGGTGAAATCTCAAATACGAATAGATTTCTCAGTCGCTA
>NZ_JAHZSV010000037.1 GCF_019457905.1 Flagellimonas abyssi | reverse complement strand
CTGAAATCTTAGAAGTAGATGTTTGTGAATTGTTGGTGTCTACAAAATCATAACACAAATATCATTTCGAACGAATGGGTGAAATCTCAAATACGAATAGATTTCTCAGTCGCTACGCTTCTTCGAAATGACAACCCCAATGTCATTTCGAACGTACGTGAGAAATCCCAGAAGGCAACCAGATTTCTCAATCGTCGCTTCTCTCCTCATTTCGAAATGACCCATTAAAACATTTTCTCCACCGCTTCAATCTTACTATCACCACAATGTCATTTCGAACCGACTGGAAGGAGTGTGAGAAATCTCAAATACGAATAGATTTCTCAGTCGCTACGCTTCTTCGAAATGACAACCCCAATGTCATTTCGAACGTACGTGAGAATTCCCAGAAGGCAACCAGATTTCTCAATCGTCGCTACTCTCCTCATTTCGAAATGACCCATTAAAACATTTTCTCCACCGCTTCAATCTTACTATCACCACAATGTCATTTCGAACCGACTGGAAGGAGTGTGAGAAATCTCAAATACGAATAGATTTCTCAGTCGCTTCGCTCCTTCGAAATGACACACTGCACAAACTGTCATTTCGAACCGACTGGAAGGAGTGTGAGACATCTCAAATACGAATAGATTTCTCAGTCGCTCCGCTTCTTCGAAATGACAACCCCAATGTCATATCGAACCGACTGGAAGGAGTGTGAGACATCTCAAATACGAATAGATTTCTCAGTCGCTTCGCTCCTTCGACATGACACACTGCACAAACTGTCAATTCGACCGAATGGGAGAAATCTCATTCTCAATCAGATTTCTCAGTCGCTCCGCTTCTTCGAAATGACAACCCCAATGTCATTTCGAACCGACTGGAAGGAGCGTGAGAAATCTCAGAAGGCAACCAGATTTCTCAATCGTCGTTTCTCTCCTCATTTCGAAATGACCCATTAAAACATTTTCTCCAGCGCGTCATTTCGACCGAATGGGAAAAATCTCATTCTCAAACAGATTTCTCAGTCGCTTCGCTCCTTCGAAATGACACACTGCACAAACTGTCATTTCGAACCGACTGAAAGAAGTGTGAGAAATCTAGATTTCTCAGTCGCTCCGCTTCTTCGAAATGACTAAACAACTTGTTGATTCAAAAACTCCCAATTCGGATTAAATGAAGAAATCAATCTATCCTTCTTTTCTCTTCGCCATTTCTTTAACTCCTTTTCTCTAGCAATGGCGGATTCAATAGAATCAAATGTTTCATAGTACACCAAATAGTAACAGTTATACTTCCCTGCAAAGGACTTCTTGGCATTTTCGCTATCAAAGTAATGTTGTGAAAGTCTTTTTTGAATGTTGTTGGTCACGCCAATATAGAGCACTGTCTTCTTTTCATTGGTGGTAACGTACACGTAGTAGGGTGAAAGCATTTTTAAAGATATTCCTTTTTAGGAAATAGATTTCTCAGTTGCTGCACTTCTTCGAAATGACAACCCCAATGTCATTTCGAAGAGACTGGAAGGAGCGTGAGAAATCCCAGAAGGCGACCAGATTTCTCAATCGTCGTTTCTCTCCTCATTTCGAAATGACCTATTAAAACATTTTCGTCACCGTGTCATTTCGACCGAATGGGAGAAATCTCATTCTCAATCAGATTTCTCGGTCGCTGCGCTTCTTCGAAATGACAACCCCAATGTCATTTCGAAGAGACTGGAAGGAGCGTGAGAAATCCCAGAAGGCGACCAGATTTCTCAATCGTCGTTTCTCTCCTCATTTCGAAATGACCTATTAAAACATTTTCGTCACCGTGTCATTTCGACCGAATGGGAGAAATCTCATTCTCAATCAGATTTCTCGGTCGCTGCGCTTCTTCGAAATGACAACCCCAATGTCATTTCGAACGTAGGTGAGAAATCCCAGAAGGCGACCAGATTTCTCAGTCGCTCCGCTTCTTCGAAATGACAAATCAAAATACCTTCGCCACCGCCTCAATCGTCCTATCCAAATCAGCATAGCTGAGGGCATCGTTTAAAAAGTAGCTTTCAAAAGCGGAGGGCGGCAAATACACCCCGTTCTCCAACATCCCGTGGAAATATTTTTTAAAGATATCGTTGTTGCCTTTTGCTGAGCTGGCAAAATCCACCACCGGCTCTTCCGTAAAATGTACGGAGATCATGCTGCCATACCGGTTAATCTGGTGGATCACGCCTTTTTTGGTGAGTACCATGGCTATGCCTTTGTGGAGATACTCCGTTTTTTCGGCCAAACTGGTGAAAATTTCAGGTTGGTCGTTCAGGGCAGTGAGCATGGCCAGTCCGGCACTCATCGCCAAGGGGTTTCCGCTCAAGGTGCCCGCTTGGTACACGGGGCCTTCGGGCGCCAAATGTGACATGATCTCGGCCCGGGCTGCAAACGCACCTACGGGCAGTCCGCCCCCGATCACTTTTCCGAACATCACAATATCGGCATCAATGCCCAAGGCTTCCTGTGCACCGCCTTTTCCCAAACGAAAACCTGTCATTACCTCATCAAACAACAACAAAATACCTTCTTGAGTGCAGATGTCGCGCAAGCCTTGTATAAATTCATCCTTGGGGATAATGCAACCCATGTTCCCCGCTACGGGTTCCAAAATAATGGCGGCAATCTCACCTTTATTGGCCTCCACCAAGGCTTTTACCCCATCCAAATCGTTGTAATCGGCCAACAGCGTATCCTTGGCCGTGCCCTGCGTTACCCCGGGGCTGTTGGGGCTACCAAAAGTAACGGCACCACTCCCCGCTTGTATCAAAAAGGAGTCGGAGTGGCCGTGATAGCAACCTGCAAATTTGATGATCTTTTCCTTGCCCGTGTACCCGCGCGCGAGACGCACCGCACTCATACAGGCTTCGGTCCCACTGTTCACAAAACGGATTTTGTCAATGTTCGGCACCATCGACACCGCCAGTTTGGCGATTTCGGTCTCAATTTCGGTAGGAGTTCCAAAGGAAGTTCCTTTTTTGGCTTTCTCGATTACGGCATTGATCACGGGTTCGTACGCATGGCCCAAAATAAGCGGCCCCCACGAAGCAATGTAGTCGATAAGTTGGTTGCCGTCCTCATCGTACAGGTAGGCGCCTTTCGCCTCCTTGATAAAAATAGGGTCGCCCCCTACCGCTTTAAATGCACGTACTGGGGAATTTACCCCTCCGGGAATGTATTTTTTGGCCTCTGCGAACAGGGCGCTGCTTCGTTGGTAGATCATAATTATATCTTGTAATTCCCGTGCGGACGGGAATCTATTTTAGTATATTTTGTTCAGCGCCCTTCGACTCCGCTCAGGGCACAAATCCTATGTCAGTTCGAGCGCAGTCGAGAACGGCATCATCACATCTCACCTGCTTGCCTGCGGCAGGCAGGCGCTCGATGTGACAAACGAAATCGTATTCGACTTGCGCTACGCAAAGGTAATGAGGATAAAACTTTTTGTGAAATGGATTTTGTCCAGCACCCTTAGACTCCCTAGCTGCGGCAGGCAGGCGCTCGATGTCACAACACGGAAAACCATCAACAGAAAAACTATTGTGAAACCCTTATGTTGAGCACTTGCCCTATGGAAATGATGTTATCGTTCAGATTATTCAGGCGGCGAAGCTCGTCCACCGAAATATCGTAACGTCTGGATATGCCATAGAGCGTATCGCCTTTTTCTACGGTATGGGTGAACACATCGTACTTTTTGGGTTGGCGTACCGGGGACAGACCGGTATCCACCACCGCTTCGTCATACTCGTGAAGGTTGTAACGCTCGATAATGGCAATCAATTTTTCCGGGTATTTTCGGTCGGTGGCGTAGCCTGCCTGTCGCAGACCGTGGGCCCATTTTTTATAGTCGTCCCGACGGTAATTGAACAAAAAGGCATATCGCGAACGGGTGGATAAAAATATACTGTGGTCCCGAAAGGAGTACATTGGGTGATTGTATTTTCTAAAACATTCGCCTTTTGCATCGTCATCATGAAAATCGAATTCACCCTGCCAACCAGTGTGGCATTTAATCCCAAAGTGGTTGTTCGTTTTTAAGGTAAGCTCACCGCGACCGGAGCCACTTTCCAAAATGCCCTGCGCCAAAGTGATACTGGCGGGAATGCCAAAGGCACGCATTTCGTACTGGGCAATCTCGGCAAAATTGTCAATATAGTCCTCGGTATCCGATATGGGGAAACGTTCAAATCGTCCGGTATCTTCGGGCATGGGGAACAGGTCACGGGCCTCTTCGGTATCCAAATCGTTTGTGGTCCTCGTGGTCGGTTTTTCCGTCCGCACCACAACAGGAGCCCCTTTTTTATGAGTCGACCTTCTCTTTTTGGCACCACAACCAGAAAGTAAAAGTGCCACAATCAATACATATCCTATTCGCTTGATCATACGTCCAATAACGGTAATTTTTTCTTTTTCAACACCCGGTTCATGCCCTCGATTCCCTGCAATCCCCCGGTATGGATGGCCAAAATCCGGGTTCCGGATACAAACACATCCCTTTTTACAAGGTCAAAAATACCAAAAAGCATCTTTCCCGTGTAAATGGGGTCCAGGGGTATCCCTGTTTTACTTTTAAAGAGGTTGATGAATTCAATCAACTGTTGGTCTACTTTGGCGTAACCCCCAAAATGATAGTCGGTTACCAGTCGCCAACGGTCGGTATGGGCAAATGTACGAATCTCTTCGTTTAAAAAATCGCCCTTTAACGCAGGGAACCCCCAAACCGTTTGATGGGGCTGTGCGGCATTGATCAATCCTGCTACCGTTCCGCCGGTTCCGGCTGCGCAACAAATGTTGTCGAATTGGGCATCTTCTTCGGTCAAAATTTCCGAACAGCCCTTAACGGCCAATGCATTGGTTCCGCCTTCGGGCAAAATGTAGATATCACCGTAGGTTCCTTTTAATTTTTGAAGAAATGATGCTTCATTTTTGAGACGATAATCGGTTCGGGACACAAAATGGAACTGCATACCGTGCTCATAGGCCAGTTTCAGGGTGGGATTGTTTTGCCATTTATCCTGCAGTTCCTCGCCACGAATCACCCCGATTGTTTTTAACCCTTGTTCATATCCCGCATAGGCCGTGGCCGCAATATGGTTGGAGAATGCCCCACCAAAGGTGAGCAATGTTTGTTTACCCGCTTTTTTGGCTTCAAGCAGGTTGTATTTGAGTTTTCTGTATTTGTTCCCCGATATATATGGATGGATGGTATCCTCTCTTTTTAAATAAAGATCGATGCCCTTTTCGTGCAGAAGGGGCATATCGATATGCTCATTGGGTATGTTCAATTCAGAAAATTAACGGGTCAAGTATTGCAAAAATCCGAAAAATCTACGTTTGGAAAGATACTCCATATCCCTTTCATTGGCGTAGGCCTCACGTTCAAAACTGATGTTCTGGTAAGCTCGGTAACTGTCCCTATAAAGTACCGTACGGAACAACCATTCCGAAATGTAGAGGATGTAAAACGGCAAGATCAGCAGTTCGCGCTGTTGCTTCAGGTGGATGCGTTCATGGTTGATGAGCACCTCATCGGTCTTTAGGGAATCTTCCTTTAAGATGATGAAGGGCCATAGGGAGAGCCCCACATAATTTTTATAGAAGAAATGTTTAAAGACTAGTATCAAATTGATAAATGGTTAGGTTATCACTACAAATATAACAGCAAAAAGCAGCGAAAATTTGACGCAATACAAAATAAGATTAACATTTTCGGTGAACAACCTTGTTTGGAAAAGGTTAAAACCTTCGTCTTTTTCCCATGAAACCCTTAAATTTAAGTAGCAAAATGAGTTGCCGTACATGAAAGAACACATTCCCTTGGAAGAGGGTGATTATTACCTATCGGAACAAGGATATCGGGTTTTTACGGAGAAATACCATTTAAAACGCGGTTATTGCTGCGAAAGTGGTTGCCGCCATTGCCCGTACGGGTTTGACCGCAACACCAACAAAAGGAATTAAAATACGTTCGGCACAATATTTGTGACCTTTATATTAAATCTCAAGAATTTAAAAAAAGTACTATGAAAAGTTTAAAACATCTCGCACTGATTGCCTTTTCCTTTGGGCTTTTGGCTTCCTGTACTTCCGTACGCGTAGTTTCCGATTACGACCAAAAAGCCAACTTTAATACCTATAAAAGCTATGCTTTTTACAAAACAGGTATAGACAAGGCTCAAATCTCGGATTTGGACAAGAAACGAATTTTAAGGGCCATTGAGGCCGAATTGAGTTCCCGAGGATTCGTAAAATCCGACAACCCGGATGTACTCATCAGCATTTTTACCAAAGAGCGCGAGCGCGTGGATGTGTACAACAACTACGGCTGGGGCTGGGGCGGTTTTTATAGCCCATGGGCCTGGGGTCCCGGTTGGGGCTGGGGCTGGGGCGGCAACAATGTGAGCACCCGCACTGAAGGTTCCCTGTACATCGATGTTATCGATGCCGAAAAAAAAGAATTGGTTTGGCAAGGTAGAGGTGTAGGCACCTTGAACAACACCGCCAATATTGAGAAAAAGGAGCAGCGCATCAAAGAATTTGTTGCACAAATCCTAGAGGAGTATCCACCACAAATGACCGTAGCCTCCAATTAAACATACAGACCGCCCAATGGGCGGTCTTTTTTTGCCCTTAACTTTCCTTAAGATAATTTCCATTCCCTATTTCGTATCTTTAATTCGCACAAAAATTGAACGTATGAGCTACGAATCCAATCCTATTCTTGATAAATTGCCCAAGCACCTCAAGCAATTCATAAAACCACAGAATTATGAAGAGTACACCGCCATTAACCAAGCGGTTTGGCGTTATGTAATGCGCAAGAATGTGGATTACCTCAGCCAAGCGGCCCATACCTCCTATGTGGACGGACTTAAAAAAACAGGGATTTCCATTGACCATATCCCCAATATGTACGGGATGAACCGCATCCTTAAAGAAATTGGTTGGGCGGCTGTTGCCGTGGATGGCTTTATTCCGCCCTCTGCTTTTATGGAATTCCAAGCGTACAATGTGCTCGTCATCGCATCGGACATTCGTCAGCTTGAAAATATTGAATACACTCCCGCCCCCGATATTATCCATGAAGGGGCTGGACACGCTCCCATTATCGCCAATCCGGAATATGCAGAATACCTGCGCAGGTTCGGGGAAATTGGTTGCAAGGCCATTTCCAGTGCCAAGGATTACGAATTGTACAATGCGGTACGCCATCTTTCTATTATCAAGGAAGCGAACGGCACACCTCAAAATGAAATCGAGGAGGCCGAAAAACACATTGAACAACTTCAACAAAACATGGGCGAACCCAGTGAGATGGCATTGATACGTAACTTACATTGGTGGACGGTGGAATATGGTTTGATAGGCACTGTGGACAACCCAAAAATTTATGGTGCGGGACTGCTTTCGTCCATTGGGGAAAGTGCGTGGTGCATGACGGACAAAGTGAAAAAGATTCCGTACTCCATTGAGGCGGCACGCACTGAATTTGATATTACCAAACCGCAACCACAGCTTTTTGTAACGCCTGATTTTGCCTTTTTGAGTCAAGTATTGGAAGATTTTGCGAACACCATGGCGGTACGAAAGGGCGGGCTTTCAGGCATCAAGAAATTGATAGGGTCCAAAGCATTGGGGACTATCGAATTGAGCACGGGACTACAAATTTCGGGAGAGTTCAGCAATGTGATCGAGAACGAAGGCAAGCCCATTTATATTCAGACTACTGGAGGAACGGCATTGGCCTACCGTGAAAAAGAATTGGTGGGCCATAGCATCGCCCATCATTCAGAAGGTTTTGGTTCACCCATCGGAAAATTAAAAGGTATCAACATTGCCATCGAAGATATGGGACCACGTGATTTGAAAGCCTATAAAATTTATGAAGGAGAACAAATTGCCCTGGAGTTCGAGGGCGGCATCAAAGTGGAGGGAACCATAATTACGGGCACCAGAAATTTGATGGGAAAAATCATTTTGATCACATTTGAGAATTGCACGGTTACACACCATGATAAAACTTTGTTCCGACCCGAATGGGGATTGTACCATATGGCAATCGGGCAAAACATTGTTTCCGCCTACAACGGACCCGCAGACTTAAACAGCTTTGACTTGATCACGCATCAGATTACGGACAGCACCATTAAATCCAAAAAAGATGAAAAACGGTTGCAATTGGAACAATTCTACGAGCAAATAAGACATTTTAGGGAAGGGAAAAATACCACGGTTTCCCGTAACAAAGTGTTCCAAGCCCTTAAAAAGAATCATCCTAAAGACTGGTTATTGTCCGTAGAACTTTATGAACTGGCCAAACAGGACAATAATGAGGAGTTCCAACAAGAAATTTTGAACCACTTGGAGCACATCAAAAGGGACAATCCCAAAGTAGGACATTTAATTGATGACGGCTTGCAATTGGTGGATGCCACATTGGTAAACTAAAAACCGAGTTTTTCAATGTTCTCCGTAGTGTGTTTCAATTGGGGCACCTCTCCTTTTTTGGTAGGATAGTAGGAAACCCTGATTTCCTCTCCATCTCTTTTTAGACCAAGTTCTACTTCGTGCTCAACATTGCCTTGCCATATACTTCGCGAAAACACCTCGTCCCCTTGGCGGACACCAGCTTCCCATGCTTTACTGTCCTCTACAACGGATGCAATACCTTTTCTACCCTCAGTAAATTCAAAACCAAGCTCGTAAACATCGCTTTCAGGGCTGTATTCCAACCCGAGTTCATTAAATAGCGCCACCAAATCCACTTTTTGACCTTCTTCAATATTTTCTTGGAAGACCGCATCAAAATCACCGTCCCAATACGTCTTCATCAAGCCGGTAAAGTAATCATGGGTCAGTTTTTGTCCCTTCTCTGTTGCATCGTCATAAATTTGATGCATCACATCATCCAAGCTTTTAGTTCCGTTACTTGCCCTTTGAATCTTCTGATCTAGGTAGAAGGCAAAAATTGCGCCGCGCCAATATGGTAATTTGGAAAATTCGTAATTGCTCCAAAAATTATCATAGTTGATTTCGGAATTCGGGACTTCTCCAACCGATGATGCGTAAAGGTCGCGGATGGTCCGGTTCAATTCATCTATATAAAAGGTACCACCCAACCCATTGATGTTGTTCTTGGCTATGTTTTTAAAAGTATAATATTCGGTAAACCCTTCGCTGAACCAATATTGCTCTTCTTCGTTATCGTTTTTTATGGTGTGCCCAATCCAATTGTGCATCAGTTCGTGATTGAAGAGGTATACCATTTGACCGATATCGGTTTGATCGTTATTGGAGACCGAGGTCGCAAACGAATTGGTCAATCCCGTGCCTTGGAAACTGCTACCATTCTCTTGCGGAAAAGGCTGCATGGTCACCGTAAAATATTCTTGGGAGTGATCGTTCCAAAAATTGCGTTGGTACGTAAGGGTCTCTTCCAAAACCTTAAAAACTTCCTCGTCCTTGAACGGAATCCATTCGCCACGGGTGGCCAAACTGATTTTGTTCCCCTGTATTTCTCCATTGAAGACCCTAAAATCTCCCCCCACAAATATGGCATTGCTGAAAAGACCCACATCTTGATCCTTCAATAATTGGATTTTTTCTTTGCTACCAAAACTGTTATGAATGGTGTATTCTTCTGGAAGAGAGGTCCAATCCAGAAGAATGTCCTCGCTTTCCCCTGCATTTTCTGGAATCATGAACATGTTATGGGAAAATGCATGAAAATAAGTTTTGTTGATGATGGGGCGGTAAATTTTGCTGGTTGAAACATCTCCCTCGAAATCCTGTTTCAAGAAATATTCAAACTCCAATTCCTCGACATCCTTGGGATGCATCAGAACTATGCGGCTACTATCTGCGTCCTTTTCAACGGCTCCCTCCACATTCAGCAGTTGCATTTTTCCCAACGCTTTGTGAAGACCTTCCTGACCCCATGCCTCATTGGGAAAGGACAGTGTTGTGGTGCCATTGGGACTGGCCTTCAAGGTCATTTTAATTTTGAGCTGTGGAACGCTATCGACCATCACGGCAGAAATTTCATAGCTGATATCGGATTCGGGGCGTTGCTGGCAGGAAAATAGAAAAGTGGCTAAAAGGGCGGTCAGTAGTACTCTTTTAAACATGGTATTGATTGATTGATGTACTATATAGACGCATCAAAATGGAAAATGTGACAGCTTAATCCAAAAAAGTTTTCAACTGTTCCGAATTTTCCACGGGGACATTTTCATAAACCAATGTCCAGCCCATGGTATTGGTGAGCACCAAAATTCGGGAAAGCTCGCTCACCAAACGGTTTTCTGCATTGGAACGTAAAGATGATGCTTCTATTTTCTTCATCAAAGAAGCGTTTACATTTCTTTTGATGGCATTGTAGTCCCCTGCATTGAAGGGATTCAAATAATCCGCGGTAACATCATAATATTCAAAATCGGGACTGATCTTGATTTCAGGTTCCGGAATTTGGGTAATGGTCAAGACCTTGTTCCCTTCGTTCACATCATAATCGATTTTGGAAAGGTCGTAAGCAATGGTCACGTCGGCATTGACCACCACCAGTGCCTTTTTATGGGCCGTGACCAAAGGTCCGAAGAGTTCTTTGGAATCCTTATAATTGTACACCTCCGCAAAATGCCCTTCGGTGACCACTAATTTGGATACGTTGCGTAGTTCTTGCTGAATCAGCATTGAACTTTCTTCTAAAATTGATTTTTGTTCACGGTCATCTGCGCAGGATTTGTAGATCAAAACCGACGCCAACGCTATTACCGCTCCAACTAATACTCTCTTCATTTATTCAAATTTCATAAAAGGAAACCTTTCTTGAAGATACGTAATTTTTGCGCGGAGCGATGTTTTGAACTTTTGATGGCCTTCGGAATCGGGGTTGAACGGGCGGTGCCGCAATCCTTTTTGAATGGCATCCACTTCATCCATTACAGCGGAAGCATTTTCCGAAATCCAAACGGATTTGAAGCGTTCCCAAATGTAATCGATGGCCAATGGGTTCGGGTGTACCATATCTTTCCCGTAAAAGCGATAATCGCGCAGCTCGTCCATCATAATTTCGTACGAAGGGAAATATGCAAGTTCTCTCGACTGCGCTCGAGATGACAAAACGGAATGTATCGCAGTGATTAAATGCGCCTTGCTCCATTGATTTTCCACAAAACCGTCTTTTAAATGGCGAACGGGCGAAATGGTGAAAATGATTTGCGTATTGGGATTCACTTTTTGAATCAAGGCCATCACATTTTGAAGACTCGCTTCAATTTCGGTAGGGCTCAATAGTTTTTTTGTGAATTGCTTCTGCGGAACCTTATGGCAATTGGCCACAGTTTTCCCTGATGAATTATCCTCGTAAACCCAAGCCGTTCCCAAGGTGATGATGATATGGGAAGATGCTTCTAGATTGGTCTTGGTTTCTTTCAACCTTTGGTTGAGAAGATGCAAAAGTTTCTCTGAGGATCCTGAACGCAAGTCGGAATGCGCATCAAAACAGTGCCAAATTCCATCCTGCTCAAAAATCTCTTCTTGCCGATAGGTTTTCCCTTCAATGGCTCGTTGTACCAAATTTTCAATGGCCAAGGGATGGAACAATATCCCAAAGGGATTTTGGAATTTTTGGAACTGAAAATAATCCAGCTTCGAGCCTATATTTTCCACAAAACAAGACCCCAAAAGCACCAACTTACTTTGATAATCGATGGAATTATCGCTGGTCGTTAAAGGTATCTTGGTTTGTAGTTCCATTTTATTTGCCAGAAAATTCAGTTCGAGCGCAGTCGAGAACGACATAGCATCACATCTCGACTGCGCTCGATTTGACAAATGTTAATCTAAGAAAATCATTTTAGATAATCCTTTACTTTCTCTAAGGCTTCGGGAATCCCTTCAGGTTTTTTACCACCAGCGGTAGCAAAGAACGGTTGTCCGCCTCCACCGCCTTGAATGTATTTTCCAAGTTCACGGACAATGGTTCCAGCGTTCAGGTCTTTTTCGGCAACCAAATCCTTGGAAATGTAGCAGGACAATACAGCTTTCCCATCTTTTTCCGAAGCCAGCAACAGGAACAAGTTATCTACCTGCCCGCCCATTTCAAAGGCCAAATCCTTGATGCCGCCCGCATCCAAATCCACTTTTTGAGCCAAAAACTTGATTCCGTTTACATCTTCCAATTCCGCAATCAACTCATTTTTGAGACCTTTGGCCTTATCCTTCAACAATTGCTCCACCTGCTTTTTAAGGGCAAGGTTTTCTTCTTGCAAACTGGCCACCGATTTTACAGGATCTTGGGAGTTTTTCAACATATCCTTGATCTCGAAGAGCATTCGATTGTTGTTGAAATAAAATTCTTTTACCGCATCCGAAGTAATGGCCTCTATCCTGCGGATTCCAGCAGCAACCGCTCCTTCGGAAACAATTTTAAAGTGCCAGATGTCGGCCGTGTTCTTCACATGGGTACCCCCACAAAGTTCAATGGATTGCCCAAAACGAATAGTTCTGACGGTATCGCCATATTTTTCTCCAAAAAGTGCCATTGCACCCTGCTCCATCGCTTCTTGCATGGGAACATTTCGACTTTCTTCCAAAGGAAGGTGTCCGTCGATACGAGCGTTCACAAAGTTTTCAACTTCCCGAAGTTCCTCGGTCGTCAATTTTGAAAAGTGGGAAAAATCAAAACGCAAATATTTGGAATGTACCGCAGAACCTTTCTGTTCCACGTGGGTGCCCAAAACCTCACGCAGTGCCTGATGCAACAAGTGCGTGGCCGTATGGTTGCACTCCGTTCTCCAACGCTGTTTTTCGTCGACCACCGCTTTAAAAGTTCCCGAAACCTCTTTGGGCAACGATTTCGCGAAGTGAACAATCTCGTTGTTTTCCCTTTTGGTATCCACAATATAGGTAACATCACCATTTGGAGCTTCCAAATAGCCCTTATCCCCTACCTGTCCACCACCTTCGGCGTAGAACGGGGTCAAATTGAAAACCAGTTGGTATTGGTCTCCTACTTTTTTGCTGGTCACCTTTCGATATTTTACCAGCTTTACCTGCGCTTCCAAACTATCGTAACCAATAAACTCCTGTTCGGTATCGGTCATCAATATGTTCCAATCGTCCTTGGACACTTCGGATGCTGCTCGTGAACGGTCCTTTTGGGCTTTCAATGCTTTTTCGAATCCTTCGGTATCCAATTGATAACCCTTCTCTTCCAAAATCAAGGAGGTCAAGTCTATCGGGAAACCGAAAGTATCGTAGAGTTCAAAGGCCTTGTCGCCCGCAATGGTTTTGTCTTTGGAAGACTTGATCACGGAATCCAACAGCACCAAACCTTGCTCCAAGGTGCTCAAGAAAGAGTTTTCCTCTTCCTTGATTACGTTTTCTATCAACTGGTGTTGTTCTTTCAACTCAGGAAAAGCCTTGCCCATCTGTTCGCTCAACACCTTTACCAGTCTATAAATAAATGGTTTGTTAGTGTCCAGAAAAGTAAATCCGTAGCGAATGGCACGGCGCAGAATTCTTCGGATTACATATCCTGCCCCCGTATTACTGGGCAATTGCCCATCAGCAATGGAAAAGGCAACTGCTCGCACGTGATCGGAAATAACACGGATAGCAATATCGGTTTCTTCGTCTTTCCCGTACTTTTTTCCTGTAATGGTTTCCACCTCGCGAATCAACGGGGTAAAAACGTCTGTATCGTAATTGGACTGTTTGTTTTGAAGCACCATACACAAGCGCTCGAAGCCCATTCCGGTATCAATATGTTTTTCGGGAAGTGGCTCCAAACTACCGTTAGCCTTACGGTTGAACTGCATAAAAACCAAGTTCCATATCTCTACCACCTGTGGATGGTCTTGGTTTACCAATGAAGCGCCATCAACTTTGGCTTTTTCTTCTTTGGAACGAATGTCCACATGGATTTCGGAACAGGGTCCGCAGGGACCTTGATCCCCCATTTCCCAGAAGTTGTCCTTTTTGTTCCCTTTGATGATGCGATCTTCGGGCACAATGGCCTTCCACAGATCATAGGCTTCTTGATCGAGCGGGAGATTATCATCCTCACTTCCTTCAAAAACGGAAACGTAAAGACTGTCCTTATCAATTTTATATACCTCGGTAAGCAATTCCCATGCCCACGCAATGGCTTCCTTTTTAAAGTAATCCCCGATGCTCCAGTTCCCCAACATCTCGAACATGGTATGGTGATAGGTATCTTTCCCGACCTCTTCGAGATCATTGTGTTTCCCACTTACCCTCAAACACTTTTGGGTATCTGTCAATCGTTTGCTCTTAGGAACGGAATTCCCCAAAAAGTACTCCTTGAACTGGTTCATACCGGCATTGGTGAACATCAGGGTAGGGTCGTCCTTCATTACCATAGGTGCAGATGGTACAATCTTGTGGTTCTTTTCTTTGAAAAAGTTTAAAAACTGGTTTCTAACTTCTTGGGATGTCATTGAATTCCTAGGGTTTTCTTAAATTTAACAGTTTAAGCAAAACAATTTTTATATTTGTTTGTTCTGATTAAAATGAGTGAGCAAAAATAGGATAAAATCCATTCATGTCTAAAGTAAAGTACTATTACGATCCGGATACCCTTTCGTACAGAAAGATCGAGCCGAAAAAATCGAAAAAATATAGGAATATTTTCCTATTCTTGCTGGGTTCAGCATTGTTCGGTTTCCTTGGACTGATCATTCTTTTGAACACCCGATGGGTAAATACGCCCAAAGAACTTTCTCTGGAAAGGGAAGTACGGAACTACGAGCTCCAATTTGATATCCTCAACCGTAAAATGGACCAAATGGAACAAGTTTTGGGTAATATCGAGGAAAGGGACAATAACATCTACCGTTTATATTTTGAAGCAAATCCGATACCTGAGGAACAGCGAAGAGCTGGTTTTGGTGGTATAAACCGCTATAAAGACCTTGAAGGTTTCAACAATTCCGAGATTATTATTGATGCCACAAAGCGGTTGGACATCATTCAAAAAGGAATGGTCATACAATCCAAATCCTTGGATGAAATAGCCAAATTGGCAGAGGAGAAAGAAAAACTATTGGCTTCCATTCCTGCAATTCAACCCGTAAGCAACGAAGATCTTACACGAATGGCCTCAGGTTACGGTTGGCGTTCCGACCCGTTTACAAAAGCCCGCAAAATGCACTGGGGAATGGATTTTACCGCGCCCAGGGGTTCGCCAATTTATGCCACCGGTGACGGAAAAGTAGTTCGGGCCGACAACAGGTCCTCAGGTTATGGAAAACACGTCCGTATCGATCATGGCTACGGTTATATCTCGCTATATGGCCACATGAGCAAATACAATGTAACGGTCGGTCAAAAAGTCAAAAGGGGAGACCTTATCGGCTTTGTTGGCAGCACGGGACGTTCCGAAGCACCACACGTTCATTACGAAGTATTTAAAGATGGTGAGCGTATCAACCCGATCAACTTCTACTATGGAAGTTTATCTGCCGAAGAGTTTGATAACATGCTCCGATTGGCGAACCAAGAAAACCAATCGCTGGATTAATGCACGTAGATCTACCCGAAAAACGATATTATGGCATTGGCGAAGTGGCCAAGGCCTTTGGGGTAAACACCTCTCTAATCCGTTTTTGGGAGAAAGAGTTCGACGTATTGCAACCCAAAAAGAATGCCAAGGGCAATCGCAAATTCACGCCACAGGATATCCAAAACCTTCAACTGATCTATCATTTGGTCAAGGAACGTGGGTTTACCTTGGAAGGGGCCAAAACGCATTTGAAGGAAGAAAAGCAAAAGGCGCTTTCCAATTTTGAAGTGATTCAAAAACTACAAAAGGTAAAAGCGGAACTGCTAAAGATCAAAGAACAACTATAAACACTTTAACCAATAAAAAATGAAAAAAGGTATCATAGCCATTATTGTCCTCGGGTTGCTTGGCGTAATCGTCGTGGGTTGGTACGTTAGGACCAACAACAACCTCATCAACATGAAAGGACAGGCCACGAAACAGTGGGCCAATGTGGAGAGCTCGTACCAGCGCAGAAGCGACTTGATCGGAAACCTTGTAAAAACAGTTCAGGGTGCCGCGGATTTTGAACGTGAAACCCTTTCGGACGTAATCGAAGCAAGGGCAAAGGCCACATCCACCAATATTGATGCAAACAACCTTACACCGGAACAGTTGGCTGAGTTCCAACAGGCCCAAACGGGATTATCCTCTGCACTTTCCAGATTATTGGTAACAGTGGAACGCTATCCCGACCTGAAAGCAAGCCAGAATTTTTTGGAGCTTCAATCGCAGTTGGAAGGCACCGAGAACAGAATCAATGTGGAACGTAACCGTTTCAATGATCTTGCCGGTGAGTACAACATCAAAATTCAACAAATTCCAACCAATATTGTTGCCAGTATCGGAAACTTTGACTCCATGCCATTGTTTAAATCTGATGCGGGTTCCGAAAAAGCCCCCGATGTGAACTTTGAATTCAACTAGCCAATGTCGCACGTAGAAGAATTTTTAACTGCCGAGGAAGAGAACGATATTGTAAACGCCATTGTAGAAGCCGAAAAAAATACTTCCGGAGAAATCCGCGTACATATTGAATCCACTTCCAAAATAGACCACTTTAGCAGGGCCCAGCAAATATTTCATTTCCTGAAAATGGACAATACCAAGGAGGGCAATGGGGTGCTTTTATATGTGGCCGTGGACGATAGAAAATTTGTAATCTATGGCGGTGAGGGCATTGACAGGGCGGTTCCCAAAGGATTTTGGGATACTACCAAGGATGTGATCGCTTCGCACTTTAAAAAAGGAAATTTTAAACAAGGTATCATTGATGGAATATTGATAGCCGGCAAAGAATTGCAGGCCCATTTTCCATGGAATCAAAATGATATCAATGAACTCAACGATGCGATATCCAAAGGGTAGTTTTTTACTGGCTTTTTTATGTGTTTCCCTAACTTGGGGGCAGTTCACCATACCAGCTAAACCCAAAAAACAGACGAGCGTTTACGACTACGTGGACCTATTGTCCCCCGCTCAGTATAGTGCATTGGAACAAAAGCTCGTTCGGTATTCGGACAGCACCTCCACACAGATCGTTGTGGCCATAATCAGTTCCACAGAAGGTGAGGAAATCAACTTTTTGGGAGCGCAATGGGGCCAAAAATGGGGCATCGGGCAAGCGGACAAGGACAATGGTGTATTGGTACTGCTGGCAAGGGACGACCGCAGAATTGCCATCAACACGGGATATGGTGTAGAAGGCAGACTCACCGACCTAATGTCGAGACGTATTATAGAAACAGTGATCATTCCCGAATTTAAGAAAGGAGATTATTATAGTGGTCTTGACAAAGGTTCTGATGCAATTTTTAAAGTATTGACGGGCGAGTTTACCGAGGACCGGACTTTTGGCAACGGTAAAAAATTCCCGATAGATGCACTTTTTCCGATAATCATCTTTTTTGTCATCATCATTATTCTTTGGAGCCGAAAAAATAAAGGTGGAGGTGGCAATGGTGGCCGTGGAGGTCGAGGCCCAAGCATTTGGGATATGATCATTCTGAGCAACATGGGACGTAGCTCTGGATCTTCAGGAGGATTTGGTAGCGGAGGAGGATTCAGCGGCGGTGGATTCAGTGGAGGCTTCGGAGGAGGTGGATTTGGCGGGGGCGGTGCCTCCGGCGGATGGTAACCAAACTCCTTTTTTTTTACAATCTGATAAACCGTCCACCTCTTTTTTCCGGTGCTCCCCCACCACCAAAAGAATCAAATTTTATGGTCAAGCTGCCCATAAAGTAACGTTTAAGTGCGGTACCCTGAAAATCCTGGATAAAATCCTGTCCAGTGGTCCTTCTGGTGTTGATGTTCTGATTGAGAAGGTCGTAGGCCAACACCTTTAACGTTGCTTTCTTTTTGAACATTTGCACGCCTAAACTCATGTTCCAAAATATGGCGTCCTTATCAAACCCCGCACCAAGGTTACCATTGTAACTATAGGTGATGTCATTGCCCCACACCAAGTTTTCTGGCCAATAAGAGGTGAGCTTAAAAGATAGATTGTGTGTCGTAAAATCAACATCTTCCACATTGTCCAAATTATATCGCGTAGCATTTACGGCCAAAGTGTACTCGGGTTCAATCTCCAGCATTTCCTTATAGTTGAACAAAAGTCCCGCGCTGGGCCTGATCGCAAAAGTGTTGGATTCTAGTTGGGACCCATTGGTGAAACCCACCTGCTTGTTAATGCTCGCATTGGGCCTCAGGGTGAATTTTAAGGTATAAAGACTATCCTTTTTAATCTGTTTTGAGTAATTGATGCCCATCGCCGCATTGTAATTGCCCTTTACATTTTGGTAAGTCGTCGTTCTGATGAAGTCTTCATCCGTTGTAGTGCTGGATACTATCCTGTCCTCATCTATACCCAAATTGGCCCAAAAGAATACTCCCGTTCTTTCCCTCCAATTGTAGTTATTGAAATTCAAATAAAAATTATGGTTAATCTGAGGGTCCAAGTTGGGGTTACCTTGAACAATGTTCAATGGATTGCTCACATTGGGAACTGGCTGCATTTGGTTTATAGACGGTACCTGCAATTGGGAACGATAGTTAAAACTCATCCGTTTGTTATTGCCAAGGTCATAGTTGGCGTAAGAACTTAAAAGCAAGTTGTTATAATCCTTGGAAAAGGAGGTTTCCTGTATAAAATCCTCGTTTTCCAACCTATTGCTCTCCAAACGCGCCCTAAGGTTGAATCTTAGTTTTTTACCATTGGAGCCAACGCCCACCTCCGGTACATGCTTGTTCACCTTAAAATCAAAATCGGAACTTAGTTCCATGTTGTAAATATATTCACCCGTGAGCTCATCAAAATCAGAAACCGTTCTTTGGTTCTGCTGTTCGTTTTTCTCGTAACTATATCTAAAATCCAAATACAGCTCCTTGTTAAGCGGCTGTCGGTAGGAGCCACCCAACTCATAATTATCATTGGAGTTATCCACCAAAGTTCTTTGGTCCAAAAGTACTTGACTAGGGTTGTCGCCATAAATATTTCTTTCAGAATTCAGTGAGGTTTCAGAATCGCTTACCCGATTATCATTGTTGAAATATACACGCACATATTTGCCCAACGTATCCAAGCGTTTCATAATCTCCAACCTATTGCCAAAATTTCGCTGGAAACCATCGGTTACCTGTAAAGATGTATTATCGTTGATCAAATTACCATCCCCATCTGTGGAAACTGTGTTCTCAAGATTGGATGAGTTGGTATTGTTCACACTAAAATTCGGCTGTATGGTAATCCTTGTAGTCTTGTCCACATCAAACTCTAAATTGGCCGCAGCTTGGTTGGATATGGTCCCGCCCACAAAATTGGTCTCGGTATCGGTAAAAAAACTTCCATCGGGCAAAATATTTTCCCTGGATGTCCGCTCATCATTATAAGAATCGCTATAGGCATAAAAATAATTTCCATCAGCCTTATATTTCCCTTTATCCTGATTGGCATAACTCCCTCCAATGGTAGAAGATGTAACGATACCTTCGCCAAAACCGAACGACATGTTTCCAATGGAAAAGGAACCATTTCTATTGAAATTGATACCTCCACCCCTTGAATTCCCGACCATTTCATAGATTTCATCAAATGAAAATCCAGGGTTGTTGATATTATTACTACTCCCAAGAACACTGATGCGTTCCGTATCGTTGAAATAGTTTAGAAGGCCGTTTGCCTGGTATCTATCATCCGTACCATAACCTCCGGACAACCTACCCATATATCCTTTGTTCTTATCCTCCTTTAAAGTAAGATTGATGGTTTTGGTCTCTCCGTTGCCTGATTCTCCGATAAATTCCTGTTCCTTGGTCTTGGTGTCCGTAATCTGTATTTTGCTAATAACATCCTTGGACAAAGATTTTGTGGCGACTTTTGGGTCGGTGCTAAAAAACACTTGACCGTTTACGAGCACTTGATTAACCTCTTTTCCGTTAACAGTTATGGTACCATTACTGGCCACTTCCACACCGGGGAGTTTTTTCAATACATCTTCCACGGTTGCGTCTGGTCTTGTCTTAAAGGAATCTGCATTAAATTCCAGCGTATCCTTCTTTACCGTTATTGGAACGCGTTCACCAATTAAATCTATCCCATCCAATTGTTGCACCCGCTCCTCCATTTTGATTGTCCCAATCTCCATCACAGGTTCCAAGGTCACTTCACGTATTTGGGGTGTAAAGCCATTGCTGGAAAATGCCAATCTCGCTTTTTTATAAGCCGTTTTTCCCTCCAAGGCAAAAATTCCTTCTGAATTGGTTATCGTGTAGGTAATTAAAGTACTGTCCCTTAAGGTCTCCGCGTAAATGGTAGCGGCTTCGATTGGTAATCCTGTGGCTGCATCAACAATTTTTCCCTTGACCAAAAAGTCTTGGCTTTGTGCAGTGGAAAACGAAAAAAATAATAGAATTAAAGCGTAGTGAAGGTAATTTTTTCCCAATTTGAATCTGTCTTGTATGGTTACTTATGGTGTTTAGACTGCTAAATATCGGATTGGTAAATTAAGTGAAGGCACTTTTAACGAAACTTTGAGAAAATTATCCCCCGACCTTCATACGTAAACTCAAAAGCACCATCCGTAAACTTATGCTATGCCGCTTTTCAATTTTAAGTATCTTGCTTTCAGATTAACTTTTGAATAAAAACACTAGCTTTCTCATGTCTCGATCCTACAAAACCATTCTTATTGCCCTACTTATTCTAGTTGCATCTTGCAAAAAAAAGGGTGGCTCTGAAACCGATAATCTCTTCAAGTTCAAGGATTACATAAGTTATCACACCAACGGCAATCAAAGTATTTCTACTCCAATTACCATTGCGTTGGCCCAACAGTTGGAACAGTTTGAACTGACGCAGGAACTTCCCAAGGAATATTTGGACATCTCGCCCAAGGTGGATGGCCAACTGATCATTGACAATGGAAGGGAAATCACCTTTCAACCCACTGAATATTTAAAACCAAATACGGAATACACCGTTAGCCTGAAACTCAACAAACTCATCGAGGATATAAAAAGTGAGTTTAAGACGTACACTTTTAGTTTTAAGACCATTGCCCCTAATTTTAGGGTCAACCTAGGAGATTTACAGTCGTATAGCAAAGATTGGCAATACCTAACGGGTACTTTGGATGCTTCGGATGTTTTGGAAGCATCCAAAATAGAAACGATACTTTCCGTAAAGCAGGGAGATAAAACTATCCCCGTGAAATGGGACAATATTTCGGAAAACGCACAGTACTTCAGTTTTAAAATTGACAGTATTTCCAGAAAAACGGACGATAGCGAACTTATTATCAATTGGACAGGCGATGCATTCAATATTGACAATAAAGGCTCGGAAAATTATACGATTCCTGGCAAAAACAAATTTGTGATTATTGATGCCAAGACCACATCATCACCCAATGCTGTGCTTACCCTAAATTTCTCCGAACCCTTAAAACAGGATCAAAACCTAAATGGTTTGGTCACCATTGAAAATGCGGAAAGCGTTCGATATGAAATCAACGGCAACGTTTTAAGCGTCTACCCGTCCAATCGCATTTTAGGTGAGGTGCGCATCAATGCCTTTCAAGGAATAAAAAGTGAATATGGTTTCACGTTGAAAAATGACTTTTCCGAACTGGTCTCTTTTGAACAGCTCAAACCGGCTGTTCGATTGATTTCCAAAGGAACCATTCTCCCCAATGCGTCATCCACGCCCATTTATTTTGAAACCGTCAACCTTGCTGCCGTTGAAGTTCGTGTAATTCAAGTGTATCAGGACAATATGCTCCAGTATCTCCAAAACTATGATTTGACCGAAAGTTACAGCCCCGATTTTAGACCCGTTGGACGCAGGGTAGCCTACAAAGTGATTCCGCTCACAAAAGACGGCAACCAAAATTCCAGCTACTGGCAGGCTCACGGTCTCGATTTGTCGGAGTTGATAAAAATAAATCCCGGTTCACTGTATCGGGTGGAGTTCAGTTTTAAGAAAGAACACACCACTTACGATTGTGGAGATAGTGCCGAAACCGAAGAATCCAACACCGAATATGCTTTAGAGCAAAGCTCGGATGAAGCCTCCGAAGAAGAGCGCTACTGGAACAACGAAATCTACAACTACAGAAATTATGATTACAATTGGGAAGAGCAGGACAACCCTTGCCATTCCGCCTACTACAACTACGATAGGATAGCAGCAACAAATCTATTGGGAAGCGATTTAGGGCTCATCGTGAAAAAAGGAAGCAACCGCTCCCATCATTTTGCCGTAACCAACTTGCTCACCACACAACCCGTGTCAGGAGCCAGAATAAAACTCTACAACTATCAACAGCAATATATCGGCGAGGTTACAACCGATCCACAAGGTCTTTCCGTTTACGATAGCGACAAGGGCATTGCCTTTGCGGTGGCAGAACATAACAACAATTTTGCCTATGCCAAACTTACGGACGGAAATGCATTGTCCCTGAGTAAATTTGATGTTTCCGGAGAGCAGCTCCAAAAAGGATTGCAAGGTTATTTGTATGCCGAAAGAGGAGTACACCGACCCGGCGATATCATTCATTTGACCTTTGTTTTGGATGACAATGCCAACCCCTTGCCTAAAGGGCACCCCGTGGCTTTGGAAGTCAGTGATGCACGTGGTAAACTGGTGCAACGTCATGTTTTAAAAGAAGGCAGTATTCCCGTTGCCGATGGTCTGTACGCAAAAAAAGAAAAGAATTTCTACTACTTCCCCATTCCGACTGAAGCTACCGCCCCCACTGGAAACTGGTCTGCCAAAGTGATTGTGGGAGGGGCACAGTTCACTAAAACTTTAAAGGTAGCCACTGTAAAACCGAATCGATTAAAAGTGGATTTTACTTTTGATGATGAAGTACTGGAAGCCAATTCCACCAACAGGGGAAAAGCCGAAGTAAAATGGCTGCATGGCGCTCCAGCACGTAACTTAAAAATCGATATAAATGCTACGTTGAGCGAGACCTCCACAGCATTTCCTAAGTACAAAGGTTATGTTTTCCAAGACCCTGTACGCACATTCAACCAAACTGAATTGCAATGGATATCATCAAACTTGGATGCTAATGGAGTACTCGACATCAACAAAAAAATCGACGTGAACGGCAACGCACCGGGAATGCTGCAAGCAACTTTTACAACAAAAGTGTTTGAAGGAGGCGGCGACTTTTCAATAGATGTATTCTCCAAAAATTTGGCCCCATTTTCCAACTTTGTCGGCCTTCGTTCACCGGAAGCTAAACAGTACGGTTCTTTCTTAACGGATGACAACAATACGTTTGATGTGGTTACCGTGGATGCACAAGGAAATCCATCGGGCAACCGAAAATTAAAAGTGCAAGTGTTCAAAATTGAATGGCGCTGGTGGTGGAACCGTGGTTACGATAACTTATCACGATATGAAAATGCCACCGTGCACCGACCGTTCAAAGAAATGAATGTAACTACGGGAAGCGAGGGCAAGGCCAATTTCAACATCAATGTTCCCGATGAGCAAGGCGGACGTTACCTCATCCGTGTGATTGATGAAGTTTCCGGTCATGCAACGGGACGTACGGCTTATTTTTATCGTAATTGGTGGCGAAGACCTTCATCTGCAGATGCCGAAAGCTCAAAAATTTTGATTTTCTCCACCGATAAGGAAAAATATACCCTTGGGGAAAAAGCGACTGTAACTTTTCCTTCAGATAAAGGCGGTCGCGCTTTAATTAGCATCGAAAACGGTACAGAGGTACTCTCCCAACAATGGATAGAAACTTCAGCCAAAGAAACTCGGGCCACCATTCCGATTACGGCAGAAATGGCTCCGAATGCCTACGTGAACATTTCCTTGTTGCAACCACACAGTCAGGTTAAAAACGATTTGCCCATTCGTTTGTACGGTGTGGTTCCGCTGTTAGTGGAAAATCCAGCCACATTCTTGGAGCCGCAAATCAGCATGCCGGATGTGCTGCAACCGGAAACATCGTACAAGGTGACCATTTCCGAGGCCAATAAAAAACCAATGACCTATTCGTTGGCCGTGGTAGATGATGGTCTTTTAGACTTGACACGCTTTACCACTCCAGATATTCACAGTGCATTCTATGCCAGACAGGCCTTGGGAGTAAAGACTTTTGACATTTTTGATGATGTGATGGGAGCCTACTCCGTAAGTGTGGATAACATCTACGCCATAGGAGGTGGTGGCATTGGAGCTGGCGCCAAAAACCGAAAGGCACAACGTTTTAAACCCGTCGTTACGTATCTGGGTCCGTTTACCCTAAAGGCAGGCGAAAAAGTATCGCATACCATAGATATGCCGAACTACGTAGGTTCCGTACGCACCATGGTAGTTGCCGGGAACCCGAACAGCGCTTATGGCAATTCCGAAAAAACTACGCCTGTACGCAAACCTTTGATGGTACTGACCTCCATTCCTCGAAAATTATCACCCGGCGAAACCGTGACCATCCCGGTTACCGTATTTGCCATGGAACCCAAAGTGAAAAATGTAAAGGTCAATATTGATGCAGGAAAAGCATTGGAGCCCATTAATGGAACTTCCAAGAGCATTACGTTCAATGCAGTTGGGGAACAAATTGTCAACTTTGATTTTAAAGTCAATCCAACATCATCTTTCCAAACCATAAAAGTGACCGCTACGGGCGCTGGCGAAAGCGCATCCAACGAGACAGAAATCGATGTGGAAAATCCGAATCCCGTGACCACCAAAAGTGAATTGTACACGCTCGACCCCAACGCGTCACAGACCATCTCAATGGAAACTTTTGGCACTTCGGGAACCAACGAGGCATTTATAGAATTCTCAACGCTTCCTCCAATGGATTTCTCCAAACGAATGGATTACCTGCTCCGCTATCCCCATGGATGCGTGGAGCAAACCACTTCCGCAGCATTCCCTCAATTGTTCTTGGCGGATGTATTGGACATCACTTTTGATAAAAAGAAGGAGATTGAGAAAAACATAAAAGCTGCCATTGAACGACTTGGCGATTTCCAAGTTCCCAATGGGGGATTGAGTTACTGGCCCGGTTATGGCAATGCGGATGATTGGGGAACCTCCTACGCAGGTCATTTTATGCTGGAAGCCAAACAGCAGGGGTATCAATTACCGTTGACCTTCTTGAGCAATTGGCTGCGCTACCAGAAAAATGCCGCACGCCAATGGAGCAACCAAAGTACTTACTACAACGACGATGTTTCACAAGCATACCGTTTGTACACCTTGGCCTTGGCCCAACAGCCCGAACTGGCCGCAATGAACCGTTTACGGGAAACCGCAAACCTCAGCAACGAGGCCAAATGGAGATTGGCGGCTGCTTATGCCTTGGTCGGGAAAAAAGAGGTGGCTGAGGCCATCGCCCAAAAGGCAAACATCAACTTTAAACCCAATAACTACAATTACAGAACCTATGGTTCGGTATTCCGAAACCGTGCAATGGCCTTAGAGACTATGGTGATTTTGGGCGACACGCAACAAAGGGAACTGGCCGTTTCCTTGGCCAAAAATTTATCATCCCAGCAATGGTACAGCACCCAAGAAACAGCTTTTGCTCTCTTGGCAATGTCCAAAATGGTTATGAAGAATGGAGGAAGGTCCATCGACCTTACTTTTACCAATAATAGAAAAAACATTAATGTTAAAACCGACAGGGCCATAGCGCAGCGGGAACTTTCCGTCACTTCGTTCAAAGAAGACATCGAAGTGAAAAATAATCAAGGAAACATCATTTACGCGACCCTTACCCAAACTGGAAAGTTGCCGGTCGGCGAGGAATTGACACAGCAGCAAAACCTAAGGTTGTCCGTGAACTATCAAGATCCATTGGGCAATTCCGTCAATATAAATGAACTGAGACAAGGAACAGAATTTGAAGCAAAAGTGACCATCTTCAACAGTTCCGATGATTATATCGACAATGTGGCACTGACCCATATCGTACCCAGCGGATGGGAAATCGTGGACACCTCTTTTGTAAGCGGGGACAATGAAAATGCGTCCAAAGCGGATTATGTGGATACACGGGACGACCGAACGCACCTATATTTTGATTTGGACGCCAAAAAATCAAAAGTCTTTACCATCAAATTGAATGCATCGTTCTTGGGCGATTATTATTTGCCCGGGGCCCAAGTCGAAGCGATGTATGACAACAACTACCTAGCCCGAAACAAAGGCCAATGGGTAAAAATAGTTCAGTAATGTTAATGAATGTTTGAGTTTTTTTCGCCTGTAAAAAAATATATTGCCAACCATAAAATCACGTTTGGTGTATTTTTCATCACTCTGATTTTATGGTTGTTTTGCCTGCCCAAAAATCTGTTCGAAGTCCCAACATCAACCGTTGTTGACAGTTCGGAGGGTTCGCTCATCGGGGCACGTATTGCCGATGATGGCCAATGGCGGTTTCCTCAGATTGATTCTGTTCCCGAACGCTTCAGACAGAGTATTTTACTTTTTGAAGATGAGTATTTTTATCAGCACCCCGGCTTCAACCCCATTTCCATTATTAAAGCCATCGGACACAATCTAACCAAAGAAACGCGAAGAGGCGGCAGTACCATCACACAACAGGTTATCCGCCTCAGCCGTAAAAATCAAAGCAGAACATATTGGGAAAAAATCATCGAAATATTTATGGCCACTCGATTGGAGCTACGTTACTCCAAAGAAGAAATTTTGAAACTTTATGCCTCCCACACACCTTACGGGGGCAATGTAGTGGGATTGGAAACGGCAGCTTGGCGTTACTTTGGAATTCCTGCCCACGAACTGAGCTGGGGGCAATCTGCTGCCTTGGCCGTTTTGCCCAATGCCCCGGCACTTATTTTCCCGGGACGAAACGAACAGGCCTTTTTGGACAAGCGAAACCGGTTATTGAAAAAATTATGGGAGAAAGGAGTCATTGATGAAACCACCTACGAATTGGCCATAGCAGAACCGCTTCCGCAAAAACCTTTTCCCCTGCCCGATGTGGCACCTCATCTTACCGAGCGTATCCGAAATGAGCATCCGGGCGAACGTGTGACCACTTCGATTCAAAGACCCTTACAGCAACGATTGAATCTTTTGGCAGAACGACATTATCGGCAATTGCAGAGCAACGAAATACACAACTTGGCCATTTTAGTGCTTGATGTGGAAACACGAAAAGTTTTGGGATATGTAGGAAATTCTCCTTCGGATGAAACACACGCCAATTATGTGGACATCATTACCAAAAAAAGAAGCACTGGAAGCACCTTGAAGCCCTTTCTGTTCGCTTCTTTGTTGGATGAAGGTCAATTGCTGCCCCATAGCTTAGTGGAGGATGTTCCAACGGTAATCAACGGATACAACCCTCAAAATTTTAATTTGAAATACGTAGGCTCCGTGCCTGCCAGCAAAGCATTATCCCGCTCGTTGAATGTCCCTGCTGTCCGCTTGCTACGGGAATATGGACTTCAAAAGTTCTATAACAAACTCCACAAAATGAAGATGGAATCGTTGGACAAGCCTGCTTCCTATTATGGGCTATCCTTGATTCTCGGTGGTGCGGAAAGTTCCCTTTGGGAAGTGACTTCGACCTATGCCTCTACAGCTTCCAGTCTGAATTATTTTTTGACCCATTCCAGCACGTACCGCAATAAAGAATTTACAGAAGCTACGTATTTACAAAACGAGACGAAGAACTTCGGCAACGAACAATTTGACCCTTTGGTTTTTGGAGCAGGTTCCATTTACAGCACATTTCAGTCCATGTACGAGGTCAACAGACCTGAAGGTGACGAAAATTGGCAGTTTTTTGATTCCTCGCAGCCCATTGCATGGAAAACTGGTACCAGTTTTGGTTTTAAGGATGCTTGGGCCGTTGGGGTCACGCCAAAATATGCCATTGGAGTTTGGGCGGGAAATGCCGATGGTGAAGGCAGGCCCGGACTTACAGGAATCACAGCAGCAGCCCCACTTCTTTTTGATGTCTTGGATGCACTTCCCCAAAGCGGATGGTTTAAAGAACCATTTGATGACCTTGTGGAGTTGGAGATTTGTGTTCAAAGTGGATATCGTGCGTCCGTTTATTGTGATGATGTTAAAAAAGAATGGGTGCCTACACACGGAACACGAAGTGGTCCGTGCCCCTATCATCAGCAGGTTTTTTTAGATGCTTCGGAACAGTATAGAGTAAACTCCGAATGTTACCCTCTGGAAAATATGGTCGCCAAGAATTGGTTGGTGCTCCCTCCTATTTTGGAATATTATTACGCTTCTTCGAATCCAAATTACAAACCTCTACCGCCTTATTTGGAAGGTTGTTCTGCATTGGAAAATAATTTAATGGAATTCATCTACCCTAAAAGAAATGAAACCGTGCTACTCCCAAAGGATTTGGGCGAAAAAAGTATGGAAATCATTCTAAAACTGGCACACCAACAATCCAACGCTATCATTTATTGGTATTTGGATGAATTATTTATTGGCAAGACAGAGAATTTCCATGAGCTGATTCTACCCATCGAAGCCGGTGAGTATATGCTCACAGTCGTGGACAATCAGGGCAATCGAATTCAGCAATTGGTGAAAGTACGCTCAGCTTCGGGCGAATAATTATTTCTTCCGCATAAAAATGGTCATCGGAACACCGGTAAAATCAAAGTTTTGCCTGATTTTGTTCTCCAAGAATCGTTTGTAAGGATCCTTTACATACTGTGGCAAATTGCAGAAAAAGGCAAATTGCGGGTATGGCGTGGGCAATTGGGTGCAAAACTTGATCTTTACGTATTTCCCTTTGGTTGATGGTGGCGGTGTTTTTTCAATGATGGGAAGCAAAATATCGTTCAGCTTTCGTGTCGGGATACGTTTAGAACGGTTTTTATAAACATCCACAGCGGTTTCGATGGCCTTATAAATCCTTTGTTTGTTCATAACGGATATGAAAAGTATCGGCACATCTTCAAAAGGAGAAATCACTTCTTTTATTTTTACGGTGTATTCCTTTACCGAATTGGTCTCCTTCTCTACCAAATCCCATTTGTTCACTAGAATCACGATGCCTTTATTGTTGCGCTGGGCCAGCCAAAAAATGTTCTGCACCTGTCCATCAAAACCTCTTGTGGCGTCCAACATCACGATACATACATCGCAATACTCAATGGCACGAACCGAACGCATTACAGAGTAAAATTCCAAATCTTCCTTCACTTTGGCTTTTCTGCGGATTCCTGCCGTGTCCACCAAATTGAATTCAAATCCAAACCGATTATACTTGGTATCGATGCTATCGCGTGTAGTTCCCGCGATATCGGTAACAATGTATCTATCCTCTCCTATCAATGCATTGATAAAGGACGATTTTCCCGCGTTGGGCCTTCCCACCACGGCAAAACGGGGCAATTCGCTTTCTTCTTCCACTTCCTCTGGGAGCACTTTCACAAGGGCATCCAACAATTCTCCAGTACCACTGCCATTGATACTTGAAAGGGTGTAATATTCGCCCAACCCCAAGGAATAGAATTCCACGGCATCGGCCATACGTTTGGCATTGTCCACTTTGTTCACAGCCAAAAAAGTGGGTTTATCGACCCTACGCAAAAGCTTGGCGACATCTTCGTCCATTCCTGTGACACCGGATTCCACATCCACCATAAAAATGATGGCATCGGCCTCATCAATGGCCAATTCCACTTGTTTATCGATTTCTTTTTCGAAAACATCGTCGCTACCCAAAACGTAACCACCGGTATCGATCAAGGAAAACTCCTTGCCGTTCCAGTCACTTTTGCCGTAATGACGGTCTCGCGTAACACCGCTTACGGCATCGACTATCGCCTCACGGCGCTGAATAAGTCGGTTGAAAAAAGTGGACTTCCCAACATTGGGCCTTCCTACAATGGCTACAATAGCTCCCATTAGGTTTAATTTTTGGCAAAAATACCATTTATTATGAATAAAAAATGATACCTTTTTTCATCATTTTCAAATGATTATGAGCGACTTGACCAACGAGATAGTTTTACGGCCCCGTTTTGGCGTGTCCCTAAGAGTAAATTTAGAACAATTGGAATCCATTTTTGATGCGGCTTCGGCTGATTCCTTATTAATCAAAAGACTGGATGAACATATTTTTGTCAAGTTCAGAAAGGCGGAAACTACCTTTTGGACACCCCAACTTCATTTGGAACTGTCGTCGTTCGAGGAAGGTGTCAGCAATATTCGTGGCGTTTTTGGCCCCAATCCCACGCTTTGGACCTTTTTTATGTTCCTGCATTTTGGTGTAGGCACCATTTTTATCATCATGGGAATTTTTGCCTATTCCAATTATTCTTTGGGCAAGGATGTTACCTTCTGGTTGGTGGGCATGTTCTTATTAGTAGTGATTTGGTTTGCCCTCTATGCCTTCGGCCGTTTGGGAAAATCGAAAGGAAAAGACCAAATGGAGCAGTTGAAACAATTTGTCCGGAATACCATCGCCCCTTTTGAACGAATCAATAGCGATGCCTAGCCATTGTACCCAAATCTCCTAAGCTGCTGGGAGCTGCTTCGCCAGTTCTTGTTCACTTTTACATATAGTTCGATATGAACTTGTTTGGCAAAAAACTTTTCGAGGTCTTTTCTGGCTTCCACCCCTACTTTTTTAATGGCGGCACCCTTATGCCCAATAATAATTCCTTTTTGGGTATCGCGTTCCACCATAATTACTGAACGGATTCGGATAATATCTTCATCTTCCAAAAACTCCTCGGTCTCCACCTCTACTGAATAGGGAATCTCCTTTTTATAGTGAAGTAAGATTTTCTCACGGATGGTCTCGTTCACGAAAAAACGCTCTGGTTTGTCCGTCATTTGATCCTTGGGATAATACGGCGGTGCTTCGGGCAAAAGTTCCAAAATACGATTGAATACTTCGGTAACATTAAAGTTTTCCAAAGCGGATATGGGATGAATTTCTGCGCTGGGCAATTGTTCCTGCCAATACTGCATCTGCTCTTCCAATATTTGTTGGTCGGATTTATCAATTTTGTTGAGAAGGAGCAAGACTGGGATTTTGCTGTTCTGCAATTTTTTGAAGAAATTTTCGTCTTTGAGCGCTTTCTCTCCTATTTCAACCATATAGAGCAGCACATCAGCATCCTCGAAGGCGGATTTAACGAAATCCATCATAGAGGTTTGCAGCTCATAGGCCGGTTTGATGATGCCTGGGGTATCGGACAAAATCACTTGGAAATCATCTCCGTTGACAATCCCCAAAATACGATGACGCGTGGTCTGAGCCTTGGAGGTGATAATGGACAGTTTCTCCCCAACAAAGGCATTCATCAATGTAGACTTGCCCACATTGGGATTCCCTATAATATTTACAAATCCTGCTTTATGCGTCACCGTTCTTTCTTTTTTCAAAATATTGTTTGGATGCTGTGTTCACCTTTGGTGAAAGGTACAACACAGCGATCATATTTGGAATGACCATCAATGCATATGATAGGTCAATCAAGTTTTTTACCAATTTCAATGATGCCACTGCGGCAAAAACAATCATCACTATAAAAAATACATTGTACCACTTTCCGATTTTGGCATTCGTCAAAAATGACAAACTTTTCACACCATAATACGAATACGTAAATAGGGTCGACAATGCAAAAGCTGCTACGATAACCATCAAGAGCACATCCCCGATTCCGTACAACGTAGTTTCAAAGGCGGACATCGTCATGGTTATCCCACTGCCATCCTCAAGATAAGCTCCACTCAAAATAATGACCACCGCGGTAAAGGTACATACTAAAATGGTATCTATAAATGGACCCAACATGGCAACGAGGCCTTCTTTTGCGGGTTCGTCGTTTCGGGACTGCCCGTGGTACATGGGTGCACTACCAAGACCAGCTTCGTTGGAGAACATGGCCCTACGGACTCCCACGATTACGAGGCCCCAGAATCCGCCGGTAACGGCGGTATCGAAGTTCCATGCTTCGACCAAAATCATTTTAAGGGCAGGCCAAACTTCCCCTGCATGGCTAGCCATCACAAAAATGACCGCCAACAGATAAATTCCCACCATAAAAGGCACAATGGCAGAAGCTACTTTGGCAATTTTGTTCAGTCCGCCAAAAATTACGATAGATGTGATGATAGCCAGAAAAAAGCCTATTCCCAATTTCCAATTGTATTCACTAGTGGCCAAAAGGGTCTCGTGCGGTTGCACTACCCCCATAAAGGCCTCGGTAAATTGATTGGCTGTAAACACCCCCAAAAAACCAAACAATCCACAAATACTAAAAAATATGGCCATGGGTTTTGCCCATTTCCCCATTCCTTGTGTAATATAAAACATGGGCCCTCCTTGCATATGTCCATCAGAATCTGTTCCACGGTACATAATGGCCAAGCTCCCTGAATAAAATTTGATGCCCATGCCCAAGAGTGCGGTCATCCAAATCCAGAAGACAACGCCCGGTCCACCATCATGAATGGCAATGGCCACTCCTGATATGTTTCCCAATCCTACCGTTGCCGCTACTGCTGCCGATAATGCTTGAAACGAACTTACATCTCCTTTTGCATTCTTGTCATCGTACTTTCCCGAGACCACGGCAATGGCATGACCAAAATGGCGGAAGGGTGCAAATTTGGAGTAAAAAGCCAGAAAGAGCCCGCCACCAATAAGCAGAATGAACATAGGCCACTCGGTATATGGCAAAAGTGAAGATATAAAATCGTTGATTGCGTCCATAAGGTAAAAACGGCCAATTTATGGATTTTGAGCGGGATAGACGTTAAGTAAAAAGGAATATTAGGTTTAAGTTTGGAAATGATAAAAAAAGGGTTGTATATTTGCCGTCCACATCGCGGGGTAGAGCAGTAGGTAGCTCGTCGGGCTCATAACCCGAAGGTCGCTGGTTCGAGTCCAGTCCCCGCTACTAGAGCAGGAAAGGCCTCCGAGAAATCGGGGGCCTTTCTTTTTTGCCATGGGTACAGAATAGGTACAGAATCCAAACTTTTTTATTTTGGCACAAAAAATTTAACGTTTTTTTGGTGCAATATGCATTTCTAAGGAAGAAATTAAATACAAACCCTGGTTGTTAGCAAACGTTTTAAAGTGTTATAATTCATTTTTCACCAAAATGATATTCTCGTTTTTCTTGGTAACTGTAATATATTCAAAAAGCTCTTTGATGTCCATATATTCTGGAAATGCTCGCAATTCTCCTAAACTAAATTTAAAATGATATCTTCTTGTGGTTTGCATGCATATAGTGTTGGTTTTGAATACTATATTTTCAATGCCTAATTCGCTATAGATATCATATCCTCCATTGTTTTCTAAAATTGAAATCATCTCTTTTAATTGATCAAATGAAGATAGCATGGCAAATTTCTGCATTTTCTCAGGAGCATACTTTTCTTCACCACAATCCTTTGCCGTAATAATAAATAAATCATTCTGTTCGATTTCATAGCGTATATTTTTTGCGGAATTATTGTTTAAGGCATTCACAAATAGTTGTCTTTTTGCATAATTTGAAATTGTCCCGTCATTGTTTAAATAATCTTGTTGTGAGAATGATTGAAAAAAGGCAAATAACAAGGTAATTATTAAGGAATATTTCATGAGTTTAAATGTTTGCTAACGTTTATTATTTGAAAAGTAAGCGATTTTGAAGTACTAAACTCTCAGTTAAGCACAAAGTTTGAGATGATCCAACCTCTTTGATTTTAATACTAATTCGCCTATTTTTTAGCATTGTTTCGCCCTATTATTCTTTGTTACTAATTCGACTATAAACACATTCATTATATTTAGAAATCCAATTAGCTAGTACCCTATTGAAAATTCTGAAAATTTCTTCAGTATCATTTGGAATGCTTTTTAAGTCTCTTCCAATTACTATAAATAATCCATCTGGATGTTCATCATCACATACAATCGGTATTGTTGAAGATAGTAAATGAAAATCCTCTTCTTCTATTTGAAATTTTCCTTTTTCAAAGCGATTATTGTTTAAGGAAAGCCTAAGAATATTCTGTATTTCCTGTTTTTCAGATTTTAAATCATTTCTTTCTAAAAGGTCTTGATCCAGACTTTCCCGGATATTTAGGTCATCTTTTAAAACAAAGATGCCAGTATTATACTCAATTTCATCTTGTTCGGGAGTTTCACTAGCAATATCTTTTAAGTAGGTCGCAATTGTATATTTTGAATCAAAGCTTTCTAAAACAAGATGAAGATTGTTTATCAATGGACTCAACAAATTAAAAATTCCATCTTCAATATCCTTTTCACACATTCGATTTGTAATCACCTCTTCCGATGCGTAATATGGGTCAGCCTGATTGGTTAATTTACAAGTTTGGTCATTCAATCCAACTAGGGTAGAAGCAATAGCATCATTTATTAATGATTTTCGAGCAAAACTTTTCGAAATATTTTCTTTGTTAATCTCATTCTCTAAATTCTCAATTAAAAGTTTTGGAAAGTTTTTCTAATTAACATATTTGAGGATATTAAGTGCTGCAAAAACTACTATAGAAAAAATTAAAATTCCGAACCACAACGAATCAACCGCCTTTACTTGACTTGAAGCTATAGCCATAACTGCACCAATAATTACTTCAAAAACAATAACATAAGGTCCAATCTTAATTATTGTGTCAGTCCATTTTTTTAAAGCTTCTAGATTTTTCATTATAAGTATTTAATTGGGCATAACGGCCAGGCCAAAAAGTGATTCTGTCCTGAAGGGCTGTTATGATTTTTTAGTTATTGGCGGCAGTTATTTTTTCTTTCATTAGTTCCTTTAGTTCAGTTATCAGCTCTTTCCCTTTAGCTACTGCATTTGTACCACCGAGTGAGTCATAAAGAACATTGACTTCATCAATAGCATTTATCCAATCTTGGTCAGTAAGAGCTGACAAATCAAGTTCTTCTATTTCCTTTGGAGTAGGGGATTCATTATTAAGAGCTAAACAAGTAATGTATAGGGCGACATGGTATTTCATATCCCCCAATTGAGACGTTGAGAATGAGTTTGGATGAGTTTTCAATCTTGTTTCAGTTTCCTTTTGGATTTTAATGCAATTTGCATAAAGCTTGATAGGGTATGCATCAGTGAATACGCGCTTATAGTCGTTGTCATTCTTAAGAAGTGAGGAAGGTCTTGCTCGAGCATAATCGGGCTCCTGTAAAACAATGGCCATTATTGCTTGGCCCAAATAAGAGATACTTACTATGCTGTTGATAGGTTTTCCATTGTTCTTGTAGTAGTTCTTCCTTCTGTCGTAGAAAAAACCTTCTGTTAATAGATAATCTTCCAAATCGCGATGAATAGATTCAGTAGCTCTAAGTGATGCCAAGGGAACTTTTGTCTGGCTATTTGTAGCTCGGATGACTTTCAATCTGCTTCTTTCAGATTTAGTTGTGATTACTCTAATGAGCACATTTCTTGAATCCTCTGATTCCGGATGTGTTCGAAAAAAATTAAAGATTTCGAAAGAGGTTTGGAGTCCATTAACTATTTGTGGGTCTTCAATTGTTAAAGTTTTTCCAGATAGAGAGGCTTTACTTACAGTTATTGTTATTCCATTATTGAGCCACCAAAAGTCTTCATCTCCTGGGTTCTCTAAGGTTTCTTTGATACCCTTATTTACCTCAACAGTTCCCTGATAATCTCTCACATTAGCATCAAAAAAATACTTTAAAATTCGCTTATCTTCACTTGTGATGAAATCAAAATATGATTTGATTGATGCAATTGCAATATATCCTTCATCCGTCGTAGAAATTGGATTGTCATTCAAAGAAAGTTGTTTAACTCTGGTTTGTTCCTTTCTTGAAATCTCCAATAGTTTCTGAGCAGTAATGAATTCGAAACTAAACTTAGAATCGGAATACAATTCTTTAAAGGTATTTTCTAAAAAATCGACTTTCCTCGTAGTGTTAGGGTGAATCTCAATTCCTTTTGAGCAATAGTTGTATTGTATGCTCAAGTCAGGAAATTTACTTATGATTTTTTTATACTGTTCTCTAAATATTTTTACATTTCGAATAAGTTGCTCGTTGTAGACTGACCTCAAGGCATCTATGTCTTTTGAAAGGTCGAACAAATCGTTAGCAGACGAAGTACATTTTTCTATTGCTGTCTCTGTAAAACTATTAGTGAATTTGGATTGAACTACTATTAATTCTAACAGAGCATTCTTTTTTGCATCAACAATATCATCCACGCTTTGAATCAATTCCCCGTTGAGAAAAGTATATATTCCATCAATTCCTCCATCTCCACCACCTTCCGTAATTCCCTTCTCAATTTCTTCATAATTCAAATCGTAATCCTTTAATATCTGCTCGGTTGCATATATATGAAAGAAGTCATTAATACTAATTTGAGGGTATAGTTCTTCTTTCTTTTGTTCAACTAATGTTTGGACTATTATCTGGTGATTTGTTGCCATTTAGTCTTCCTATTTTGTCTTTTCGCCATTTACCGCCAACGGTCTGTGTATGGTGGGTATCCCGCAGGGTATCCATTATAGGACACCTTGTTAGGTTCTTTTATTTAAATATTGCATTTTCAAAATCCGAAGATTTTATCATTTTATTGTTTTCAATCATATACATTACTAACTCAGAAAGTAACTTGAAAGATTCAACCAATGATTTATCAATTTCAGATTCCTTTAAATTCGAACCATGAATCACTTTAGAGCGTAATCCATATAGTTTTTTTATGTCCTTAAATTTTTTAATTCGTTCGTCTCCTCTTTCGCATAAAAGAGATGCAATACTTAATGATAATCTATAACTGATTTCAATTGAAACGTCCACTATACTTTCAATTGCTGCCCATAAAATTGCAATTGCACTCTTAACATCAACACAATATCTCCATGAGTTGATTACTTCCAAAGAGTATCTGAATTTTTCATTTTCAAAAGCCAATGTATTAGCATTTTCATAATAGTCTTTTATCCATTTGATATCGACACTTTCAACTTTTAATTCACTCAAGGCTCCAATTCTGAGCATTTTTATATGATAATCACAAAGATTAGCTTTTACGTCATTTACATTCTTTAAATCATTCCACGATTGATTCAACAATGCAATGGAATTAATGTTTGTTTTCTTTCTAAGAACAAGTAGTGTGTTTAAGAGCCAAGCTCTGTTTAGAATATCATATCCAAATGTAGATTTGTTTTCAGAACTTATAATTTCAAAGTTGTTTTTCATATAACAAAACGGCTCTATCAAAGACCACTGGCTAAAACCTTTGGCCCCTAAACCTGCTAATTCAAAAACGGACAATTCTTTTACTTTCCTAACTTTTAAATATGGTAGTATTTCAATTTCATCATCTTCGAACGTAATTCCGTTACCTAAGATATAATATGTTCCTTTTGTAATGAATTCCAATGTATTTCTTAATTGCACCTAACTTGATTATACCCCCTACTTTTAAAGGTATATAGCTGGCTATACCCAAGTTTTGTAATTTTTGGTTCAGTATAGTTTTCTACAAGTTCTCTTTAGGTTTTGGGGGAGGTAAGCTAAATGTAAGAATTTTCAATAGATTAAGAAATCTGAAATTCCGTAAAGAGTTAAAATAATTTCATCATTTTAAGGATCATGACAAAAAATACACTTAGATTCCAGATTTGAATAACATTGTATTTTCATTAGCAGGGCTAAGTGGGTATGGTAAAGCAAGAGGGCAACACGGCAGGCCGGTGTTGCGCAGAATGATTTTCAAACAACCTGCTGTAAAACAGAGGTTTATTATTCAAAAGGTTTTTGAAAAAGTGCTCCTAGCGATTGAAATTTGCGGCAAATGCTATTACAAACCCTATAAACAGGCGCAGATTTGCGGCAAATCCATAAAATGAACTTAATTCTTTAAAAAGGATTTGATAAGTACTCAAAATCGGGGAAAGAAAAGCCCTAATAAGATATACTCCATATTGTAGAGGTCAATTCCCTTATTAATAAAGAAGTGTCAGGCATAATGATACTTTCAAGACATTAATTTTCAGTGACACCTAATTTCAGAGACCTTATTATATCCTTTGCATGATTCATACTACAATCCAAGGCCTTGACCAAAGCTATGGAAAGCGGACTTGATGGATTCTGTATCTCTTGATTCAATAAGTTATTTATTTTCACTTCCAATGCTGCATCAAGAACCAAAATACGTTTCATTTTTCGCCCCATTATTCTTGCTCCAACAAGTCGGGTGTCGAAATTTTCCATTTCGAACAAATCGGAATGTTCCGCATTCTCCCTAAATATTTCTGGTTCATACAGTGCCCAAGCAATGCGTAAAATATTAGCGGTATCCCCCAAGTCTTTTTCCCTATCCCCTGGTTTTTCGGACCAAGCAATCAGTTTTAGAATAACCAGACCATGGGCCGGGGTAACAGGCAATGCAATACCATAAGGATGATCAAAACTTTCAATCTCCTTAGATACTTGCGTCAATCCAACAGCTGAAAGCTCAAGGTTCCCTTCTGCAAATCGGACCATTCTTTCCTCTTCAATACCACCAAAAGGCAATAGATCAATTGTAGTTTTGGATTCAGCATGGAACAAACTATAAGGCATATTTCCTTGGGATTTTTCAAAACCATGCTTTTTCAATTCTTCCTTGACGGCATCAAATTGTTCATGGTTGGGTACCATAACAGCAAAATCAATATCCGCAGTAGCCCGCTTCGGCTTTTCCCCTACCTTATAAAAGGCAACATCGCGTGCGTTTGCTCCAATAAGGTAATAGTCTATTCCATTTGCCCTAAATACGGTGTCTAGTATTTTGTATACCTCACCATGGTGGGCAAAGGAATATTCTTTAAAGCTTTGGTTTGATATGCTCATTAAATATCTTTTGTGCTATTTCCAAATTCCTTGGTTCACCGGAATAAATTAATTCGGCATAAACCAAAACTGGGGGTACAACATTTATATCATTTAAATAGTTTGCCACGTTATCCATTTGGTTGGTTTGTAACCAAAAGGGTTTGTATAATTTGATATTCCCATTTTGATTTGGAACAAGCTTTAAGGTTTGCATTATGTCCTTATTACTTTCAAAGGTGGTGAACATGCTGAATTTTTCTGGAAAAAAATTATTCGTAAGCAGAGCCGCAGCTGGTTCTCCACTCCAAAATATCTGGGGACGTAAATATTTTTTTTTCCACTCATCTTTCATACCCACCGAAAAAGAAAATGTGCCGAGGTAGTATTTGGGCAATATCTTTTCGTTGACCAACGGAATCCATCGATCTAAAAGTTCTTCATACTCCAAAAGTTGGTATTTATCTTTGCCATCTTGGGAAACTAGATACCCATACTCAGAGAGCCCCTGTATAATCTTACTGACGCTACCCAAGGATATCATGCTATTATCCGCCAAATACCGTTGTGTTTCATTGACCAGTTGTGGGTCTTGTAGAAATTGAAATATTAATTGTCCCCCTGCTTGGGTAAATATCTTGGAAGAAGGTTTCACATAGGGCGATGCATTATTGTTTTCCAAATACACCTTTAGCGGAGATAGGTTCAAATAGGCATTACCATAACTGTCTAAATAATTGAACTTATATTCACGTAACATTTCCTTGGCCTTTGGTGTTAAATAGTTGGCCACAACGAGAATCGGAAGTTCTTTTTTTTCTCTCAGTATGGCGGGAATATTATGCTGACGAATTTCATTTCTAAAATACACCGAAACTTTATGCCCGTCAATTGAATAAACCGGTAATTCTGAAGTCTGTTGAGCATTCAAAAATTTGGCCTCGATTTCAATATCAAGGGCCTCCAAAAACTTCATGAATGTTATAAAATCAAATGACATGTTCACTTTTTTTATTTGTTCATGAAACATGAACACTCAAATATAATGAACAAAATTAAAACATTCATCCGTGAAAGAAAAATAATAGCTGTTTATATTACCAATCATCCCATATTTATACTGAAAGGCCAGTACACACCTATCACCATTTTCGGTTAAATGGAGGCTTTCATTTTGTCCCGCGAGCGGGCCGAAAAATGTAAAGCAAGAGGATAGCACGCTAGCGCGGTGCTATTGATTCATTTTCCTTCGGAAAAGACCATTTTTAGGGTGTTTTTCAAAAATACTGAACAATGGCATTTAAAGCATTTTTGACTAAAAAAGGCCTTCAGCCCTGTAAAACCAATGGATTTTTGACTAAAAAACGATTTTTTGAAATCTCGTTGAATTGAAAAAGTAGACCATTATTTGAATAATCAATTTTATAAATTGATTTTCGTTTTTGATGAAAAAATGCTCTCAACCCAATAAAATCAATGAATTTTTTATGAAAAAATGTTTGTTTAAGGCTTTGATCTAATGTTATTATGAAGCAATTCTTTTGACTGCCTGAGCTTTCTGTGTAGATGTCATTTTTAGTGTAAAAATCATAAAGCCCTCTGCTTATTTCAAGAAAAAACCTTTTTACCACTCCTTAATCATTCCTCCCCTTTAGCTTTCTTTTCTTCCCGATAAAATAGGTTCAAATAGTCCATCAATGCCTCTTCCCCGACAGGCATCAAGCGGTTGGCTATGGTCAATGCTTGATGAATGAATTCCTCTTCGTTCCTGTCCATTACATCGTAAGAGCCAACCTCGGGATTTATTGTCCTCATAGAAAGGTATAACAGTGCACGAACGGTCAACAATAGATCAGCATGGCCGTCAACATAGAAAAATGTGGGTTGGAACTTGTCCTTGAACCAAGGATGGGGAACCAAGGTAGGGGAATGGTCGTTCGAGTGGTGTCTCAAATCCTTTAGGAGCTTTTCTTCGTTTGTATTCATGATGTATTTTATTTGACTTGATTGATAGGGTTACCTTTTTTCTAGTTTCGATAGTATTTCATCCAGTTTGTCCAAATAATACATTTGGCTATCGGGAAGGATTCTCAATACCAGTTCCAACACATGGATTACACTGTCCGCTTTTGATGCATTTTGGTTGGCCGGAAACAACATCATCCCATCCCCATCAAGCGCAAACACACAAACCTCCAAAAGACTAATGATCTGTGTCAAAAGGTGGTTGTTGTCCCTGACCTCGAAAGTCACATAATTTCCATTGGGGTCGATGGCCTTTTTGTTTCCCAATAGTCCAGAAAGATTGTTCCTGAGCTGTTGTATCTCTTCCAAGGTCTTTAACCTTTGTTGCTTTGATTTCATGTGTATGGATTTATTGGGTTGTGGTTGTATTTTGTTCCGAAAGCAGTTTTCTGACTTTGTCCAAGAAAGCCATTTCATCATGGGGTATCAGATCAAGTATATATCCGAGAACCCCGCTAATATTGCTGTGAGGTTGGGGAACGGAACGTGTCGAGAAATTTTCGTTTTCCAAAGCAGTGATACAGACCTTAATAAGGTCGGAGATTATAAATGAAGTTTCTCCATATCCCTCGGTTATTAGGTCGATGCTGTACAGGCCCTTTTCAGGAATATAGGGCTTCAGCGCAAAGAAGTGTTCCTTTTCCAGTTCCTTCAATTGGTCAACTAATGATGCCTCATTATTGTTCCCTACTTCCTCGGCTACTTTCGGGAATGCTTTCTCAAAATCCTTTTCGATTCCTTCGATATGCTCTTTACACTGGTCAAGGTGCCTATTGAAAATGCTTTCAACCTCTTGGATGAATTCCTTCATCTGTGATTGGATGGTCTTGGTCTCTACCTTTGTAATCTCAAACTCATTGCCATAACGGGCTACACTGTAGGCATGTTCCAAAAGGAGCAACAGTTCATTGTTCTTGATATCGGAAGATTCCAAAAAAGGTTGCAGGGTGGGAAAGAACTGTTTGCAATAGTTGATATGGCTGATGATACTGTGTGTAACCATACTTCTCCCTATGCACATCTGTTCGATGAACCGGAACGAAAGTTCAAAGGCCTGGTGCATGTTGAAAGCGGCAATGGAGTAGTCCCCTTCCTTAATCAAAATGTTCGCAGTATTGGCAAAGGTATTTACTTTTGCCAATTCCGATTTATGATACCGAGTGGCCCTCTTCATTAAGGTCTCGTATGCCATTGTTGAATAGTCCATGATGTTCTCCCCCTCCGGATGGGCGAAGACGGTCTTCCCAAGACAACAATGTTCCAAAAAATAGAGTGATCCTCTTTCAAGACCTGTTTCGGATTGGTTTTCAGTGTAGACCCTAATCCTGAAGTAAGGATACTTCTTTCCTTTCTTTGCAACCAGTGATCGGATCTCATTGGGCAAGGGGTCATTGTTGACATCCACAAAAAGGGTAAGGAAAAAATATTCGGTGTTTCCCTCGATTTGTTTCTTAGATAGAAAGGCCCTGTCGATGGTTATGATGTTAAGAATGCTGTCGAGCAATTCGGACAGCTCTTCGGCTCTTTCAAAGTTTTCCGGTATGTTTGTGCCATGTGTCATAGGATTGTGTTTTAAAAGGTTCGAGAATCATTGACCATATTAAGGCCACATTCCCAAGTACCCCACTATGGGCACTTGTATTTTATTGAACCAGTTTTGTATTTTACAATCGGATTATTGTGGGAAACACCCTATATTTGAGATATGGAGACAAAGACCAAGAACAATCATATAGGCAGAAAGATCAGTAGGATCAGGGAACTTCGTGGTATGAAGCAGGAAACACTTGCTGATCAATTGGGTATAAGTCAACAGGCCATTTCGAACATTGAAAATAGTGAAAAGGTGGATGACATCAAGTTGGAGGAGATTGCTTCTATTCTAGGAGTAACAAAAGAAGGTATTGAGAATTTCTCTGAAGAAGCTGTATTTAATATAATCAACAATACTTTTAAGGACAACAGTTCCAATAACAACAATTATCTCTGCACTATCAATCCAATTGAGAAAATAATCGAACTTTATGAGCGTCTTGTCCAAGCTGAAAAGGAAAAGGTAGCCTCCTTGGAGAAACAGTTAAATAAAGACTGATATTGCCTCGCTCAGTAAATTAGTTTGGCAAGATTTGGGGCTTGCAGCACTTCGCTTTGCTTCGTTCGCTCTTATTCCGACTTCCATTTCAAGACCAGTGTTTTTAAGGTACCGCTTTATTGAAATTTCACTCTAAAACAAGTTCACTTATTCTAAATAGTTTACTTTTTCGGTACACTTAATTGGTTTCCCAATTAGACCCTTTATTACCCCTATTTTGAAGTTAAATTTATATGGCCCGATTGACTGTTTTACTCCCCTTTCACCGAAAACTCGATTTTTTATTAATGGGAATTTCCTACATTTAAAGAAAGTTCAAATAAGCGATTAATCCAGAAGAGCTACCCTTTATAGATGACAGAAAACGAATTCATACACTATTGGAATAAGGAGTATCCAGAATCGTTACCAATCAACCACGAATTAAAATGGAACTATCCTGACAGGTGGTTAAGAGTTCATAGCCTTCCTGAATCAAAAAGGTATGCAGACTCTATGGAGGAATATAAAATTCTACTGGACCGACAAAATCAATTGATTAACGACCTGATTGGAGAAAAATCAGATGTTTTTATTTCATTCGGACTCTACACGAGCGACCAACCTAAGGACAACAACGAAGAACTGACTGAATTTGGAGGATTTCTTAAAGTTTGGACTATTGACTTACATAAGGAAAGACCAGAAGAATATGAAGACGAAATGTATTTTGACATTTACGTAAAATGGGAAAATGGAAACAGAGATGAAATTCTTACGGCAATTGCAGATGATGAGATAAGAGCAATGTTTGTCAGTCCGTCAAAGAAATGTGTCATTGCACCCTATGATGGTGGGGTTGATTTGATTGTTGATTCGATGGAGAAAAGAGATAGCCTAAGGGACAAATACAAAGATTGGCTTTCAGAGAGGGAAGATGGATTGTAAATGAAACCAAACTAAAGTTCAAATAAACGATTCAGTTAAACTCCAATGAACGAAAACGAAGATTACTTTAGGATTTCCAAAAATGGAAGCGTTCATACCCTGAGTGACCGAATCCCATTCAGATGGAAAGAACTGATAATTTGGACTTCGGCTTCGTTCTTTATTTTGATTTATTTTTTAGGATTATTGGTTGGAATTTGGGTGGCCATTCTGACCTTAATGGGTTATACATTTTATCGATTCGCAGCTAGTATATATTACTCTGTGTTGGAAATAGATGAGCAAAGTGGAAAAATGACTCGGAAGATGAAATTTCTTGACAGAGTTCAAAAGGAGGAATTGATAACAGACAAGTTTGACCCTAACCGATTTGAATTTTCTGAATTATCAAGAAGTGGGAAATCGAAGTTCTTAATGAATTATAGAACACATAAAAATAATGAGCTGTTAGTGTTGAAAAACAGGACAGATAAAGAATTAATGGAAAAATATATTTATGACAATTTCGATTTTGGAAGAAATGTTTAAACAAAAGTTCAAATAAACGATGACCTTCAAAGAGGATATTCAACAAAGAATAAAACTTGATTTCAAAGATTTGGCTAGTAATGCAAATGAACTACTTAGCAAAGCCATTTCAGAGACAGATTATCTAAAAAATGATAGGGTAATTCGATGTATAGTATTTTTAGCTAAGGGTGATTTAAACAAGCTTGAAAAATACCTTAGAACTGCAATAATTGATACAAGAGATGTAATGTTTTTGGCAGAATATGAAGAGAAAGACAAAGAATTTAAGGCTAAACGGATTCGTAATTTCAATAAGACATTCGATAAATGTCAATTGAATTAATCACCTTAAAAGTTCAAATATGGATGAGCCGGGTAAACTGAGCCACCCGCGCCGGATGAAA
>NZ_JAHZSV010000036.1 GCF_019457905.1 Flagellimonas abyssi | reverse complement strand
TATCTACAATGGGTTGATATGCCGAAAGGTTAATCTTGTTCATAATCGAAGCCAGAAATTCTTTTGTTACTAATGATTTGCGGAAAGGCTTTTGCCATTTGAAATAGCTGTGGATTGTGGGTTATTCTTGTCAAAGCCACATATAGGGAAGCGTTGAATACCAGTACACCAATGATTATCCCAAAGCTGAAAGAGAAGATGATGATTAATAGCGAAGCCAAAATGGAAACCATCATTAGGGCAAACAGGGAAATGGGCAGCCCAAAAATGACTGCCCGTTTTCTAATGTTTCTATAGACCTCGAACTTCTTCATTGTTATACAACAATTCCTATGAGATAAGTAAATATGCCTACGACGGCACCTGCTATGAGTACAAATACAAGTACGCGTGTGATACCTTTTTTCAGGTCTGCATTTTCACCAAAGAAGTGTCCTGCATTAAAAAGGAAGCCAACCAAGAAGATGACACCTAATAAAATTGGAAATATGGTTCTGATGGTATCGCCTACATCGTTAACGGAATCTTCGATGCCACCAATTTGAGCAAAAAGCGAAGTGGATAAGAGCGAAAGAATGGATGCTAAATAGTGTGATTTTTTCATAACGGAACGGATTAAATTTTTGGTTCATTTTCGTTATTGGAAATTTACATATATTTGAATATAAATAACTGAAAATCAAATATTTGTGAATAAAATATTATTTGATATTGTTTGAATTCCGTTGTTATTATTTGGCATCAAATCCTATGGATTTTTGAAGGGAACTTGTTGATAACCTGAAAATTGAAAATGAAAAATCTGCTCAAAAACGTCAGTTTTGTGATTTTACTCTTCAAAATGTGCTTCATTTTTGGACAAGAAACGAGTGCTCAAAAACGAATTGTGATTGACGTTGGACACGGTGGAAAAGATGCTGGTGCAATTGGCATAAATGGCATCCAAGAAAAGGATGTGGTTTTGTCTATTGCAAATGAGATTTTAAGGTTAAATAACGACTTGGAAAAACCACTCGATATTTATTTGACCAGGTATAGTGATACGCTCATTTCACTATCTGATAGAACCAAGCTGGCAAAAGCTTTAGATGCTGATTTATTTGTGTCTTTACATAGTAATCACTCAGACAATCCCAATGCAAGAGGGATAGAGGTCTATGCTTCAAGAAAACAAGAGAAATTCTCTAAAGCATCTGTTTTTATAGGCTATCAAATTGAACGAGTACTTTGCAAAACAATTGGGTATAAAAGTAGAGGCCTGAAGTTTGCTAACTTTCAGGTGCTACAGGAAACAGTTGGTCATTGCCCTTCTGTGCTGTTGGAATTGGGTTTTTTGAGCAATATAGATGAAGGCACCTATATTTCAGATAACAACAATATTGATCGCATAGCACTATCGATATTATTATTCATTCAAGAACCATTAAAATTATGAAAGATATTTTTTTAGAGTTAACAAAGAGCTTGAAGGACATTATAGCGCAATTTATTTCAGAAGTGATTTTGTTATATAAATCTTTCAGAAATTAACCTACTTCCTCTTATCCCCAGCCGCCTTATTAAATGCAATCAAATTAAACAATTCCCGCATCCGGCTACGAACGCGGTTGCCATAGCGTTCTTCCAGTTCTTCCGCATTCAGGTTCGTGGTGGCGTGGGTCTTGATTTTATGCTTGGTTTGGAGGTAAAGTTCATACCGCGATAAAAGGACTTCGCCCATCACATTGAGATCCTTGCCGTAAAACCTTCCGGCAGGTTCCACGCCCAGATCGTCAAAACAGTAAAATTTTGTATTGCCATATTCTTCAACAGTTTTAAAACCTAAATGGTTAAAACTGAAGGTTACATTCCGGCAGGGAATCATTTCGTAAGGACGTTGCAACGGAACCAAATGACGTAACAATTTCATTAGGCTTGTTTTTCCGCAACCCACTGGTCCAGAAAGTAAAATCCCCTTATCAATGTCGATTCCATAGGTTTTGCAATTGTCTTTATCCTTGATGAAATAAGAGCAGAGTTTTCTTAATATATCCCTATCCTCATCATAAATCCGAAACTTTTCGCCGAACAAGAGTTTGCCTTTGGCATTGAGGTAAATCAAGATTTTTGGAAAATCGTAGAGTACGCTTTTCCCATCAAATTTTCCCAGCGAATATTCCACGCCGCCTTCGGTTATTTTAGAGGGGTTGTCCATAATCCTTGGTTTTAGTGGTTCGCAGGTTGTCCCGATTTTGGGACGCTCCCTTTTTGTTTGGTTTGTTTTCTTTGGCAAATAATTCGGTTCTATCCATCCAATTCACGGCTAAAGCCTGCCAATCCCGTATGGCTTTCCCATCGCTAGTCTTCCAATCATTTGCTTCATAATGTGCAAAGAATTTTTTTCCTTCATCAGCAGAAAAACTTTTTTCAATAAAAAAATCTAAAACGACCTGCCTGCCCTTTGGTTGTTTATTAATGTTTACTTGTTTGGTATTGTTTATATTAGATACCAATGCTTGTCCACTCACGGGACGGTGCGGGTACACGGCTTGTCCATTAGTGGGATGGTGCTGGTACACTACCGGTTCACATATGGGATGGTACCGTTCCGCAAGCTGTTCCAATTCGGGATTGTACTGTCCCATATCCGGTTCATCACTTGTCCCGATAATGGCCATCTTGATCTTACTGCCTTTATATGGATTATTGGATGGAAAATAGGATAGATAATCCCACGAATCGAGATCGGTCACGCACCGATGGTATGTAGATTTAGAACCTATTTTGGCCACGCGCATCAGCTCGCGCCGGTTCACAAAAAACTCATCGGCAAAGCGGCTGCTGTTCCATTCCTGGAACAAGGCCATATAAAGACTTATGTGCGTTGGATTGAGGCGGTCGTCGAAGAAGAATCTTTCAAAAGCCGCGTTGAGGAGCTTTATATAATTCATCGCCTAAGAATTTAATCCGTGCTGCACACGATTTGCGGTCATTACATTCTGGATTTCCTCGGCATCGTAGTAAATGATACCGCCCACTTTCGTGTAGGGCAATGTGCCATTGACGCGAAGGTTTTGAAGTGTACCCGGACTGACCTGAAGTAATTCCATCACTTCGGAAGATTTAAGGTATTTTTTGAGCTTTCCTTTAGACTGATTGGAAAGCAATTTTTTAATGTCATCGAGCAATTCCATTTTGAATTCCCGAAGATCTTCTGTGGTAATGATACTTGTTGGCATAATAAAACGGTTTTAAATGAAAAGGGCTAACAAATTGCTTTAAGCTAATTTAATAGCCCCTCGCAGGATTTGACTTTCGTTCTACAAAATTGGGCCAGTTTATTGGATTTTATTCCCCATTAGAACCGTAGTATGGTCAAAATTTAACATTTTGAAATTTGATTGATTATGATAGGTTTTGAGCCTTGTCTTGTGGGAACTACAAGATTAAAATACATCAAATTAAATGGATAATCTTAAAAAGCAGGATTTCGGTAGGTCGACCGTAGTACGGTCTTTTTTTAACAGTTTTTAGAATTATTCTTCACTCTTGTTCATCTCAGAAATTAGGGAGGTACTTAGGGAGTCCAAAAATAATGTTCTGCTGTGTTTTCTATTTTTTATGTCTTGGTAGGTATTGTAGATTTTTCCGGTAGGTTTAAAATCAAAAATCTCTTGAAGCTTATTGGAGAGTTTGATGATACTTAAATCATTTTGATTTGCAATTCCGGCAAAACTTAAAGCATAAACTAGCTCCACCCAATCGGTATTGGTAAATGGCCAGGGGATTTTTTCAGTAGTATTCGATTTAACACTTTTCCCATTTAGCTTATTTTTAAGCTTAAATAATCGTTCATCCAAATAGACAACCAATAAATTGTATGCTTTGAATTTACCTAAGAGCATATCCCTTGGGGTGCAAAACTCGGGATCCTGAAAGTAGAATTTTGAAGTGGTTATATGATAGGTGTCCAAATAATCACGGGTATAATATTCCTTATCAAAATGGGTAGCTTTGGAATTGACATACTGCCCGAAATCAATATTATACAGAAAGAAACGGTTAAGCTTGCCAATTTTCTTTTTAATGAATTTAAATTGGGCTTTTTTATCGGCTTTTGGAAATTGAATTTCTAAAGAATGGATTTCTGAGAAATAAATAAGCTGTACCAACGGGATTTGTTTTATGTTCTTAAAAAAGTCTATTTCTTGTTTTAGGGAAACAAATTCATTTGCAATGATTTCCTTTTTGAACAAACTAAGGAGATTACGGCACACTTCAATTGAACGAAAAGCCCTATTTAAAATATCGTTGTTTTTAAGCTTAATTTCGTTCAGTTTTTCCAGTAGTATTTCTGCTTGTAACTGTAAATCCATCACCAACCATTTTACGGATCATTTTTGAAAAGTTTAATTGAATTCTTTAAAGATAAATTCAAAACAATAAAATACAAGTGAATTACAGCGTATTTGGCTACGCAAAAACCGTATTTTCCTACGGAAATCTATTAAACCCAAGCATTTCTAAGGAAATAATAGGATGCCATCCTAACTTATTTTTTGAATTTTTTACGAAAGCGGGATAAGAATTGTCGCCTATTTTTTACCCCTGTTTTCTTGAAGATGTTAGATGCGTGCTTAGATACAGTGTTTTTGGCGATAAATAAATCTTTGGCAATTTCTTTATAAGTTAAGTTACTTAAAATAGATAAACCGACTTCAATTTCCCGTCTAGTTAAATTTTCATAAATTATTTTGTCCTTAGCCGGGTATTTACTTTGTTTCTCGTTCCAAGCAAAAACTTTATACATTTTGGTTTTATTTTCTAAAAAGTAAAGATGACTATCTATTTTAATAGCGGTTACGGCATAAAAGGCAATGTTCATTGTAGTAAAAGTTAACCATTGATAATCACCAATAACGGTTAAAATTGGCAACAGTGCTATACAACTTATACTTAAGACTGAAAATTTGTTTCTTCTAAGGAAAAAGCGGTTTGGATTTTCGAGGTTTGAGATTCTTTTGTAAAAGAACCACAGAAATATAAAGGCCATTATAGATATGGGAATTGTAAAAAGGACTCTAGCCCAATAGAGGGAACTGGTAAGGAAGTAAGGAATTAGAAATAACATAATAAAGCTGCTACTTGCCAGAATTACCAGATTTTGGATTGAAAAATGCATCCTAACAACAAGAATATCATATTCTTTATACAGGTAGTATATTAAATAAATACAGAGGGTTATGGCCACACCGTAGGTAATAACATATTGAAGGATAAAGGGACCTGGGAAGTTTTCAAAGGGTAGAAATCCGCCAGTAGCGTTATAAGTTATGAAAAGTAATCCAAGCTTTAGAAACCTAGAATGATTGCTTAGGATTTTTTTAGTTGAATGATGGTAAAATATCAATAGAACTATAAACGTATCTACGAGAAGATAAAAAAATGTCGTCCAATGGATTGATGTGCCAAACATATTTATTGTTCATTCTTATACTCAAATTTGCTGACCTCTATATTTTTAGTTACATCATTCCAAGGAAAAATAGTCCCATTCATTGCTACATATACTCCTGGATTCAAAAATTGAGCAGAGCACATTGCAAAACCCAAATTGAAGTGTGCATCCGTATTTTTAGAGTTTCCCATTATAAATGAGCCTACAAGGACAATAGTCTTTTTAATTTCTTCCTTTCCAAGATAAATGGCGGTATCTTCCATCGTAAAAGTCCCGTGAGTTATTAAAATTTTTTCTGCATTGGAAGCTTTTATTTTTTTTAACAAAAAATTCCTGTCTTCATCGGTAATTGATCGGCTATCCTTAGAAAATGCCCTTTCGATAATATAGGGAAACGAGACATTGGCCAGGTCAAGAAATTCTCTAATCGCTATTTCGCTTTGCTCTGTTTTATTTTCTTGGTTTTCATAATCCAAGCCTTCAATGGTTCCTCCTGTTGTAATAATATGTATCATAATTTTATTTTTTATAGAAATTAATGTTTATGGATATTCCCTTTTAACACAAAATAATAAAGCAGAAATGAAGCAATAAACAGAAGAATAAGGACAATAATTGCCTTGACCTTTTCCTTTTTTGTGAATTGTTTTTTAGATGGGTTTTGATTTTTTTTCTTTCTTCTGTTTCTTCTACTTAGAGACATCCTGTTGTACTATTTTTAATTTATTTTCTATAAACGGATTGCTTTGAGAACGGCCAAGAAAGCTACGCCCACATTGGCAAATACGGTTTTAAAAAACCACCTAAGACTTAAAGCCGAATGGCAGAGTTATATTGTACCAAAAGCCACCTAGTTTTTCTGAAAAGATCCACTTTTAGAAATTTGCTAATTTTTCAGAAAATAACGTTCCAGGGTATTAATAAAATCTAGTATATTTCATTAAAAGTTATCTCTACCATTATTTTAAAATAAGTACAGGAACTTCTGATTTGAAAATCATTTTTCTTCTCAGCCCCAGTTCAGTTAGTTTTTCTATAAAGTCATGTTTTCTGTAAAGTAGCGCCAAAATATCTATGGTATTATCTTTCAAAAAACCGGTTATTTTATCTTCGGTTTTCCCTTCGGAAAAAAGGTGAACAGAAATATTCTGCAGATTAAAAAACTCCTCATAATAGTTTTTTATCTCCTGTTCTTTAATAACTTCATCTTTACTTTTAGCAAAATGAAATATAAAAAGGCGTGCGTTAAATGCCTTTAGTAGATCAGCCAGAACCTTTAGTTCCCTATCAGGTTTCAGATTATCTGAATCCAGCGCCAGACAAATTCTTTTTAAACCAAAAGTTTCTAAATCTTCAGGTACAACCAGCACAGGGCAGGGTACATCCTTGCTCACTTTTTCACTGGTAGTTCCTGCAAGGTAACCTTCTACCTCACCTGCACCTTCTGTCCCCATAATTATCAAACTTGCTTTTTCTTCTGTTGCTAATTGATAAATTATATCTGAAGGTCTTCCTGGGGCTACCATACTCTTATATTTTATTGTCGCCAGACGTGGAAAATTTTCGAGAAATTCCAGCATTTTTTCTTTGTACAATTTCTGATAAGAACTAAAGTTGTCGGGAACCGGATAAACTATAGCCCCATATCCGGCATACTGATAACCTTCAGAATAGGCATGAACAAAGATAATTTCTGAATTTAAAGATTCGGCCACCTTTGTGGCATACTCAACTCCAATTTTGGAACTTTGACTAAAATCAATTGGAACTATTATTTTCATGGTTTTTTAATTTTAATTATACATTCAGTTTTTCAATTAATTGTTTAAATAAAAGCTTTACTGTTTAATCCACTTTTTGGCAATTTCCTTTTCCTCTAAGTCAAAATATTTTACTTCAGCATTGGTAAAAGGTTTCATGAATTTTGTAATCCAGTCCTGCCACTCTTTATCACCTACCATGGCGATTTTTTCATAGTCTTTTGCATGGGCAGTATCCATTTTTAGATCTTCCCACAGGCCTGGAAAATCCCAGCCTTCAAAATTTTCCATCTCAAAATACCAGCGTACTTTTAGGTCTTTATCTAAAATAGAATGGATAAGTGGATGTATTTTTTCAATATCCTTTTCTGTCAAATTCCCCGATGCTCTGGTAGCAATAATATTATCTCCTGAAATCTCTATAATTTGTAACATATCTATTTTTATTAATTATTAACCGCCTAAATCGTAAAACCATTCTTCAGCTTTCATAATTCCTTCTTTTATGGCATTTCCCTTAGTATAATTCTTTTCTATAACCAGACTTTTAGCAATTTCTAGGGCTTTTTCCTTCACTGCAGGATGGAGGCCATCCAAACTGGTTTTAAATTCTTCAAAGGTCCATTCCATAGCTTCATTTTAATGGTTGAACAGTTCTTTTTCTTTTTCGGGATCCATCTCATTCTTTGACTTTTTATCCAAAAAATAATCCAGTACGATGCCCACTATAATTGCGCCCACAAAAGCAACATATACCTGCCAGTTAAACTGAACTACCAAAGACAAGCTAATGATTATGGCCAAAATGGGTAGGATAGGTACTTTTCCTATGGAAAGGGGAACTCTAAAGGGTCTTTCTTTGTCAGGTGCTTTAAAACGCAGCACAATCAAGGCAATATTCACGGCTACAAAAACGAGTAACGCCCCTAAAGAAGACATTCCTGCGACAATTTTAATATCCCCCAATAACAAAAATGCCGCTACCGCAGCCATAACCACAAGTGTAGTTACCCAGGGTACTTTTTGTGCATTGGTCTTGGTCATAAATTTTGGAAGCTCGCCCACGCTTGCCATACCGAAAAGCAACCTGCTAATGGAAATAATGCCACTAAAAGCCGCATTGGCCGTAGCAAAAAGTGCCGCAACTGCCAGGGCTACGGGCAACCAGGAATTTAAATTTGAAGCGGCCAGCGACAATGGGGAATCTACCTTTGCTATTTCTGCGGGGTCACTTATATTGAGTACCGTAAAAGATATTAGTAGGTATATAATTGTGGTAAACACCATTGTCAATAAAAATGCCCTCGGAATAGTCTTGCCCGGATTTTTTACCTCGGAACCTAATGCTGCCATATGCTCAAAACCCGTATAAACAAAGAATAAGGTAGCAGTCGCTGCCAGGGTGCCTGAAAAGGACTCCACTTTAAAAAATTCTGCTTTTGGTGCACCTGTTTCTGAAAGTCCAACGGCAATAAGAATAAACAAACCTAATAGTTGAATACTTACCATAACAATATTAGCAGTTGATGATTTTTTGATGCCCGTAATGCTTATCAATGCAAGAACCAGTAGCACGGCATAGCTAACCAGTAAGGAAGGGATGTTAAAAAAAGTGTTGAAATATCCTGAAAAAGCCAATAAAACTGCGGCAATAGTGGCCGAACTGTGAAATGCAATCGTCCAACCTGTTAGAAAGGATGGAATGTCGATTTTTGGAAACGCTTTCCGTACAAAAATGAATTCCGCACCGGCATTAGGATAGGTAGAGGACAACTCTGCATAGGACATTGCCGAGACACTGGCCGCAATGGCTGCAAAAATAAAGCTCAACCAAAGGTCTGTTCCCGCCTGTCCAGCGGCTGCACCAATTACAGTATATATTCCAGCACCAACAATGGTACCTACACCATAAAAAGTAAGGCGAAGAGTACCCAGAGATTTTTTTAATTCTGCCATAGTAATATTAGTGGTTTATTATCCATTTCTATCTAAATTCCTTTTTTCCATCTCTGCCTTTACGATTCCACGCTCAATCGCCTCTTCTTTTGAACAATTTTTGTTCAAATAGAAATCCGTCGCATATTTTAATGCTACTGCTCTAATATTTTCATCCAGCACATTTAGCCTCTCCTGGTAATCCTTAAATAAGTCCTCCTTCATTTTTTAAAATAGTTTTAGTACAAAAAACACCATAGTTAAGAGATATACAATATACGCTGCATCGAAAACGAATATCTGCCATCTGCTGAACCCGTGAAGTTCCTTGCTTTGATGGACAAATACCGAATATAAAAGTGGCATCAGTCCTACAAAAGCCAGGTTGACCCAGAACAACTGAAAATCTTCGATCGGAGTCGTCACCAGTGCCAAGGGGAAAAATGCCACCGTCATGGTAACAGCATTATCGGCAATCACGCTCGTGGTTCCCGCGGTCACTTCGCCACCCTTTACCACACTCCATGTTTTAAATATTTCGGGGGCGGTGGTCATTATTCCGGTAATAAACAGCCCTCCAACAATTTCGGAAATGTTCAACACCGAAACAATATTTTCCGTAGCCTTAACAATAAAAAAAGCACCCACGGCTATAGCCATAGCTCCGGCCACTGATAACCACACTTTCTTCTTATCCCACTCCACACTTTCCCCTTTTTTCCTGCCTTTTATAATGGCATGCGTTAAAAAAGCCGCATAGGCCGCCAGCATAATCCACCCATCAATGGGTTGTAACCCACGCCAGGCTTTTGGAAGGGTTAATATAGCTACCAAAGAAATGATTGCCAGATAGGGGATGGACAATACCGAGACAGAACGCTTGTTCAGGGCCAATAGGTTAGCATCTAAATGTTTTTGATGTTCCTTATTGTTTTTAAATTGCTTTCTGGAAGCGAAATAGGCGATGGTCACCATGAGTGGGATGGAAATTATATTGGAACCCAGCAAATTTCCTAATCCAATATCAGATACTCCCCGGGCGGCGCTGGTGATATTTATCGCCACTTCAGGACTCGCCGTTACAATAGCAAGGAAAGCCGCTCCTGCAGAAGCGGTAAGCCCCCATTGCTTACGCAGCATTTTTAAAGGTGTTAGGAGTTGATCAGCACCCCAATGAGCAGCCCAAGCTGCCAATCCCAATACTACTACCCAGAGCCAAACGTTCATAACTAATCGATTTTTATAATTGTCCTGTTACTTTCAGTATATTTCAACTTTTTCTTATCCGATATTTTCTGGTCTTTTTTTGTTGGCTTTGAAAGATCAGGAGTAAAATCACTCCCGTGCTAATCCAAACATCTGCGGTATTGAATACAGGGTCGAAAAAAGTAAATTCATTGCCTCCCCATAATGGCAGCCATTCCGGAAGCCTTGTATCAATAATAGGGAAGTACCACATATCCACCACATTGCCATTTAAAAATCCCGCATAACCACCGCCTGAGGGGAATATTTCTGCAATGTTGCGAAGTGCGGGATCACTTTTTTCAAAGATCAGTCCGTAAAATGCACCGTCCATCAAATTGCCCAATGCACCTGCGTATATAAATGCGGCACAGATTATAAAGACTTTTGCATATCCTTCACGTATCATTTTTTTGATATAAAAGGTCCCCCAAATAACGGCTACGAAGCGAAATAGTATTAAAACAAATTTGGCCAGATATCCCTCGCCAAATTTAAAGCCCCAGGCCATGCCGGGATTCTCCAAAAAATGTAAGCGAAACCAATCCAGACCAAACACAAAATATTCCTCGCCATAATAAAAATGGGTCTTCACATAAATCTTTATGGCCTGGTCTATTACCAACAACAGTAAAATCAATAATGCTACACTACTTTTATTCATAATTTCCTTATTGTTGCCCACCGTCTTGTGCAACATATATTTGCATTATTTAGATAATTTTAAAATTCTTATGGCACCCCGCATTACAAACGTGAAAACGATGCCGCCAATTACCAAATCGGGCCATTTGCTATCCAGAAAATAGACCAGCACCCCGGCCAGTATCACCCCGCCGTTTACGATGATATCATTCGACGTAAAAATAGCACTGGCCTGCATATGCGCCTCCTTACTTTTGGCCTTATTTATCAACCAAAGCGAAATAAGGTTACCCAGAAGGGCGAAAATGGAAACAATGATCATCAATTGGAAAATTGGTGTTTCACTACTGGTAAAAAACCTTCTTAATACCTCTGCAAAACCAAGTGTTGCCAAGGCCATCTGAAAATATCCGCTGAATTTTGCCACCTTCTTTTTTCTGGAAATGGCACCACCTACTGCAAATAAACTTAGCGCATATACTATCGAATCTGCCAGCATATCCAACGAATCTGCAATAAGGCCCATAGAAGAAGAGATCCACCCCGTGGTCATTTCGATAATGAAAAAGCCGAAATTTATCCCAAAGACCCACCAAAGGATTGTTTTCTGTTTGGATTGGTCTTCTATTACGGGAGGATCGGCTTCTTCGGTCCCTTGGAAGGAATCCCCAAGGTTTAAACCGGCTATTGATATTTGTATATCTTCGATTCCATTCACATGATATACTTCCAATTTCCTGTTGGGAATATCAAAATCCAAATATTTCACTTGTGTATAAGCCTCCAACTTCATCCGGATCATCTGTTCTTCTGAAGGACAGTCCATTTGACTTACTATAAAAGTACTTTTGTTCATTTCTCCCATATCACTTAACTATATTTTTCTTTCCTTTATTGGAAGTTAATAAGAGAATTACCGCACCGCCAATAGCTGCAAGTAATGAAGCTATCAAAATGCTTATTTTCGAAATTTTAATCAATTCCTGATCATTAAATGCGAGATTGGTAATAAAAAGGGACATGGTAAAGCCAATTCCCGCAATCATACCAATTCCAATTATATGTTTCCAGTTTAGTGTAATATGTAATTCGGAAACTCCAAGTTTTTGCCCAATCAATGTAAAAATACCAATCCCTGTTACTTTGCCAATTGCTAATCCCAAAAGGATCCCCAGCCCTAAAGAACCGGAAACAACCTCAATTAAATTTACATCGAGCTTTACTCCCGCATTCGCGACTGCAAAAATTGGAATGATAAAGAAAGCATTGAAATCAACAAGGGAATTTTCCAGTTTGAGCAAAGGAGGCCTTGAATTCTCAGTATCTGTTTTAATGGCTTTTAAAATTATTTGTTGTTTTTTATCCTGAAGAGGATTTAATTTTTCCAGCTCTGTTTTCTCAAGATTAGTAACGTTTGTGGCAGTCCTTTCTTTTAATATTTTACTGTCTAATTTGGGCACTATTGGAATGGTAATGGCAAAAAGTACTCCCGCAATAGTTGGATGGATCCCCGAATTAAGGAAGCAATACCATAAGATGATCCCAATAATAATATACCAAATCAAATTTTTGATCCCAGTCCAATTCATTAATAATAATAACCCAAATGCCCCCATGCCCGATCCAAGGTATATCCAGCTCAACTCGTTGCTATAAAACAATGCTATCACCAATATGGCACCTATATCGTCAGCAATAGCGAGGGCTATTAAAAATGTTTTTAACTGCCTGGGGACATTTTTTCCCAGTAGGCCAATAATCCCTAGTGAATATGCGATATCGGTAGCCATAGGGATGCCCCAACCCTTTATATTTTCAGTGCCTAAATTTAGGCTAATAAAAATGAGGGCCGGAACTGCCATACCACCTAAAGCTGCCAACAAGGGAGGGGGCTGAGGCTTTTTTAATTGAAGATAATTCCCCCACCATAACCTCCCTCTTCAATTCAAGGCCGGCAACCAAAAAGAAAATTGCCATTAGGCCATCATTGATCCATTCTTCAATTGTTAGCCCAAAACTAAGATGCTCGGAAAATTCAAAAAGCAATTCATCGCCAAGAAAATGATGATAGGCACCTGCCCACTGTGAATTAGCTAAAAGAAGGGCAACTATAGTAGCAATTATTAAAAAAATCCCCCCAGCTGTTTCCCTGTCGAGGAACTTTGTTGCCGTTTCCCTGATATACCCAATAGTGGATTGATTTCGAACTGATTGCCCCATTTTATCTTATCTGTTTTTTGAGTTAATTACTTAAACCTTAATATTTCAAAAAGCTTAGTAGCGTCTTAATTTTTAAGAACTTACTGTTAGGTCAACTTTAAATATGCAACGCCCTGTCTTCGGTAGCTGCCAGACAGGCCTCCTTAAAGGTCTCGGAAAATGTGGGGTGACCGTGTGACATTCTTGCAATATCCTCGGCAGCTGCCCTAAATTCCATCGCTACCACCGCTTCGGTATAACTGTCTGCTATGCGTGGGCCTATCATATGAACCCCCAATATCTCATCGGTCTGTTTATCTGCGATTACCTTGATAAAACCGTCAGTGTCCATACTTATCTTTGCCCGTGCGTTTGCCTTAAAAGGGAAAGAGCCTGTTTTTATACTTTTATTGGCCTTTTTCAGTTCTTCTTCCGTCAAGCCTACACCGGCGACCTCAGGCTGGGTGTACACGATATTTGGGATAAGCGAATAATTGATATGGGGCTTTTGGCCAACAATCCGTTCGGCTACAAAAACGCCTTCTTCACTGGCTTTATGGGCAAGCATTGCCCCCCGGATTACATCCCCAATGGCATACACACCCTTGACGTTGGTTTCAAGGTTTTTATCTACCGTTATCTGTCCTTTCTCATTGGTTTCCACTCCTATATTTTCAAGCCCTAAACTGGCGGTATATGGCTTTCGGCCAATGGCCATAAGACAGTAATCGCTTTCTAAGCTCATTTCTTCTTTATCGGAAAGGTTTTCCGCTTTCAATTCTACTTTGCCATCAGTTGCCGTTGCATTGGTTACCTTATGTTCCAAATAAAAATCAATTCCCTGTTTTCTTAGGGAACGGTGCAATTGATGTCCCAGTGCGCCGTCCATAGTGGCGATAAGGCTATCAAAATATTCTACTATAGAAACCTTTGAACCCAGGCGGGCGAATACGGAACCAATTTCAACACCGATAACACCACCGCCAACGACCATTAAATGCTTGGGGATTTCCTGTAGGGCAAGGGCTTCGGTAGAAGAGATGATACGCTTTTTGTCTATTTTAATATTGGGCAATGAAGCGGGTTTGGACCCTGTGGCAATGATGATTTTATCGGTTGCTATGGTTTCCGTTTTATCTTCTCCCTTAATTTCAATCGTGTTTTTGTCCTTGATGGTGCCATGACCTTCATAAACGGTAACCTTGTTCTTTTTCATCAGATAATCAACGCCATTGATGATTTCCTGTACCACATCCTGAACCCTTTGGCTCATTTTCAGGATATCGACATTGGCTTCTTTAACATCAATCCCAAATTTTTCGAATTGATGCTTGAGTTTGTAATAATGCTCAGAGGCTTCCAACCAGGCTTTTGACGGGATACAGCCCACGTTTAGACAGGTGCCGCCCAGGGTGCTGTATCTTTCTACAATGGCTATTTTTAATCCTAATTGGGCGCAACGGATCGCACTTACATACCCGCCCGGGCCAGATCCTATTATAGTTACATCAAATTTTTCCATATTCATATTTTTTTTAAGTTAGTTACGGTGGAAAAAACCTTAAGCTTGACCATTGGGGGCTGGGATTCAGGCTTAAGGCGCTCCCACCTATTATTTTTTACTACAATTTTTACATATCCCTTTTAATACCAGGTTCACATCGTTCACCTCATACTGGTCTGGCAAACTCTCTTCCGATATTTTATTTGGTAAACAGATTGTTTTCTTACAATCGGTACAATGAAAGTGCATATGTAAATCTGTACTGTGTTTACCTTTGGCGTTTTCATCGGAAATCGCATATTTTGCAAAAGCAGTTCCATCGTCAATTTGGTGCACCATGCTTTTTTTCTCAAAGAGCTTTATCGCCCTGTAGAAAGTGGTCTTATTGGCTGTTTTGATATTTTTATTGATGAAGACTTTTTGCATTTCATTTAAACTTACTGCATAAGTTTTCCTTTTGAGGTATTTGTAAATTTTCAACCTCATTTCAGTGGGACGTATCCCTTTGGACAATAATGTTCTTTCCGTCTTTGTCATTGCAATTTTATCTTAAGTATACGAACCGTCTTCCAACATTGTGAGTATAACGGTTGCTTAGGACACGCATTATGGAACTGTCCTATACTTAGTGGACAGACACTATATAACGGTTAGTTACTCCATAAAATATTAAATACAATCGATTATAAATTTTCAAGCCTAGGGGGATCTTGTTATTCAGTCAGGTTTCGTGTTTCTTCTTCTATCTTACCTTCAAATTTGGGCAAGGGTCTGTTTGTCCTTTCCTTTTCTGTCTCTACTACACCATTTTCTCTGATATCGTTGATCAGCCATTGCATTTCCATAATTTCCTTACGTTGCGCCTCAATAATTTCATCAGCGAGTTTCCTTACCCGTACATCCTTAATCTGAGCACGCTCACTCGTTAAAATAGCAATTGAATGGTGAGGGATCATACCTTCCATGTAATCAACACCGGTGACAGTAACCTGACTTCTCACCAATCCTATACCACCGACAATCAATATAATACCCAACCCGATGATCGCTATGTTTGCTCCTCGTTTTTTATACATATATAGCATAAACAGTAGCATTATAATGATCATAGAACCGACCATGATCAGCGTCATAAAAAACCTTGTTTCACTAAACCAGAAGTGATCAATGATCTGGTAAGAGTTGGTGTACATTAAAAAGAACATTGCCACCATTGCGGTAGCAATCATTGCGAAAAATTTACCGTAGTTATTGGCGTTTTTTTGTTTTTTTTTCATCTTTTTGGTTTTATAAATTAATTGCTATATTCTTAAATAGTTTAAGATCAAAAATCTTATATAATTCCTACTCCCCCACACGGTCTGAATATTTATGGATACTAAGGCCTTTAAGAATGATATAATCCTATTTTTCATAATGACCAGTTTCTTAATTATATAAAAGCTGTTAATTCATTTACTCATAGTCAATAAAACTGTGATAACTTTTTTATATCTACTTTTTATAAGCCAAAAGCCTTAACGCATTAAAAACCACCAGAAGCGTCGAACCTTCATGGATTACTACCGCCACTCCAATATTTGCCAAGCCGAATATGGTTGAAGGTATAAGCAGGGCCACAATACCAAGGCTAACCCAAAGGTTTTGCCTGATAATCGCCTTTGCCTTCCTGCTTAAGCCTATGGCAAAGGGCAGGGTTTCCAACTTATCGGCCATTAGCGCAATATCCGCCGTTTCCAGGGCCACATCACTTCCCGCAGCACCCATAGCTATTCCTACAGTGCTGTTTGCCATGGCAGGGGCATCATTAACGCCATCGCCCACCATCGCCACCTTGGATTCCTTTTCTTTTAATTCCTTTATAGCATCCACTTTTTCTTCCGGCAACAGGCTCCCCCAGGCATCGGTCAATCCTATTTCTTCTGCTACTGCGTCTGCTACCTTCTGGTTATCACCAGTAAGCATGATCATTCGTTTAATTCCTATTTCCTTCAATTCAGAAAGGGTCTTTTTTGCTGCCTCCCGAGGGGTATCCATTAATGCAATGATGCCTATATATTCTTCATTTTTTCGTATAAGCATTGTTGTATTTCCACCACCTTCAAGACCACGCACTTTCGTAGCTATTTTTTCGGAAGGTGTACTCTCATCAAGCCCTTCGTACAGGTCGAGGTTACCTATATAGATTTTATCATTGCCAAATGATGCTTTAATCCCTTTACCCAGAACTGCCTCCAAATTAGAGGCATTTGGGATTTCCTCGCCTTCCAGACGCTCTTTTCCATCACGAACTACAGCTTTGGCCAGGGGGTGATCACTAAGACCTTCCACGGCTACTGCTATTTTGAGAAGTTCGTTTTCAGATATATTTCCAAGTGGCACCACTTGGGTAAGTTTTGGCTTTCCTTCCGTTAGAGTTCCGGTTTTATCGAAGGCGAGGGCGGTAATAACCCCCAGGTCCTCCAGAGGGCGCCCTCCTTTAATTAATACCCCGCCACGGGCGGCCCTGGCCACTCCACTCAATACAGCACTTGGGGTCGAGATTGCCAACGCACAGGGACTTGCAGCTACCAATACGGCCATCGCCCTGTAAAAGCTGGCGCTAAAGGGTTCGTCAATAACTAAAAAAGCGAACAAAAGAATCCCGACCAAAATAAGAACGGATGGCACAAAATATTTTTCGAATTTATCGGTGAGCAACTGGGTAGGCGATTTTTGAGTCTGAGCTTCGTTAACCAGTTTCACCAATCGGGAAAGCGTTGAATCTTTGGCTGCTTTGATCACTTTAATTTCCAAAGTATTATTCCCATTGATCGTTCCAGCAAAAACGCGGTTTTCATCCTTGATATCATCTACCTCTGAGTAATCCTTTTCGATATCTTTCACGGGAACTTTATCTACCGGTACACTCTCCCCGGTTATTGGAGCCTGGTTAACGCTACTCTGCCCATCTACCACTACGCCATCTGCAGATATTTTACTATTTGGTTTCACCACAATGATATCACCAATATTGAGTTTTTCGATACCAACTTCTTCCGTCTTACCATCTTTTTTGAGCAAGGCTGTTTTTGGCGCCAGTTCTGCCAATGCGGCTATAGATTTTCGTGCTTTGTTCATTGCATAATGCTCCAGGGCATGTCCCAGGCTAAAAAGAAATAATAACAAGGCACCTTCAGCCCATTCCCCTAAAATAGCCGCTCCAATCGCTGCGACCAACATGAGAAAATCAATTTCAAACCCGCCTTTGGCTACGGTTTCCACAGCTTCTTTAGCAGTATAAAATCCTCCAAAGAAATAGGCTCCAATATAAAGGGAAAGACTAACCCATTGCGGAACTGATTCTACAAAGGATAGTCCAAAACCTATCCCCAACAAAACCCCACAAATAATGGCAAAAATAAGCTCTGTATTTTTCCCAAAAATACCTCCGTGTGCGTGGGAATGTTCTTCGCCGGCGCCGTGGCTATCCGCTTCTTTAGGATTCTGTCCACCCTCATCTTCATGCTGGTGTCGCTGGCCCATCTTATTTTTTTTATTTAATTTATCAGAGGTTTTTTCCGAAGATTTAAAGCCGTTCTCATGGCCAGAGGCACTTTTCTTGACTTGTAGGTTTTCTTTTTCGAGCTTTGCAGTTATCTCATCAAAACTTGTTTCCCGTTTATCATATTCTAAACGGATCATTCCTCCGGCATTGGCGGAAGCTTCCAAAACGCCTTTGATATTCAGCAGACTCTTTTCTAAAGTCCTTGCATGCCGGGTATGCCTAATCCCCTCAACCTCTATAAGCAAATGTCCATATTTCGCGGTAATTTCAGCCCCGGTTCTTTCTGCCAATGATTGAATGCTGTCAATAGAAATTATATCCGGATCGTAATGAAAGCACAATTGTGGCACCGTATCTTCCTGATCGTCTTTTATATGCACTTTATCAAGACCTTCTTTGGCTTCTAATTCTTCAATGAGCCTTTGCACACAAGTGTCTTTTTCATTTGGCACCTGTGGAAGGATTACGGGAATTTTGATTTTTAGTTTTTTCATATCCTTAGTTATTTATATCCAGTTTTTTGCTTGTTCTTTATCCTGAAGGTCAAAATATTTGACTTCTGAACCAGTAAAGAAATCAGTAGCTTTAGCGACCCATTCCTGCTATTTTTTTCGCCTACAAATGCCATTTTACACCTTATGATATTTACCGATGATGTTGTGGATGAGCGGATGGATTTTTTCTATATCCTTCTTTGTGATTTTACCATTGACTTTAGCGGCAATCAAGTTTTCTTTTTCTATGTCCAATACCTGTATCATTTTTTCAATTTTATAGGGTCTATATTAATTTAAGTGTATCTCCAAATACTCCAGAGCCTCAGGCATATCCAACTCACGGGTACCATTCCCGGTTCTGATAAAGAAATGCGAACGGTCACTCAAATTCAAATACACAGGTTTTTGTGATTTATGAACCCTTACATAACAGATATCCTTTTCTTCAAATTGGTGAAAAGACACTTTAACCAAAGTGCAAAAATGGGTACCCAACTTGAGGGACACCAATTGCATTATATATTGCTCAAACCCGTCCTTGCCAGGTTTTTTTAAAGTACCATAATCCTGTTCCAGCCCCAGAATACTACCTTCATCATCAATTCCGATAATTAAATGCCCTCCTTGGGTGTTCATAAACCCGGCAATTGTTTTTGCTATTACGTCTTCCAAAGCCTTATTCGGTTTAAACTGCCTCAAATCCCATCTCAAGGTAGATTTAAATTCTACTTGCTGGTTTTCTCCTGCCGCAATCAGCTCTCTGATCTCCTCCAGCTTATCTCTTCTTCCGGTCAATTGAAATATTCTTTGCCTGACCATAAACATAAGCGACAAGGCAATGCCCAGCAGTCCAAATAGCAATTTGATTATGGCTTGATCCAAATCCCATACTCTAAATTCCTGCTGATATGAAGCAAGCAGGTATTTCCACCATTCGCCATTATCTCCCTGCATGTCATACATGTGGAGTGAAATAGCCAGGGGCTGTATTATAAATAAGCCAAGGGCTAATCCAATGAATATAAAAACAAATACTTTCCGTTTTTTCATTTTTACCTTCTTTTATATGCCATAGGTGCCATCGCCTTCGATACCTGTGGCCTTATAACTACTTCTTCTTATCCTGAAGGACTTTCTTCTTTTGTTCAAATTCCTCATCGCTTATCTCGTCCCGGGCGTATCGATCTCTCAGGGCTTCCATAGCCTTATCCTTCCGTCTGTTTTGTCCCGGGGTGGGATAAGGAATTAAGAATATCCAAAAGATAAGGATTATCCAAAGCCCCCACCATATCCAGTGCATTCCCCCAAAATATCAGTCGTCCATCATAATCTTTCTGTTTAAATTTATTTAACTTTTTTAATGATTTCCTTTCTCCATCCATTCCTTGGCCAAATCTTTTTCTTCAGGGCTAAAGAATTTAATATGTGCCCTTGTAAAGGGAATCAAAACTTCCGTAAACTGTTCCTTCCATTTTGTATTTCCCACCAATGCAACCTTTTTAACGCGTTCTTCGTTCGGAAGTTTCAGTTCAATGCTCTTCCAATACGCACTTGCGGTCCACCCCTCAAAATTTTCCATTATTAGTAATAAGCGAAAAATGATAAGACGGAAATATTTATATATCACATCTATGTCCCTAATTGCGGTACAAATTTTGTACGGCAGGAGGATATTTTATTTACACTTATTACATCTCCCCAGCGCTATTTTAATAAGGCACTACTGGAAGAGGATGGGATTCTATTTATACTTTTTCATCTTTCTATGTTATTTTGAATTAAATGGCATTCACTCTTTCTTTAAAATAAGCTGGGCAAATTTTATTTCTATGGATCCTTCAAGTCCAGGAACCACTTGATTTAAGCTTGGGCTTATAGTTTTCTCTATAAATCCACCGGCACTTAAAAGACAGGAAAATGTAGGACCTTGGGGGATGTGGGTCAATGTCGCTTTAAAGTAGTTTTGCACTTCTTTATTAGGAAGCCTGATCGTTACCAACCAATTAAAATCAATTGGTTCATGTGGGCGCAAAAGGAAATCCTCAACCGGGACCTTCCCGGAAAATCTTATCCATATAGGTGCTTGAGTACTTTTAAGATAGGTGGCTAGCTGTGGATTATTTGTGTCTATAGTTCTCAAATCTATGGAACCCGTAATTTCTTTACTTGTGTAATCAAAAAACATGGAAAGTTGATGGCTTTCCGCCTTAAATGCATTGCCATCTATATTAGCTTTTATAAGGATATGCCCCTCCCGTGTACTGTATATAGTTTGGGTATGCAGGATAGGAGCCAGCATTAAAAAAAATATAGTTAGTTGTCCTTTTCCCATTATTTTTCCTGCCTAATTTTTTTCTGGTCCTTTGGTTCATTTTTATTTTGAAGTATATTTACCCGGTGTTTATATTCTTCCTCGCTTATTTCGCCCCGTGCAAAACGCTCCCTTAGAATTTCCATTGCTCCGTCTTTTTTCCGTTTTTGTCCCGGGGTGGGGTAAGGAATTAAAAATATCCAAAAGATAAGAATTATCCAAAGTCCCCACCATATCCAGTGCATTCCCCCAAAATTCCAGTTGTCCATCATAATCTTTCTGTTTAAATTTACTTAACTTTTTTAATGATTTCCTTTCTCCATCCATTCCTTGGCCAAATGTTTTTCTTCAGGGCTAAAGAATTTAATATGTGCCTTTGTAAAGGGTATCAAAACTTCGGTAAACTGTTCCTGCCATTTTGTAATTCCCACCAATGCAACCTTTTTAACGCGTTCTTCATTCGGAAGTTTCAGTTCAATGCCTTTCCAATACGCACTTGCAGTCCACCCCTCAAAATTTTCCATTTCAATATACCAGTATACTTTATGGTTTGCCTGTATATGGTTTTTTAATTGAGATATCAAATTGTCATAATCGGTAGCATCCAATCTATTTTGAGCTACCATATATACCTTGTTTTCTTTTTTATAAATTTTCATCATTGTTCCAATTTTTTAAATCAAAAAACTTAATCCAAGTCATTGCTACATTTCTCACAGACTCCCTTGGCCACCAGATTGATATCCTCTGCCACATAGCCGTCGGGCAGGTTTATCTGAGGGATTTTGTGCTCTGTAAGGCACACGGTTTCCCCGCAACTATTGCAATGAAAATGTAAGTGAAGGTCGTTTCCCACCTCACATTCACAATTGTCTTCGCACAGGGCATATTTAATGATGCCGGTGCCATCCTCAATTTGATGCACGATTCCTTTTTCTTCAAATGTCTTCATAGTACGGAAAAGCGTACTCCTTTCCGAGCTTTCGAAATCCTTTCCAAGGTCGCCTAAGCTAACGGCCACATTCAGTTGTGCCAGCCGTCTATAGGTCATCAAGCGCATTGCCGTAGGGCGGATGCCTTTGCTTTCCAACTTTTTTACTATTTTTTCCATTTGCTATAAAAGTATTTAGGGGTCGTAACGCTTTATGGATTCCCCGGTTTTTATCTGGAAGGCATCTTCAATATCGGAAAGATAAATTATTCCGTCACCGGGTTCAGTTGTTTTTGCATTCTCAAGGATAATATCTATTGCTGATTGTGCTTCTTCGTTTTGACATACCAGTTCTAACTTTACAACCGGACTGTCTGTTACACGGAAATCTAAAGAAGGTGATGCGCCTTTTGCTTTAAAAGCCCCCGTTCCTTCTCCCTGGGAAAGGGTCATACTTTTAAATCCGCTTTCACTAAGAGCTTCAATTACATTTTGAACTCGTTTCGGTTTTATAAATGCTTTTATTTCTTTCATTGCTGTAATATTAATTTTAGTATTAAGGATGAACCCTCTGGAATTTTAATTAAGACAAACATTTAACAGAGAGTCCATCCATCTAATTTTTTTAATTTAATGACCATGGGAAGTCTGGCTTTTCTGCATTTCAGAAACCAGATAATAGGCATTATTATAGGCAACCAACGTACCTTCAGGCAGAGGCTCCAGCAGTTTAATTTCAACCCAACCATCTTCATTTATTCCCGTTCTAACCTGCACTGGTTTCAATTCCCATTCGGTTTCACCATCTTCCTGGTGTTTTTGGGCCGTAAAGATGTAGGGATTTCCTTCTTCTTCAATTATTGCTTCTTCCGGTAAGGCAGGAACAGCTTCTTCACCGGTCCTGATTTTTCCGTTTATATACATCCCCGGAATTAGAAAATCTTCTTTATTATCGATTTCTGCATGCACATGTACCGCTTTGGGGTTTTGTTCAAATTGTTTCCCCACTGAATAAATTTCCCCGGTTAAATTACTGCCTGGAACCGATTCCAGTGTAAACGCAATCTTTTGGCCTTCTTTCACCTTATAAATATCTTTTTCAAAAACCATTAGATCGGCATGAACATGTTCATTATCAACTACCATAAACATACTGGTCTGAGGGTCTACATATTGTCCTACCTGTACCAGTACTTTTTCAATATAACCTCCAATTGGGCTTACTACCGGAATATATTCATATAATTCACCGTCTCTAACCTGGGAAGCATTTAGGTTTAACTGGCGCAATTGCGATTCGTACCCCCGCACTTCACCTTGTACAGACTGGTAATCTGATTGGGTTTGTTGAAAAGATTTTCCAGATCCTACCTCTGCTTCATATAAACGTTTCTGTCTTTCAAATTCCTTTTCCAAAAATTGCATCCTACTATATGCATTAATATAATCAGACTGCATTCTGGTTAAATTTGGGTGAGAAAGATAAGCCAACACCTGACCTTTATTTACCTTATCCCCCTCAATAACCTTTATAGAAGTTATATTACCGCCTAAAATTGCCGTAACGGTAGCTTCATATTGTGGCGGCACTTCTAACTGGCCATTGGCTTCCACAATACCCGACAAAGCTTTTTTAGGCAAGGTATCTACTTTAATCCCCAGACTATTGAATTTCATTTCTGAAAGATGTACCGAACGCATCCCACCTTCTTCTTCACCGTGTTCTTCATCTCCTTCCTCACCGTGATTTTCACCTTCTTCGGTATTAGTAGTTGCAGTTTCACTGGAAGCATCTTCCCCTGCCGCAGGATTTTCTTTACATCCAAAGAATATGCTGAGCGTTAAGGCAAGCATTAGAATATTTATTGATCTTGTATTCATATCGATTTTCTTATTTTAATTTTTAATTTGAATTCTTAAGGTAATATTCCAGTTGGTAGCGGCTGTCGAGATAATCGTTAAAAGCACTCCAGGCATTTACCTCGATTCTAATGGCATCTCTTATATTTTGGAGAAATGTCACATAATCGATAGCGCCTTCCTTAAAGGCCAGCACTGATCCACCTTGTTGCTCTTTGGCCAGCGGAAGTGCTTCATCCCTATAATAATTCCATGAGTTTCTCCATTTGATGTAGTCTTCACGCATATTTTTATAGGCGGTTTCCAGTTCGATTTTATCCTGATAAAAGTTTTGCTCTGCAATCTGTCTATTTACTTGTGCTTCCTGTGTACGGCCTAATTCCGGCCCAAAAAACAGCGGAATTTGAATTCCTATTTGATATTGGAAGAAACCCGATTGCCCGGCTATTTCCTGCCTACCGTACTGACCCTGAAATTTGGGCAAAAATTCAGATTTTCGTTCTCTGGTAACCGCTTTGGCAACATCTATCCTTTGTTCCGAAACCTGCAGCAACGGATGATTTTCAAGCGACTCTACCAGAAAGTTTAAAGGTTCGTCTAAAGTTTCAACAGGCAAATCTGGTACATCATAGATCGTATCACTAACAAACCATAAATTTAGACGCTGTAATGATTTCAGGTAATCTCTATAAGCTTGTTCTAACTGTATTTTCACCTCATTCCCCTGATTTGAAGTAGCAAGATACTCCAGTTTAGAGGTAGCTTCTGTTTCATACCTGATTCGTGCTGCTCTTTCAATGTCTTCAAAAATTGAATCCATTTTCTTATATACCCGATACCTCTTTTTACTTGTATAAACTGAAGCCCAGGCCCTGCTTACTTCACGTTCCACTTCTAAGGTATTTAGTTCTAAAGCATTTTCAGCAAGGGCCACCCTTTCTTTCTGTAATTTCAAACGGGGAGCTATTCCAAAAACATCTATGCCTTGTTGTTGAACACCAATTTGGGTATAGATCCCATCAGAGCCATTTCCTACCTCTTCTTTTCCTGTAAAGATTTGGGTATTCCCAAAATCATAGGCGGTTTTACGCAATACTTCCTCACTTTCAATTTCAAGTTGGGCAGCTTTTAATTGTGGAAAGTTTTGGATTGCCATTTCTTTAGCCTCTTCCAAACTAATAGTTTGTAAAGAATCCTGTATTGGATTTTCCGATGACATTTCATCAGATTGTGCATTTACGGAAAAGGTTCCGCCTAACATCAAGCCAATTATCAAAATTGTGGCTAAAGATCGTGAATTGGAAGAACCAAGCTTGTTCTGTTCCTTTTTCTCTCGTCTCTTCTCTACAAATGTATAAAGGACAGGAAGAACAACCAGCGTAAGTAAGGTAGCTGTAAGCATGCCACCAATAACAACCGTAGCAAGGGGTCGTTGTACTTCAGCTCCTGCTGACGATGAAAAAGCCATCGGCAGAAATCCAAAAATATCTGTTGTTGCTGTTAACATAATGGGACGTATTCGTTCTTTGGTTCCTGTAAAAATTCTATCTTTTATACTGGTTACCCCTTCTTCTTTTAAGGAATTAAACCTGTTAATAAGCACCAGCCCGTTTAAAACGGCAACCCCAAACAATACAATGAAGCCTACACCAGCTGAAATACTAAACGGCATATCTCTTAACCAAAGAGCAAATATTCCTCCAATAGCCGCCAGTGGAATGGCTATATAGATCATAATTGATTGGGAAAAAGATTGGAGTGCAAAGTACAGAAGCACGAATATCAGAAATAGAGCGATGGGCACTACTATTTGTAAACGCCCTTTTGCTCTTTGAAGGTTTTCAAACTCCCCACCATAAGTAATGTAATATCCTGGAGGTAAATCTAACTCTTCATCCAATTTTTGCTGGATGTCATTTACCACAGATTCCACATCCCTCCCGCGGGCATTAACTCCCACATAGGTTCTTCTAAAGGTGTTATCCCTGGAAATTTGCATAGGGCCCGGTACATAACTAATATCAGCTACTTCCTTAATCGGAACCTGAGTGCCATCCGGCAGATCTATATAGAGGGTACGTAAATCATCAATGCTTTGGCGGTGCGCCTCATCAAAACGTATTACCATATCAAACCGCTTTTCCCCTTCAAAGATCACTCCGGCCGTTCCTCCAGCAAAAGCTGCACTTATATAATCGTTAATCTTTTCAATGTCCAATCCATATTGCGCAATTTTTTTACGATTAAACCGCACCGTCATTTGTGGAAGACCAGATGTTCGTTCAGGGTTCACATCTCCTACGCCCGGTATAGTCTGTATTATTTCAGCCATTTTATCAGCTTTTTCAGCAAGAAGGTCTAAATCTTCACCATATAATTTTACCGCAACATCTTCCCTGACCCCGGTAAGCAGTTCATTAAAACGAAGCTCTACAGGCTGGCTAAAAACCAGGTTGACTCCCGTAAGTTCTTCATTAAGTTTCTCTTTGATCTTTTCTATCAATTCCTCTTTAGAACTTGCCGAAGTCCAATTATCCATATCCTTCTCTAATACAATAAACATATCGGCAATATCCATAGGCATTGGATCAGTAGGGATATCGGCAACCCCAATCCTCGCTACGGCGGTTTCTACTTCCGGGAAATTCTCAAGAAGGATATCTTCTATTTTTGTGGAAACATCAATTGCTTCACTCAAACCACTTCCAGGTCTTATTAAAGCCTGCATGGCGATATCCCCTTCATCAAGTTGAGGGACAAATTCCCCTCCCATTCTGGAAAAGATAAAACCGGCTACTATAAGTAAGACAACCGCAGACCCCAATACTATGAACTTCAATCTTAAAGCTCCTTTTAATAAAGGCATGTATCCTTTTTGAATCCCTCCAATAATTTTATCACTAACTTTTTCCAGCCAGCGTTCAAACTTTCCAAACCAGTTCTTTTTATTCTGAATTGGTTTCATAAATAAAGCAGACATCATAGGGACATAGGTAAGGCATAAGAAAATAGCACCTATCATGGCAAAACCAAAAGTAAATGCCATTGGCCGAAACATTTTCCCTTCTACCCCCGTTAGAAAAAGAATGGGCGCAAATACGATAAGAATGATAATTTGTCCAAAAAAGGCGGAACCCATCATCGTACTTCCGGCATCATAGGCTACTTCATCCATTTTAGCCTTATTAAATTTTATTTTGCCGGAACGCATCCGTTTTTGTATTTCATATACCGTACCCTCAATGATGATCACAGCACCGTCTATAATAATTCCAAAGTCAATAGCTCCCAAACTCATTAGATTGGCCCAGACATTGAATTGCTTCATCAATATAAAAGCAAAAAGAAGTGATAATGGAATGGTAGTAGCAGTTATAAGACCGCCTCTCAGACTACCTAATAATATTACTAAGGCAAAAATCACGATTAAAGCACCTTCCAGAAGATTCTGGGTCACGGTACTCGTAGTTCTTTCAATTAAAACACTTCTGTCAAGGAAGGGTTCTATTGATAAACCTTCAGGCAAAGATTGTTCTACCGTCTCCATACGATCCTGAACATTTGCAATTACTTTATTAGGATTTGCACCTTTCAACATGAGCACCATACCGCCAACAGCTTCACGGCCATCCTGGGTAAAAGCACCATAGCGTACCTGGCTACCAAACTGGACCTCTTCAGCTGCATCTCCAATTGTTACAGGCACTCCATTTTCATTCTTGATAACAATAGATTTTATATCATCTAGTGACCTGATTAAACCCTCACCACGGATAAAATTGGCCATATTATTTTTTTCTATATATGCACCGCCTGTATTAACATTATTTTTTTGCAGGGCATCGAAGACTTGGGAAATAGAAACGTTTAACGCATTCAGTTTTTCGGGATTAATGGCAATTTCATATTGTTTTATAGAGCCCCCAAATGAATTTACCTCTACTACACCTTCGACGAGGGTCATTTGACGCTTTACGATCCAATCCTGGATGGTACGCAATTCCGTAGGGGAATAAACGGTGTCATACTCTTTTTGGGGCTTTATCGTATATTGATAAATCTCACCCAAACCTGTAGTAATGGGTCCCATAGCGGGACTTCCAAATTTTTCAGGTATTTGGTCCCTGACTTCGTTTAGTTTTTCCTGAACCAGTTGACGGGGTTTGTAAATGCCCATATCGTCCTCAAAAACAATTGTAACCACGGAAAGGCCAAATCGGGAAACAGATCGTATTTCCGTAACCCCGGGCAGGTTCCCCATTGAGAGTTCTACAGGATAGGTTACAAATTGTTCAATATCTTCTGTTGCAAGATTAGGTGATTGGGTGATCACCTGAACCTGGTTGTTAGTAATATCCGGTACCGATCCCAGGTTGACGGTAGACATGGACCAAATACCCGTCCCTATCAGCGCTAAGGTAAGTAGTCCAATAATAAATTTATTATTAATGGAAAATGCGATTATCTTATTAATCATATAAATAAAAATTTAATTCAGTTAAAATTCTTGATAATAATTTTGTGCCTAACAAAACCTATCAATAGGACCAAGGATCTAGTATGAGAACCAGGATTTGGTCAAAAAAGGATATAATTATCCTTTAAAAAACTGAATTAAACTTTTGGGGGATCTAAAAAGGAAAGAATAGGTTCTTCCACTGAGCTGTCAAAATGGACAAAGGCTTTTGATGGAATTTCAATAATCAAAGCCTTGAAATTTGAAGAACCGAAATCTACTGTATGCACATGGCAGCAATGACAACTACAAAAAGGAGGGCATAAATCTGCTACTTTATCATGTGAATGGTCGATATCTAAATTCTGCGTAGCAACCACTGTTACTTCTGAATCAGAAATCACTTGTGAAGTATCACTATCATTACAGGCTAATAAGTTAAGCCCGAATATATATAGAGATAATATGACAGCGATCATTTTCACACTACAAAGATAAAAGAAAATCAATGCACAGATTGTGCAAAAATATAATGAGTACGTTGTTAAAGGATATTCATTTATTTCAAATCTTGAAATAATTGCGAAAATCTGTACAACAATGAACAGGCAAAATAGAATAATGATGGCCCCGATCACCCAATTGTTGGTAGTTCTTTTAATTTATCAAACACTTTACATCTTCAGGAATAAACCTTACGATGAAATAAATTCCAATCGGTAGTAAGATTAGGCCGTCAAGATATCCAATTATCGGGATGAAATCAGGATTAACATCAATTGGACTTAACGCATAACCGATAATTATAAAAATCAAAAGTTCGGCTTATCAGGGAGTTCGCTTTTCTTTCGAAATCAAATGGAGCATCACTATTCGCTGCTTTAGGTTATTCCCCCAGGTTTTTAAATTTTTAATAATACATAGGCCTGTTCAAAATACTTAAGAATTGTTGCACAAAGGGGATGCCAAATAGAAATTGATTCTATTTATTGTCTTTTAGTTTAAGATAATCATATATCTTTGCATTTACGAATAAAATCGGTGCAAAGGTTACCTATCCGGTTACCTGATTTTATTGAAACAATGTAAGTGTCTGGTTATTAAAATATTGTCTAGTGGTAATTTAGTTCTGCCACCCCGACGAACCTAGAAATAGGTCAAAACAAAACACTGTTAATCATTTGATTTTCAGTGTTTTTTGTTTTATATGCACTCGTTTGATTTCATTTAAAACCAAATAAAAGGTGTACAATTCGGTGTACAACGATTAATCCGGAATGTACTAACTTGAAAGAACTTTAGAGTACGATTTGGCTTTCGTCTTTACAATTTATTGTTTAACCAAAGTCATGGAAAATGAAATCAAAACACACTTTCACTGTAATTTTCTTCACCAGAAAATCAAGGAGCGTCCCAAACCAATTATCCATCTATGTACGAATCACGGTGGACGGCCAACGGGCCGAGATCAGCCTAAAGAGAAACATTCCCTCCAAGGAGTGGGACAATTCACGGAACCGGGGCAGGGGAGGTTCACAGAGAATCAGAGCATTGAATGCGTATCTGGACAGCGTTTATGGTGAACTATTGGACTGCCATAAAGAACTTTTGGAAGAGAACAGGGTTGTTTCCTCAAATGCCATCAAATGCCGTTATCTTGGCGAGGATGACAACAGCAAGACCTTAAGGGAACTTATCAAGTACCATAATGAGAATATGTCAGTTGTCCTAAAAGAAGGGACAATGAAGAATTATTATACAACGGAAAAGTACCTGTACAGGTTTTTAACCAAGAAAAGAAAGGTCAACGATGTCCGCCTAAAACAGTTGAACTATGCCTTTGTCACGGATTTTGAGCATTTTTTACGCAATTACAGAGATTCTAAGAAAAGGCTCTTATTGGGCAACAATGGGGTAATGAAACATCTGGAAAGGTTCAAGAAGATGCTCAACCTTGCCGTCAAATTGGAATGGATGGACAAGAACCCTTTCAACCAGTTCCAATTGAAATATAACAAATATGATAGGCAGTTTCTGGACGAAGCGGAACTAGAGCAATTGGAATGCGCTGAAATGGGCAACGAACGTTTGGAGAGGATAAGGGACTGTTTTGTGTTCTCATGCTATACAGGCCTTTCCTATGTGGATGTGAAGGAGCTTAACAGTAACAATATAGTAAAGGGGATTGACGGCAACCATTGGATAAGTACCAAGCGTGAAAAAACGGACAAGCCCGTTAAGGTACCCTTGCTCCCAAAGGCACGGGAAATATTGGAAAAGTATATGCAATGTCCAGAAATGGAAAATAAAGAAAGCCTGTTGCCAATCAGTTCCAACCAAAAGACCAACGCCTATTTAAAGGAGATAGCGGATTCCTGTGACATTGACAAAAACCTGACCTTTCATGTTGCAAGACATACCTTTGCCACAACCGTCATGTTGTCAAATGGTGTACCCATTGAAACAGTCTCGAAACTTCTTGGGCATAGCAAACTGTCCACCACACAGATTTATGCCAGAGTCGTGGAATCCAAGATAAGTGAGGATATTGGAAATCTTTTGATCAGGTTCAAGGAAAAAGCAATCAAAAAAAGTGCAGCTACATGAAACTAAGAAGGAGCAATGGTATTTGATCCTTTTTACTATAAAATTCAAGATTTAGAATTGAATTCTTTATTTTTTCAACTGTTGCTCCAAATAAGAGACTTTATCCTTTTCAGCTTGGACGAGACGCTCGTAAAGCTCAATGATCTTTTCCAAGGGATTTATGGTACACAGGTAATTATTGTTATTTGAACTGTTATCTTTAAAAGTGTTGTTTATGATATTGAAAACAGCTTCTTCCGAAAAGTTTTCAATGGCTTCGGGAGTCACTCCCAAGGCCTTGGCAATTTCCTTCAATTTGGTATCCTCGATAGTCTCTGATTGTTCAATGTTTGAAATGGCCTGTTGGCTGATGCCCAACTCCATGGCAAGGGCCTCTTGTTTCATACCCCTTAATTCCCTAATGCGGCCTATCTTCCTTCCTATGTGGTTGTTTTTGGTAGCTGTTTCCATTACGTAAATATAGGATTTTTTAATAATACTGTGCATCCGTAAAATACAACCCTCCCATGGTGCAATACATGACATTCTGTTTTGGTACATGATATTCCATTGCTTCCTTTATCCCATATCATCGGAGAAAAATGGAAACCGAACGGATCAAAGAATTGCTTAATGGACAAGAGCCTATTGCGATTGTAAGATATTTTGAATGGGCAATCTTTTCAAGGAACAGTGTAAATGCCAAATATCTTTTGCTCAGGATGGACAACAAAAAAAATGACATCCACGAAATGGACATTCCTGATGGAATGGTCACCATGTTACGGTCAAGACTGGACGATTTTGAATTGGTGTTGCATGGCAAAAATGGCACCATATGGGAGCGGTCATCCTTTAGGGAAAGGGTCAGGGAGTCAGTCCCTATAACAAAGATAGCTGACTTGATAGACCTGTATTGACCACCCTGCCATGACTAAATAATATACCTATGAAAACAACAGACCAACTCATCATCGACAAAATAACCCAAGAACTGGAAATTGATTGCATCCACCTGAACAGGGGTGGGGATGGGCATGTGTTTAAACATCGGCTGGACATTCTGGCAAGACCGTCCCAAAGAGACTTTCCCGAGCAGGTTCGGCCCGTTATCGATGCCATAATGAAACCTTACCCCGATGTTGGCTACAGTGTCTTTACAACCAATTATGCACGGAAAGAAGCCCAAGAGGGCAACTTGTACTTTTTGAACAACTGCAATAAAGAGAGCATTGTGTACATAAATGAAGGGGGAAACTCCCCAATAATCCTTCCTGACATGGAGCCGACCAAGCTTTACGAAACGGCCAAAAGGGAATTCAAACGGAACATGGCCCGAATGAAATCCTTTAGGAAGGGAGCCAATTATTTTAGGGAATTGGGAAACCTTCCCCAGAGTGCCTTTATGCTGCACCAGACCTTTGAACAGGGCTATAGGATATTGGAACGTTTCATCTGTGGGAGGATAAAGATATGCCATAGCATCAAGAACCATCAAGGCTATGTATTGAAAATGTTGGACAAGCTCGGTGGCACGTTCCAAATGGAATCCGATATTGACAGCAAATTGCTCGACCTATTGGAGGATGCCTATTCATCAGCCCGCTATACCCATAGCTACACAATCACCAAAAATGAACTGGAGCAGCTGTCCCAAAAATTGTCATTGTTCACCAAGGACATCAAGACCCTGTTCCATCGGGAGCTGTCCATATTCAAACGAAATATCGATAATGGCATTTTCAATCATAAGGAAGAACTGGATTTGGAAACGCCCAATGCACATCGTACAACAGCGGAGCCCTATGTGCGCAGGCTTGAATTCGACAACAGCTTTGAGATGCTGTGCAAAGCAAGGTCACTGCTGTTGTTGGGTGTTACCTGTCTACAGGAGGACGTGGAGCCGCCCCTTCATGTAAACGGCTTCGATTACAATATAGTTGAGGTACTGCAATTGGCAATAGAATTGTTACCGTTAAAGGAGACAAGTCCTTAATGTTATACCCAAACTAACTACCACCCAAATTTATGCAAGGGTCTTGAAGAAAAGTCGGAGATGATAAGTGGATATTGGTTGAAAAGATGGGAGACAAGTAAAGCTTTTCAGTAAGAAATAATCAAATTCATCGATTTTATTCCATTTTAGGAGTATATAAATGTATTTTACATCCATATAACCCAATTGGCTTTAATCAAATTAATGAGAATATTTAAAATTATAATCGGATTACTTTTTCTTTCCGGAGCAGGAAAGGAATATATTCAAGCAAGTAGGGAAGCTGGCTCTTGGGCTTCACCAGGAATTTTATTGGGAGTTTTATTGGTCTTATTGCTTTGTACTTGGCTAATAGGTACTGGTCTTGCCAAAGTAAAATATAAATTAACTAGAATTCAATCAATCAAGTATTTTGGTATTTCATTGGCCATTTTCTTTTGTTTCTCATTTTTCCATTTAAGTCGAAAAATTGTTCCATCGAACTTTGTAACAATAAATGGTCTTAAAGTTCCTTTAAATAAATGTATTGATGGAAACGAAAGGTTAATATCTGATGAAAAGCGACGCGAGGAATTTTGCAAATGTTTTGTGGAAAAATTAACCGACAATTCTGAATTAAAAATGCGTTTCAAGAAAAAACTTGAAAGTGGAAGGTTAATTCAGGTCTTTAACGAGATTCAAAATGACTCTCTCTTTTTGAGTCTGGGAATAGATAATTGTTACAGTAAGAACATGGAATGGACCGAAAGACTAGTGGAATTAATGAAAAAGAAATATAAAGAAGAACTTACAGGTACGGAATTTGAAAAATCCAACGATTTGGACAAATATTGTAATTGCTTAATTAATGGATATAGGGAATTTCCATTCGAAGAAGTTATAGGGGATGATTTCTCAAATAGTCCAGAGGCAATTTCAATCGATGAAAAATGCACCGAAATGTCTAAAAAATAACGAATGTCAACAAAGAACCGAGTTAAAAAAAACAAGTCCTTTTAAGTCAATTCCGCTACATAATTCTCATCATAGGGCGTCCCTGATTTCAGAATGGCCAATACCTGTTTCAACAACTTGTTCGAAACCGCTAATAAGGCTAGCTTGATGCTCTTCCCTTGGGTTGTCAAACGGCCTGAATTTCGGTTTGCTGGCTTAATACCATGAAAAGCAAATCGGTTCCTAATAGTATTGGATAACCAAGGAATGAATAATATTGATTATATTCATGAAGTGTTTTGCAACACAAATTGTACGGGTTTTCTTTTTTGATTTGACTTTCCTAAAGTCCGTACAAACCAAAGAATATTTATTGTACAGCTGATTTCCAAATCAGCTTGTATTCATTCGGTCCCGCTTGCGGGACGTAGGGAATAGCAAGAGGGTGATGCGCAAATTGCGCCATCACGGTTGTTTTCGGGTCTTCAACAAGTTGAAAACCAGTTGATTGAACAGATTTTGGAATACTGTACAAAATCAGGGGCTACAGTAGACTTTTCGGAAATCTACAGTAAACCCTTTGGGAAGCCCAATAAACACTGGAAATTTTTAACGAAAAAATTGACGCAATTTCACTAAAAAACAAAATCGCACCTATGGAAAAGCAATCTACAAATGGCAGAACTAAGAAAGGAAGTGGTGGTTATTCCAATATCACAGTAAAGAAAGAAACGGCCATACGCTTTCGCAGCTATTCCAAAAGGTTCGGCAAATCACATAGTGAAGTATTGGATGGAATGATACAATACTTCAAAGAGAACAACCTTGACCCTTTTGGAGAGGGAACAAAGATCATCCTTGACAGTCTCAAAAAATTGGAGCGTCAGATGATGAAGAAATTCGATAGGCTCATCGCCATTATCAAGAACATGGAAAAGACAAGTATCCGACCCACCTATGAAATGGTACTGATTCTTTATGAGGCTTATGTAAAGGATGGGAGGAAACCGAGGCGGGAACCCGTCCAGATACAGGAAGAGCGGATGGATTTTTTGCAGCCCAGGAATACTGTTCCAAAAGTTGAGCACGATAGAATGCTGCAAGAATTCAAAGAATATAAAAAGCGTTGCAATGAAATCCTCAACAATGTGGAGAAGGTGGAGCCAATGATGGGAAAGCCCTATCTAAAGATCAATATGGGCATTGGGGATTTTGAAAGCCTAAAACATCAATTAAGATAACGCTTATGTACCTTACCATCTCAGCACAGAAAATGGGCAGCACCTATAACTCCAGTGTAGGGAACTATGTGGACTATCTGGAAAAGGAAAACGAGGAAAGGTCGCCCGAACAAAGAGAGGAATTCTTTGACCAAGATAACGACAGTGTAAGCCCTCAAACGGTCATCGATGAAATAGATGCCAATACGGCCAAGTTAAGGCAGAAAGACCCGAAATTCTATTCCATAGTGGTCAGTCCCAACAAAAGGGAATTACAGGTAATTGGAAATGATCCAAACATCATAAGGGAATACACTAGGAAACTAATGGAGGACTATGCCAAGAGTTTCCATCGCAACCAAGAGGTCAAGGCCGAGAACTTGAAGTATTTTGCCAAGATAGAGCATGAACGCACCTATCGGGGCTTTGACAAACAGGTTCAGGAAAATGCACCCTACCGAGGCGAAATAGCAAGGCTCAGGAACGAGATACGGAAAGTGGAGCGTGGCGAATCCATCGGGAATGTCAAAGAGCTTGAAAAGCAGATTGCAGAGCAAACAAGATTGGCCCCACACAAACAGAACGGGCAATTGGTGGCCGCAGGAATGCAAAAGGAAGGGCCACAGACCCATATCCATATTATTGTCAGTAGAAGGGACGTAACGAACACCTGTACCCTTTCACCAATGGCAAAACATAAGGCATCCGAAGTGGAACTGAACGGAAAGACCATAAAAAGAGGGTTTGACCGGGACAGCTTTTACCAATCAGCCGAGAAGACCTTTGACAGGACAACAGGATTCAAACGGAACTATGTGGAATCCTATGTTGGAAGAAAGGCCCATGTCAAGGAGCCGGGGAAGTTCTTTGCCAAAGTGATGGGACTGCCCACCAAGGAAAAGGACATGGCCTTTAAATTACTTACAACAATGGGGGTAAAGGCTCCTAGTATCCCGACCAATAAAGTACAAATGGCCGTCAAGATCATCAAGGCACTTGGAAAAGGAATTGATAAGGCTAGGGGGACTGGTGAGGATATGGGGTACTGAAATGCAAAAAGTAGGTTGCGCCCTATCGTATTTTTGCTTTACGCTTATCTACCGGAACGCTACAAAAACCCGATAGGATCCATGCGCAAAAGTCGGGGGTAAGATTTGGGGTTTTTGTTCCTATATTTTCAAACAGTTCGGTTTTGAGGAGAGCTTACAAACAGATTTACGTAATTGATTACTTGTTAATATTTTCTATATTTAAAATTCCCAAAAATAAATTTTCTAATAAAATTGTATCAAGTAGCTATTTTGTAATAGTAAAAAAGAAAACTATTTCAGTATATGGAGCATTTAAATATTATTTTACCAGCAATACTGGTGGCTATTGGCTTTTTATTGAAACTGTTTATTGGCAAGAATTTAGATGTGCCACAAACAATAGAAGCTACATGTGAACTACCGGTAGATATTATTCTTCTTGCTCTTTCATTTAATGTAGCTTATACCATTGCAAGTCTTGAAAATCAAACTTTAGGCTTATTTTATTCATATTTAGGAATTTCAATGACCATTTTGGTTGTTGTTCTATGGAGAATTTCTATCAATCTTTATTTAAAGAAAAACAGATTTTGGTTGCTAATATTAGTATTGAATTTAGCTATTTCCGGATTTGCAATCAAAACTTCTGTGGCATTGGTTGTACACAACGAAATGTCTGCCAATTCTACTGAAAATATTGATATTAATAAAAAATAGGCTTTAATGATCTCAGAATATTCATCAGAAATTTTAATAGTACTAGTTAGCATTTTAATTGGTTTAGTTCTTTATGTTCTCAACCGCATAAATAAAAAAGGAAAATACAATGAAGAAATTAGAAGAGCGGAAATTGAAAGTATCAGAAGCTCATTAGAGACAAAGATGTATGGTATAAATGATCGGCTCGTTATGAACGAAGAAAGATGGAGAGACGTTAATCATTTATTATTGCGAGACGAATATTTGGTAAATGAATCACCTCTTTATAAAAGGTCAAAAATAAACTTGTCTGAGTTTTTAAGGTCCAATGGGATTCGAGAAAATGATTTAATGATTGACCAAAAACTGATATTTATACTAACGCCATTTCATGAGAGATATGAAAAGGAGTATTCAGTAATTAAAGAAGTATGTACTACCATAGGTTTCAAAGCATATCGAGGGGATGAAAACTATATTAAGAGTGATATTTTTCCCGAGATGTTGAAACTCATTGTTAAAGCTAATCTGATAATTGCAAATATTAATGGCAGGAACCCTAATGTTTTATATGAATTAGGAATAGCACAGGCACTTGATAAACCTGTAATTTTGATATCAAGTGAACCAAAGGATTTACCGATTGACATTAAATCAAAAAGATTTCTGATTTATAAGAGTAGTGATGAACTTCGTAGCTTGTTAAGAAAGGAACTCTTTAATGTTATTGAGAAAAATGAGTAGACTACAAAACGTTGAGAATGCTCTGGCTACTATTAATGGAGCGGTATTTCAAGAATTATGCGATAGTTTCCTTATTCTCCAAAATAATAATTATATGGCCTTTTCAAGGTCAGGAAGCCAATTAGGCAATCAAAAAACAATAAAGGGAACTCCAGACACTTTTCTATTATTACCGAATGGTAAATATATTTTCGTTGAATATTCGACGAACAAAACTAGCGGATTGTCAAAGCTTATAAAGGATGTAGAAAAATGTTTAGATTCAGATACCACCGGCATCGAAGTCTCATTAATTTCTGAGATAATTTTATGTTTAAACTTTAAACTGAAACCATTTGAAATAGAATCGTTGAAAAGCAAGCTGGTTAATACTAGAGTAGCTTTAAACATCTATACTTTGGATAGATTAGCTCTAGAAATAAGTCTTCAGCATCGAGATTTGGCTCATAAATATTTACAAATTCCTTTAGATACGGGTCAAATAGTATCAATAGAACAATTTATTGACGAATATGGAAGAGCGGCTAATGGGATTGCAACCCCAATCAACAATACTTTTCTACATAGAAAAGATGAAGTTGATAGGTTGAAAAAATTTCTCGCCCTTTCTAACTTTATAATCTTAACAGGTGCCCCTGGTGTTGGTAAAACTAAGTTAGCCATAGAAGGAATTAAAGAATTTATAAACGAAAATGAGTCTTTTAAAGCCTACTGTATTTCATATAAAAATCACACTTTATTAGATGATTTATATCAATATTTTGATACTGAAAAGAATTATATATTATTTGTTGATGATGCAAACAGAATAGATGCGTTTAATCAAATTCTGGGATTTTTTAAGTCGCGTAGAAATGGTCACTTCAAAATTGTTGTAACTGTAAGAGATTATGCATTCAATCAAATTGATAGACTAAGTCAAGAATTCAATCCCATAAGAATAGATATTAATAAATTCACGGATGAACAAATCACGGATATAATAGAGGCAGAACCATACGGCATTTTAAACCCAGATTACCAAAAAGAAATTTTAAGGATAGCAGAGGGAAACCCGAGAATAGCCATTATGTCCGCTCTACTTGCTAAAGACAAACAAAATATTACCGTTTTATCTGATGTCTCTGACCTATTTGAAAAATACTTTTCAACGTTTATTAAAGATGATGGTCAATTCTCAAATAATTTAAATCTGCGATGTCTTGGTATAATATCATTCTTTCATACTTTACCTTTTAAAGACAAAGAAATAACCTCTAATATTTTAAGCAATTTTGAAATTGGATATAACGATTTCATAGAAGTAATTGATGAATTGGATAAGCTTGAAATAGTTGAGATTCAATATGAACATATTAAAATTCCGGAACAAAATTTAGCTACATACTTCTTTTACAGAAGTTTTATTAAAGATGATTTATTATCATTTGATGTTCTCTTGAAACATTATTTTTTCTCTAACCCATATAGATTTAGGGATACAGTGATCCCGGCAAACAATACATTTGGACCCGATAGGGTTATGGATAAGCTAAAGCCGCATCTCCAAACATTTTGGAATATCGAAGATTTAAAGAACAGTAATTCCAACGCAATAAAATTTCTGAATACTTTTTGGTTTTATTTGAGGGATGAAACTTTTGAATATGTTTTAAACTCAGTTAAACTAATTGAATACCCTGTCGTTGAAAAGTATGTTGTTACTTATTCAAATAATGAATTTTCACATAGTAAAAATGAAATAATAGAACTCGTCGGAAACTTTTTCAACTATACGACAAACTTAAAAGAGGCTATTGAATTAGCTTTTTACTATACGAGAAAAAAACCTGAGCATTTATCTGAATTGATACATAAAATAGTTGGGACATTAACTTTTGATAGAAATGATTATCAAACCAGATATTTCAGGCAGACAACTTTATTCGACATCATTTATGATGGCTTTTTAACAGATGCCTATTACTATTCAAGTATATTCTTTGAACTGTGCAAGACATTTTTAGCGTATTCGTTCCATCACTTCAAAAGTGATAGAAATCATTCCTTTTACATGTATGACTACCCTCTTGAGAATAGTATAGAAATCCGGTCATTTAGGGCTAAAATTTGGACAACTCTAAAAGATCAATTTGAAAATTATCCTAAACTTGCTTTTGACACTTTAAAGAGTCTCAAGAATTCTCCCAGAGATATTGATAAGGACTTAAAAACCTTTGATTTAGATTACCTCATATCGATAATTGAAGAAAAATTGAGAGCTGACTCATTCGAACATGCAAAATATGTTCAAAATGAGATTATATGGTTGAAAAAAAGTGGAATATCTCATCCAAAATTCGCTGAACTTAAGGCAAGTTTTACAAATGAAATTTATAGAACATATTTAAAAATTGATTGGGATAGATACAGAGATAAGGAATTATACGAATTTGCTGACTTTAGAGAGTATGAAAGATTGAAAGAAAGGGAAATTAGAGAATCTTTCGTTTTTGAGGATTTCAATGAAGTAAATTCTTTTTATAAGATATACTGTTTAATAAGAAGAACTGTCCAAAATGATTGGAATTATTCTAGAGTTTTAGATTTAATAATTGATGAAAACTTTAAGCATGATTTTGAAATAGGAAAGTATATGCTTGGGACTATAATTAGTGAAGATCAAATCAACTATATTCCTAATTTGCCATTCAGAAATCAGTTAAATAGTACGAGTAAAGCTGATATCTTGTGGGATTTAATACAACAACAAAACTTTAATAATAAGACTTTTTGGGCTTTATCCTTTTTCGATGGATTGGATGATGGTATTATATCTAGAAAACATCTAAACCTGTATTTAGAAACCCTCAATAATACCAAAAATGCATACCTCACTCACTTTGAAAAAATAGCTAGATTTCAAAAAATCGAACCAAACATATTTGAAATTATATTAATCCATGTTGTTGAACAAAATGATAGTGGTGGAGATTTAAAAATTTGGAGAGATTTTTTTGATGAGCACTTTGAAAAATTGGGGAGCAATATTGAATTGATTAAAAAGGCCTATATACAGCAAGATTTTTTACAACATCATTTTGATTATGAAGGGAAAGGGTTTCTCAAAATTCTTAAAAGTGACGTTAATTTTCTTTTGGAATATGTAAAAGAAGTTGCATCTAAAGGGAGACTAAGCTTTTCAAGAGAGAATAGGCAATTTGGTTTCATTTGGCAAATCAATGAGATTGAAGAGGTGCTGTCTGGTGTTTTTGATTTTTGTGTTGAAGCAGAGCATTACTATGGAATATTGAATCATTATTGTAATGCTTTTTTTGACGGGTTATTAGATAAACATAAAGATACAGCTGAGAAATTTCTATTAAATTATGCTCGAGAAAATAATGGTGATGCCAAAAGAGTTAATGTTGTGGTAGATATCGCAAGAAGTTCAATGAAAGGAATCTTCAATGACATACTTATCCAACACATTAAATTAAATCCTGAAGTAAATGTTTTTTCTAATGTATGGTGGAGAGGTAATGGAGGTACTTATTCTGGAGATGTTATTATTGGTGATATAGAGGCTACTGATTGGAGAAATATTTTGGAAATAATAGAAAAAAGTGACCTAGGTTTTGAATCAATACCAATAAAGAATCAGGTAAAACGGAATATTGAGTATGCTCTGAAAAGTGCTGATAGGGAAAGGAAAAGAAGGTTTTTAGAGCGTAATTATTAGTTTTAAAATATTTGTCTTTTGAATTCGAGCCTAGTGGAAACGCCGGACATAGTATACCACACTCGCCGGATAATATTGAGCAACCTCTAACATAATACAAAAATCTGAATTTCAAATCACTACAGGCAAATATTGGATGGCTGATTTTTTCCGTTTTTAGTGGTCTCATTCATCCGGCCTGTCCAGTAAAGAGTCCATTGTTTTTCTTCAAAAGAAGTATTCCATTGCTGATTTGAAACCTAGGTTTTCCAAGATTATGGATACTTAAGAACCCCGATTGAACCTGTCATCTTTTCCTTACGGAATTTCTTTGATTGTTCTTATCCAATAATCCTGCATTTGAACGAAATGAGCCCTTTAAATTGCCCCAAATCATAATAATGGCTTAAAATTGTTCGTTGGAGTACTGCCATCAATTTGCTATTAACCGGCCAAACCATAGATCCCAAATCCTATGAAGAAACGATTACTATTCATCTTTAATTGTTTTACAATCCTCCTTGCAACTGCCCAAAATGAATTTATTCCAAAAACCATTGAGAACTTCAACACGGATTTTGCAAGAGGTAGTTTTCCCATTGACTTTGATAACGACGGTGATTTGGATTTACTTGGCGCAGTAAGTAATTCAGGGACGTTTTTGTTGTTTGAGAATGATGGTTCGGGGGCATTTATAACACATATTGTAGATGATTCAGAAATGTTTTCCAGGGGGGCTTATGATGTCGCTTCGGCAGATTTGGATGGAGATGGTGATTTGGATGTGGCGGGCATCATGACTGACGGAGGTTATCGGGAAGCAAAAGTCGTATGGTTCGAAAATACGGGCAGTTTTAATTTCACGGCCCATTTGGTAAGGACCTTGCCCTATAATTCCTCATATGCGTATAGTGCCGTTTCTGTTGTGGATTTGAATGGGGATGGAGATATTGACCTCCTTACGGCAAGTGCCATTGAAAACAGTTTTAATTATTACGAGAACGACGGAAACGGGTCTTTCACAAATTTTGTGATAAGTAATGATCCAGACTACGCCAACCGTGCCAGCCATATCGATTACGTTGATATGGATGGGGATGGGGACATTGATGTAATCGGTACTTTGTTTAGATCGCCCAAATATCTGTGGTTCGAAAATGATGGAAATGAAAACTTTGCACCCCACGTTATCGAGGACACTTATCTATTGGTTGATGGTGCGTCATCAATAGATGCAGGGGATGTCGACAATGATGGCGATATCGATCTGGTAGGGGCATCTGGGGAGTCACAAAGAATATTATGGTTTGAAAATGATGGATCCCAAAACTTTACCACTTTCGTCCTTGAATCAGACAATCAATATACCGCCGATGTCAATACCGTTGAATTTTCCGATATGGACCATGACGGGGACATCGACGTTTTGGCCAGTGCAAGCAATTCATTTTCATCGGGCCTATACTGGTTTGAAAACGATGGTAATGAAAACCCGACAAATAGATTTAGGGACAGTTTTGATAATTCTTCCGCTACCATAATAGCAAACTCTGGCGTTTCCGGTATTGCCAATAGAGGAGTTGGTGCCGCAGACTTTGATGGCGATGGAAGTATTGATGTCTATGCTTCTTCCAATAAAACCTTCCATTGGTTTAAAAATGATGGCAGTTCTTTGAACTTCTCGGAGAATTTCATTAATACCACGTATTTGGCGGAGGGAATGACCAGTATGGATGGAGGTGATTTGGACGGTGACGGTGACATTGATTTTGCAAGTTCATCCAGTCATATTTTTGCATGGCACGAGAATGTTGGTAATGATGTCTTCAAAACCCATATCATCGATAATTCCGTCATATATACGGACGGGGCCAGATCGGTGCAGATAATCGATCTGGACAAAGATGGGGATTTGGATGTCCTGGGAGCGGCCAATGCAGCCAGATTTCCCGGAAACACATATAATGGGGCATATGTGTGGTATAAAAATGATGGTAACGGGAATTTTGAATTTAATCTGATCGACAATTCCTATACCTATTCACGATCTGCAAACGCGATTACCGTTGAGGATTTTGATGGTGACGGTGATACCGATGTAGTCGCAGCTTCGGAAACCCCGGACAATATGTTTGTGCTGTTTCGCAATAATGGAAGTCAAGTTTTCACACCAGAGGAGATTTTAAATCCATCGGATGATATTGGAAATGCCTACTATGTTAAAAAAATTGATTTGGATCAAGACGGGGATTTTGATGTTCTGGCGAGTTCAAGGGCTGATGATACCTTTTTGTGGCTTGAAAATGACGGTACAGGTAATTTCACGACAAGAACCATTGATAACTCCTCTGAGAACTCGAACGGGGCAGAAATTATTGATGGGGCCGATTTGGATGGGGATGGCGACATCGATATTGTGGTGTCTGCCATATTATCAAAAAAAATCGGATGGTATGAGAACGACGGGAACCAAAACTTCAATTACAAGAATATTGAAATTCCCGATGAATACCCTAAGTTCATAAGAATAGGTGACTTGGACAATGTGAATGGCCCAGATCTGGTCATGGCCAGCGACTCCGGTTTTTGGCAATTTATAAATGATGGCACAGGTTTTTTTAGAAGATACGGCATTGATGGGAACTCGAATTACTTTATTTCCAATCACCTCTCCTTGGTCGATTATGATACTGATGGTCTTATCGACATACTTGGTGCATCCGATCAATGTTGCTCCCCAGAGGAGACTGCCGTGAAGGTTTATCAAAATGAAGGGACCAAGAATGAAATACACGGTAAAATACGTTTGGACATTGATTCCAACGGTTGTGATATTACCGATATGGCACTTAAGGATGTGATGGTGACCATGGACAACGGAACGGAGAGAAAGACGGTTTTTACGGACAGTAGTGGCCAATTCAGTGCTTTGGTCGATACAGGTTCCTATACCATCACATCCTTCCCCTCACTTCCAGATTATTTTGTGGCCGGCCCAGATGTCCATTCAGCAAATTTTGGCACGCTTGGGAATGCGGAAGAGGCAAATTTTTGCATAAGCCCTACCGCTTCCGCAAGTGACCTTACTGTAATCTTGATCCCCAGAAATGCTCCAAGACCTGGTTTTGGGGTACATTATGAAATTGTCTTTCAGAATATGGGGTCTGCAAGTGCAAATGGAAGTATAGAATTGGACTATGATCCGCGGTTGAGCTTTTACGGCGCGAGTGATACTTACACGCATTCAGGTGGTGGTTTACAATTCAATTTTACCGATCTGGATATTTTCGAAAAAAGGTCGATATATACCACTTTTACCGTACCGCTCTTGGGAGAAATAGAGTTGGGGGACGTTGTTGAAAATGTGGTAAAAGCCAATCCACTGCTAGGGGATACCGCTGAGGGGGACAACACCTACCTTTTGGAGCAAACTGTTATTGGCTCGTACGACCCCAACGATATCACTGTTCTTGAGGGTGATACAGTAGATATTGAGGATAGTGGGGAATACCTGAACTATGTCATCCGATTCCAAAATACGGGTACAGCCTCGGCCACCAATGTACGAATCGAACACGAACTGGATGCCGATCTGGACTGGGAAACCTTCACCCCGATTTCATCCAGCCACGTCAATACGACGACCATGGCCAATGGCAAGGATGTCGAATTCCTTTTTGAAAATATCAATCTGCCCGACAGTACGGCCAATGAACCCGAAAGCCATGGTTACGTTGCTTTCAAAATAAAGCCAAAGTCCAATATCACCGTAGGGGATAATATTGCAGGGGATGCCAGTATTTATTTTGATTTTAATCCGGCCATCATCACCAATACCGTCAACACTGAATTCGTGGATGGCAGTGAACCGCTATTTTCCACGGCCTTGGTCGTAAGTCCCATTAGCTGTCCGGATGCCGATGATGGCATTGTCCGAGTTGAGGCCAAGGGAGGTTCGCAACCCTATCTTTATGAACTGTTGGATGCCAATTACAATACGCTGGTCGGGGCACAAACAAGCAATGTTTTCGCGAATTTAGGTCCGAGCAATTATATCACTAAAGTTATCGACAACAGTGCTGAGGAATCAATTTTCTTCATTTCCATTGAAGATCCGGAACCACTGGAAATCATAGGTAATGTAGAAGATGTCACCTGCAATGGAGCCAACGACGGCCATATTGAGATCATGGCAACAGGAGGGACCGCTCCATATAACTACAGCATCAACGGGGAAGCTTTCCAAGAATCGAACCTTTTTGAGAACCTCGCTCCCGGTCAGTATTCCATTGAAGTTTCCGATGCCAATGGATGCACCATGGTCTCACAGCCGATAGTTGTAGTGGAACCAGTAGAATTGACCATGGAGATGATCAAAACCAACGTAAGTTGTAACGGAAATCCGGAAGGTGGAATAGAAATCAGGGCAAATGGCGGGAAAGCTCCCTACCAATACCGGTTGAACGGAAGAGACCTCCAGGCGTCCCCCATATTCACCGATCTGATGGCCGGTCAGTATACGGTTGAAGTTTCTGATGTAAACAACTGTACAGCTACATCAATCATTGAAATAACGGAACCTGGAGCTTTGACGGCCACCGCAACCACAACTGGAATTAGCTGTAAAGGATTGAATGACGGGGGCATAACGATCCTGGCTTCTGGCGGGACACCACCGTTTGCCTATAGTCTGGATGGGGCCACTTTTCAACAGGACAATAAGTTTTTTGATCTGTCACCAGGGCCTTATACGGTAATGATAAAGGACGGGAATGATTGTCTCATTTCGATGGAAGTAGCGATGGTGGAGCCGGCCAGTCCCGATTTTGACAATGACGGAATAGGTGATGCCTGTGATGACGATATGGATGGCGACGGAATAGCCAACAATCTGGATGAATGCCCTGAGACCCCGATAGGCACACAGGCCGATGCGACCGGCTGTGCAGGCTTCAGTTTGCCCAGTACCAATTTCACCGTTCAGACCACAGGTGAGACATGTGCCACAAGCAATAACGGCAGTATTTTGATCACGGCCGTGGAGAACCTCGATTATCAAGTGACACTGAAGTACGGGGAAAGTACTGACAACAAATTCTTTAGGACATTTGCCTCTTTTCAGGATTTGGAGGCAGGTACATACGAAGTCTGCATAGAGGTAGTTGGAGAACCCGACTTTGAACGGTGTTTTTCCGTGCAGATCACCGAGCCGGAACCCTTGAACGTGGATTCCAACATAGACCCTTCCGGGAAATCGATCACGTTGAAGATGAGTGGAGGTTCCAACTACACCATTACGTTGAACGGCCAAGAATACACTACCGCTGAAAGTGAAATTACCTTGCCACTCCCGCAGAAGGAAAACAGGGTCATGGTCAGTACCGACAAAGATTGTCAAGGTGTATACGAAAACCTGATAATGGTGGACACTTCGAATATTTATGTATATCCCAATCCTGTAGATAATGGAAGCGTATCGATAATGGTACCGGGAGCGGTTGGTGAAAATGTTCGATTATCACTTTATGCCAATGATGGGAAAATGGTTTTACAAAAGTACACGACGAACACGGGGAACCCTATCGAGCTCAATGTAAATGGGCTTACTTCCGGAATTTATTCGCTCAGATTGGAAGTGGGTAATGAAGTGGATGCCCGACGGATCATTATAAAATAGCATGGTATGAACCTTATATGGCGCACAACGGGGATATTGGTTTTGTTATTGGCATTGGCCTGCAGCAGTTCGGGGGATTCGCCACCTGAAGAGGAACGGCAGAAAATTGAAAAGCCATTGGCGACCACACTCATATTCCCCGAAAACAATACGGAATGTGAGGAGGGGACCATCGTAAGTGATACCCAAAGCAGGATATTGTTCCAGTGGGATATATCGGAACATACCGACGGTTATGAGGTTCATGTTGAGAAACTGGAAGATGGGACACGGACAACACACTTGAGCGTTACCAATGAATTGGAGATTGTGCTTGAGAGGGGAAAGGCCTATGGCTGGTCTGTTGTGTCAACATCGGATTCAACGGATGAAACCGCGGAGAGTGAGGTATGGAAGTTTTACAATGCGGGTGCGGGAATGGTCAATTATGCACCTTTCCCAGCCGACCTGTTGCGTCCAGAAAACAATGAAGTGGTCTCGCTGGGCGTTTCAGAAAGTGTTCTGCTTGATTGGGAGGCATCCGATATCGATGGGGATATCGTCTCCTATCAAGTCTATCTGGACAAGGAAAATCCTCCAATTGCAAGTGTGGGAACAACTTCGGATACCGAAATCACTGTTGGTGTCATTGCCAATGAAACTTATTATTGGTATGTACAGGTCACAGATGGTGCCAACAATACCTCCAGGTCCGATGTGTTCGGTTTCACAACACAATAGCGTTTTTACTTTTTGATTGGACATCTTTGAAAGCGGTTCAGAGTGGAAACGCCGGACATGGTATACCACCTTCGCCGGATAGAATTGAGCCCCCTCAAGACTAATACAAAAGCCTGATTTTAGAATCACTAAATCGAAAAAATAGGTGGCTCTCATTTTTCGTTTTTTTGGTGGTCTCAACCATCCGGCCCATCCGCATATAGCATTTTATCTTGCGCAAATGGTTAAATACAAGACTTAAGTTCTTGCTTGTGTTCTTAATATAAAATTTACCACTTGAATTGTCTCTCTTCAACTCTTTTATTAGCATAAGATGGTTGTCCATTGTTTCATTGGCATAGAAGCTGACGATGATAACATTTTCTCCGTTTCGTTTCCTTGAATCAGTTTTACAGTTTTCATCCAATTTTTTGGATTATTGAGGGTATGCTGCGCCAATTACTGGAAAAAGAATACTTCAAATTACGAAATCAATACATATTAATAAGTCTTATCTTGTGAAGGATAAATGTTTTTTTAAGCTTCAAGCATCCTTAAGGCCATTACGGAAAGCACAGACCAATGTGGGTATATTATCAAATAATCTCTCCAATTTTTTGTATCTTAATGGAACTAAAAGAGAGCAAATTATATCTCCGAAGTACTTTTATTGGTTTTGTTGTGCAATCAGGTGTGCAAAATTTAGGAAAATCAAATAAAATTCTGAATAACAGTATGTTGTGGGTGTTCAGCTAAGTCTGCCACCCCGACAGAAATGGTTTTTTTAGCAACAAA
>NZ_JAHZSV010000035.1 GCF_019457905.1 Flagellimonas abyssi | reverse complement strand
AACAAAAAAGTCGGAAGAATAATCTTCCGACCATGACTGCTATTTAGAGCGCCTTTTTACGTTATTAAGAGTTTTGATTATTTAAAGTCTGAGGCTTCAACGCCTTCGTTCACCTTAATTTCTTTCACAATAAACTCCATGTTCTGTGGCCCCATGCTCTGCATCAACTTAAATGGGAACTTGATTCCGGAAACTTCTTGGTAATCTCCGTATCCAATAGTACTTGTCATTTGCTGTCCTTGCACTTCTTGGGTAACGATTTCCTGTACCTTTAGTCCTGTTTCCATGTCATAAAAAGCGGTTTTTCGATCGCTTATCTTCAATTTGTACGCTTTTTTGTCGCCAACGGGTTCAACTCCTTCGAGCGTAACATCGCCTGCGGCCAAATAGTTCAGCTCTGGGAATGCCGCTGATTCTTCTTTGATTTTTGCGACTTCTTCAGCGGAAAGGTCTTTGCGTTGACCCTGCATTACCATATATCCGGAGTCACCATCCAAAACCTGTTTTTGCATAGAGTTGCCCTGTACTTTTATGTTTTGCATAAACTGGTCTTGGGTTGTTTTCTTCATTTCAAGCTCCAATTTCATGCCCTGCATTTCGGCTTCTGCCACCATTGAATACGAATCCACGGCGTCCAATTTGGCTTTTCCGCCGATGGCCTCAATATAATTCTCCAAAACAGTATTGGCATCGATTCCTTCGGGTATAGCTGCGCCATATTCTGGTTTATCTGTTTTATTGGCATATTTGTCATAGTAAAGAACGGGAACAGCTTTTCCATTAAAATTCACTTTTTTCAAATTTTCTAGCACATCCGTACCTTTTCCGGTGACCACTACACGGGCATTGGAGGTTGAAAAGTATTTTTTGGAGGCTTTAAGTACATCTTCTTTTGAGATGGCGTCCAAACGCTCCAGATACGTTTCGTAAAAGTCTTTTGGAAGATTTTCTGTTTCAATGTTCAATGCGTATTCTGCAACTGTTTCAGGTTTTTCCAAAGCCATTACAAAACTACCGGCATATTTGGCCTTGGCATTGGCCAATTCTTCATCGGATACGGGTTCGGAGGTCATTTTATCGATTTCTTTCAAAATTTCGACCACCGAGCTATCGGTTACGGCATTTCTAACTTGGGCGTAGGCATTGAACCGCATTGGACTGAATTTATTGGCACGGATACCAGAATACGAACCATAGGTATACCCTTTGTCCTCCCTTAAATTTTTGAACAGACGGGCTTGTGATCCACCGCCCAATATCCTATTGGCTAAAAGAGCATCCAAATAGTCCTCGTCCTTCATTTTTAAATTCGTGATGTTTTCCACTGCTACTTCGGATTGAACGGCGTTCGGAACATCAACAAAGTTGATTTGTGTGTACTGCACGTCTTGTGGGTCCGAATAGCTGAGGGATGGCGGTACGGCCTTGGTCCATGGCGTAAATGCTTCTGTGACAAGTTCTTTAACTGTGTCAAACTCCACATCACCAATTACTACTAAATAGGCATTGGCTGGAACAAAATAGGACCGGTAGAACTGCTCCACATCCACTAGGGAAACATTGTTTACCGTTTCTTCGGTCATAAATTCGCCATACGGGTGGTTTTTGCCATACGCTAACGCTGCTTGAACCCTGTCTGCAATCGCTGAAACATCCTTTTCTTCCGATTTGATTCCGGTAATCACCTTTTCTTTTTCCTTTTCAAACTCTTCTTGGAGAAAGTTCGGGTTGATAGCGGCATCTGCCATCAACTCAAGAACCCTTGGAAAATATTTGGATAAGGAACTTGCAAAGGCGCTTTGCTCACCGATGTAAATATTGGCTCCTAAAAAATCCACTTCTTCATAAAACTCGTCTTTTGGGATGTTTTTGGATCCTTTGCCGAGCATGCTTCCCGTCAAGGCGGAAACTCCTGCTTTGTCTCCTTCCAAAATAGGTGGGTTGTCGATGGACAGCTGGATTCGGACCCGTGGCAACTTGTGATTTTCCACTACGAGTACCTTCAAACCATTCTTTAGTTCAAAACGGGCGGGTTCTTTTAAATTTATTTTTGGTGCAGGCCCTGGTTCAGGGGGCGTGCTTCTGTCTATCTGTGCGTATGTGGCTGTCATGAACAAGGACAGCGCAGCTAAAACTAAATACTTTTTCATCTTAATTAGCGTCTTTTTGTTCTGGCAAATATTCCAACTCAACACGTTGGTTCACCTTCAAATATTTTTTGGCCACTTCCATGATTTCCTCGCGGGTAATGGAGCGGTAGATATCTATTTCGGTATTGATGAGGTTCGTGTCATCCTTTAGCATATAGTTTTCGGCCAAGGAATTTGCAATGCCTTCCACGCTGCTGTTGGCATTCACGAATTGATTTTCGAACTTGTTTTGAAGTTTTTGATAATCTTTTTCGGAAATCAATTCCATTTGAAGCTTCAAAATCTCTTCATCGATTTCTTTTTTGATATCTTGAATGGAATTGTCTCCAACAGGAAGACCACCAACAATGTACGAGCTGTAATCTTCGGCATCAATGGGAACAGAAAGTATTTGAAGTGCGATTTTTTTCTCGTCAACCAATTTTTTGTACAACTTGGAACTTTCACCATCGCTCAGATAAGTGGAGATCATGTTAATGACATAAGCGTCCCGTTGTCCTTGTCCAGGCGTTCTGTATGCCAATAGAATGGCCGGAATTTGAATATTCGGGTCGTAATATTTGGCAAACTTTGTCTCGGTGATAGGGTCTTCCTTGATATTGGGTCTCTTTATTTCGGCTCCCCTTGGAATGGGGCCAAAATAGTCCTCTATCATTTTTTTGGTTTTTGCGGTTTCAAAATCACCCGCTACGACCAATACTCCATTGTTGGGAACATAATAAGTTTGGTTGAATTTTTTGAAGTCCTCCAAAGTGGCGCTTGCCAAATGGTCTAAAGAACCGATTACTCCCCATCTATAAGAGTGCTTTGTGTAGAGGTTTTTCAAGATTTGCTCAAAAAATGCACCATAGGGGGCATTGTCGGTCCTGAGTCTTCTTTCTTCTTGTACCACTTCTTTTTGGGTGTCTACGCCAACTTGGCCAATAATGGGATGCATTAATCGCTCTGACTCCAACCAAAGTCCAACTTCCAAACTATTGGAAGGGAAAACCTCATAATAGTAGGTGCGATCCAAAAAGGTATTGGCATTGTTTCTCCCTCCGTTGGCCGCGGTTATTTGGTCCCACTGGCCTCGTTCAATGTTTTTGGTGCCCTCGAAGAGCAGATGTTCAAAAAAGTGTGCAAAACCCGTTTTGTCCGGGTCTTCGTCTTTAGATCCCACATGGTACATCACCGATGTGGTCACCACTGGAGCACCATTGTCTTGATGTAAGATCACATGGAGCCCGTTGTCCAGGTCATACTCTTCAAAAACCACCTCTTGTGCAAAAAGGCTAGTTGCTGCAAAGAGCATGGCAGATGCAGTAAACAAATGTTTTTTCATTTTAATAGTCAGTATTTAAAAATTGATGTTGCTAAGAGGTTGGTATCGATTTATCAATCGATGTTACGCTAAATATAAAATATTTTCGGGCAGCAGGTAAATTTTAACCTGGTCTTTAGTCTCAAAGAGTGGGATAATTCGCAAACATTCAGTAAATTATACAATGAATTCAAAAAAATACAATATGAAAAATTTAACTCTCCCGATTCGTTTTGGCATAGTCACCAGTGCTGTGCTGATTGCGTATTTTTTGATTTTGGCCTTAATGGGCAAGCATACCAATGTTTTTTATAGCCTGTTCAATGGTATAATAACAGGTTTTGGCATCTATGAGACCATTAAATATACCAAGATAAAACAGGGTAAGTCTTTCAGTTATGGAAATGGGTTCACGGCCGGTATAACCACTGGCTTTATCGCAACATTGTTGTTCACCATTTTTTTTGCCTTTTATGCAACGGAATTGGATAGTGCTTTTCTGGACAAACTTTCGGTTGCCTGGTCCAATGATTACAAGAATTTTCAAGGAATAGTGTTTTTTACCGTGGCCATTATGGGGTTTGCCTCTACCTTGGTTTTGACACTTTCATTTATGCAACTATTTAAAACGAGCAACAATTCCAAAAAAATTATGGGTTAAATTGGAGAGGAATACTTGTGGATTAAGGATTTAGCAGTATATTTGCACCCGCTAATTTTGATAAAGCGCAATAATTTTAATCTAATTAACGCATTATGTACGCAATTGTAGAGATGGCAGGGCAGCAATTTAAAGTTGCTAAAGACCAAAAAGTGTACGTTCACCGTTTGCAAGGAGAAGAAGGTGATAAAATCACTTTCGATAAAGTTCTTCTTTTGGAAGATGGTGATAACGTAACCATTGGCGCCCCGGTCATAGATGGTGCGGCTGTTGAGGCCAAAGTTGTAAAGCACCTAAAAGGAGACAAGGTCATCGTCTTTAAAAAGAAAAGACGTAAAGGTTACCAGAAAAAGAACGGTCACAGACAATATTTGACAGAGATCGTTGTTGAAGGAATTTTGACAAAAGGTGCCAAGAAAGCAGCTCCTGCAAAGGCAAAGGAAGAATCCAAGCCAGCAGCAGAACCTAAAAAAGCTGAGAAAAAAGCGGAAGCACCTAAGAAAGAGGCTCCAAAAGCAACCGAGGACTTGAGCTCCAAAACTGTTGCTGAATTAAGGGATATGGCAAAAGCCAAGGAAATTACCGGTTACTCTTCCATGAAGAAGGCCGAGTTGATCGAAGCGTTAAGCAAATAAGAAAAGAACTAAAATTTATATATCATGGCTCACAAGAAAGGTGTAGGTAGTTCAAAAAACGGTAGAGAATCAGAATCGAAACGCTTAGGTGTTAAGATTTTTGGAGGTCAGGCGGCAACAGCTGGTAACATTATTGTAAGACAACGTGGTACCAAGCACAATCCTGGCGAAAACGTATACGCTGGAAAAGACCATACTTTGCATGCCAAGGTAGATGGTGTGGTTAAGTTTGAAAAGAAAGTTGGTGGTAAATCTTATGTTTCCATCGAACCTTTTGAAGCATAACAGCGATTTATAAAAGTTAATACGGAAAGGTCCTGCATTTGCAGGGCCTTTTTTATTGCCTCAATTTTTAATGGTTTATTAACCCAATGGTGATGTTGGAGTGAGGATCAAAAGCGTACTTGAACTTTTGCTTTTTGCTCAATAACCCACCATGAAAAATGTTTTTGGTTTTGTTTTTTTGTTCAGTTTATTGATCCCGATGGGCGGTTCGGGACAACAGACCAATGTACCTATAACGAATAGAAAAACTACGGATACTTACAATGCACTTCAAAGTCAATTGGAGATTGTAAAAAAGCATCCCGAAAATCCGGCTCAAATCGCCCAAGCCTATCTTCAATTGGGTGAGTACTATCACACACTCGGCCTATATACCGAAGCCATAGCGCAATACAATTCTGCATTGGAACAGTTAGGGTCCAATTTGGAGGATTCTCTGTACATCACACTCAACAATAATATTGGTAAAGTATATCTTTCATTGAACAATTTTGAATTGGCCGAACAATATTTTGAGGAAACCAAAAAAGCATCAGAACAACTCAAAGATGATAAAGGTTTGGCCACTTCACTAGGTTTGTTGGGAGCGAGCCACGAAAAACAATCCGAATATGACGAAGCCCTCCAAGACCAAAGGCGTAGTCTGGATTTATTTCAGAAGCAGAATGATGACTTTGGTGTTGCTATTACCAATGAAAACATTGGAAGTGTTTATGAAGATTTGGAGGAATTTGAGCTGGCGTACGAATACTTCAAAAAGGCCTATGACCATCTCCAAGGTTCACGAACTACAGAAGAAATCAATGTGCTGAACAACCTTGGTGATTCATTTCGAAAAAGAGGTGATTATCAATCAGGGTTGGAACATACAACCAAAGCCTTGAATCTCGCTAAAGAGTTGAACGACCTACATCAATTGGAGAGTGCACACAAGGACCTTTCCAAGAACTACGCCCTCATGGGCAATTTTGAAAAGGCTCACGAGCATCTGCTTCTTGCTGAAGCATATAGCAGTGAAATGCTACGGTCTCAAAATTATGACCAATTGAACGTGCTGCAAACCATTTATGAGACCAATAAGAAGGAAGCAGAGATTCAACTATTGAAGGAGCAGAACAAGGTAAGTGTTGCCAATCAGAATTTGCTTTGGGTTGCACTATTCGCCATAGCCGTTATTTTTATAATTCTCTTTTACTATATGGGCAGAAAGCGGAAGGCTACGTTGAAGATTCAGGAGTATAAACACCGTATGCTCAAGGCAGAGTTGGACAAAAAAGCCATTGAGGAACAAAACTTACAGCGCGAAGTGCAGTTAAAAGCAGCCTCTTTATCGCGATATAGCCTACACCTCTCCCAAAAGAACAAGATTTTGCTCGATATGTCCAACACGCTTCGGAATATGGTCTCACGAAAACATATGAATACTTCGGACAAAATAAAGGAACTGGTCAACGAGATAGATTTTAATCTAAAACAGGAACAGGAATGGGACGAGTTTATGACTTTTTTTAAGGAGATCCACCCAGAGTTTATCAAGAAACTTTCGATGCTTTCGGAGGATTCATTATCCCCGGCAGAATTACGATTGGGAATGTTGTTGCGTCTAAATCTATCCTCAAAGGAAATAGCATCCATATTGCGGGTGACGCCAGATAGCGTTAGAGTGGCCCGTTACCGATTGAGAAAAAAGTTGCCCATTGACCAAAAAGAAGAGTTGGTCAACTTTATGATTGAACTTTAAGAGCTTATCGCCTCTCTTTTTTAAAAAAGGTTACCCCAATGTAAAAAAACCGTAATTGTTGCCCTATTGTTTCTATCGATTTTCACTTTTGTTTCCTTTTTGTTTCCCTTTAATTTAAATCATAAAGAGTTGATATACATAGTTTTGGAAAGCATTCTAACGTAAACCAAAATGAAATTGATGAACCTAAAAAAACTACTTTTTGTAACGCTGTTTCTTGTGCTCGGAACTGCAATGGGCCAAGCACAATCAGGAAATATTCAGGGTACGATTACCGATGAGAACGGTATCTATGTTCCCGGTGCCAATGTGTATATCGAATCCTTGGTAAAAGGAGCCATTTCCAATTTTGATGGAAAATTTACTTTGGTGGGCATCCCCGAAGGGAGCTATACCTTAAGGATAACCTATATGGGTTACTCCGATGTTGAGCAGGAAGTAAGTGTGAGTGCGGGACAAACCACGCCTGTGAGTATTACGCTTCAATCCTCAAATATGGAATTGGATGAAGTTCAGGTGAGTGCTTACGGACTTAGTGGACAATCCAAAGCATTGAATACGCAGAGAAATAATATGAACATCACCAACGTGGTCTCTACCGACCAGATTGGAAAATTCCCCGATGCTAACATTGGTGATGCTGTTAAGCGTATTCCGGGCATCACCATGCAGGTAGATCAGGGAGAGGCGCGTAACATTATCGTACGTGGTCTTTCTCCACAGTTAAACTCCGTTACCTTGAACGGAAGCAGGATTCCTTCTGCAGAATCCGATAACAGAAATGTTCAAATGGACCTTATTCCTTCGGATATGATCCAGACCATTGAAGTAAACAAGGCCGTAACTCCGGATATGGACGCCGATGCATTGGGTGGTTCGGTAAACTTGGTGACCAGAACGGCACCACAAGGTTTTAGGCTTTCTGCTACAGCTGGTTCTGGGGTAAATTTTATTACCGACAAGCGGATCTGGAACGGGTCCATTTTGGTGGGAGACCGTACCAATGATGGAAAGTTTGGTTACATGTTCTCCGCAACAATCAACGATAACGACTTTGGTTCCGATAATATTGAAGCCGAGTGGGACAACGAGTTTGAATACAATACGGGGGTCGAAGATGAAGAAGGCGAGCCTATTCTTGAAGAAATGGATGTAAATCCGTATACCAATGTTACCGAGCAACGCACCTATTTGGTGCAAAGAGTAAGAAGAAGTTTTTCTGCCAATTTTGATTATCAGATCAATGCTGCCAACAACATCTACCTAAAAACGATGTACAACTGGAGAGACGATCGTGAGAACCGATTTGCATTTGCCCAAGAGATATTGGACGGCGAGGATATAGAAGAAGGGGATTTTACCATAACCAATGGAGTTCCTACACGTTTCCCGATTGAGGCCGTGCGCGAATCCAAAGGTGGAATTGCAGGGGGAAGAAACAAAAACCGTAGATTGGAGGACCAGCGTATGCAGAATTACACTTTGGGCGGTGACCATCTTTTTGGAAATCTAAAGTTTGATTGGATGGGAGCTTATGCCAAAGCATCCGAAGAACGTTTGAACGAGCGTTACGCCGCCTATGCAGCGGAATATATCATCAACAACGATAACAGCTACCCAAAGTATCCCATAATGACGGCCGCAGATCCAAGTGACTTTAATAACTTGGATAACTTTGAGTTTGATGAGATTACCAATGAAAATCAGTATACGGAAGAAGAGGACATTAACTTCTTTGCAAACTTTGAGTTGCCGGCCGATATTTTTGGTCAGGGAGATGGATTTATCAAATTTGGAGCAAGAGGGCGTTTCAAGACCAAATTGAGAAACAACGATTTCTTCGAATATGATTTGGAGGATTTGTACCCAACGTTGGGCGCAGTTCCCGTAAAAAATTACACGGATCCAGATTACTTGGCAGGAGAGAAGTTCCAAGCCGGAAACTTTGCCAGCGAAGAATGGTTGGGAGCACTCGACTTGAACAGTACAAATGGCGAAGCTTTGCCGGACGAGTACCTTCCTGGGAATTTCGAGGTAAAGGAGAACGTTCTGGCGGCTTATTTAATGTTCAACCAAAAACTTTCCGACAAATTGAGCGTACTTGCAGGTGTTAGAGTGGAGAATACTAAACTTGACTCCGAAGGAAACAGAGTAGTTTATATTGAGGAAGACGAAGATGCAGGAATCGAAGAAAGTATAGAAGTTGAAGGCGTTTCGGACGAGAATTCTTATACCAACGTATTGCCGGGCATTCACTTTAAATATGACTTGGACAACAGCACTGTTTTACGATTTGCATGGACAAATACTTTGGCCCGCCCAAATTACGTGGACCTTATTCCAAGGTCGGAAATCGTAAACGAGGACGAGGAGGTTATCGTAGGTAATCCGGAATTGGATCCAACTACCTCAATGAACTTTGATTTGAACGCCGAGCACTACTTTGAAAGTGTTGGAATTGTATCAGGTGGATTGTTTTATAAAAGAATAAACGATTTTATCTACACTTACATTACCGAAGCAGAAGATGATTCATTCGGTTCTGGAACTACGGGTTATGATGTGTTCCAGCCATTGAACGGCGATTCCGCCTCTATTTTTGGAGCTGAGGTATCGTTCCAGAGACAGTTGGACTTCTTGCCCGGTTTTGCCAGGAACTTTAGCATCTATTTAAACTACACCTACTTGTCTTCAAGTGCGGACGGTATTCGCAACGAAGATGGTGACGAACGTACCGATTTGGATTTGCCAAACACCTCTCCAAATATGTTCAATGGCTCTTTGGGCTATGCCGATAAAAGGTTCAGTGCCAGGCTATCCGCTAACTTCTCGGATTCTTATATCGATGAAATAGGAGGCAATGCTTTTGAGGACAGGTATTATGATACCCAGTTTTTCTTGGATTTTAATGCCAGCTACGCCATCACCAACAATTTGAGAATCTATACCGATGTGAACAATATTACGAACCAGCCTCTGCGCTATTTCCAAAGCGTAAAGGAAAGAACTCAACAAGCAGAATTTTACAGCGTAAGATTCACCTTTGGTTTAAAGTACGATTTGTTTAGAAAATAATTTCAGGTAGTATATTTATATACGGTGTCACAACAAGTGCCTGCCAATAAGGGTAGGCGCTTGGGACTGGCATTTCCTATCTTAATTATCAATATGAGAAAAATATTTATACCAATTATAGCTGCTGTTGCATTAACCTCGTGCAATCAAGGAAGCAAACTGCCAGCTATTGCCCCAGATATAATCACAGAAAAAACGCCGAACGACACCGATGATCCCGCTATTTGGATCAATCCGGACGATGCGTCCAAAAGTATTGTGTTCGGAACCGATAAAGAGACCAACGGCGGTGTTTATGCCTTTGACCTTGATGGTAAGATCATTGAGGAGAAATCCATCAAAAACATCCAAAGACCCAACAATGTAGATTTGGAATATGGCTTTCAGCTGAACGATTCCGTTGCCGTTGATGTAATCGCTTTTACCGAACGGGAAAAACAACAGATCAGATTGTTCTCCGTGCCCGACATGAAACCGCTCGATGGTGGTGGTTTTCCCGTATTTGAAGATGAAACGGATGTGGAACAACGTTTGGCCATGGGAATTAGTCTGTACAAATCTCCAAAGGATTCATCCCTATATGCGATTGTCGGCAGAAAGATAGGACCAAGTGGTTCGTATTTGTATCAATATAAACTGGGATCGGACAGCACAGGTGTATCGTCTACTTTGGTTCGTAAATTCGGAAGTTTTACAGGAGGAAAGGAAATCGAGGCCATAGCTGTGGACAACGAAATGGGCTACGTATACTATTCCGATGAAGGTGAATGCGTAAAAAAATATTATGCTGAACCAAGTATGGGCAATGAAGAATTGGCCTGTTTCGGTGGTGAACTGTTCTTGGAGGATATAGAAGGTATTGCCATTGCCAGATATGCCAACGGACAAGGGTACATCATAGTTTCCGATCAACAGCGCGGACAGTTCAATATATTCTCCCGAAAGGACAATAGTTTTGTAAAAGCCGTAAACCTATCTACCTTGGAAACCGATGGTTGCGATGTGGTCACTGTGTCATTGAACGATACGTTCCCAAATGGTCTTTTCGCTGCCATGAACGATGAAAAAAACTTTTATTTCTACGACCTGAAAAAGGCGCTGGACTTAAAACCTTAGTTTTCGTTTTCGGGCGGTAATTTCCCAGGTATCCACTTTTTTGCCGTTCTCTATAACCGAAACTTCATCATGAAGATTGATACTGGGGCAAATATGATACGGAATGCCGTACAGGACATCACCAACTTTGTATTTGTCCCAATCCTTTACTTTGATCACCCCGTGTTCCTCACTTTGTGAAAGCAGTTCGTAGTCATCAATGTTGAGGAACTTAACGCGCTTGTCAATAGGATTTTCGGCCGCCACCGATTTATGCCCCAAATCTACGGTTATAATCCCTTCGGTGGGTTTGGAAATGATTCGTGTAACCAATAGTGCGGCATGTTTGAAATTTTGTTCCGTCAATTTTTCACCATATCCCCAATCCCAAAGCACACAGGTACCAGGGCTGGTGATTCTGTTTTCTTGGAGCAAATGAGATGTGAATGATGGTGTTCCTCCACATATCAATTGAGCTTGGGGGTAATCTATCCTTAGTGCATCAAAATAAACCACTACATCCATCACCCCTTGTTCTATCTTTTGGTTGCGCACCTCAAAATCTGAATCCCTTAGGTGGCCATCGTACGCGTGCAGCCCTTTAAAGTTGAGCGATTTGCATATTTTCAAATAGTTGATGAGCTCGTCCAGTCTTGGACCAATTTGGATTCCGGACCGGTCCATTCCATTGTTGATATCAATATAAATGTTGGCAATAAGTTCTGTTTCCTCGGCTTTTTGGTTCAAAAGTTCCGCACTGTCCACGTTGTCCACTAAAGTTGAAAACGCTGTATTTGGGTAGTGTTCCATCAAACGTAGAAAACGATTCAACTTTGGTCCCACCAACTGATGCGCAATAAGAACAGCAGTGGCCCCTGCCTCTGCAGCAATCTCTGCTTCAGAAATAGTGGAAGCCTTGAATTTTGAGATTCCCGACTCCAGTAAAAGCTTCATGACCCGCGGCATTTTGTTGGTCTTGATGTGCGGCATCAACCTATCCGTTTGCCCATGTACCATCGAGACCATCTCCTCAATGTTGAACTTGAGATGTTCCAGGTATAGAGCGATGGATGGAGAATCAACCGTTTCAATATTTTTAATGTCGTACCAATGGTCATTCATAACATTCCTCTTTTGAACCAATAAAGGTAAGAATCAAGATTTGATGCCTAGTAATTTTTTTGCCGGCGGACCAATTAAATGTGTCGAAATGAGATTCTAGAAAACCTAAAATCAAAATCTTTTGTACCTTCAATAGCATTAACTATAAATCTTATATCATGAAAAAAGTTATTATTTCTTCACTATTGGCCTGCTCTATTTTGTTTACCAGCTGCTTAGGTTCTTTTAGCGCCTTCAATAATTTGAAAGATTGGAACCAAGGATTAACGGATAGTAGGTTTTTGGACAACCTCATTTTTTGGGGATTGAACATTGTGCCGGTATATCCACTTTTTTTCTTGGGAGATACCCTTATCTTCAACGTGATCGAATTTTGGTCCGGATCTAACCCGATAGCCATGAAAGATGGAGAGTCGGAAACCCAAATGGTGGAGCACGATGGCAACACTTTTGAAATGATCGCCACCAAGAACAGAATTCAGGTAACCGTGGTGGAAGGCCCAAAAAAAGGAAAGAAAATCGATTTGGTGTACAAACCGGATGAAAAATCTTGGAATGCCGTTCGTCCTAACGGTGAGATCATTAAACTTTCTTCTTTTGAAGAAGGATTCTACATTGTTTACATGCCCAATGGTGAAGAAATAAAAATCGCCCCAAATAGCACAAGGGAAGAAGGTCTGGCCTTGTTGAAAGAAAGCAAGACCTGCTACTATGGAGAGACCCTATTGGCAGATTAATAAAATTTTTCTCAATAAAAAACCCATGGTGCTTGCCATGGGTTTTTGCTTTTTAATCCTTTGGTGTTTAGTATCGGTAGTATTCTGGTTTAAAAGGACCTTCTACGGTTACACCAATATATTCAGCTTGTTCTTCGTTAAGCTCTGTTAACTCGGCACCCAAACGAGACAAGTGCAGTTTGGCCACTTTTTCGTCTAAATGCTTCGGAAGCATGTACACTTCATTTGCATATTTGTCATTGTGGTTCCAAAGCTCAATTTGCGCCAAGGTCTGGTTGGTAAACGAGTTGCTCATTACAAAACTTGGATGTCCAGTGGCACAACCAAGGTTTACCAGTCTACCTTCTGCCAAAATGATGACATCTTTCCCGTCAATCGTATATTTGTCCACTTGAGGTTTTATTTCATTCTTGGTATTTCCATATGTACCGTTCAACCAAGCCATATCTATTTCATTGTCAAAATGTCCAATGTTGCAGACAATGGCCTTGTCTTTTAAAGCACGGAAATGCTCCTCTCGAATAATATCTTTGTTGCCTGTTGTGGTTATCACGATATCGGCATTGGATACAACGGTTTCCAGTTTTTTCACTTCAAAACCGTCCATACAGGCTTGTAGGGCACAAATCGGGTCGATTTCGGTAACGGTCACAATAGATCCTGCACCACGGAAAGATGCAGCCGTACCTTTTCCAACATCGCCATAACCTGCAACCACTACGCGTTTACCGGCCAACATGGTGTCAGTGGCCCTACGGATGGCATCCACGGCACTTTCGCGACATCCATATTTATTATCAAACTTGGATTTGGTCACAGAATCGTTCACGTTAATGGCGGGCATCGGAAGTGTTCCTTTTTTCATTCTTTCGTACAAGCGGTGAACCCCTGTGGTGGTTTCTTCTGACAATCCTTTAACACCTCCTGCCAGTTCTGGATATTGGTCCAACACCATATTGGTAAGGTCGCCACCATCGTCCAAAATCATGTTCAAAGGCTTTCTGTCCTCGCCAAAAAACAAGGTTTGCTCAATGCACCAGTCAAATTCCTTTTCGTTCATACCTTTCCAGGCATACACAGGAATTCCAGCAGCGGCGATTGCAGCGGCAGCGTGATCCTGAGTAGAGAAAATGTTGCAAGAACTCCAGGTAACGTCAGCACCAAGTGCAACCAATGTTTCAATCAAAACAGCAGTCTGGATGGTCATGTGCAAACACCCTGCTATTCTAGCACCTTTTAAAGGTTGTTGTTTCCCATACTCTTCACGTAGGGCCATAAGACCTGGCATTTCTGCTTCGGCAAGCTCAATTTCTTTCCTTCCCCAATCGGCAAGAGAGATATCTTTCACTTTATAAGGAACATACGGAATTGTTTTTGTGCTCATACTTTATATAAATTTACTTTTGTAGCTTCGCTTTTGTAGTGCGACAAAGATACAAATTCACTTAACTTTAGTTCATGCCTCTTTACAAAACAATAACAGTTTCTCCGACCACTAAGGTCTATATCTGGAAAGTGACCGAGCCAGAAGGTGAACTTTCTAAGGATGTGGAGCTTACAGAGCATTGCCAAAGCAGGATGGACGGCATGAAATCGATGGCGCACCGACGGGCTTTTTTGAGCATTCGCCACCTCATGGCCGATGCAGGTTATGTGGATCATGACCTGTATTATGATGATTTTGGAAAGCCCCATCTAAAAGATGGCAAGTTTATATCAATTACCCATTCGCACAACTTTACGGGCATCATCATCAGCGAGACGGATGAAGTGGGTATAGATATTGAGATGCAACGTGATAAAATATTGAAGATAGCTCACAAATTCACACCTATCCAAGAGTATAAAACGTTGGCCAATTCCGAAGCACTCATACGAAAATTGACCATAGTTTGGGGGGCAAAGGAATCGCTCTATAAAATTTATGCACAACAGGGACTCAGTTTTTTACGTCATATCAATGTCATCGATTTTTCTTTTGAGGATACTCGAACCGTTGCCGAAATACTGTACAATGGCAAAAGGACCCATTACGAAATCGAGTTTTTGGAGTTTGAAGGGTTTACGTGCGTTTATGCCCTTAAAATGATGGGAGGATAACAATTCCTTTTTGTAGTTTTACCCTGAAATTATTTGCTCCATGAGAATATCCGTTGAACTTACGCTATCTCCGCTCCAGGATGATTTTGAGACCCCCGTCATTGCTTTTATCAAAAAGTTGCGCGACTCTGGGCTTACTGTTTTGGAGAATCCACTGAGTACACAGGTTATTGGGGGTTATAATGAAGTAATGGAATTGCTCAATTCAGAAATAAAGGAAAGTTTTGAGAATTTGGACCACGTGGTGCTGACCATGAAAATGGTAAAATCCGACCGAAGCGAGTATGAACCCCATTTTTGATTTTTTTATTGGTCCCTATGAAGACCGTGAGTTCTCCCTCATTATTCTGGAAGCGACCGCTTTTTTCTTTGGAATTGCTAGTGTAGTCTATGCTAAAAAGGAAGATATTTTGGTGTATCCTACGGGTCTCGTCGCTACGGTGATTACTACCTATATCTTTTTGGTGGATAATCTTTTAGGAGATATGATGATGAATTTCTACTATTCCATTATGAGCATTTATGGATGGTGGAACTGGGCAAGACGAAGGGATGATAGAAAGCCAGTGGTGCATATTACAAGGACCAATAAGAAGGAGAAATGGGTCGGTGTTGGCTTTTTTCTCCTCACCATGTTGGTCACGTATGGAGTTTACAAAGCTTTTGGAGCGGATATAGGGCCTACAAACTACGTGGATATTTTTACATCAGGCATTTTTTTCACGGCAATGTGGTATATGGCCAACAAAAAGCTGGAAAACTGGACCCTTTGGATATTGGGTGATTTAATTACCGTACCTTTGTACGCCTATAGGGGATGGGGTATGTTCTCTTTACAGTACCTCATTTTTACTGTTCTAGCTGTACAGGGATATCTAGCATGGAAGAAAAACTTGGCCAAGAGCCCACAAACCTCATAAAAGTGGTCCTTTTTGGACCTGAATCCACAGGGAAGACCACCTTGTCCAAACAACTGTCGGAATACTACAAAACCGAATGGGTGCCCGAATATGCCCGTGAATACCTACAAGACAAATGGGACAGAGAACAAAAAACCTGCGAACCACACGATTTGCTGCCTATTGCTTACGGACAAATGCGCCTAGAGAATCAATTGGCGAGAAAAGCAAATAAAGTACTTATATGTGATACCGACCTTTTGGAGACAAAGGTGTATTCCGAAGCGTATTACAACAGTACCTGTGACCCACTTTTGGAAGAATACGCCCTAAAAAACAGTTACGACCTCTACTTCCTGACCTATATCGACACGCCTTGGGTAGCTGATGATCTTAGGGACAAACCGGATGAGAGAGAACGAATGTTTATGCATTTTAAGGAAGCTTTGGAGAATAATAACAGGAAATTCATTAATTTAAGGGGAGATAAAGCGTCAAGGCTTTCCACAGCAGTAGAACATATAGATAAACTTCTCCAAAAACATGATAGAATTAAGTCCTAAAGACTTGGAACAACTGGACTCCAAAGGAATTTCCAAAGAAAAAGTCAATAATCAAATACAAACATTTAAAGAAGGCATCCCATTTGTGCAACTATCGCAAGCAGCGGTAGTGGGCAATGGAATACTTCGGTTCTCGGAAAAGGAGCAGTTGGATCTGCTTCAATATTTTGAGGATAATAGAAAGGAACTTGAACTATTAAAGTTTGTTCCAGCCTCCGGAGCGGCATCCCGTATGTTCAAGGCCATGTTCAATTTTTTGGACAGCTATGAACCATCAAAAGAAGAGCTATCCGAATACATAGAACGCACAGGAGACCAGGATGCTAAAAAATTTACCGAGAATCTTTCCGACTTTCCCTTTTATGATTTGATCATGTCCAGAATCAAGGGCAAAGCCTCCAACAAAGATGAGGAAGCCTATCTTTTTGTAAAGGAAATGTTGATGGAGAGCGGTCTTAACTATGGCTTTTATCCTAAAGGCCTTTTGCCTTTCCATAAATATGGTACGGAAACGGCAACCCCCTTCGAAGAGCATTTGAAGGAAGCCGCCCTCTATGCCAAGACGAAAGGTACCGCCAGTCTTCATTTTACCGTATCGGAACAGCATGATGAGATGTTTGCGAAAGAGGAAGCGACCGTGGGGCCAAAAATCTCCAAAAAAACAGATACTTCTTTCAATATTACCTATTCCAACCAAAAACCATCCACGGATACCGTTGCAGTGGATGTGGACAATAAGCCCTTCAAAAATAGTGATGGTTCCATCTTATTCCGTCCGGGAGGACATGGTGCCCTCATTGAGAACCTGAACGACCAGGATGCAGATATTATCTTCATCAAGAATATAGATAATGTGGTCATCGATAAAAACTTGGAGACCGTATCAAACAGTAAAAAAATGTTGGCGGGTGTCCTTAAAAAAGTGCAGGACAAAGCGTTCGCCTATGCCAGGCTTTTGGACAAAGATGAAGTTTCCATTGAAAAAGCCGACGAGATCAAAGCGTTTTTGGAGAAAGACCTTAATGTACGTATGCCTAAGAATTATGATGATTTTGGAGTAGAGGAGCAAAAAACGATGTTGAAGGACAGAATCAACCGTCCCATACGTATATGTGGCATGGTGAAAAATGAAGGTGAGCCCGGTGGCGGTCCGTTTTGGATAAAAGATGCACAAGGCAACATATCCCTTCAGATAATAGAGTCCGCCCAAATAGATATGGAGGATAAAGCCCAAGCGGCAATACTACAAAACTCTACACACTTTAACCCGGTGGATCTCGTATGTGGAGTGCGGAACTATAAAGGACAAAAGTTTGACCTTTTGGACTTTGTGGACACCAAACAAGGTTTTATTACCGGTAAAACCAAAGAGGGAAAGGAACTGAAGGCACTGGAACTTCCGGGATTATGGAACGGGGCTATGGCTTTCTGGAACACCATTTTTGTTGAGGTACCATTGGTGACCTTTAATCCGGTTAAAACGGTTAATGATTTTTTAAAACCCACCCACCAGGCATAACTATTTAAAAAACAATTGACTAAGCCCGTTGCTGAAAAAGTAGCGGGTTTTTTTGTGTTCAAATGTGACTTGGTTTTAAAAAATGTGTCTAAAAAAACATAACCGGAATCATTTCCGGTGACATGATTAAATTTTTTGATAATCCTTGCGGGGTTGTCTTAACTAGGTTGGTTGATTTGGTAAGATAGCCGTGCTTTATGTACGGCTTTCTTTTCAATAATGTTCAAAAAAGATAGACAACGGCATATATGTTTTACAAAATAATATTGTTTTTAAACGTGGTATCGTTGGGCTTGGCTCTCTATATATTGATATCCTACCTAAGGAACAGAAACAAGCATAAACATATCAAAAACCAGGATGATGCTATATAAACACTAGCCATGTATTATCCATTTCTGCCAATCTGTACCATGGTCTTTTTTCCTTGTGACCATTTATTGGCAAATACGAAAGGCTGCCCAGGCAGCCTTTCTTGTATAATTTTTACACACTTTGTTTACGGTATTACACAGTTTTACACAACTATTAAAATTGGCATCAAAATATAAAATACTAAAAATCAATAAATTAACTTGAATTTTAAAAATTTTCTGGTGTTGGCACTAAGTTTTCAGTTAGATAAGCAAGTTTAACAATAAAATTAAATACCATGAAAAATTTAGCTTTAGCAACAGTACTATCATTTGTAGGAATCACAGCATTTGCAAATGTTGAAACTCCAGAACTAGAAAATAACAGTGCAATCGAGATTGTAGTAGGAGATTTTGAAGAAATCAGCGTGTCTGACCTTCCTTCTGCTGTATCTAGCGCAGTAGAGTCCAACTACCCTACCGCTAAAATCGATAAAGCATACAAAAACGATAAGGACCAATATAAATTGGAACTTACCCTTGAAGACGGTACATCAGGAACTGTATATGCCGATGCTGAGGGGAACTGGATTGACATGTAATTAGATATATCACCCCACAATAGTTAGTTTGGTTGATGAAGGGCTGCAGTAATATGCAGCCCTTTTTTTGTGATAATTTTATAAGAAAGCAATCATCTTTAAAAAGATATGGGACGTATATTAGGTAACTGAATTATGCCCAAAATCCTAATCATTGAAGACGATACTGCCTTCTGTCAAATGCTTCAAAAGTTTTTGACCAAGAACGGCTTTGATGTATCCATAGGTTTCTCCATAAAAGAAGCAGAGGAACATCTCGCATCATCTACTTTCGATTTAATATTGTCCGATGTAAGATTGCCCAAAGGAAACGGGGTTACTTTGCTCGCACAGGTCAAACGCGATTCTCCAAAAACACAGGTCATTCTAATGACAGGCTATGCAGAGGTGAAAACCGCGGTAAACGCCATCAAAGAAGGTGCTTTCGACTATATTTCCAAACCTTTTACACCAGAGGCAATACTTGGAGTAATAAAGGAAGCATTGAAAACAGAGGTCACTGAGACACAAATAGCTGTCAAATCCTCTAAAAAGGAACCAATAGAGGAAAAGAAGCCCGTTGGCTTTTTAAAAGGACAGGGAGAAAAATCCAAAAAACTTCAACAATATGTAGAGTTGGTCGCCCCCACAAATATGTCTGTTTTGCTTACCGGGGAAAGCGGTACAGGAAAAGAGGTGACAGCAAACTCTATTCACTTGGCAAGTAAGAGGAGCAATAAACCTTTTGTGGCCGTGGATTGTGGGGCCATACCAAAAGAAATAGCCACAAGTGAGTTTTTTGGTCATGTTAAAGGTAGTTTTACAGGAGCTATAGATGATAAAAAAGGTCATTTTGAAGCTGCCAATGGAGGTACGCTCTTTTTGGACGAGGTAGGGAATCTTTCATACGAACACCAAGTACAATTGCTCAGGGCCATTCAAGAACGTAAGATAAAACGTGTGGGGAGCACCCAAGAAATCCAAGTGGATATTCGAATCATAGCCGCCACAAACGAAAACCTTCTTGAAGCAGTCGAAGAAGGCGATTTTAGGGAAGATTTGTACCACCGACTCAATGAATTTTCCATAGAAGTACCATCGTTAAGGGACAGGCGGGAAGATATTCTCCTGTTTGCCGATTATTTTTTGGCCAAGGCCAATACGGAATTGGACAAAAATGTGCTTGAATTTTCCGAGGAAACCAAAAATATTCTACAGAAGTACGATTGGCCCGGGAATTTAAGAGAAATGAAAAATGTGATCAAAAGGGCAGTTCTTTTCTCCCCAACGGAAACCATGTTCCCCAATGCATTGGCAGACGAGGTGGTCGATGGTGCCAATAAAGAGCATGAAGTCAATTTCTCTAAATCCGATTTTGAAAAAGAAAGGATTTTGAGTGCATTAAAGCAAACCAACTTTAACAAGAGCAAGGCAGCAAAACTCTTGCAGGTTACCCGAAAGACACTTTACAACAAAATCAATCAATATCAATTGGATGTTTAGCCAGATATGCTTGGATTTCAACATCAAGATTGTTCAGGACTGTTTGAAGTTCTGTTAAAATTTCAAATACCTTTTCTCCTGTTGCATCACCGGAAAGATGTTCCAAAACCTCCAATAATTGGATGGCATCATGTACCTCCAATTGCCTGAACATGGGCAACATTTTGTGGGATATGGCCTTAATATCGGTATAATCCTGATTGCCGATAGCGGAAAACATAAGCTCCATATTTTTGAGGGAATTATCCAAAAAGACCTGCAAAACTTCTTTGACCGACTCAAAACTATCCAGGAATGCGGAAATATTTCGAATAGTAAACAAGGAAGAAGCTGTGTCCTTGATTTCACTTTTGGAACTCATATTATTGACGAACGACAAAGCTTTTAATAGGTCTGTTGCAGAGAAAGGTTTTTGCAGAACATCGGCAAAACCTGCTTCCAAATATTCGGATTTATTTCCAATCTGTTGACCGGTCATGGCTATTACAGGCTTTGAATAACATGTATTATTGACTTTTTCCAACACGGAATAACCATCGATAGAAGGCATTTGAATATCCGTGATAACCGCATCGAACTGATGGATTTCGGAAATGTGAAAATCATCAAAATTTGTAAAAGTTGCGGTTTTTACCTGGTTGAGTTTGCAGACTTCTGATATAAGGCTCAACATATTTTCGTCATCATCGATTACCAAAATGGATAATTCATCAGGCTTTACAATTGGAGTTTCGGAATTGTCCTCTTTGATTTCGATATTGGAAAACTCAACTGGAATCTCAACTGTAAAAGTACTCCCCTTGTTTACTTCGCTGTTCAAGCTTAAAGTACCATCCAATAATTCGGTAAGTTTTTTGGAAATGGTCAGGCCAAGGCCATACCCAATTTGTTTTTTTTCTGTGGATTCCCCTGCTTGGATAAACTCTTGGAAAATGGCTTCTTGTTTTTCGGCAGGTATTCCAATTCCTGTATCCTCAACCTCGATTTTCGCCCATTTAGATTTATTTTTTTCAACTACCGTGGCGGAGACCTTTACATACCCTTCATCGGTAAATTTAAAGGCGTTGCCAATCAGGTTGGATAATATTTGTCGTATTCTAAATGGATCGTTTATAATGGGTGTTTTTAAATCTTCGGCGATTTCCAACTGCAAGGACACTCCTTTTTTGGATTGCATCTCCTTAAAATCTGTTGCCGTGTCCTCTATTAACTGTGACAGCAAAAAAGGAACTTTGTCCAATTTAATTTTTCCGGCCTCTAATTTTGAAAAGTCCAAAAGGTCGTTCACCAGTTTTTCTACATAATCGGAAGAAGATTGAATCTTTTTTAAGTAATTCGATTGTTCAGAATTTAATCCGCTTTGCCCTATCAAATCGGAATAACCACTAATAGTATTTAAAGGGGTACGCAGGTCGTGGCTTACGGTTGATATGAGCTGCTCCCTACTTTTTAAAAGCGATTCCGAATATTTTTTAGCCCTTTCGAGACGTTCCCGATATTCTTGGACTTTCCAATAATCTTTGGAAATCATAAAAGTGAATACAATTACGATAATCAACCCTAAGATCACCGCTCCACCGGCCAAACGTGTGCTTTTTTTCAGTGCTTCTTCCTGCTGAAGAGCATCTAGATATGTGTTCTGGGCCATTTCTCGTTCGAAATCAGATAAAATCCCCCTCATTTTTTGAGAAAGTTCAAGGTCTGTGCGATAAATTTCGAGCTCCTTTTGAAGCACAGTCCTCTCGGCGGTGGCAGTTTCTGTAATGGCTTTGTTTATGATGGATTTGGAAACCTCTAAAATGGAATCGATATTGTTGGCGTCCGCACCCCCATCTGAGTTCGGGATATTCTTATTAAGAATGGCCACAGATTTTCGTATGGACTCTTTTGCTTCTGGGGACAATTTGTCAAAATTAGGAGCAAAGGTTTCCGGAGTAATTCTTCCCATTCCCACTTCCATATCATGAAAAGCCTTTAAAACTGAATCCAATGAAGTATTGTTTTCGTTCCGTACCTTAAGTTTTCGCAATTCAGCATTGTTGAACACCTTTTGGCTCAGTAATTCTTGAACACTGTCCAATTCAGAACTTAGGGAACTGTAATCTGATCTTACCAACGGTTTTAAAGAATCGATGAAGGCCGTAATAGAATCCACTTTTTGCGCATAGGATTTTAGATCCTCTGGTTTTTTGGTCTGGAGGGCCAATTTGGATAAGTTTTCGGCATCGTAGAGTTGTGTGAGTAATCTATTGATCTTCAAGAGCTTTTCATTACTGACGTCCTGGTTTTTGGATGAGGCATAGCTTTTGAATTCATTATAGATGAAAAATGCAGCGAGGGATGCAAGAATACCCAGCGTAACATAGCTCATTACAATTTTTAGGGTAAACCTTTTTTTTGATTTTGGGTGCATACTCTTATATACGCTTGCACTTGGGGTGCATGGTTGTTAGTAAAAGTTAAATTTTTAAGATGTTTTTTATGAAAATCAATACGGGCATCTTACATTTGCGGCATCTCAAAGGGGTGCTTTTAACAAAAGGCTGAGATTATACCCAATGAACCTGGGCGGGTAATGCTGCCAAGGGAATGCGCTGGCCGCATCTTGGAATTTCTATGTTTCTTTAGAAACAAAAATCAATTTTTAACAAAGAATAATGACCCCTTTTATTCGTAACATTTTTACGAATGAAACTCTATTCAATTATTCAAAAAAGAGCCTTTGCTGACTCGTTGCGACCGTCGAAAAAAACTAAAGGACATCGCACCAAAATGCTATTTGCAAGTACGGCCCTGTTTGGCCTGGCACTTTCCGTAAGTGCGCAAGAAGAACCTATTGACAGCCTTGAGGGAACAAAAGTTGTTCTGGATGAAGTTCTAGTACAATCCATAAGGATTACCAAGGATTTCCCCATTACATTTTCCGATTTGGACAAGGTGGAACTGGCCCCCCGAAACCTCGGTCAGGACATCCCCATTCTCATGAACTTTATGCCGGCCGTGGTGACCACATCGGATGCCGGGGCGGGTATCGGTTACACTAGTATGAGGGTTCGTGGTAGCGATGCTACAAGAATCAACGTTACAATTAACGGTATTCCGTACAACGATGCGGAATCACATGGGAGTTTTTGGGTGAATATGCCCGATTTTGCTTCTTCAACACAAAGTTTGCAGTTGCAGAGAGGGGTCGGAACATCTACCAATGGTTCCGGTGCCTTTGGGGCAAGTTTGAATGTGCTTACCGATGCCTTTTCAGAGGAGGCCTATGCCAAAATCTCATCTTCGGTGGGAAGTTTCAGTACCCTGCGCAGCAACGTTAAGTTTAGCACGGGATTGATGAACGACCATTTTGAATTTTCTGGACGTTTATCACGGGTAACTTCAGATGGTTACGTGGACCGGGCATCTTCCGAATTGGATGGTTATTTTCTACAAGGAACCTATAAAGATGACAATACCTTGGTAAAAGCGTTGCTTTTTGGAGGACACGAAATTACCTATCAGGCATGGAATGGAATAACCGCAGATCAGCTGGAAGATAACCGTACCTACAACTCGGCCGGGGAATATACCGATGATAACGGAAATACTCAATACTATGAAAATGAGGTCGACAATTATAAGCAAGACCATTTTCAATTGCACTGGTACGAGACCTGGAACTCCGCATGGAACACGCATTTGGCCGTTCACTATACAAGAGGCCGGGGCTTTTTTGAGCAATATAGGGAAGAAGACGATTTTGTTACCTATGGTCTGGAACCTTTCACAGTAAATGGAGAATTGGTTGAAACTACCGATTTGATTCGCCGACGTTGGTTGGACAATGATTTTTACGGAACCGTGTTTTCTGCTACCTACAACAGCGAAAACCTTGAACTTATTATGGGCGGAGGTTATAATGAATACAAAGGAGATCACTTTGGCGAAATCATATGGGCAGAATATGCACGCAATAGTGAAATTCGTGATAGGTATTATGACGATAATTCCACCAAAACGGATTTAAACTTCTACACAAAGGCCAATTATCAGCTTACGGACCAGTGGTCCTTGTTCGGAGATGTGCAATATCGTGGTGTTGGTTATCAGGCCAATGGCGAAGATACAGGCCTAGTGGACGATACGTTCAATTTTTTCAATCCAAAGGCAGGTGTCACTTTCGATTTGAACCGGAACAATAACTTCTATTTTTCGTATGCGCGAGCCAACAGGGAACCCAACCGCAACGATTACGAAAACGGAAGCCCAAAACCTGAAAAACTCAACGATTTTGAGCTGGGCTGGAGATACGTTTCTCCAAGTTTTCAGTTGAACACCAACGTATACTACATGCGCTATAAAGATCAGTTGGTTTTAACGGGAGGTTTGAGCGATGTAGGGGCCCCGTTAAGGTCCAACGTTGGTGACAGTTATCGTTTAGGATTGGAAATCGATGCCAATGTTAACCTGTCCAGTACATTTAAATGGAGACCGAACATTGCTTTGAGCGATAACAGGAACCTTGATTATTTCTTTGAGCGGGATGGAGAGCTTCAAGATTTGGGAAATACAAATATTGCCTTCTCCCCAAAATTGATTGCGGGCAACATTATCACCTACCAACCCAACAACAACTTTCAAGTTTCGTTGCTTTCAAAATTTGTGGGCAAACAATACATGGGCAATATTGATTCTGAAACCTCTGTTTTGGATAGCTATACCCAAACGGATTTCAATATTCAGTACACCATCAACATGAACTCTTTTATAAAGAGTATTGAACTTTCCGGTTTGGTGAACAATATTTTTGATGCCGATATTGTCTCCAACGGATATTTCTACACGTTTGATGATGACTATTCCAATCCTGGAACCATTACCACAATTGAAGGTGCCGGTTACTACCCACAAGCAGGAATCAATTTTCTTGTAGGAGCGACCATCAACTTTTAAGATGTAAAAAAGAACGGGATTCTGTAAATTTATCCATAATGACAGAATCCCGTTTTAATTTTTCAGAAGAAAAGCCTCTACGCTGGGGCGTTATTGGTTGTGGTGCCGTAACCGAAATAAAAAGCGTGCCAGCCTATAAGATTACATCCGGTTTTGAGGTTGCAATGGTAATGCGGCGCAATCCGGAAAAGGCAGAGGATTATGCGAAAAGACACCGGATTCCTCATTGGACGACCGATGCTGATGAGGTAATCGACAATCCAAATATTGATGCAGTTTATATTGCTACACCTCCCGATACCCATAAATTTTACGCTTTAAAAGTAGCTGCAGCCGGGAAACCTTGTTGTATCGAAAAACCCATGGCCCCTACTTATAATGACAGTTTGGCCATTTATGAAGCGTTTCGGAATAGGGATGTTCCTCTTTTTATAGCCTATTATCGCCGTTCACTGCCCAGATTTCTAAAAATAAAACAATGGTTGGATGATGGTCTGATCGGTGAAGTCCGCCATATCCATTGGCAAAAGACCAAACCGCCCAGTGATGTGGATTTAAGCAAGGCATATAATTGGCGTACAGATGCCGCTATCGCCAGAGGAGGGTATTTTGATGATTTGGCCAGCCATGGCCTGGATCTGTTCAACTTTCTGTTGGGTGATATTGTGGAAGCGAATGGTACAACGACCAATCAACTAGGGCTATATGCTGCTTTTGATGCAGTAGCGGCCCATTGGATGCATGATGGAGGGATAACAGGTACGGGCAGTTGGAACTTTGGCACCCATGACCGAACGGACAAGGTTGAAATATTAGGTTCCGAAGGCAGTATTCGCTTTGCCGTTCTGGATGAGGCTCCCATTCAACTGAACAATGCATCAGGAAGTCAAACATTAGAAATTGTACACCCCCAACACATTCAAGAATTTCATGTGGAGAATATTAAACGCCACCTTCTTGGCAAGTCAGTACATCCATCAACGGGAAAAACGGGACTACACACCAGTTGGGTAATGGAGAAAATTCTGGGAACACTTTAAGGTGCTACCAAAGTTGATGCACGTGTTTTTTGATGTACTTTTCGTAGATGTCGTTGACGGCAACTTTCTCTTTTTTAGTTAACGGAGGTAGTTCAGCAGCATTGATATTGCTGTTCAGGTGTTCAACCTTGGATGCTCCGGGAATAATGCAACTGACCTCAGGAAAATCCAATATCCAACGAAGTGCAATGGGAGCCAGGTTTTCTCTATCAGGAAATATCGTTTTAAGTTCATTTACGGCTTCCAGCCCAACATTAAAAGGAACGCCGCTAAAGGTTTCGCCCTTATCAAAAGCTGCACCATCTCTGTTAAAGTTCCTGTGGTCTTCTTCATCAAAAGTGGAGTCCTGAGAAAACTTTCCTGTAAGCAACCCGCTGGCCAAAGGCACGCGGACAATTATACCGATGTCTTTTTTCCTTGCCTGTTCAAAGAACAGTTCCAACGGGCGTTGCCTGAACATATTGAATATGATTTGGACCGTTTTGACGTTGGGATATTCAATGGCCTTTAAGCCCTCCTCTATTTTTTCTATACTAACACCAAGGTTTTTTATTTTGCCCTCATCCTTTAATCGGTCGAACAATTCAAAAATTTCGGGACGGTAGTACACTTCCGTCGGAGGGCAGTGCAATTGAATCAGATCCAAGCATTCCATCCCTGTGTTTTTTAAGCTGTCCTCCACATATTTTCTAAGCACCTCCGGGGTATAGCCTTCATTAACGTGCGGATTGATTTGTCTTCCACATTTTGTGGCCACAAAAACTTCTTCGGACCTTGATCTTACTACTCGGCCAACGGCAGCCTCACTTGCCCCGGCTTCATAGACATCAGCGGTGTCTATAAAGTTTACACCGTCATCTATTGCTTCATTAATAATTTGTTCAGCTAAAGCATCATTGAATCCAGAGCCCCATTTTCCACCTACCTGCCAAGTACCCAAGGAGATTTCAGAGACTTCTATTCCTGTTTTTCCTAGTTTTCTATACTTCATTCTTCAGGATTAATTAGATATGATGACCACGTTTCCACTTTGGGTAGCCCTATAGAATAAGAGGTCATGGTATCGGTTTCCATCATCGGGCCGGTCCAATAGTTGTCCTGTAAACAAACTATAGGTATAACCTTCGCAGCTACATACAGCGTTCTGCCCGTCGATTGTCATAGTGGAACATTCATTGGGGACATGGTTGGGACAACTGGCTTCCCAGGCCATAAAACTGGACCCTGTATTGATAACGAAGGCGCCTCGGGTTCCCACTCCATTGTTGCCCACGTAAACAGGATTTCCAATGTTTTGTAAATTATTGTATAAGGGCAGGTTAAGGTTCAACTCAAAACGGAATCGTACCTCCTGTAAATAAGGATTTCTATTGGAGGTATCGGAGCTACAGGATAATACCAGTGCCAATAATACTATGGCCCAGAGGTGCTTCATGTTCGATAGTTTCAGTATGTTACGGCAACAAAGTTGAACAAAAATTCTCTATATTTGCGTTAAATCCTCGCAAAAACCATGCAGGTCATGGGCATCGTTGAGGATTTTTTGTATTTGTAGAGGAAGAGTACATTGGGGAAATTTTTTGATTTTCTTCAATGGCTCTTTGCATTAAAAATTAACGATATGAGCAAAGTATCATACTATACACCCGAAGGATTAAAGAAATTGAGGGACGAGTTGAATCAACTTAAGGATGTGGAACGTCCAAAAGCGTCACAGGCCATTGCTGAAGCAAGAGACAAGGGAGATCTTTCAGAAAATGCGGAATATGATGCGGCCAAAGAGGCTCAAGGGCTTTTGGAAATGAAGATTTCCAAAATGGAAGAAACCTTGGCCAATGCCCGTTTAATCGATGAATCACAACTGGACACCTCCAAGATATTAGTACTTTCTACCGTGAAGCTTAAAAACCTGGCCAATGGGATGGAAATGAAGTATACCTTGGTGGCGGAGAGCGAAGCCAATCTTAAAACAGGTAAGATTTCCGTGACATCTCCGATCGGTAAAGGGTTATTGGGCAAAAAAGTAGGTGATGTTGCCGAGATCAAGGTTCCCAATGGAACACTCAAATTTGAGATTTTAGAGATCACTCGAGAGTAACAGCAACTAAATTGGTATATTTAATCCCGTCATAGCACGGGATTTTTTTATTTTAAACTGAATTAAAATGGCCAGTATTTTTACCAAGATCATCAACGGGGATATACCTTCTTACAAAATAGCAGAGGACGAATATCACTTTGCTTTTTTGGATATCAATCCTAATTCCAAAGGACACACGCTATGCGTCCCAAAAAAGGAAGTGGACAAGATTTTGGATCTTGATGAGGAATCTTATATGAAACTCATGGCCTTCTCAAGAAAAGTTGGTCTTGCCATACAAAAAGCAGTGCCCTGTAAAAGAGTGGGTATGACGGTTATTGGTCTTGAGGTGCCCCACGTGCATGTGCATTTGATTCCGTTGCAAAGTATGGCCAATGCTACGTTTCAAAATAAGGAGAGTCTTACCTCAGATGAGTTTGAAACGGTAGCGGAACAAATCAGGTCCAACCTTTAGCTCTCTATCATAAAATAGACGCCGGCCGCTACAAGGCAGAGCATTAGGACCAAAACCACAAAAAATAGCATGGTGAAGCGCACTGCGGGCCTGTCCGGCTTTACCAATTTGTTGTAGTAATCAAATACCCTTTCAATATCGGGTGTCCAATCCACGGGATATATGGTAGAGTTGCATTTTTTGCACTTGATCTCATTGGTCACCACACCGGTAGTTCTGTGGTATAGTGCATTAAACGAGTGTTTTTGGTAAAACGTAATCTTAAGTTCCTGATTAAAACATTTGGGGCAATTGTTGGTGATATCAGCTTCTTGTATTACGAGTTGCTTTTCTTTTGCCATAATTCAAATTTAGAGTGCTCGTAGGGTAATTTGCATGATAGTTCCTTCTTTACTAGACGAAAATACTTTAATTTTTCCTTTATGGTACTCTTCAACAATTCTTTTTACCAATGAAAGTCCTAAGCCCCAGCCCCTTTGCTTGGAAGTTACACCAGGATTGAAAATATTCTGAAAATCACTTTTGGGGATTCCATGGCCGGTATCCGATACCAAAATATTGATGTTCTGTCCTTTTTTCTCTATTTGGATGGCAATATTGCCCTTGCCCTTCATGGCATCGATGCCATTCTTTACCAGGTTTTCTATACTCCAGTTGTACAAAGGGGGGTTCATAAGTACATGGGCTTCGTCTATATTGGAGCTGAAGGAAAAATGTACCAGTTTGGAACTACGTTGCTTCAAGTAATCGAATGCCTTTTTGGTTTCATTTACAATATCATGGTCCTTCAATTCTGGAATAGAACCAATTTTGGAAAATCGTTCTGTAATGGTTTCCAACCTATCGATGTCCTTTGCTATTTCTTGGGTCACCTCAGGATTGATATCTTCAGATTTAAGGAGTTCGTTCCAACCCAAAAGAGATGTGAGCGGGGTTCCTATTTGATGTGCCGTTTCTTTGGCCATGCCAGCCCAGAGCTTGTTCTGTTCCGATGCTTTGTTGGTTCGGAAGAAAAAGAATATTACTGCCCCGAACAAAAAAATGATCAACAAAAGGGCAAGTGGATAATATTTTAGTTTGTTGAGTACCTCCGAATTGCCATAATACAGAGTTTCGAGCAGTTCGTCTTCCTGAATGATTTGAATGGGTTGGTTCTCATTTTTGAACTGCTCTATCTTTTGATGGATATATGCACTGTCGGCAATTTTGTCCTCGGGAATATTATGGGTTTTATAGGAGCCTTCCTCGTTAACCAAAATCATTGGAGTAGAGGTGTTGTTGCCCAGAACTTTGAGGGTAAGGTTACCCAGTTCCTGATCTACCGATGATTGAACAAGTTCCAACTGCGCTGTTGCCCAAATTTCCATTTTTAGGCGTTCCTCCTCCTTAAACTTTCGGAAAAAGCTATTGGTGTTCCATAGAATAAGACTCACAATGATGAATGCCGATACCAGCAGTATAATATTGGAGGTTTTCCGTTTGGTACTAAAATCCATTGGTGGTCAAATTCTTTTTAAAGATAGGTAATTGGAAAACATGTTGATAGTTAGTTTAAATAACGGATGTCATTAGGATTCATTTTATGTACTTTTGAATTTTCAACAAAAATTAACATTGCATGGAAGTTCAGGGAAGAATCAAAATGATAGATGAGACCAAAACCTATGGCAACAACGGTTTCAGAAAAAGAGAGGTGGTCGTGACCACTGAAGAACAATATCCGCAGCACATATTGGTAGAGTTTGTTCAGGACAAATGTGATTTGCTCAACAACTATTCCGTAGGGCAAATGGTGAAGATAAGCATCAACCTGAGAGGAAGGGAATGGGTAAACCCTCAAGGAGAGACCAAATATTTCAACTCCATACAAGGATGGCGAATAGAGAACCTTCAGTCTGAGCCTGCAGGTGACAATATGCCTCCGGTTCCACCTATGGAAGCCTTTGAGCCTGCTGATGACTATAATGATGAAGACCACGACGATCTTCCATTTTAATAGAAAGATTTACTATTTATAAAATTTGAAAATCCGGACGTTATGTTCGGATTTTTTAGTTTTTGGGCTGATTTGTATTTTTAGAAAAAATTGCCCTTGGAAAACACTCCCTTATATTTTTTGAACAAGAGATTGGAGTTTCCTCCCGTTGATAATGCCAGTGAAGATGGTTTGCTCGCAGTAGGTGGAGACCTTTCACCGGAGCGATTGCTGCTGGCCTATAAAAATGGTATTTTTCCATGGTTCAATGATGACTCACTGATTTTATGGTGGACGCCCGACCCAAGGATGGTGCTGTTTCCACATAAAGTAAAAGTGTCCAAGAGCATGCGAAAAGTAATCCGGGATGGGTCATTCGTGCTAACTCAAAACACCTGCTTTGAACAGGTGATCGACTACTGTGCCCAAATTCGTCGTAAAGGCCAAGATGGCACATGGATTACGCCCGAAATGAAAACCGCTTACATGAAGTTGTTCGAAAAGGGGCATGCAAAATCCTATGAGGTCTGGGAAAACGAAGATTTGGTAGGAGGACTCTACGGAATTGACCTAGGGCATGTGTTCTGCGGGGAGAGCATGTTCAGCTTACGGGCCAATGCCTCAAAGTTTGCATTTATACAAATGGCCAAAGAATTGGGTGAGAAAGGGTATCGGGTTATAGATTGTCAAGTGCACACCGATCATTTGGAAAGTTTGGGTGCCGAACTGATTCCCAGAAAGGAATTTGTTGCGCTGCTACAAGGAGATTTGGGCACTAGTGAGTAAAAAGAGAATATGTTCTGGGACACTGGCGGTGTAATCCTCGATGCGATATTCCACTCCTATTTGCAATTTCATGCCACTGTGCAACTCCCAGCCCACTTGCCCGACCAAGCGTATATCGTATTCAGGTGAATTTTGTTTCGCCACGCTCAACAAATTTTCAAAGCTTCCTACAAAATAAGGTTCACCGGGATTTAATTTCTCTCCCATTAATGGAAAATCCAGGGCAAAGCGGTATCTAAATCTATGGGTGGTCAGGGAATTGGTGATTCGCTGCTGGGCTCGGAACCTATGTCCAAAACGTATGGCGAACGGCTTGTGCGTTACATTGTATTGTTGCGTGAATCTAAGTTCGTTCTCCCTGCTATTGTAAAACCTGTACATTACACCAAGAGCAATACTTTGGTTATCCTTGATCTCAAGTTTTGAAAAGTGGGTAAAATCCAATTGCTTCACCCTAAATGTAACATCTTCGTTCTCGTAAACGTAGTTCCTGTTGGCGATGGCAAAATTATGGGAATAAGCACCCGCTACCTGATAATTTACAGCAAATTGTGGCTGCCAGTAACTTGTTAGGTTTTCTTGACCCCTTACGGATACCGAAGTTATCAACAGTAATAACGAAACAAATAAAATCCGTTTAATAAAGTACGTGATCATAACTAGGGGGAAAGGATTTTCGCAATCGTATCAACTGCCCTTCATAATCGAACAGCGCCTCGTATTCTTGAAAACCACCACTTTCTTTGGCAGAAAAGACCAATTCGTAGTTTACATCGGGCAGGATCAAGTTCTGAAATGCGTTGTGCAATGTCTTTTCAACCGACTTTTCTTCACGTAAGGGGTATTGTTGTTGAATTTTTTTTACTCTGTGTTTGTAGTGGTTTTTATCCAGGTAAGATTGAATGGCGCCCCATGTATCGTTCGGAATGTCCCTTACCTTTATTTTAAACTCTACATCTTCCAATGTCCCTTGTTCATCGAACTCAACGCTATAGCGCAATCGCCCTTTTTTAAACTTTGCTTCGTAGCTTTTTTTGGTGCTATCTATTTCTTGGTAAAAACGCACTCGTTTGGCATCTTTCAGGTAATCTTCAATTAACAGATAAGCGCTGTTCGGGAAGTCAGCCTTGTCTATTCTGGATTCCTGTTCGTACTTGTTTTGCGCAGATGTGATTTGCACAATACCAACGATTACAAATAGGAGGTATTTAAACTTCATGGTATCTAAAACAGTTTACTTCGTGGTCGTTGACCATGCCCGTGGCCTGCATGTGGGCGTAAATCACCGTACTTCCCACAAACTTAAAGCCTCGCTTTTTTAAATCCTTGCTGATAGTATCGGATAATTCGGTGGTTGCCGGAGCATTTTTATAGTTTTTCAACTTGTTTTTAATGGGCTTTTGGTCTACAAATCCCCAAATGTATTTACTAAAACTACCAAATTCTTTTTGGACTTCCATAAAAGCAATGGCGTTGGTGACCGTGGCATTGACTTTTAGTTTGTTTCTGACGATTCCTGGGTCTTGTAAGAGGGCATCAATCTTGGCTTGATTATATTTTGCAATCTTTTTGTAGTCAAAATGGTCAAAAGCCTGTCTAAAATTTTCACGTTTTCTTAATATGGTAATCCAACTCAGACCTGCCTGAAAGGTCTCCAAGATCAAAAATTCGAAAAGGGTCTCATCATTTTTGACAGGAACGCCCCATTCCTCGTCATGATAGGCTTCATAAAGGGTGTCACCCACGCACCAGCCACATCTATGTTTGTCCATAACAATCAATTTTAAGTAAAAGTAAGGCAAAATAAGAAATCGTTAAGTACAAGTTAAAGTGATGGATGTTAATAGTAATGCTATTATTTTTGCGAGACTTTGTTTTAAAAATGGGATAGCATGGACATTTTACTACAATCTGTGAAACTGGAAATCGATGAGAAACTCTATGTTAAAGACCCTGAATCGTCAGATTTGGGGAAGAAAATCGTAGAGCAGAGTATATTGTTGATTGATGAAATTGGTTTTGAATCTTTTACGTTTAAGAAATTGGGTGTTAGAATACACTCAAACGAAAGTTCGATTTACCGATATTTTGAGAACAAGCACAAGTTATTGCTTTATCTGGCTTCTTGGTATTGGGGATGGGTAGAGTACAAGATGGTTTTTTCTACCAATGCAATTTCCGACCCAGTGGAAAAATTGGCGGCTTCCATTGAAGTATTGACACAGACCGTAGAGGAGGACTCCTCCTTTTCGCACATTAACGAAGTAGTGCTCAACAAGATAATCATTAACGAGTATTCAAAGTCTTATCTTGTGAAAGAAATGAGCAATGATGGGGCGGAAGGGAGCTTTATTATATGCAAAAGGTTAGTGGGTCGTCTCAGCAATATGATTTCTGATGTGGACGGTGATTATGAATTTCCGACCAGTCTGGCCAGTAATGTGCTTGAAGGTTCGCTACACCAGAATTTTCTAAAATCACACTTTCCATCCCTCACAAACTGTAGTGAAGAGGTAACCCCTACCGCATTTTTCACGGATCTGATATTCCGCACACTAAATCAAAAAGTACATGGCCAATAAAAAAATACTCTCTGCCTGGCAGCGGCTAACCGGTTTGCTTTCCTTGGACAAAAAGGATATTCTTCAAATTTTTTACTACGCCATTTTTGCGGGACTGGTCAATCTTTCCCTGCCTTTGGGAATACAGGCCATTATCAACCTTATACAAGGGGCAAGGGTGAGTACCTCTTGGATAGTGTTGGTTGTACTTGTTACCATGGGGGTGGCCTTTGTTGGTGTTTTGCAGTTGATGCAGATCCGTATCATAGAGAACTTGCAGCAAAAGATTTTCACCAGATCATCGTTTGAGTTCGCCTACCGCTTTCCAAAAATCAAGATGAGTGAGCTTAGGTATTATTATCCTCCGGAGCTTGCCAATCGTTTTTTTGATACTCTTACTGTACAAAAATCCTTATCCAAAATATTGATAGATTTCCCGGCAGCTCTGCTACAGATAGTTTTTGGACTATTGTTGCTGTCGTTTTACCACCCTTTCTTTATTATCTATGGATTGTTGTTACTGGTCCTCATTTATATTGTGTTTAAATTTACTGCACAAAGGGGTTTGGACACCAGTTTGGAAGAATCCAAGATCAAATACAAAGTAGCCCATTGGGTTCAAGAAATCGCCCGTTCCATTATCAGCTTCAAACTTTCTGGTAAGACCTCCCATGCCCTTGAAAAGAACGACACGTTGGTAGATGACTATTTGGATGCGAGGGAAAGTCACTTTAGAGTGTTGGTATTGCAATTTATCCAGATGATAGGGTTCAAGGTTTTGGTTACCGCAGGGTTGCTTTTGATCGGGGGCCTCTTGGTGCTGGAACAGCAGATGAACATTGGTCAGTTTGTGGCGGCGGAAATCATTATTCTGTTGGTTATCAGTTCTGTGGAAAAATTGATTTTGGGTCTCGAGACATTTTATGACCTATTGACTTCTTTGGAAAAAATGGGGCAGGTCGTGGATAAGGAATTGGAACCACAAGAAGGGGAAACCCCGTTCAAAGAAAATGAGGGATTAACGGTGGAGCTGGAAGATATTGTGTACAAGGTGCCCGGATTGGATAAGAAAATAATAGACCACTTATCGCTCACTATAAAACCAGACACAAAATTGTTGATACAAGGAAAGAGTGGGTCGGGAAGGTCAACGTTATTAAGAATGATCGCCGGTATTCTAGAGCCGGATGAAGGCAAGATATATGTGAACAATGTAGCACTTAAAGGAATTAAATTGAGCCAGTATAGATCATATCTTGGTCATTCGTTGACGGAAGAATACCCCTTTGAAGGAACCTTATTGGACAATATTACCTTTGGTAACAAGGACATCTCTATGGAAGATGTGTATTGGGCCTTGGAAAAAGTAAGCCTATCAGAATTTGTGAAAGAGCAGCCGCAGGGGTTAAAAACCATTCTGTATCCTGAAGGAAAAAAATTCCCCGATTTTATCTCCAGAAAAATTGTTCTGGCACGAAGCATAGTGACCCGCCCCAAATTAATGGTGCTTAAAGATCCACTGGAGCAATATGATGAGGAAGGAACAGAGAAAATGATGGATTTCTTAACCGACCCTGCCAACGGATGGGCTTTGGTCGTTGTGAGCGAAAATCCCAAATGGGCAAAACGATGTAATCAGGTAATCCGAATGGAAAAAGGTAGATTGATCAACGTAAATTAAAGTTCATGCTGAATATTTCTTCAAATAATAAACTGAACGAAAAGGTGGATCTTACCGGCTACGAGGCAGGTAAAAAAGTGTTCCATAAGAGGCATTACAAACAGTTTAACCGCTTCTTGGCATCCTTTTCCATTATTGTTGTTTTTATGATGTTTCTGCCGTGGACCCAGAATATATCCGGTAGGGGGTATTTAACTACGCTAACTCCGGACCAAAGGCCACAAACAATCCAGTCCCCAATACCCGGACGGATTGAAAAATGGTTTGTAAGAGAAGGTCAATATGTGGAAAAGGGAGATACTATTTTGCATATTTCCGAGGTGAAGAGCGAATACTTTGACCCAGATTTGGTGGAGCGCACAGGCAAACAGATTATGGCAAAGAACATGTCCGTGACTTCTTATCAAGAAAAGGGGAAAGCCTTAAATCAGCAGATAAGAGCATTGAACCAAGAGCTCGGTTTAAAACTGGAACAAGCTAGGAACAAGTTGATGCAGTCAAAACTAAAGGTAAAGAGCGATAGTATAGACCTAGAAGCGGCCAAGACCAACATTTCGATTGCCCAAAGACAGTATGACCGAGTTGAAAAACTGCAGGATGAGGGGTTAAAGGCCGTTACCGATTTAGAAGAAAAGCGATTAAAATTGCAAGAGACACAGGCAAAGCTCATCAGCCAAGAAAATAAATTGTTGGCCAGTAAAAATGATGTGATCAATGCCCAAGTGGAAATCAATCGGGTGCGGGCAGAGTACACCGATAAAATTTCGAAGGCACAGAGTGATCTATATACGGCACAATCCAATCAATTCGATTCCGAAGCACAGGTCACCAAACTGGAGAACCAGTACACCAATTACGAAATGAGGAATGATATGATGTACATAAGAGCTCCTCAAAATGGATATATCACTAAGGCCATCCAATCTGGAATAGGAGAGACTTTTAAAGAAGGAGCACAATTGGTCGGGATAATGCCCTCGGATTATGATATTGCCGTGGAAACTTTTGTGGACCCGATAGATCTTCCATTGATCCATGTGGACGAAAAGGTACGTATCCAATTTGATGGCTGGCCAGCCATTGTTTTTAGTGGATGGCCCAATGTTTCCTATGGAACCTTTGGGGGGAAAGTGGTCGCTATTGAGAACTTTATCAGTCCCAATGGAAAATATCGTATACTGCTGGCCCCGGACGAGGAAGAAGCTCCCTGGCCCAAGGATATTCGGGTAGGCTCAGGAGCAAGTACCATGGCCCTGTTGGAAGATGTTCCCATTTGGTACGAACTATGGAGGCAGTTGAATGGCTTCCCACCAAACTATTATCAACCTCAAAACACAAGTGCAGATGCCGCAAAGAAATAGAAGATTACTTTTATTTTGTACCCTCTTTTTCTTTACTGTAGGTTCTTTTTACGCTCAGCAAGATTCTTTGGTACTGGGATTTAAAGAGTATTTGGGCTATGTAAAAAAATATCATCCTGTAGCCAAGCAGGCCCAATTGAACATAGCCATAGGGCAGGCCAATCTTATGAAGGCCAGAGGAGGGTTTGATCCCAAGGTCGAAGTAGATTACAATACCAAGGAGTTCAAGGATACCGAATACTGGGACCGCTTAAATGCCACCTTCAAGATACCTACCTGGTTTGGGATAGAGCTTAAAGGGAATTTTCAGCAGAATGAAGGATACTACCTTAATCCTGATGAAACCTTGCCCGATGATGGTCTGTACAGTGCCGGGGTATCCATGTCCGTTTTACAGGGGTTTTGGATAAACGAGCGTATGGCCACCCTAAGAAAGGCAAAGCTTTTTAGGGAGCAGACCAAAGCCGACCAAGACCTGCAGGTCAACCAAGTGCTATACAATGCATCCTTGGCCTATTTTGATTGGTTGAAATCCTACAGAGATGCTGAGGTATACAAAGATTTTTTAGAGAATGCAGAGATACGTTTTCAAGGGATAAAAGAGAGTGCCCTGGCAGGCGATATTGCCATGATCGATACCGTAGAGGCCAAAATTGCAGTCCGAAACCGTGATTTGGGATATCAGCAAGCAAAGGTCAATCTGATGAAAAAATCATTGGAGCTCAGTAATTTTTTATGGATCGAAGATGTTCCCGTTGAACTTCAACCTGGCATAGCCCCTAATCTGGAGCCCGAAATAGATATCAATTCAACCTTGGAGATAGATGGTATACCGTTGGACAGCTTTAATCTGGAAACACATCCAAAACTATTGTCCTTGGACTATAAAATAGAAGGGTTGGCAGTTGATAAAAGGTTAAAGGCCAACAAACTACTTCCAAAATTGCAAGCTGAATATAATTTTATTACTGAGACCCCGGAGTTCATCGATTCTTTTGTGACCGAAAATTATAAGGCCGGATTGAGTTTTCAGATGCCCATTTTCCTTAGGAAAGAACGTGGAGATCTAAAATTGGCCAAGTTCAAGCTTCGGGATGCTGAATATGAAAGGGATAACGCACAAGTCGAAATTCAGAACAAGGTGATTGCTATTTATAACGAACTGGATTCCTTTACGCAACAAAACCAGTTGATAACCGACATTGTTAAAGACTATACAACTATGTTGCGGGCCGAGGAACGAAAATTCAGTTTTGGAGAGAGTTCCTTATTTTTGATCAATTCACGTGAGAGCAAGCTCATCGATGCTTACCTAAAGCAGAACGAAATGCAGAACAAGTTTTTCTATACCAAGGCCATGCTGTTCAAGAGTTTGGCCATAAACCCAAAAACATTGTAAGGTTTAAATCCAATAAACAACCAATGACAAAAGTCACCTAACGGCTGAATGTATGGTACTACTTTTGAAAAAATGTTTTTATGGAAATACTGGAGAAGAATAGATTGGAAATAGTACAGGATTATCTGCAAAAGGCCATGGATTACTCAAGCTACCGCGCATTGGTTTCCAAGTTGGCCTTGACAGGTGGTTCCACCGGTCCCAATCAATCTGAAATATTTGTCAATTATACCAAATTGGGAGATAAACGAATGTCACGTTGGGAAAAAACATTCAAGATTTCCGAAGAGGTCCGGCAAAAATTAAAGTCCCTTGATAAGGAATTGGTCCTGCTCGTACTGACCGAAAGCTGGTGCGGTGATGCTGCAGCAAGTTTGCCGATTATGAATAAAATTGCTGAAGCAAGCCCAAACATAACATTAAAGATTGTGTTAAGGGATGAAAGTCTCGATTTAATGGATACTTTCCTTACAAACGGGGCGCGTTCAATTCCTAAAGTGATTGTATTTGACAAAGTCAATAATGAAATCGTTGGCGAGTGGGGTCCAAGACCTAGTATTGCCACCCAAATGGTGGAAGACTACAAAAGAGAGCATGGAAAGTTGACCGATGAGTTCAAACAAGAACTTCAGGTTTGGTACAACAAAAACAAAGGTCAAAATATTCTTGAGGATATCTTGGAGTTACTTCCCTTGGAATAAATAGGTTATCGTCCCTATTTGTGATGCTTTGGAATCCGGACTAAAACGTGCCTTTAGTGCATAGGCGATAGCGTTGTCCACTAAACAACCATTACTGGTTCCCGAACTTTTATCGTTGAAAGTGGCCTCGTTTACATATCCATTTTCGTCCACAGTAATGTTGATCACAACTTTACCGCCTTCAATACAAGTATAGATGGGTGGAGGAAGATAGTAGGCATTTCTTTCCAACAAAGAATAGGAGATGGAGGTACGTCTATCTTTTAAATAATTGGTAAACTCCTCTTTTTGAGCATCGCGTTCACCAAGTTTTTCTTTTTTCTCGTCTCGTTGTGCTTTCAACTGTTTTAATTGGTCCTCAAAACCTGAGTTATCGGCATACTCCCCCGATTCGCTGCTCATGGCCCTTTCTTCCAGTAGTTCTTCCAACGTTTTTAAGGGCTCAGGGTTCCCAACGCTGGGTTTTGCAGTCTCGTTCACGGCCATGTGACTTTTAATAGGGTCACTGTTGGCTGCCATTTCTTCCAATCGTTGTTCTTCCTCTTCAAGCAATTTTTCGATGTCCTCGTCGGCCAGGCTCATTTCAATGACATATTCATCCTCCTGTACGCCCCCCAAGTGAATATTGAAAAGCAATAAAATCACTATGGACATAGAGAAGAAAGTAATCAAAAGTGATAACTGGTTCTTGTTTAAGTTCATCGTTTATCTATAACCGCTTTTTTTCAAAATTATTTTATCCCAACCTTTTAGGTTGAAGCGTTTAATTCAAGGTTTTCCTTGAAAACATTGGGGCTTGTAGCATTATTTACGTTGAAATCACCTATTTTGGTTCTTCGGAGCTCGGATAAATAGGCTCCAGAACCCAATGCTTTACCAAAATCGTGTGCTAGGGAACGGATATAGGTTCCTTTGCTGCACACCACTCGAAAATCCAATTCGGGCAGGTCTATTCGGGTAATTTCAAACTCGGATATTTCTATTTTTCGTGATTTTATTTCCACTTCTTTCCCTTCGCGGGCAAGTTCGTACAATCGCTTTCCATCTTTTTTTAAGGCTGAAAAAATAGGAGGTACTTGATCAATTTCACCTAAGAATTGCGTTGTGGCATCTTTGATGGATGCATCTGTAATGTGATCGATGGGAAAGTTCCCGTTCACTTCGGTTTCCAGATCATAAGAAGGTGTAGTAGCGCCCAACGTGAAGGTACCCGTGTACTCTTTTACCTGTCCCTGAAGCTCTGGAATTTTTTTAGTGAATTTCCCCGTACAGATAATCAACAGGCCTGTGGCCAATGGGTCCAATGTTCCCGCATGACCGATTTTTATCTTTTTGAGGCTGAATTTTTTGCGAATGGCCCATTTCAAAGCATTAACGGCTTGGAAAGAGCTCCATTCAATAGGCTTGTCAATCAAAAGAATCTGACCGTTTAAAAAATCTTCTTTGGTGTTCAAAAACTTGGGGTTTTGGGCAAATATACTGATCTATCCCCAAATGCTCCACGCAAGGGCAATCAAACCTACGATCAAACAATAAATGGCAAAATAGGTAAGCTTGCTCTGGCGTACCAATTTGATCATCCAGGTACAAGCAGCAAGTCCAGCGATAAACGCTGCCACAAATCCTGCTCCCATGGCCACGGCTTGGTCGCCATGAAAAGAAATATCACCGCCCATCACATCTTTGGCGACTTTGCCCAAAATCAATGGGACCACCATCAAAAAGGAAAAACGGGCCGATTTTGTTTTGTCAACCCCTAAAAGAACTGCAGCCGAAATAGTCGCACCACTTCGGGAAATTCCAGGCAATATGGCCACGGCCTGCGCCATTCCAATGGCAAAAGCACTTCGGAATGATACATTTTTATCCGTGGTCTTGGCCAAATCGGCCAAATAGAGCAAAAATGCCGTGATGACCAACATAATACCAACGATTACGATGGCACCATCAAAAAACACTTCGATAAAATCATTCAAAAAAAGACCGACCAAAGCGGCAGGAATCATGGAGATGATGATTTTTAAGGAAAATTGGGTTTCCTCGTTCCATTTAAACTGAAAAAGACCTTTCAGAATATGAAAAACATCTTTTCGGAACACCACCAAGGTACTTAATGCAGTCGCAAAATGAAGCACTACGGTAAACAACAAACTTTCTTCAGGAACGGCCTGTGCTCCCAAAATGGCTTTTCCCAATTCTAAGTGACCGCTGGAGGAAACAGGTAAAAATTCGGTCAATCCCTGAATGATTCCAAGGATAATGGCGTCGATCAATTCCAATTATTCCTTCTTTTTCTTGTGAGGATTCAACAATATGGCGTAAACCTGAATGCCAAGACCGATAAGGATCAAGGTCGGTGCAAGGCGGATTCTTCTAAAATTGTAGATTTCAGGATTGAATACTTCGGGGTCGTCGCTTCCACCACCGCTCATCAAAATAAATCCAAGGGCAATAAAGGCAATACCTATAAATAGAAAGAGATAGTTTTTCTTTTGGAAAACAAACTCTTTTGCAGGTTTTTGACCGTTGTTGTTTTTCTTGCTCATGCTGCAAAGTTAATAATAAAGATCGTCCGTTCTCAGGTTTAAAAAGCGTTGTGTCGCAAAATGGGTACTGGCCCACGAAATAATCACACCCAGACCAAAGACACTAACGAACAAAATGATGAGAACAATATAATCTTGCAATAGATTCAGTTCAGGGAAATTTTTATCGATATAGTACACCAAAACACCAAGTCCGATCAAGGCGACAAAAGCTCCCGCCATCCCTAGTTTAATGTTCGTCCAAATAAAGGGTCTTCGAATAAACGTTTTGGTAGCGCCCACCATTTGCATGGTTTTGATGATGAACCTTTTGGAATAAATGGACAAACGGATGGAGCTGTTGATCAACAACACCGCAATGAGCGTGAATACGGCACTGGCCACCAGAATCCATAGACTGATTTTTCGTGCATTATTGTTCAGGAGGGAAATCAACGGTTTGTCGTAGCTCACTTCGTCCACGTAAGCCTTGTCGGCCAGTTCCTTTGCGATTTCGTCAATTTGTTCTGGAGAGACAAAATCAGCCTTCAAATTTACATCTATGGAGTTTTTCAAGGGATTGTAGCCCAAGAACTCTTCAAAATTTTCGCCGATATCCTCGCTATATTGCTCGGCCGCATCTTCCTTGGAAATGTATTCGGCAGACTTGGTGTACTCGGCAAGGGCCAAACTTTTCTGCAACTGATCTATTTCCACAGGTTTTGCACTGTCCTTCAAAAACACCGAAATGGTAATCTGTTCCTTAAAATGATCCGCTAATTTTTTGGTATTGAGCACCAAAAGTCCCAGAACCCCTAATAGAAACAGGACCAGGGCAATGCTCAAAGCCACGGAAAAGTAGGAGGAGATCAGTTTTCGACGCTGATATCGTTCAATATATTGGCTCATATAGTAGAATCAGTACGTAAAAATAGAAAAGTAAATTGTATTTAGGGGATTAAACCTATTTTTGCACACGAAATTGAACAAGATTAACAATGAATTACGATTTCCGCGAGATTGAGGCCAAATGGCAGAAGTATTGGGCAGAAAATGAAACTTTTAAGGCATCCAACGATTCCGAAAAACCTAAATTTTATGCATTGTCGATGTTCCCTTACCCATCAGGGGCAGGCTTGCACGTAGGGCACCCACTAGGTTACATTGCCACGGACATCTATTCGCGTTATAAAAGACATAAAGGATTCAATGTGTTGCATCCCATGGGCTACGATTCCTTTGGGTTGCCTGCGGAGCAGTATGCGATTCAAACGGGGCAGCATCCGGCTATCACTACGGAAAACAACATCAACAGATACCGTGAGCAGTTAGATCAGCTCGGTTTTTCTTTTGATTGGAGCCGCGAAGTGCGTACCTCCAACCCACAATATTATAAATGGACGCAATGGGTCTTTATCCAATTGTTCAATGCGTGGTACAACAAGAAATCCGACAAAGCGGAGAACATCTCCAGTTTGATTTCCATTTTTGAAAAAGAAGGAAATGCCAATGTTGAAGCTGTTTGTGATGATGATACTCCAACTTTTGATGCCGCCGCTTGGAATGGATTTTCAGAAAAGGAAAAACAAGAGATCGTCTTAAAATATAGACTCACTTATTTGGCGGATACCGAAGTGAACTGGTGTCCCGCCTTGGGAACCGTTTTGGCCAATGATGAAATCGTAAACGGAGTTTCCGAGCGTGGCGGTCATCCCGTGGTGCGTAAAAAAATGACGCAATGGAGTATGCGCATTACTGCGTATGCCCAACGTTTGTTGGATGGTTTGGACAAAATTGATTGGCCGCAACCTTTAAAGGATTCCCAGACCAACTGGATTGGACGTTCCGTTGGGGCTTCGGTTACTTTTAATGTATTGGACGCTGAGCGTAGTCGAAGCGACCAAGATGGGATTTCGACTCCGCTCAATCACCCATATCAAATTGAGGTTTTCACCACCCGTCCCGACACTATTTTTGGGGTAAGTTTTATGACCTTGGCTCCAGAGCACGAGTTGGTGGCCAAAATCACTACGCCAGAACAAAAAGCTGAGGTGGATGCTTACGTGGAAGCCACGGCAAAACGTTCCGAGCGTGACCGTATGGCCGATGTAAAAACCATTTCAGGGGCGTTCACGGGCGCATATGCAGAGCATCCGTTCACCAAAGAGCCCATTCCTATTTGGATTGGCGATTACGTGTTGGCCAGTTACGGAACGGGAGCGGTTATGGCCGTGCCCTGTGGCGATCAACGGGATTACGATTTTGCCAAACATTACCATATTGATATCCCCAACATTTTTGAAGGGGTCGATATTTCCGAAGAGGCATTTGCCGACAAGGAAAACACGGTCATTGCCAAATCTGATTTTCTAAACGGATTGCCGTATAAAAAGGCGATGAAGAAGATCATTACTGAATTGGAAAAGATCGGACACGGCGAAGGCAAAGTGAATTACCGCCTACGTGACGCCGTATTTAGCCGTCAGCGGTATTGGGGAGAACCCTTCCCTGTGTATTATGTGGATGGTATGCCGCAGATGATCGATGTAGAGCATTTGCCCTTGCAATTGCCCGAAGTGGAAAAATACCTCCCCACCGAAACGGGCGAGCCGCCATTGGGCAATGCTACAGAATGGGCCTGGGACACCGATAAAAATGAAGTCGTTTCCAATAATTTGATTGATCACAAGACCATTTTTCCTTTGGAATTGAACACGATGCCCGGTTGGGCGGGAAGTTCCCAATACTTTAATAGGTATATGGATCCACGGAATGATGACGCTATTTTCTCTCCCGAAGCCATCAATTATTGGCAAGATGTGGACTTATATATCGGAGGAAGCGAGCACGCTACGGGCCACTTGTTGTATTCCCGTTTTTGGCAGAAGTTTATGTTTGATATGGGTTATGTACCCAAAGACGAGTTTGCCAAAAAGTTGATCAACCAAGGGATGATTACGGGGACCAGTGCCTTTGTTTATCGACTCGGAAAAAAATTAACACTAAGAGAGATCAATAATTCTGACTCTTCTAAGAAGAGAGAAGATGGCAGGGATAATATCAATCTAAGGAATCAGATGATTCAAGATACTAAAGAATTTGAAGACTCAATTGTTAAAGATTTTGAAATAAGTAAGACAGTTTTTATTCCTTCTTTTCAGGGAGAAATAATGAAGCTTACCCCTTTTGAAACTTCATATAGACTACAAAATAAATTGCTCCAATATCTAAATGATGAAGATAAGTCCAAGGTCTTAAACAAGGAATGCTTTATCGATATATCTTTTGAGCCTGTCCACGTGGATGTTTCTTTGGTCAATGCATCCGATGAGTTGGATGTTGAAGGATTCAAACAATGGCAACCAGAATATAAGGATGCCGAGTTCATTCTAGAAGATGGTAAATACATTGTAAGTCGCGAAGTCGAAAAAATGTCCAAATCCAAATACAATGTCGTCAATCCAGATGCTATTTGTGAGGAATACGGGGCTGATTCGTTGCGTTTGTATGAAATGTTCTTGGGTCCCTTGGAGCAATCCAAACCTTGGAACACGGCGGGAATCACGGGAGTGCATTCCTTCCTTAAAAAATTATGGAAGCTCTATTCTCCCTTTATCGATTCGGACGCTGAGCGTAGTCGAAGCGTTACCGAATCGGAACCCACTGCCGAAAATCTAAAAACCCTGCACAAGACCATCAAAAAAGTGGAAGAGGATATCGAGAACTTCTCGTTCAATACTTCGGTGTCCACCTTTATGATCTGTGTCAACGAGCTGACAGCGCAAAAATGTACCAGCAAGGCCATTTTGGAACCGTTGGCCATTTTGGTGTCGCCTTATGCACCTCACATAGCTGAGGAGCTTTGGAGTCGTTTGGGTCATTCAAAGTCCATTGCCGAAGCACCCTTCCCCAAGTTTGAGGAAAAGCATTTGGTGGAAAGCAGCAAGGAATACCCGATATCCTTTAATGGTAAAATGCGCTTCAAGTTGGAGTTGCCATTGGATATGAACAAGGATGAAATCGAGGCCGCTGTTATGGCCCACGAAAAAACACTGGCGCAATTGGAAGGCAGAACACCTAAAAAGGTAATCGTGGTCCCGGGAAAGATTGTGAATATCGTGGGATAGTCTCAAAATACGATTATTAGACGAATTATTTAAGAATTTTATAGGAATACCCCCTAAAAAGCATGCCAATCGGCATGCTTTTTTATTATTACATATACACATCCTTTAAAAAATAGGGGTATATCATATAAAAAAGATTTAAAAATAATATAACCCCATAAAAATTAGGGTATAAATGTTAAAAAATGGTTATTTTGACATGATACCCCTGTTTTTTGTCGAGTATTTCTGTTTTTATTTGATTTTTTTATTCAACTTTGGCCCATCAACTGTAAAAAACAACATTATGACTGTTGGGATACCTAAAGAAATCAAAAACAACGAAAGCCGGGTCGGCATGACGCCTGCCGGGGTATTTGAATTGGTAAAGAACAACCACACCGTATATGTGCAATCTGGTGCAGGTGAGGGAAGTGGTTTTTTTAATCAGGATTACCAACGGGCAGGGGCCACTATTTTGGACACTATCGGTCAGGTGTATGCCATGAGCGATATGATCGTAAAGGTAAAAGAGCCCATTGCGGAAGAATATAATTTGATTCAAGAAGGACAGATCGTCTTCACATATTTTCACTTTGCATCGAGCGAAGCTTTGACCAAGGCCATGATCAAGAGCAAAGCCATTTGCATTGCGTATGAAACGGTGGAGGACGAAGACGGGACCTTGCCTTTGCTGACTCCGATGTCCGAAGTGGCGGGTAGAATGGCCATTCAGCAAGGAGCTAAGTATTTGGAAAAACCCGTGAAAGGGAAAGGGGTGCTTTTGGGAGGCGTTCCTGGCGTGTCCCCGGGTCGTGTTTTGGTGCTCGGAGCCGGTACCGTGGGTATTCAGGCTGCTAAAATGGCAGCAGGTTTGGGAGCCCAAGTAACCATTCTGGATGTGAACATGAAACGCCTAAGGTATGTGAACGATATCATGCCGAGCCATGTGGTGACCGGTTTTTCCAACGAATTCAATATCAGAAATCATATAAAAACGAACGATTTAATAATCGGTGGAGTCCTTTTGAAAGGAGCAAAAGCCCCTAATTTGATCACTAGGGACATGCTCAAGGACATGCATCCAGGAACCGTTATAGTTGATGTAGCGGTAGATCAAGGCGGATGTGTGGAAACCACCAAGCCAACGACCCATGAGGATCCCATTTATATTATAGATGATGTGGTCCACTATTGTGTAGCCAATATGCCAGGGGCAGTGCCTTATACTTCTACTGTTGCCTTGACGAATGTAACACTGCCCTATGTGCTAAAATTGGCCAACTTGGGATGGCGTAGTGCCTGTAAGTTGGATAAATCCTTGGAAAAAGGTCTCAACGTTGTTGAGGGTGAAGTGGTTTATAAAGAAATTGCGGAAACCTTTCACTTGGAACCTGTGTTAGCTTAATCAACTAACATTTTGACAGTAAAAGAGCCCTGCCATTATTTGGCGGGGTTTTTGCTTTTATATGGTATATTTATATTCAATTAAAAGTGATAAGACTATGATGACATATTATATATTGATCGGTGGAATTGCCCTGATCAGCTGGATGGTCAGCAACCGATTGAAGAGCAAGTTCAAAAAATATTCAAAGGTCCATTTGCGAAATGGTATGAGCGGTGCGGAAATTGCACAGAAAATGCTCGATGATCATGGAATCCGGGATGTAAAGGTGATTTCCACTCCCGGTATGCTCACGGACCATTATAATCCAAAAAACAAAACCGTCAACCTCAGTGAAGGCGTATATAACCAGCGTAATGCTTCGGCAGCAGCGGTGGCCGCCCACGAATGCGGACACGCCGTGCAGCATGCACAGGCTTATGAATGGCTTACGATGCGTTCCAAGCTGGTGCCTATTGTAAGCGTTACGTCCGGAATGTCCACTTGGGTGGTTTTTGGAGGTATTATGTTGATGGCCGCAACTGGTGTTGCTGGTGGTCTCGGATTTTACATCGCCGTAGCTGGTTTGGTCATGATGGGATTTGCGACCTTGTTCAGTTTTATTACACTCCCTGTAGAGTATGATGCCAGTAAAAGGGCATTGGTTTGGTTAAAACAGAAAAACATGGTGACCCAAGAAGAATATTCCGGAGCTGAAGATGCGCTAAAATGGGCAGCTAGAACTTATTTGGTGGCAGCATTGGGTGCTTTGGCGTCGCTATTGTACTGGGCCGTTCAGGTTTTTGGCGGCAGGGATTAAGAAATGATAGCATTACGGAACAAAAAAAGGGAGCCATTTGGCTCCCTTTTTATATGTTGTTCGGTTGTTCGAAGTTAGAAGAATGGATTAGTCAATCCAGTCCAAAATCTTGTTGTCTATCATCTGAAGACCCACACCTTCGGTACCGGTAACCTCTATCATATCCAAGATGTCCCTGATTGTGTTTTCCTCTTCAACTTGTTCCATTACAAACCAGTCCAAAAAGCGTTCAGTGGCAAAATCCCCGATTTCCCGAGCTTTTTTTACAATGTTGTGAATGGATTTGGTGACTTTCACTTCATGTTCCAAGGTAGATTCGAAAACATCAACAATGGATGAGTAATCATGGTTGATTCCAGTGACCTCTGGAGAAATTGGGTTTCCGCCCGTATCCACTAAAAAGTTGAAAATCTTCATCATGTGCCCACGTTCTTCTTCGGCTTGTTTGAAGAAAAACTTGGCACTGGTAAAGAAGCCGTTCTGCTCGCACCAAGAGGCCATGGCCAAATAGGTAGCGGAAGCATGGGCCTCCATTTTTATCTGTCCGTTGAGCAAATCCATAGACTCCACTTTAATGCTCATACTTTGTCTTGCTATATCTTTCATAATTACTATGATTTTAATCCTATTATAACAGTAAAGATACTGAATTTAAAGGCGTTTAAAAAGGAAGTGCCCTAGTTTTAAGGCAGTTTAAGACTTATTAAAAATAAGAGGGAAGGAGCTAAGAAATGGAAAATTCCGCAGTTTCTACAGAAAGCCCCAAGGATACGAAGCTGTGGTGGACCAGTTTCTTAAGATCTAATATTTCCAAGGTGTTCAGAACAAAAAGATGCTCTTTGTTGCATAGCATAAGGACTTCGAAGCCATGCGCGTTCAAATCGCTGTCAAAATGGTGCTCAATGTCGATACTCATCACCTTGTGGCGAAGAGCAAGCAACTGGCACAACGACATACGAACCATTTTTTGACCGAAATCAACATAAAAACAGCGCTCGTTGGCAGCTTGATATAGGGTGTAATATGTGGATTGAAATATTACATTCATGGGACAAATGTAATGTTTATTTAGATTCAATACAAATATCAAATTTGAATTTGTCGGTCAATTTGTTGATCTAATGATATAAAGGTTTCGGTCCGGGAAACACCTTCTATTTGTTGTATTTTTTTGTTGAGTACCTGCATAAGGTGCTCGTTGTCTTGACACAATACTTTAATAAGGATGGACCAGTTCCCCGTGGTGTAATGGCATTCCAAAACCTCGGGTATATCTTTTAATTGTTTTACGGCTTTTGGATTGGTCATGGCCTTATCCAAATAAATGCCAATGTAAGCCATGGTTGAGTAACCTAGAACCTTTGGATTGATTACGAATTTGGAGCCAGAAATGAGTCCTGAACTTTCCAGTTTACGAAGTCTTTGGTGAATCGCTGCGCCTGAAATTCCAATGTTCCTGGCAATTTCAAGAATAGGTTTACGGGCATCCTCCATTAGGTATCTTAGGATTTTCTTGTCAATCCCATCAATCTTAACCGAATTGTTATTGTTTTTCACAATTTCTATTTTGATTTGAAGTCAAATATATTCAAAATATACAGGAGATTAACCTGCAACGGAATCAGGATTGTAACCAAGATAAGGGACTTCATATTCCTTAAATTGTATTCCATTGGCTTTTAGTTCCTCTAAAATCGGCTTATACACTTCTTTTTTTATCGGAATTTGAACCCCTGGGGTGTTGATTTTACCATTCAAAATTTGCAACGTCGCCATGGCAACAGGTAATCCTACGGTTTTGGACATTGCGGTATAGGCACGGTTTTCACCGATTACGACCATATTGGCATCGATCTGCTTTTTTTCACCATTGAGCTCATATCCGAACTTATGGTACATAACTATCATGTCTTTTTCGTGCTCTTCAAGGGTCCAGCTGTCCTCCAATATGTATTGAAGCATTTGAGCCGGCGTTGCATTCTTCAAGGGTATTTTTTTGGTAGCATCAAAAAGGTTGAGCTCCAAAAGTTTTCCCCACATAATGTCGTCTTGGTCGATTTTTAAGTAGTGCCTCAATTTTAATTCGACCGAATCCGTGGGAGAATAGGGAAGAAAGAGATTTACAAATTCGCGGTACGACATTCCTTCCGAATTTTCGATAGAATAACTGTCGTCCGTCATACCAAGAATCACGAACATTTGCCACGCCTTGGAAAATCCGACCCTTCTCATGGTACCCCGGTATAATGTCAATGCATGTTGTAGGCCATAGGCTTCCCGGTATTTTAAGGAATCCCTGTTGGCATAGACCTCAAAAGTGCCATAGTCTTCAACTTCTAAAAACTCAGTTCTCCTGAAGAGTTTCTGATAAGGTATGTATTTGTAAGTACCCTCTTGGATAAATTTTGCAGTACCTCCCTGTCCGGCAAGCACCACATTTCTTGGATTCCACGTAAACTTATAGTTCCAAAGGTTGGTGTCACTTTCCGGGGCAACCAAACCACCTGTAAAAGATTCGAAGAGGAGCATTTTGCCTCCGGCATCCCGGATTCTGTCTATAACTTCCATGGCACTCATGTGGTCAATTCCGGGATCCAGACCGATTTCGTTCATGAAAACAAGGTTTTTTTCTTTTACCTCGGCGTCCAGTGCCCTGAGCTCATCGCTAACATACGAAGCGGTGATAAAATGTTTTTCAAATTCAATACAATCACGTGCCACATTGATGTGTAAACTTGCGGGTAGCATGGAAACAACAATAGAAGCCTCCGAAACGGCTTTTTTTCTATCAGCTTCGTTGAATATATCAAGGGAGAAAACACTACAGTTTGGATGTTTGGAAAATTTTTCGGGGATATTTTCGGGATGTAGGTCTCCGATTTTGAGACGAATATTTTCTCCGTCTGATTTTTTTAAAAGATAATCTAAAAGGTATGAGGTCGATTTACCAGCTCCTATAACTAAAATAGTACGGACCATGTGTTTTGTTTACTTTTGAATTGTATGGTCACTAAGGTATTAAAATGTTATATTTTTAAAAAAATAGTAAATTAAAGTTATGAACAGAACAATTTTATTGACGGGAACCATTATGGGAATGGTGGCCATAGTCTTGGGAGCATTTGGTGCACATGGATTGGAAAAATTGGTGGATAAGGATGCTGTGGATACTTTTGAAACAGGAGTTAGGTACCAGATGTACCATGCTTTATTCCTGCTGTTTTTGGCACTTTATAACGGGATAGCGGAAAAGACCAAAAAAATGGTCTTTGTTTCTGTTCTTTTAGGGGTTATCCCGTTCTCATGTTCGATTTATTTACTCGCATTGAACAAAGTGACCACTTTCGATTTTAAAGTAATCGGCTTTTTAACCCCAATAGGTGGGGTTTTTATGATACTCGGTTGGATGCTATTGGGGTATCGAATAATTAAATCCAGATAATTCTTGTTTTATTCTCTTCTTTTAGTAGTGTAATATCCAAATACCCAACCCTCTTTACCGTCAAAATTAACTTTGTACCAGCGATCGGAAACCCCATTTATTTCAACCAAGGATTCCCCTTGTGCTGTAATATGGCAGATGTTACCTTTTTCAACTTGAAACAGGATGTCGCTTGTAGTGCTTGGCTCACTTCTTACATTGGCCAAATCAGTTTTTATACCCAGTTTGTTGGAAGAAAGGTTTTCAAAGGAATCAAGTTCTTTAATATAGAAAGCTTCCCCTTGGTTGGTATCGTAAAGTGCTTTGTTTACGTTTTCTATCAATTTTGATTTTTTAAAATTGGGATTGGCCAGAATATTTTCCAATAATTCAAATTTCTTTTCGGGCGACTCTTCCATTGCCCGCCAATAGAGGATTCCAAGTTTTACGTCAATCTCATTCTGTATAGCATCAATATCCCCTTGAATCCACCCCTTTTTTTCTCTTTTCATGCTGGTCACTTCGTGCCAATCTTCCTGCTCCTCGCTCTCAAAGATTACAACCATGTCCATAGGTTCCAATTTTTTTCCTTCAAAGGTCATGATGTCCGGTCTTTTATAGAGTTCAGTTTCCTTTTCAATAATGGCCAGTTCGCCACCTAATGCAAAAAGGTGTTCGTATACCCAGCCCTCACTTCCATCCGAAAGTTGGACTTTTAGGTATTCTTTGTCATCTTCGGCTCAAGAAAGGTTACATTTTCCCCAAAATAAATTGTAGTTAGATATTTAGTGTCTTTTCGGCCAGGTTTGTCCCGTAACCCCACTTTGGGCCATAAACATATTGCCGATGAAGCTTTAGAAAGATTGTTGATGTCAGTATCCCCGATTTCAAGAATATCGGAATTTTCAGATGAGCCAGCTTTCTTTTCCGATTTCGAATTACAGTTCAAGCATAAGAAAAGTACGATGCAGATTAAGGTAATACCTTTTATGGTTTGCATATAAATATATTTTTGGATTCGAAATGTATTGGAAACAATCATAAAATGTTTGGCCCAATTGATGAATGGCCGTTTTGAATTGACGAATGAGGTAATTTTGTATTCAAATATTGATTTTTAAGTTTTTAGAACGATTTGTGTCAGAGATTTTAGGTTTTTAAGAAAGACCAATAATGTTTTGTGATCATTTGGAGGAATCAATTGGAATATCACATTTTAATCACAAAATCATCCAATTAAGTAGGTTTTAAAAGGAGTAAAACTGAATATTTCCTAGTTTTGTACCAACGCAAAAATTAAACTATGAAGGATTCTGCTCCAGCCACGAAAACGATTTCGTTAAATGTTTACGGAATAAACCACG
>NZ_JAHZSV010000034.1 GCF_019457905.1 Flagellimonas abyssi | reverse complement strand
AGTAAAACTGAATATTTCCTAGTTTTGTACCAACGCAAAAATTAAACTATGAAGGATTCTGCTCCAGCCACGAAAACGATTTCGTTAAATGTTTACGGAATAAACCACGACAACATCCACTACCAATTGTCCCCGGAAGAACTCCAGGACATCACGATTGACAAGGGCATGGGCCGTGAAGCCTCTTCAGGGGCGTTGGCGGTAAATACTGGGGAATTCACGGGACGGTCGCCGAAGGACCGTTTTATCGTGAAGGACGATATCACCAAGGACAAGATCTGGTGGGGCGACAT
>NZ_JAHZSV010000033.1 GCF_019457905.1 Flagellimonas abyssi | reverse complement strand
CATAGGCAACTGTATTCCGAAGGTATGGTAATCACCTCCAACGCCATTAAACTGCGTTATCTCGGAGAGGATAGGACATTAAGGACTCTTGAAGATATTATCAAGTACCACCGTGACAAGGAAATGCCAAAACTTGAACCCGGCACTTCTAAGAATTATGGGGCAACGGAAACCTACCTAAAACGGTTCGTAAAGAAAAAGTTCAACTCACAGGACATCAGGCTGTCCTTCATCGATTATACCTTCGTTGTTGAATTTGAGAATTTCCTTAGAAATTGTACTCCGATCAATAAGGCTCAGCCACTGACCAACAATGGTATCATGAAGCACATGGAGCGGTTCAAGAAATTGGTGGGCATAGCCTTTAAGTTCAGGTGCATCCCCCAAAACCCCTTCAACCAGTACAACATGAAGTTTGAGGATTACGACAGTGATTTTCTGGAAGAGGCCGAAATTCAACGCTTGGCTTCTGTTGGAATCAGGGATAGCGGCAAGGGCATTGTAAAGGATATTTTTCTTTTTGCATGTTATACAGGTCTCAGCTATATTGAGGTCAAGCTCCTCAAACGGGGCGATATTGTAACGGGTATCGATGGGGAGGAGTGGATCAATGTCAAACGGAAAAAGACCAAGACCCCGGTGAGGGTTCCACTTCTATCCCAGGCCAAGGGGATATTGGATAAGTATTCGGATTTTCCCGATGTCAAAAATGGGCATACCCTTTTACCGGTCTATTCCAATCAAAAAGTAAACAAATACCTAAAGATTATTGCAAGCAATGCCGGAATCAAAAAGCACCTGACCTTTCATGTGGCCAGACACACTTTTGCGACCACTATTACCCTGATGAACAATGTCCCCTTGGAAACGGTATCCAAGCTATTGGGGCATACCAAACTTTCGACGACCCAAAAGTATGCAAGGGTAGTGGAGAAGAAGATAAGCAAGGATATGGCCCAGTTAAAATCTGTTCTGGAAACAAACGAAAAGAAAGAAGTTGTAAATGGCGGGCAGCCTTTGGCCAACCTACGGATCGTCAGATAAATTTAATAGCTTATGTGCTTATTTTCTTATGGTGGATTTTTGAAAAAGAATAAAAAACCAATAACAGCCAAGACAATGCTGCCAGCAATTATAAAAGGGTAGTAAAAACCACCTGCGAGTAACCAAGTCCCTAAAACAGGCCCTAGAATTTGACCAACGCTATTAGTAGAGCTCTGAATAGAAATGTTCCTGCCAGTATTTTGCTTTGATATTAATGAGACCGCAGAAAGTAAATTTGGGGTTACCATAGCACCTCCAGCAGCGAAAACAACGATTAACACATATACCAAGTATTCATTCTTAAAAAAGGGAAAGACAATTAAGGATAATCCAGATATAAACAACCCTAATGCAATTTGTTTCTTTGTGGATAAAAACTTCTCTCCGTAAGTAGCGAACAAAGGTTGTAAAACAGCCATTATTGAACCACATAGCATAAAACCAATACCTATTTGGTTACTGTTAAATCCTAATTCATCTTTCCCATATATTGAAAAGACAGTTTCAAACAGCGTTACTACAAATTGGATGACAAACGACAGACCCAGTAATACGACAAAATATTTGGTAAATGTGAATCGCAAGCTCGCTTTTTGTGTTGTGAACGTATGTACGCGAGTGGTGTTTTTTAACCATTTTGCTACTACAAATAAGACTATAAGTCCTAGAAGAGCGGCAAACAAAAAGGGTACTGAAAATCGGTCTAAATGCAGCAGACCTATCGTATATTTTAAATGAAGGTCAGTTTGAGACAGAAAGCCACCAATGACAGGGCCAAAAATAACACCAGAGCTAATGGCAACACCCGACCAACCCATTATTTTTGTTCTTCGTTTTTCAGAAGTAATGTCGCTCAAATATGCGTTGCTAACTGGAATAACTGATGACGTGAAAATACCACCAAAGATGCGAGCAACATATAGCATCGTCAATGATGTAGCAAGACCGGTAAGTAATTGCATAATTACAAAGCCGATTAGCCCAACAATGATAATGGGTTTACGGCCGTATTTATCGGATAGCCTGCCCCAGAGTACAACGAAAAGAAGCTGGAAGAGCGGATAAATACTGGTCAAAAAACCAATATGAAAGTTAATCGAATCAGTATCTAGGTTATCTCCTAAAGCTAATCTTTCGGTATAGTAGGGAAGGGTTGGCAATAAAATACCATAACCCAACATCACTACAAATAAACTCAACAGGATTAAAGATATCCTGTTGAGTTTTTCTTTTTTGTCCATTTATTTTTTACCGATTTTTCGCTTTAATAATTGCGCATTAATAGCTACTATAATAGTACTTAAGCTCATAAATACCGCACCAACCGCAGGACCTAAAACAAAACCTGAAGAATATAATACACCGGCTGCTAAAGGAATAGCCACGACATTATATCCTGTAGCCCAAATCAAATTCTGAATCATTTTATTGTAGGTGGCTTTCCCAAAGAGAATTAAATTGGCAATATCCTGTGGATTACTGTTGACCAGAATAATATCGGCAGTTTCAGCTGCTACATCTGTACCTGAGCCTACTGCAATTCCTACATCGGCTTTTGCGAGAGCGGGCGCATCATTAACACCATCACCCGTCATAGCTACAAAATCACCTTTGTTCTGTAACTCTTCTACAATTTCAACTTTTTGATGTGGCAATACCTCGGCGTAGTAACCATCCAATCCAAGTTTTTCACTCACAGCCTTAGCGGTTTTTTCATTATCGCCAGTTGCCATTAGAACTTTAATGTTATTCTTTTTAAATATTTTGATTGCCTCGGCAGATTCCGGTCTTATTTCATCAGCAAGCGCAATGTAACCTGCCAGTTTCCCATCAATTAATACAAACACGACAGTTTCAGCGGCATCACTATAAGCGTCTTTTGGGATGTCTATTTTTTCATCTCTTAAATAGCCAGGACTTACTACCTTAACTTCTTTGCCTTCAACATTTGCCTCTACACCCTTACCTGTAATTGCATTAAAGTTTTCAGGTTTTGGAATGGTTATGTTATCTTCTTTTACTTTTTTAATAATCCCAACAGCTATTGGATGTTCAGAACTTTGTTCCAATGCACTTGAAAGTCTTAAAATTTCCTCTGTTGAATAAGTCTCGTTAACAGACTCGATTCGAGTGACACCAAAATCACCTTTGGTTAGTGTTCCTGTTTTATCAAAAAGCAAAGCTGAAATTTTTCTGGACTCTTCAAACGCAGTTCTATTTCGAATAAGCAATCCATTTTGAGCAGATACTGCCGTAGAAATCGCAACCACCAATGGAATAGCAAGCCCTAATGCGTGTGGACAAGCAATAACCATAACGGTAACCATTCTTTCTAAAGCATAGACAAACGGAAAGCCTAAAATCAACCATACTGCTAATGTTCCAAAACCAATAGCCAAAGCGATATAGGTTAACCATTTTGCAGCCCTATCTGAAAGGTTTTGCATCTTGGATTTGGTTTTTTGTGCTTCTTCAACCATTTTGATAACCTTGTTGAGATAGCTATCCTTTCCAGTATGTTCAACTTTTACTTTTAAGGTACTATTGCCATTTACCGAACCACCAATAACCTTATCGTTTTCATCTTTTTTTACAGGTTTAGATTCACCTGTGAGCATAGATTCATTTAGGTAACTGGAACCGTCTACTATTATTCCGTCAGCCGGAACTTTTTCACCTGGTTTTACCAAAATCACATCATCCTTCAGTAAATCTTCGAGAGGGATGTCTTCTATGGTGTCGCCTTTTACCCTATGCGCTTCTGCAGGCATCATACTCACCAACAACTGTAAGGCTTTTGACGCACCTAACACACTTTTCATTTCTATCCAATGGCCAAGCAACATTATGGATATAAGTGTTGATAGTTCCCAGAAAAAGTCTTCACCTCTTAAACCAAAAACGGTAGCAGTACTATAAAAATATGCTACAGAAATTGCCATAGAAATCAAAGTCATCATTCCTGGTGCACCTTTTTTGACTTCAGACCAAAACCCTTTTAAAAATGGCCAACCACCATAAAAATATACAACAGTGGAAAGTGCAAAAAGGATATATGGATTTCCTGGAAGTAAAAATTCATAACCAAAAAATTCCTGAATCATTGGCGAGAAAAACAATATGGGAATGGTAAGCACAAGTGTTACCCAAAACCGTTTTCTAAAGTCTGCAATCATCATTTTATGATGGTCGTGACCCATTTGACCGTGTCCCGGATTGTGACCTGAATGGTCTCCATCTCCATGATTCATTTTAGAATGGTCTGCTTTTTTTTGTTTTTTCTTAGAGTGGTCCATTTTTGAATGGTCCATTTCTTCGTGATTGTGGTGTTCGTGATTTTCCATTATTGTCTTGTTTAAGTGTTATCGTAATTTTTTTCTCATTGCTTCCGATATGTTTTCGGCATAGACGCCATAAGCATCTACTAAAAGACCTTTAAGCTCTTTTTTGGAAGATATTGCATATAAAATGCTGTTATCATCGGTACTGCTCATTCCTTCAAAGCGATATATTTTATCCACTTTAAAATCTTCTGGTCGAATCTCAATTTTCAGGGAAGCACATTCCAGACATTCAGGTTTTAAGTTGAAATCATAAGGGTATTCGTTTGTCTGCAAATCGTTAATAGCTTCTGAAAGGGTGTTATAATTTTTCATTTATTTTTATTTATAAGTCATTGTAAAATAACTGTTGTCTTCTTCGGTAAATTTTTGAAAGGTCAATAGACCTTGTGCATTTAATTTCTCGTTAACAGTATAATTGAGTTGCTTAATGCGAATTCCCAAGGCATAGGCCTTAATGTTAATTTTTGAATTAATATTATTTTCGCTATTATTAAATTTTCGGTCGTAAATTTTTATGGTACTTTTTGAGCCAAAAAAATTCAACAAGCCCGAATCAAAACTCATTTCTAATTCTATATCTTCAAGATTGTCCAAATCATAGAGGTCTTTAAATTTTTTAGAGGTGGTATTAATTTCGGTCTCCTTTGATTTTGGGCTGGAAAACGGGAAAGCCATTACCATTATACTTGCTTCATCAGGCTTGCAACGATAAGTTGTGGTGTATTTATCGGTCGATTTTTTGTCTTCATCGAACAATTCCGTAACCACCTCAATTTCATAGTATCCATTTTTCTTTATTGTTTCACCAGCTTCAAAAGTTTGTTTGTTTAAAAAAGAGCCTTCTTCATCAAAATTTTCTCGAACAACAACTCTACCTGAAATCTGCCCAATAAGCATTTCAGTTTGTCCAGTCATTGTGATGCTGAATAAAGTGATTAGTACTATAAAGCCTTGTTTTTTCATATATGGTGCATTAATTTTTTTACCTCTTTTGCCATAATATCACTTAAATCTATTCCATTTGAAGAGTGTGGGATGGTATTACAAGTCACTATTTTTTCTACTCCGGAATCCAATAAATCTTGATAGGCATTTCCTGAAAAAACGGCGTGAATGCCTACACAAATAGGTGGTTTCATTCCTGCTTTTTTAAGATGTTGTACGGTTTCAATCATTGTTCGGGCTGTGGAAATAATATCATCTACCAAAATGGGTGTAGCATCTTTATATATATCCACATCGGGAACAGAGACTTCTACATCACGGTCACCGTGACGCACCTTTTGTAATACCGTAAATGGTGCTCCTGCATTTTTGGCGACTTCTGATACCCATTGTTCACTTTCAGAATCAGGTCCGATAAGTACCGGGTTTTCGATATTTTCTTTAATCCATTCTGAAATTGCGTCGGCAGCGTGAATCACTTTATTTGGAATTTGATACACTTCTCCCAACGAACTAATTCTGTGCAAGTGAGGGTCAACTGTGGTAATGCTATCGGCGAAACCAGAAATCAATTTTCCGAAGAAACCGGAAGTCACTCCTTCTCCTTCATTAAATACTTTGTCCTGCCGCATATACGCCAAATAGGGTGCTACCAAACAGGTACACATAGCTCCTAATGATTTGGCTGTGTGGCTTAAAAAATATAGTGACAACAGTTTTTCGTCCGGTTCGTGCAAGGTGCATACCAGTACCACACATTTATCTTTAACATCAGACAATATGCGCGTGTATGATTCCCCGTCAGGGAATTTCCTTAATGTGGCTTGACCCACTTCAGCATCCATTTTTGTAGCCATTAGTTCTGTGAGTTCTTCATTTCCGGGAAGACTGAATAATATTGTTTTCATAGTATGTTCTTTAATTTATAGTTATGATGTCGTTATGGTTGTTTTCATATTCCAAGGCATAATTAAGTTCACCTTTGGATTCAGCATATATGGTATAAAGCAGTTGGTTCTCTTCGATTTGTTCTCCCAAATGCACATTTAGAAGAATCCCTGCCGATTTAGATTGTGGTGCTCCAGAAAGCTTGGCCAGTTTTGCAATTTTACGGTTATCAATTCGTTGCAAAACGCCTGACTTTTCAGCTTTAATTTCAATTTTATAAGGTGCTAAAACTGGTTTTGAAAATTGACCTTGCGCCTTACAAATGGCTACGAATTTTTCATATGCTTTTCCAGATTTGAGAATTTTATGTGCGGTTTCCTGTCCCTTTCCTTTTTCTACTTTTCCAGAAAGTTCTAATAGTTCAGTAGCTAAAAGCAATGCTCTTTCTGTTAAGTCTTTAGGTGCATCTTCCTCATTTTTCAAAACTTTTAATATATCTATGGCTTCTAAAGTTGGACCGATACCCCTTCCAACAGGCTGCGTGCCATCCGTAACTACAACTTTTACATTCAACCCAACAGCAGTTCCAACGGTTTCCATATGATTTTTTAGTTTTTCTGCCATTTCGGTACTGCGAACCTTGGCGGTTTCTCCCACGGGAATATCAATGACCACGTGAGTAGAACCAGCTGCTGCCTTTTTAGAGAGTACTGAAGCGATGAGCTGACCTTCGCTATCAATATCCAAGGCTTTTTCAATTTTAATGAGCACATCATCGGCAGGACTTAACTGCGCTGTACCGCCCCAAACAAAACATCCGCCTTCTTTTTCTACTACGGTCTTTATTTCCTCGGAAGAGAGCGTAACATTGGTCAGTACTTCCATTGTATCTGCTGTGCCTGCTGGCGAAGTGATTGCCCGTGAGGATGTTTTTGGCATAGTAAGCCCATACGCGGCAACAATGGCAACTACCAATGGTGTTGTCCTATTGCCAGGCAATCCGCCAATACAATGTTTGTCGACCACGATATCCTTGTTCCAGTTCAGTTGCTTTCCGGAAGCAATCATTGCTTTCGTTAGGTCGGATATTTCATCAATATCCATTCGGTCGCCAGCACAGGCAGTAATAAATGCCGAAAGGTGGATGTTGGAATAATCGCCTTCCACGATATCGGTTATGATGTTGTTATAGGCCTTATAATCCAGTTTTTTGTTATAGATTTTTGCCCTGACGTGGCTTAAGGATTCAATAGGCTCTAAATGGGAAACATATAATGTATCGTTTGGGGAAACATTGAGTTTTTTCGCGGCAGCATCTGATAGTCCGATTTCATTAGGCAACAGAATATCAGAATTCAGGACATTAAGACTTGCTACGATTGATGTATTTGCATTGGATATTCTTATTCGGGTAAGTGCCTCAAACCCTTCTGAAATACAGACGTGGCAATCTTCGCGCATATACACTACATTTTCGTTTTGGGTATAGATTCCGAGATGTTTATATTTTAATATGTTTGAGTGTGTGTCCATATTTTATTGGTTGTTGTGATTTTTCGATTTATTCTATTTCTTCGATGGTGTATAATTGCGGAATTTCTGCATCCCACCCATAGGTTTCCTTGATGCCTTTTTGCAATGCTTCTGCACTCTCTTTTTCACCGTGTACAATGAAAATACGTTCGGGTTTGTTTTTTATCTTATCCATCCAGTCCATAAGTTCTGCGTGGTCTGCGTGTGCCGAAAGCCCTTCAATTTCTACTACTTGCATTTTAAACGGCACCCATTTTCCATATACTTTTAGTTCTTTTTCACCTTCCAATAATTTTCTGCCACGAGTGCCTTCAGCTTGATAGCCTACAAAAAGTAAGGTGTTATTTGGATTTTGTGCCTGTGTTTCAAGATAGTTTAGCATTCTTCCCCCTGTGAGCATTCCGCTTCCTGCAATCACGATTTTTGGTTTGTAATCTGTTCTTAATTCCATTGTTTCACGATAACTGCTAACAACTGTAAAGTGTGAGCACATTTCGTCACATTCGTTGTCTTCCAATCTGTGCCAATCCCGAGTTCTATGAAACAGTTCCAATACGTTGGCACCCATCGGGCTGTCCATAATCATTTGTACTCTGGGGATTTTCTTTTCTTTCAATAATTTCCAAAAGATGAGCATCATTAGCTGGGCACGTTCTACCGAAAAGCTTGGGACAAATAAGCTACCATCTCTGTTGATGGTATCATTTACTAATTTTTCAATATGTGGAAGTGCTTCTATTTCATCGGGATGAAACCTTCCACCATAAGTGGATTCAATGAAAAGCACATCCGCTTTTTTTGGTTTAAGGGGTGGATAGAGCAATAAATCATTGGTTCTACCAATGTCTCCTGAAAAGACAAAACGTTTTCCGTGCACATCCAACTCAATATAGGTTGCACCCAGAATATGTCCGTTGTATTGGAAGCGAGCCCTAATACCATCAAATAACGGAATCCATTGTGATTGTGGAATTCCTTTAAAGTGTGGGATAGTTTTTTCTACATCCTTTAAATCGTATAATGGTTCTGCGGGACTATGTTTGGAATAGCCTTCCTTATTGGCACGTTCGGCTTCTTGCTCCTGTATTTTTGCACTATCATTCAAAATGATTTTTGCAATGTCCAAAGTAGGATTCGTACCATAAATGGGACCATTGAAGCCTTGTTTTACCAATCTGGGTAAATAACCTGTATGGTCCATATGACCGTGGGTAAGCAAAACAGCATCAATATCACCTACATTAACAGGTGGGTACTCCCAGTTTTTAAGGCGTAATTCCTTTAACCCTTGGAAGAGGCCACAGTCTATAAGTATCTTTCTATCTCCTGTATCCACCAAATATTTTGAGCCAGTCACGGTGCCTGCCGCTCCCAAAAAGTGGATGTTTATTTTTTTGTTTTTCATCGTTATAGTATTTATTAATGTCCACCACAACAGGAAGGCGTATTTCCTTTGTCTTGGTTCGATTTGCTCAATTCCGCTATTTCGTTATATAGATTGCGGGAATCCTCTTTTATTACGAGTGCCAACTTCTTTACGGATTTAGGCTCGAAGTGTACCATACCCAATAATATTTCGAGGGCTTCTTCAAGTAGTTTAGAATCATCTTCCAATGCTTGGTAAAATGGCTCTAAATCTATACGGTTCTGTTCTTTCAGTTCTTCTGTTTTCATTTGTCCTATTTATTTAGATTAAAAATTTAAGTAGTGCTCTAATGAATTCCACATAATTCTCTTGAATCTTCGAGAACCTTTTTGTGTCTTGATTTTGGCACTCCTACTTGTTCTAAAATTTTTGGGGTTTCGTGAAGCTCTTTACAGAGTACGATGCCTTCATCTAATAATTTTGTTTTTTCAGCTTTAGTAAGTGTTGTTAAAGCGGTTAAGGGATGTAGCCCAGATTTATCTATTCTGTCCTTGAGACCATTTCCTCTTGGATAATCCCAACTGCTTAAAAGCATTCCAACACATTTCCCGTACTGAATGGCATCGGTTGTGAAACGCGTATTGGTGTACACAGCTCCTTTATGAAGTTTAGCCTCGTGACCTTTTTGGTGTTCCCATTGCTTTTCTACGTCCAAAAACCGTGAATGGATATATAATGGGATTTTTACATTACAAAATCTGCCTTGGTCGCTATGGTATTTGCATTCAATCATATAGTGTTTGTTTTCTTTTTGGGCGATAACATCAACTTCGTGCTGTACACAATTACCTTGAACAATAACTCCCACATTTGTGCTAAAGCCTTCCATCTCTAAAATCTTACCAACAAATTTTTCAAAAGGAAATCCTGATGGCCCTAATTCCATTATCGCTTTTTTTAGCTTGTATTTTGAGGCACTTACACGAGATTTACGCTTAAGCATTTTAAATGCCATCTGATAGATTTTTTTTGTGGTAATTCCATCATAGAGTTGACCTTCGACTTGTTCAACTATTTGCTGAATTAATTCTTCGCTCGCTTGTGAACGCCTTAAGGAATTGATAAGCTTATCTACATCAAAGGCTACCACATCACCTGAATACTTTACTATGTTGATTGGATTTTTCATTTTTTAATATGTATGGTCATTACAGGTAGAGAAGAATGGTTTGTAACACCTTCGGCAATACTTTTTGAAAATAGGCTCAAAAATCCCGTTTTTCCGTGGGTGCTCATTGCAATTAAATCTGCGGGCTGATGTTTTAAAAATGTATTGATGCCTGCCTCTACGGAAGACTCATTATGGACGCTCATTGAGAAGTTCTTCAGATTGGGGAATTTTTCAAGAAATTCCTTTACAGGATTTAAGCCAAGCTCTATGCTATTAAAGTCAGTTTCTGTGTTTACTCGTAACAAATGGATTTTAGCATCGCATTTTTTGGCTATTGACAAGATTTCTTGAAATGGATGCGTGACATCCTCTTCAAAAGAAGAAACAAATAGAATGTCCTTGAAGGGAAACGTTACATCCTCTTCTTTGACAACGATAATGGGTGCATTGGCTTTTCGAACTATTTTTTCAACATTACTACCCGTAATTTCTCTAATGACACCTTTGGTTCCACTGCTGCCGGTAACGATGAAATCGTGATGGAAATGACCAGAATGTTCTAAAATATCTTTCTGTCCCGAATCAAATTGAAGAAAAGTTCGACATTTAAGACCTTCGTGCTCAGCCTTTTTTTCCAGTTCCCGCAATTTTGATTTAACGACTCCAATTTCCTTTAAAGTTTCGGGATACCTTTTTTCTTTTTGTTTATCCAGTTTTACCCAATCAACAGGGGTAGTCATTTGATGTAAAAAGTGTATCTCTGCATCGTATAGTTTGGCTATTTCGATACCAAGATTTGCTGCTTTAGTGCAGTTTTTCGAGAAATCGGTAGGTACGAGTATGTTTTTCATAATTTTAGTTTTATTGTTTTTCTTATTGGGCGGTATAGCCACCATCGATAACCAGTTCGGAACCGGTCATAAATTTGGATTCATCAGAGGCCAGATATACAACTCCGTACCCTATATCGTCAGGTTCTCCCAAATGACCAATTGGATGTAAACTTTCCAATTGTTTTTTGCCTTCTTCTACGTCACCTTGAGCCTTGAGAAAATTCTCTACCATTGGGGTCCAGATATAAGCAGGATGGATAGAATTGATACGGATGCCATAGCCTTGTTTAGCACAATGTAGGGCGGCAGATTTAGTGAAAATGGTAACACCGCCTTTACTTGCGTTATACGCAGGTAAATTGGGGTCACCGATAAGTCCTTCAATGGAAGAGAAGTTAATGATGGAACCACCTTCATCTGTTTTCCTCATACCTTTTATACCATATTTGGTGCCTAAAAAAGTGCCATTTAGGTTTATATCTATAAGGTTTTTCCAATCTTCAAGGGTTACATCTTCAACTGTTCCTCCGAGCCCTATTCCAGCAGAATTTGCTAAAATGTGTAATTTCCCATAAGTTTCAAGGGTAGTTTCAATAACGTTTTTCCATTCATCTTCTTTGGCAACATCTTGTTTAATGAATATGGCCTCACCACCGTCTTCTTTTATTTGTTGAACTACTTTTTTACCACCTTCTTCGTCTATATCGGACACGACTATTTTTGCTCCTTCTCGTGCCAATAGTTTAGCACTTGATTTTCCCAAACCAGATGCTCCTCCTGTGACAATGGCTACTTTATTTTTTACTCGTTTCATAATTTTAAGATTTAAGTGTTACTACTATTTTTTGCTTCTTAATCAAGAAACTTCGTTTCCTGAAACTTTGCCTTTTTCAAAACAATCCAGATTATATATTGTGGTTTCAGCAATATTTGTCAATGCAGTTTCGGTTAAAAAGGCCTGATGACTGGTAATTAAAACATTATTAAAAGTCATTAAGCGTGCAATGACATCGTCTTGCAAAATGTCATCGGAATGGTCTTCAAAGAACAATCCTTCTTCTTCCTCATACACATCTATTCCGAAATACCCAATTTTTTTAGTTTTCAATCCTTCGATAACAGCTTTGGTATCGACCAATCCACCACGACTTGTATTGATAAGCATTACGCCTTGCTTCATTAATGAAATATGTTTTGCATCAATCAAGTGTTTCGTTGAAGACGTTAGTGGTACGTGTAAGCTTATGATATCGGACTGCTTACAAATAGTTTCACAATTGGTATAGATTACATTGTAAAACTTGATTAAATTTTCATCCTCAATGACATCCTGAACAAGTATTTTACAACCAAAACCGTGTAGTATTTTTACCAATACAGACCCAATTTTTCCAGTCCCGATAACGCCGACGGTTTTTCCATTGAGGTCGAAACCGGTAAGACCGTTCAATGAGAAATTCTGGTCACGAACCCTGTTGTGTGCTTTAATCAATTTTCGGTTTAATGCAAGTATGAGCGCCATTGTATGCTCTGCAATGGCATAAGGGGAATAGGCTGGAACACGTGCCACCTTCATATCCAGTTCAGCTGCTTTTGCTAAATCCACGTGATTGAATCCTGCTGAACGCAGAGCAATATATTTTATGCCAAAAGCATTGAATTTTTCAAGAATGTGTGCCGAGGCATCATCGCCCGTAAATAGACTTACTGCTTTAGAACCCGTTGCGAGAATAGCAGTTTCTTGAGTTAAACGACTCTCAAGCAGCTTTAATTGATGCTTGCCATCATTCGCTTTTACGAGATACGGCTCTTCAAACTTATGCGTGCTGAATACTGTTGTTTTCATTTCACTTTTTTTAATTTCCTAACTGTATTAAAATATATACTAACCCTACGATGACAACAGTTCCAAAAATTAGCATCACGAGTTTCCCGGTCTTTTTAGAACCTTTGAAATAGGTAATACCAAGTTTTACAATCATATTGCTTATGGTTGCTGTTATAATGACATTGGTGGCCAGCGTGAGTTTTTCTTCCAATGACCCAAATTTTGCCATACTAATAGTTATTGCATCCGTATCTGCCAATCCTGCAATTAGGGCTGAATAGTATAAACCGCTTTCGCCAAAAAATTGATTTCCATAAAAAACTGCAAACAGGATGACCACATAAATACCACCAAACCCAAGGGCGTTCCAAATATTGAGCGGATTACCCAGATTGATAGCTGTTTTTGTGACATCTGTATTCTTTTTGATGAATAAGAGTGCGCTTATCAAGCAGATAAGGGTAAGAATAGTAAATGGAATGACTAAATTTAAAAGTATGGCACTATTGAAAATATAGGCCAGAATCGCAAGTCTGGGAAACATAATTGCGGAAGCTATAATGATACCCGCAGCATATTCTTTTGAAAGTTCTGGCGATTCCTTACTTCGCGAAGCATATATCCAAGCTACTGCGGTACTTGAAATCAATCCGCCTAAAATAGCAGTGAGCAGAATACCACGTTTAGAACCTACATATTTTACAAGAAAGTAACCAATGAAATTCAGAAATGACACTATCACTATTATCGCTCCAATCTCAAAAGGGTTAAGTAATCCCTCTGGACCATAATCTTGATTTGGTAAGAAAGGCAAAATAAGAAGCGCAATAATTGAAAACTTAATAAAAGCAAAGAGCTCTTCAGAAGTAATATTCTTAATGAATGTATTAAAGGTCGTTTTCAATGATAACAGCGTAACCACGACTACTGCGGTCGCAACTGCTTCCTTATGCAAATGATTGGCAACCATAACACCCAAAATTAGCGTAGCGAACAAGGCCATATTGGTGGTAATACCAGTCATAATATGCTTTTGTACTATGGAAAGATGACTCAAAGACAGAAACAAAAGAAATGCTGCCGCAATGATAATGACCAACCAAGGTGTATAGGTTGGGGAAAGATTTCCCAATATAAAACCAATAATGGCAACAATTGGGAAGGTTCTTATACCTGCAAAGCCTTGTTCTTCCTTCAATTTATCATATTCACGTTCCAGCCCAAGAATAAGGCCAATGCCCAGACTGATGAGCAATCCAAGGATGAAAGGGTTGATATTTTTAAAGGCTTCTATCATTTCTTACTTTCCAAATAATTCTAAAAGTTCATACAATTCATTATCTACTTGATGTTGCTTGACCACCACTTCAAAAGGGGTTAGATGCAATTGATTATTTAAGACTCCTACCATTACATTTTTTTTACCTTGTAAAAGTGTTTTCACAGCCGCCACTCCAAGTCTAATGCCCAACATTCTATCCAAAGCAGAAGAATTTCCACCACGCTGTACGTGCCCAAGTTTTGTAATTCGTAAATCGACATTGGGGTTGACTTCCTTTATTTTTGAAGAAACAAGTTCGGCACCAATTTCGTCACCTTCAGAAACTACGATTAGAAAAGCATCCTCGCTATCGTAATTTTTCACCTTACCCAAAAGGTTAATAAAGTCCGTACCGCTCTCCGGAATTAATATGGCGTCCGCACCAACCATCAATCCAGAATGAATACCGATGTAACCCGAATCCCTTCCCATTACTTCAACAATGAACACACGGTTATGGGATTCGGCAGTATCCCTTATTTTATCAATATTTTCAATGGCTGTGTTAACTGCGGAATCAAAACCAAGGGTGTAATCCGTACCCGAAATATCGTTATCAATAGTTCCGGGAATCCCTATGAATGGGATATCGCATATCTCTGAAAAAGCAAGTAATCCTTTAAATGTACCATCACCACCAATGGCAATTAAAGCGTCTATTTTGTTTACATTTAGAGTTTGCAAGGCTTTTTTTCGACCTTCCAGTTCGAGAAAACGTTTGCTTCGGGCTGTCTTAAGGATAGTGCCACCCTTTTGGGTCAGTTTTTGTAATTCGTGTGATTTTAATTGAACCAAGTCACCGTCTATCAATCCTTCATATCCTTTTCGAAAGCCGCTTACGTTTATACCATTTACTTCAGCCGTTTTTGTAATGGCGTACAAGGCTGCATTCATCCCTGGACTATCACCTCCAGAGGTAAATACACCTATATGTTTTATAGTACTATCCATAGTTATAAAGCTTCTTTTTTAAGAATTTCAGTATTTTTTATACCATACAACCTATTAAAAACCATACAAGCTGTAAGGTCACCCGTTACGTTTACAGCAGTCCTGAACATTCCCAACAATCTTTCTACACCAATGATAATGATGATGCCTTCGGCTGGAATACCGACACTTCCCAAAACAGAAGCGAGTATCACCACACCACCTCCGGGAATGGCAGGTGTGCCGATTGAAGCAGCAACGATAGTTACAATGACCACAATAATATTGAGCAAACTCATTTCCAGTCCATAGGCTTGGGCTATAAAAAGGGTTGTTATCGTTTGATAGAGTGCAGTACCATCCATATTGACGGTTGCGCCAATGGGAATGATAAAATTGCTAATGGTCTTGTCCACCTTTAGTTTTTCTTCGGCTGTTTGAAGAGAAAGTGGCATCACAGCGGCAGAGCTTGTGGTTGAAAAAGCCAATAGCTGAACATCCCTTATTTTTTTCAGGAAATGCATAGGGTTTGATTTTCCAAGAAGCACAATTAGCCCTAAATAGAAAATCACTAAGAATAACAGACCGAGCAAGACGACACCCACATAGTAGGTGAGGCCAGATAGAGAACTCAAACCAACGCTAGAGGTGAGCTGCGCCATAAGTCCGAAAACAGCAATAGGCACTAGAAGCATTGACCATTTTACTACTGTCATACAGACTTCCTGAATGGCACTTAGAAGCAGCTTCACTGGGCGCAGTAAGGCATTTTCAAGTGATAGCACAGCTACACCAATAATGATTGTGAAAATTACAATGCTTAACATTTCACCACTTACCATAGATGCCAACGGGTTTTCGGGAAGTAAGTTTGAGATGGCATCAGGAATCGTTTCAATTCCGAAGGAAAGCTCTGGATTTTCCGTTGGAACAGCTGTAATTTCATTATGTTCAGCTAGAGCCTGTTGATGTAAAAAGCGACCAGGTCTAAAAAGTTGAGATAGTATGACACCCAAACTTACCGAAACTATCGTAGTACCTAGAAAATATAACAAAACCCCACCACCTAATTTTTTTAGATTGTCCTTATCATTACTTGCTATTCCAGTAATGATGGAAGCCACAATCAACGGAATCATAATCATTTGAACCAGTTTCAGAAACAGGACACCAGGCAATGCCAGCCAATTCCCCGCGATATCTGCTGTTTCTTTAGAAATCCATCCATTTTGTGGGCTCAATAGCAGACCAAATCCAACACCTAAAAACAAGGCAATGATTACTTTAAGCCATAGACGGCTTTCTACCAGTTTAAGGAGGTAGTGGTTAAGTGATTTTAATGATTTTATCTCTGTGTCAAACATTCTGTTGATTATGCTATATTAATTTTATTATCCAGATACACTTCCTGAACGGATTGTAATACTCTTACGCCTTCGCTAAAGGGTTTTTGAAATGCTTTTCTTCCCATTATCAGCCCAGAACCACCAGCCCTTTTATTGATAACGGCAGTTGTTACAGCTTCGGACAAATCTGATTTGCCTTTGGAACCACCACCTGAATTAATCAGCCCTATTTTACCCATATAGCAATTGGCTACTTGCAACCTGCAAAGGTCAATAGGGTGGTCTGTGGTAAGGGTTTTATACATTTCATCATCATATTTTCCAAATCCTATCTCTTTGAAACCAAAATTATTGGTAGGTAATTTTTGTTTGATGATGTCTGCCTGTATCGTTACTCCAATATGATTGGCTTGTCCGGTTACATCGGCCGATGCGTGATAATCTTCTTTATCGGTTTTAAAAGCTTCATTTCGTGTATAGCACCATAAAATGGTAGCCATACCAAGATTATGAGCTTCTTCAAAAGCCTCTGCTATTTCTTTGAGTTGTCTGTTACTTTCCGCTGAACCAAAATAAATCGTAGCTCCTACGGCAATTGCTCCCATATCCCAAGCGGTTTTTACCTTACCAAAGAGTGTTTGGTCATATTTGTTCGGGTAGGTAAGCAGTTCATTGTGGTTAATCTTAACGATAAAAGGGATTTTATGGGCATATTTTCGGGCATTCAAACCCAAAACCCCAAACGTGGAAGCCACCCCATTACAACCGGCCTCAAGGGCGAGTTTTATAATGTTCTCTGGGTCGAAATAATCTGGGTTTTTATAGAATGAAAAGGCCGCGCTATGCTCAATACCTTGGTCAACAGGAAGGATACTTAAATAACCAGTTCCTGCCAGATTTCCGTGATTGTATAATTGGGAAAGGCTACGAAGTACCTGTGAATTTCTGTTGCTATTGCCAAACACCTTGTCTATACTATTTGTGCTTGGTGTTTGTAACTCATCTTTTGTTATTTTTTCACAAACGTGTTCTAAATAGAAGTCTGCTTTTTCTCCTAAAAGTTCTACTATATTCTTGTCTGTTTTCATCTTGATAGTATTTAATGGATTCCTAAACTTTCATTTGTTTTGGCTATGGATTTTGTACCATCTGTTTCAATTCCAGTTAATGCCCTAATAGCATCAATTGTTTCCGGGATTACAATAGCTTGATTATCGACTATATAAGCATAGAAAAGTTCGTCGCCATCTACTTTCAGCATATCTTCCCAAAGAGCAACTTCATACATATCGCCCCAAGGTCTTCCCATATCCAGAAACATTTCCTTAATGGTGTTGTTAGAAACCAAGCCTTGGTCATACCGAATTAGTTTAATACGACTTGAAGTTTTGAAAGCATTTAGCACTTCTTCCTTTGTCGCCTGCTTTTTCAATTTCACATTCCAGTAGTGCATATGGCTCAATGTTTCGGGTACTTTTACCGCTGCGGTGATGACATCCAATTCTGGGTCAACACTTTTAGCATCTGGACCTTGATGGCTTGGGATATCTTTTTCGGGAACCATCGTATTCATAATACCACCTAAATGACTTTCCCAAGGGTCTGTAGCTCTTCTTAAAAGTGTACCTCTGGCATAATCCAATAAATCGGCTCTTTTTAAAGCGGTCAAGGTTCTTAAAATAGACGTAGTATTACACGAAACTACTCTTGTCGCATTCAAGTTTAGAGCGGATTTGTAATTATTTTCTGCACTAAAGGAATGCCCTGTGGTTTCGTGTTTTTCGCCACCGTGCAAAATAAACTTTATATTCTGTTCTTTATAAATCGCTACATTTTGAGCAGCAATCTTTTTAGGCGTACAGTCCACAACAAGGTCTGATTTCTTTAAAAGTTCCTGCATATTGCCTTTAACAGAAATCCCTTCAGATTTCATATTATCAGCTGCATCTTGAGTTGCTGCGTATATGTTGTAATTCTTTCTTACTGCATTTTGAATACGCCAATCGCTGATGATATCGCAAACACCTGAAAGCTTCATATCGTCTTGTAAGTTGATGGCATCGGCCACTCTTTTTCCAATGACTCCGTAACCTATAACTGCTACATTTTTCATATAAATTGTTTTTAATTAATTATGTTTTATTGTTTTTGTCACTTGTATTCTTCATTCCCATCGGCATATTACCTTCATCGTCTGTATGTGAAATCATAAAAAGGCGTTCCGCCACAAGTATTAGAACAATCCCAATTGCCGCGACAATAAGAACCAAAGGATCGTTCAGATATTTTATATAAATAAAGGCCGAGAGTACTGCAACATCCAGTATAATGGCAATCACGGGGATAATTGGTTTAAAATCCACTTCTTTTCTAAGATTGCGGAAAAGCCCCCAATGAATTGCGATATCCATAACGAGGTAAAATATAGCCCCAATGGATGCAATTCTTGTTAAATCAAACAGGATTGTCAATAAAATGGCAAGGGAAACGGTAAATATGAGTGCTGGATTTTTTAAGCTACCAAGTTTGGTTAAAGAAGGCACCTGTTTCATATTGCTGAGCATTGCCAACAAGCGTGAAGAGGAAAAGATACTGGCAATGACCCCAGAAACCGTGGCAATAATGGCAATGCCAATGGTAATCCAGGAACCCCATTCCCCAAAAACAGGTTTTGCGGCGGCTGCAAGGGCATAATCTTTAGCTTCGATTATTTCAGGAATGCTTAAACCTCCCGCAACAGCTAATGCCAAGGCTACATATATCAGTGTGCAGATAAGTATGGAAAACACGATAGACCTACCAAGATTTTTATGCGGGTTTTTAATATCGTCCCCTTGGTTCGTGATAGTGGTAAAGCCTTTATAAGCAAGGATAGATAACGCCAAAGCGGCCACAAATCCGAAGCCTTGTGGTAATGTCTCAGTATTTTTGGGAATATAGTTTCCCGTAATATCGGCAAAACCTGAAATTGCAAGGCCGGCAATAGCTAAAATTGCTATTCCCACTACCTTTATAATAGCGGTAAATGTCGCGGTGGCACCAATAACCTTATTGCCCAGGATGTTCACTATATAAGCAACAACAATTAGCCCAACACCCAGGGTAGAGGCATAACCTGCATAGGACTCGGGAAATAGTCTCAACGTATATGCTCCAAAAGTGCCCGCCACCAGACTTTCGGAAACTACCATTGATACGTACATCAGCAAAGAATAAAACCCTGTTGTTGTTCCAGGTCCATAGGATTTGTTAAGGAATTTAACCACACCTCCAGACGATGGAAAAGCATTTGAAAACTTGACATAGGAATATGAGCTAAAACCCACCACAACAGCACCTGCAATAAATGCAATGGGAAATAGATCACCCACCAACTCTGCTATTTGCCCCATAAGGACAAATATGCCAGCACCAATCATTACGCCTGTACCAAGAGATATGGAACCTAATAAGGAAAGCTTATTATTTTTATCTGTGGTGTTTTTCATTTCAAAATTATTTTTCCCTGTTTTTAATCGAAGATTTCGGTTTAAAGTTTCTAATAATCAGGCGGTTGCTCTTTTCATAAGTGAAATAACTTACCGCCCAATTAAAACCAACCATCAATCTATTTCTAAATCCACTTATGGACATCAAGTGAACAACGGACCACAGCAACCAGGCGAAATAGCCTGCAAATTTAAATTTGCCCAAATCGGCAACTGCCTTGCGTTTACCTACGGTTGCTAAGGAACCTTTATCTTTATATTTGAAAGGTTTTATGGATTTGTTATTTATGATATTTAATATCGAATCGCCCAGGTATTTACCTTGTTGAATAGCGGTCTGTGCTACTTGTGGATGTCCTTTTGGGGTTTCTTTGGAAATGAGTGCTGCGATATCACCTATGGCAAAAATATTTTCGTAGCCTTCTACTTTTAAATTGGCATTGGTTTTAATACGGTTGCCTCTGACTACGTGTTTTCCATCAATACCATTTGGGAATTGTCCTTTTACGCCAGCCGTCCAGATAAGGTTTTTAGCCAATATGGTCTTATCACTTTTGGTAGTGACTTCCTTTCCATCATAATTGCTTACAGCTTCATTTAATAATACCTTTACATTTAAATCCTCTAAATATTTGAGGGTTTTCGAAGATGCTTTATCAGACATTGTACTTAACAACTCATCAATGGCTTCTATTAAATAAATGTTCATAATGGAAGCAGGATACTCTGGATAATCTTTGGGTAGAATGTATTTACAGAATTCAGCCAATGCTCCTGCCATCTCTACACCGGCAGGACCACCACCTACAATTACAAAATTTGTTAGGGCATCCCGTTCATCATCATCACAGGTAATGGCAGCCTGTTCTAAATTTTGCAACATCATATGGCGAATGTTCAGGGAATCTCGGATATCCTTCATTCCCAAGCTGTTTTCTGCTACTTTATCCATCCCAAAAAAATTGGTGGTTGTACCTGAAGCAATTACCAGATAGTCATAGTGAACTTTTCCTTTAGAAGTTATTAATGTGTTTAATGAGGGCTGAATTTCTTCTACTTCGACCAAACGAAATACTACATTTTTGTAACCATTGAATTGTTTTCTAAATGGAAATACTATGCTATCAGGTTCCAACGCACTCGTTGCCACTTGATATAATAAAGGTTGAAATTGATGGAAGTTATTTTTATCGAGTAAAACCACTTGAACTTCTTTGTGTTTCAGTTTTTCAACCAATGCCAAACCTGCAAATCCTCCACCAACGATAACCACACGAGGTAATTTAGTATCTGGAAGACAGATTTCATCTGTTATCTTACAGGTGGATTCCAACGGAATGCTATGTGTTTGCTTTTCTTTCATTTTTTATTTCTATCTCTTGCAATGAGTACTGAACATTTGGCATTTGTGGTCAAATATTGGGATACAGAGCCCAATACTAAGCGTGAAAGTGCACCGTGACCCTGAGAGCCTACTACGATTAAATCTGCACCCCAATCTTCTGCTTTTTCATAAATAGTACTTTTGGGCAGGCCACTAACAACACTTGTGGTTATGGAAAGTGCCTTGTTTTCGGCCTTGATTTTATCGAAAGCTTCTGAAACGATTTTGTTTCCCAATTTTTGAGCGTTACTTCTAATTTCTTCTATGTAATTTCCTATCCTGCCGCCCATAGTATGCAATCCCAGGCCGGTTGTTTTCGGAACTTCATAAACATTTATAATATGAATTTCACTATTTGAGGATAGGGTCATTTTTATAAGTTCGTGAATGGCTACTTTACTGAAATCTGAACCATCTATGGCCAATAATATTTTCATAATTTGAATGTTTTAGTTGGTTGACATTTCTTTCGATTTTATAAGTTTTCTCCAATACAAGTGTTCATATAATCCAGACCAATACATACCAAAGGTGAAAGCGAACAGTAACTCTTCAATTGGGATTCCCAAAACAAGAATATGGGTCAGGTTGTCCAGATTCCAGTACAGCTCCACATATTGCGGATAAAACGGAAGGATGCTTCCGAAATAAATGAAGTACAGTATGGTAAACAAGATTCCTCCAACCCATATCTTTCCTTTTAAATCTGGGCGACAGTACAATGTTGCCAAACCACCAAAAAACATTGCAATGATGCCACAATAGATGTGGTTAAGCGTGGTGAAAAGACTAAATATGACGAATACAATGGCTGGAACAAAAAGTATATAAATATGTAGCTTATGTCTTTGGTGGCTCCGTTCGGTATGAGGCATATCTATATAGCCTTTTTTGAATATCAGATTATACAATACCGTCCCTATTCCGCCAATGGCAAAAGAGAAGATAAGGCTCTCAATATCAAAACCTGTTCTTTCCGCTAAATGGAATAAGGAAGGTGGCATCCAATATTCTGGTACAAATAATGGTTCTGTTAAACCAAAGGGCATCGTAATAAGGCTCATTTTGAGCATTTCTTTTCTATACCCCTTTTTTGACAAATAGATTATTGCCCAAAGAGCAAGAATTATAAGAGACCATATGAACCAGACATATTGCATAAATTTTATTTTACTCTCTTATTTTTTGACTTTTATTTGCGCATTATAAAAAGCCGCAATACAGGCACCTATTAGCCATCCTAAAATGAATATCTGTACTATTCCCAAACCAGCTTCCCATAGTGGCACATCCATCCTGATAATGCTTGTGGTATCTAAACCGTGCAATAGGCTGTTGAAAAAATCGATAGTGGCTTCTCGACCTGCTGTTGACATAACTATCATACAGCCTAAGTAAATTAGTGCCCCCGTAAGACCGAAAGCAAATCCGAGTTTTTTTACGTTTAATCGATACATAATTTTAAAGTTTTGAGTTAGTTGTCTGATTTTAATATCTTTTTTGATTCCTCAAATTCTTCCTTGGATATTTCGCCTTTTGCAAAGCGGTTTTTAAGAATATCCAGTGGGCTGTCCTTCTTTGTTTTTTGATAAGGGATATCTGCTGGGTTAAAGAATATCCAAGCCAATAAAATAATCCATATAATCCACCATATTAGGTGCATACCTCCAAAATGTCCTTCGTAAAAATGCATAATTTTTGGTTTTAAGTTGTTGTTAATTTAATTCTGTAATTGTATAACCATTGAGCCCATCAAGTTGCTTTTGTAATTCGGCAACAGAAAGTGCTTCATTCATCGTGATAAGTGCAGCACCTTTTGGTGCCAAAAAGATCTCTGCTTTTTCTATATTGGGATGTTCTTCTAAAGTCTTTTTTACTCTTGATACACATCCACCGCAGCTGATTCCGCTTATTTGAAATTTTTGTTTCATCATTTAGTATTTAATGGTGATGATGCCCTTTGTGTTCATCTTTTGGTTCTGTTTTTGAAACATCTTTACCGTGTTCGTTTTCTCTTTGTCTATTCTGTGAATGATTGTGCCCACCGTGGCGATGTGAACCGTGAGGCATAAATAAGTGACAAGCAAACATAAAGAGGATGAAGATGAATAGAGACGAACTGCTTCCTATACCTAATGATGGTGCAAAAAAGATAAACAGTAATGGTAATCCACAACCGATGACCATCCATATCCAGTGATTATTTTTCATTGTTGTTTATTTTAAAAGTTAAAATTAATGATGCTCGGTATGCTCACCTTTGGTTGGACTATCCATATCGTCCATCTTGTCCATACCCTGCATATCCATTCCTTTTTCGCCCATCATCTTTGAGCAGGATTCCATACAGTCTTCGCTCATCATCCCTTTTTCGTGCATCATTTTCATCATAGTGCCCATCATTTTGCCGTCATTCATCATTCCGTCCATCATTGAGTGCATCATTGTACTGTCTTTCATCATCATTTGCATTCCTTCTCCTTGCATCATTGAGCTCATCATTTTTTTGTTGCCCTGCATCATTTGCATTGCGTGTTGGTTGTCGTGCATACTTTCCATAAATTCGGTCATATAGTCGTGATTTTTGGAAATGGCATTAAAAACTTCTGTGCGAGTTTCAGGGTTTTCCATTAGTGCCTGAGTGTTTGTTTCTTGTTTGCAACTGTTTAAGCTTAAAAGCCCAACTGCCGATAAAACAATTAGTAGTGTTTTCATAATTTATTTTTTGAGTTAAACATTTATTTTAATTTTTATAAACCCATTCCCAACAATCTAAATGTTTATAGTTGAGGGAATGGATTATCAACTATTAATTCGCAGATTTTAAAAAGGTTATAATCTTTTTGAATTTCTTATATGTTATGTGTATTTTCAATATTATTAGATTTTTTTTATACGCCACTTCTTATTATTACCTTTAACTGCCACCAAATTTTCCGAAATCAATTTTGATGTGATGGCAGGTGGATTTTTATCATTCTTATCTTTTGGCGAGACGTGAATGGCCAATTGCGTTAAATGGTCAATGGTATTACCATTCTCATCTATAACAAGCTCAAAATAATGGTAGTTTACCACGTCTTTTTTGAAAATGTCATTATAGCCAATGGTTTCTTTTTCAACTTTTAACACCAAGGCTTTGCCATATTGAAAGTTGTTGGCATTGAGGAATTGTGGAGTGATGACAGTTTTTCCAGTTTTATCGATATAGCCATAATAGAGCACGCCATCTTTTTGGTTTGCAATCAGGCATTTTCCGTTACTGAATATAGGGTAGCTTGCATTGTCTGTTTTGGTTGCCACCAAATCATTTCGAAAATCAACGATTAAATTTCCTTCTGGGTCAATAAAACCCCATTCGTTCCCTTTTTTAATGGCAGCGACGCCATTGCTAAAAGGCGAGATGTAGTCTAAATTTTCAAAGGTTTGTGCAATTCCTATAAAGGGAATTAATACTAATGTGATAAGTAGTTTTTTCATTTTGTTTAATTTAATTTGATGAAATTAACCATTGCCTTAAGCTTTTGTCTGCATAACTTTCGTTGATATCTATATAATTTCATCATAGAAATTCCGTTTCCAATTTCCTGTGTTTTTGTAATCGGTCATACTCATTCCCACCACTTCCTTAAACTGTCTAGACAGGTGGTTGACACTACTGTAGTCCAATAAATATCCTATATCTGAAAAGGAATGTTGTTTAAGCTGAATGAGCTCTTTGACTTTTTCTATTTTTAATTTGATAAAGTACTTTTCAATGGTTGTCTGTTGATTTGCTGAAAACAATCTGCTCAATGTCTTGTAATCTTTATGAAGTCTTGAAGCCAATAGTTCAGATGTTTTTACCTTAATATGTAACGGTAGCTCTTGCAATTGTTCTATTAGAATAATCTTGATTCTTTCTGTGAGCATTTCTTCTTCATTCTGAACAATTTCAAAATTATTGGCGTGAAGTACACTTGTAACGGTATCGATAATTTCATTGTTCGTTTTTTTTTGTGCTTCTACCAGCAACCTTCCTAATTCCAAGGAAAGCACTGTAACTTCAAGTTCTTGTAATTCTTGTTTAATTACTTTTAAGCAGCGGTTACAGACCATATTCTTAATCCAAAATTCTTTTGGTTTGTTCATAGTATATAATGTATTGTCATTGAGTTTAGCTCAATGGTCTGATAGGTTTAGCCTAACAGGATTAATATTGTGTAGCGTTGTTGAGAATAGGGTACAACAAATGTTAGCCAGAAGTGAAATATTGGCTATAGAGGCAATGCAGATTAATTTTAACCTGCGAAGTAGAAAATCAAATTAAAAAGGACTCGTTGAGGATTACAAGGTCTGTGGATAGCAAAGGTGGCCTATAAGCCTTAAAAGAAACTGTGTTTTTCTCTAAACCTTCAAAAAGGTTGATATAAGAATAGACGAAGTTGTTTAAGAAAACTAAAGTTTCAATCTCTGAAATTGTATTGGCCTTCTTGAAGGTGTCATCTCCTTCTTTCAAGATGGTCTTATTATCGCAACAGTCTTTCTCTTGTATTGTAGTACATTGCTTGGAATTATTATCTTTTTTCTGTGCAGTCTCCATACAAGATTCTGCTTTACTAAAAAAAGCCAAATCCACCATTTTATTACAGCAAAAGTGCATATTTACCGTAAAGGATGTGGTGGAAAACAGTATAAAAACTGCTAAAAAGAAGGACAGTATTTTAGTAAAAAAAGATTTCACAAAAATTAATAAATTTTGATTAACATTAAAGGATTTTGGAAAATAAAATTCAACTGTTCAATTATTTTATTATCAGTTTTTTACAAAAAAACAACAAAATTAATCAGTACAAATATAATTCTAAAAGTTCAACAGAACTATGATTTATATCATATAAAGGAAGCTGCAAAAGAATTTTATTTGCAAATAATATTTAAGCGGTTTCGTGCAAAATAAACATTGATAAATCAAAAAAAATTGTTAAATAAACAAATTGAGATAAATTTTTTATAAATTTGCAACATTAATGAAAAAAGTTTTTCATAAAATATCATCCGTTTGTTTGGCACTTATCGTGCTATTGTCAACAGTTTCTTTTACTATTGATAGTCATTACTGTGGCGATACTTTAGTGGATTCTTCTTTATTTGGGCACGTTGAAACTTGCGGAATGGATAAGCAACTATCCAAAAATGATTGTCAAAGTGAAGTTCAGGATGATTCCTGCTGTTCAGATAAGCAATTAGTTGTTGAAGGTCAGGACGACCTGAAGATGTCTTTTAACACCTTAAATTTTGAGCAACAAGTCTTTGTTGTCTCTTTTGTACATTCTTATATCAATCTCTTTGAGACTCTTGATTCACACATTGTACCATTTAGAGATTATGCGGTTCCCTTTCTCATACGGGATATACAAAAACTGCACGAGACGTATTTAATTTGATTTTAAACAGTTTCCGATAACTATCGGAAAGATTATCCTAATGGTTATAACCATTCTGGGGTCATTTCGTTGTGTTTAATTTTCTGATTGCATCAGAATCTTATTCAATGTTTAACTGTTTAACAATCAATACACATGCTGAATAAAAGCATCAAATTTTTAATCGAGAACAAGCTAGTAGCCGTTCTACTACTTGCACTTTTTATTGCTTGGGGAGTCGTAAACGCCCCGTTTGAATGGAATACAGGCTCACTTCCTCGAGACCCTGTTGCCGTAGATGCCATACCAGATATTGGCGAAAACCAACAAATTGTATTTACTAAATGGGATGGTCGTTCCCCTCAAGATATTGAGGATCAAATTACTTATCCTCTAACCACATCGCTTCTTGGTATTCCAGGGGTTAAAACAATACGTAGTTCATCTATGTTCGGGTTTTCGAGCATTTATATCATTTTCGAAGAAGATATTGAATTTTATTGGAGCAGAAGCCGAATACTTGAAAAATTAAACTCATTACCAGCCGGACTTCTACCAGAAGGCGTTAATCCAGCTCTAGGTCCCGATGCCACAGGATTAGGGCAAATATATTGGTACACCCTTGAGGGACGTGATAAAGATGGTAATGTTACAGGTGGATGGGATTTACAGGAATTACGAAGCATTCAGGATTTCTACGTAAAATACGCACTGTCTTCGGCGAGTGGTGTTTCCGAAGTGGCTTCCATCGGCGGATATGTTTTGGAATATCAAGTGGATGTTAATCCCGAATTAATGCGGCAATACAACATAGGCTTGAGTGAGGTTGTAAAAGCAGTAAAACAAAGCAACAAAGATGTTGGTGCACAAACGCTTGAAATCAACCAAGCTGAATACCTTATAAGAGGATTGGGTTATATTAAGAAACTATCTGATTTAGAAAACGCGGTAGTTACTTCAAAAGATTTTACATCCATCCGTATAAAGGATATTGCGAAAGTAACACACGGTCCTGCTACAAGAAGAGGCTTATTGGACAAGGAAGGAGCCGAGGTTGTTGGTGGTGTTGTAGTGGCTCGTTATGGGGCCAATCCTATGGAAGTCATCAACAATGTTAAAGAAAAAATAAACGAGTTAAGTTCTGGGCTTCCATCAAAAACATTAAGCGATGGGAGGACTTCGCAATTAACCATCGTACCCTTTTATGACAGAACAGAACTAATCCAAGAAACCTTGGGCACACTTGATGAAGCGCTAACTTTAGAGATATTGATAACCATTTTTGTGATTATCATAATGGTCTTCAATTTAAGGGCTTCCGTATTGATTTCCGGATTATTGCCTGTTGCGGTTTTGATGGTCTTTATTTCTATGAAACTGTTCAATGTAGATGCAAATATTGTCGCCTTATCTGGTATTGCAATTGCTATTGGAACTATGGTCGATGTGGGCGTTATCCTTTCGGAAAATGTCTTGCGGCATATTGATGAAAATGAAGAAAAGCTACCTATGAATACGGTAGTTTATAATGCGACTGCCGAAGTTTCTGGCGCCATCTTAACGGCAGTAATGACCACTATTATTAGTTTCATTCCTGTATTTACTATGATTGGTGCAGAAGGGAAATTGTTTAGGCCATTGGCATTTACAAAAACGGCAGCACTCACCGCAGCTCTTATTGTTGCCCTATTTTTAATTCCACCATTTGCGGCCTATTTATTTAAAAAGAGAAATTTAAAAACTTCTTTTAGTTATATGCTAAATGGAGCATTGATTGTTTTTGGCGTTTTATCTTTAATTTTAGGCTATCCGCTTGGATTAATATTAGTTGCATTTGGCGTTGTTGGCTTCCTTTCACTAAAGGAAAAGATTACGTCAAAACGCGCCAACATCATCAATATATTTGTTTCGGCTTTTGCTATCATATTCCTATTGGCGGAATATTGGAGACCACTGGGAGTAGATAGAAGTATCCTTATAAACTTAATCTTCGTTGGTCTTATCTGTTTTGGTCTTTTGGGTGTATTTACACTTTTTAGAAATTATTATGTTCGAATTTTAAATTGGGCATTGCGTAATAAGCTGTTATTTCTTTCGATACCAACTGCCATTGTAATTTTTGGAGTGATGATTATGCGTAATACTGGTAAAGAGTTTATGCCTTCACTCAATGAGGGTTCATTCCTGTTAATGCCCACTTCAATGCCACACGCAGGTGTGGAGGAAAATAAACGCGTCCTACAGCAACTCGATATGGCCGTTGCGAGCATTCCAGAAATTGAAACTGTAGTCGGTAAATCTGGGCGTACAGAATCAGCATTAGACCCTGCACCGTTATCGATGTATGAGAATGTTATTCAATATAAATCTGAATATATTTTAAATGAAAATCGCAAAAGACAACGCTTTAAGGTAAACGAAGACGGCTTATTTGTTTTAAAGGATGGCAGTTTAGTAACCAACCCTAATAGCGAAATTGAAGTAGAAGATGATGACTATAAAGCCTCAAAAATTACAGACCCATTCTCTGTGACAAGTTCACAGCTCATTCCAGATGACGATGGAGAGTACTTTAGAAATTGGCGACCTGAAATTGAATCGCCAGACGATATTTGGAAAGAAATCGTAAGGGTTACAAAGCTTCCAGGTGTTACTTCAGCACCAAAGCTACAACCCATAGAAACACGCTTGGTGATGCTACAGACTGGTATGCGAGCACCTATGGGCATTAAGGTGAAAGGACAGGATTTAAAAGAAATTGAGGCGTTTGGGGTACAATTGGAAGATATCTTAAAACAAGCCGAAGGCGTTAAAGACGAAGCTGTCTTTGCCGACCGTATTGTGGGGAAACCTTATTTACTTATTGATATTGATAGAGAACGACTTGCGCGCTATGGCATAACCATAGAGCAAGTACAGCAAGTTATACAGGTTTCTGTAGGTGGTATGGTGCTTTCGCAAACAGTAGAAGGTAGGGAGCGTTATGGTATTCGTGTGCGCTACCCCAGAGAATTACGCGCAAATCCAAACGATTTAAAAGATATTTATGTGCCTGTAGAAAAAGGAAGTCCAGTTCCGTTAAGTGAGTTGGCTACTATAAGATACGAACAAGGGCCTCAGGTCATTAAAAGTGAGGACACTTTTTTAGTTGGCTATGTGCTTTTTGATAAGCTGGACGGTTATGCAGAGGTTGATGTAGTGGAGAATGCCCAAGCCCTAATTCAGCAAAAGATTGATGACGGCGAGTTAATTGTGCCAAAAGGAATCAACTACCGATTTACAGGAACGTATGAGAACCAATTAAGGGCTGAAAAAACTTTAAGTGTTGTAGTACCATTAGCTCTCATTATCATATTCCTAATTCTTTATTTTCAGTTTCGTTCGGTAAGTACATCGCTAATGGTATTTACTGGTATTGCCGTAGCCTTTGCAGGTGGGTTCTTAATGATTTGGGGTTATGGACAGGATTGGTTCCTGAATTTTAGTTTTTTCGGAGAAAACCTGCGAGACCTGTTCCAAATGCACACTATAAATTTAAGTGTAGCTGTGTGGGTGGGCTTTATTGCCCTGTTTGGTATTGCAACAGATGATGGTGTGGTAATGGCAACTTATCTCACTCAAACATTTGATAAAAACAAACCAACAGATAAAACTGGGGTTAGAGCATCCGTAGTCGAAGCAGGAGAAAAACGTATTCGACCTTGTTTAATGACAACGGCAACCACGATTCTTGCTTTACTACCTGTACTCACATCAACAGGTCGAGGTAGTGATATTATGATTCCGATGGCAATTCCATCCTTTGGAGGAATGTTAATTGCGCTTATAACCCTATTTGTTGTACCAGTATTATTTAGCTGGAAACACGAATTTCAATTAAAAAGAGCTACAAAATGAGATATGTAATTGTAATAGTACTTGCTTTTTTTGCTTTAGCCAAAACGAATGCACAAGATTTGACAACGTACATTCAGGAAGCTGAGAAGAATAATCCAGAGATTCAAGCTTTTGAATTGCGGTATAATATAGCTGAAGAAAAAGTTAATGAAGCAGATTGGTTGCCAAATACCGTTGTGGGAGTAGGTTATTTTGTAAGCGAACCCGAAACCCGAACAGGTGCACAACGTGCTCGCTTTTCGGTATCACAAATGCTGCCTTGGTTTGGAACTATTACCGCAAGGGAAAATTATGCCAGTTCAATGGCAGAAACTCAATATGTAGATATTGCGATTGCAAAGCGAAAACTTGCACTTGCAGTTTCTCAATCTTATTACGAGCTATACGCCATCAGAGCAAAACAATTAGTGCTTGATAAGAACATTGAGCTTTTAGAAACCTATGAGCGTTTGGCGTTAACTTCAGTAGAAGTTGGTAAGGCATCTGCTGTAGATGTTCTTCGCCTGCAAATAAGGCAAAATGAACTTGTACAGCAAAAAGAAGTATTGGAGCAAGATTATTTGGCAGAACAAACAGCTTTCAACAATCTTTTAAATCGGGATGAGGATATTGCAGTAACCGTAGTTGAAGAGATGTTTATTCCAGATGAGGATGCTTTAATCTTAACTGAAAACCTTCAGTTAAACCCAGAACTCATAAAGTATGATAAGCTATTTGAATCGGTTGAACAATCGGAGTTGTTAAACCAAAAAGAAAGTGCACCTAATATAGGTTTTGGTTTGGATTATGTGCCAGTTTCTGAACGTCCTGATATGAATTTTGTTGACAACGGAAAAGACATTGTAATGCCGATGGTATCTATCTCAATTCCAATATTTAATAACAAGTATAAATCTGTCACAAAGCAAAATGAATTAAGACAATTGGAAATTAAATCTCAAAAGGAAGACAGGTTGAACAAACTTGAAACGCTTTTGGCACAAGCCCAACATAACAGAAATGCTACGAGGATTAAATTTAATGTACAAACCGATAATTTAAAACAGGCAAATGATGCCGAAGAAATATTGATAAAAAATTATGAGACAGGTACTATCAATTTTAATGACGTGTTAGACGTACAAGAATTACAATTGAAGTTTCAAATAAACCTTATTGAATCGGTCAAAAGTTATTATATCCAGTCAGCAATAATAAACTACTTAAGTAATTAATTATGAAGACACTAAAAACAATCACCTTATTATTATTTACCTCATTCACTTTTGCCCAGGTAGGCACAAATGGTGATGACAGGAAAGAAGAAGGACGACCCGTCAAAGAGTATAACCTTACCCTAGAACAAAAGGAGATGACCCTTGGAGGCGTAACGGCCAATGCAATGACCATAAACGGCCAAATTCCTGGTCCAGTCTTGGAATTTACCGAGGGAGACCTTGCCATAATCAATGTGACTAATAAAATGGATGAGGAAACATCAGTGCATTGGCACGGATTAATACTTCCAAATTTCTATGACGGTGTTCCATATTTAACAACACCACCTATTGAACCAGGGGAGACATTCCAATACAGAATTCCAATCAATCAGTCTGGAACCTATTGGTATCATTCACACACAATGTTACAAGAGCAAAAGGGTGTGTATGGCTCCATAATCATTCAGCCTAAAGAAAAAACATTGGATTATGATAAAGATTTGGTAGTGGTATTGTCTGATTGGACCAATGAAAAACCAATGAATGTACTACGTAACTTAAAGAGGGGTAACGAGTGGTATCAAGTTAAAAAGGGTACAGCAGTACCGTTGAGTAGGGTAATTAAAGAAGGTGCTCTGGGAGCACAGTTCAAATTTTGGCGAGACCGTATGGAAGGCGCAGATATTGCAGATATCTACTACCCTGCATTTTTAACAAATGGTAAAAAACAAGCAGACTATCCAGAATTTCTACCAGGTGAAAAAGTAAGGCTTCGTTTTATCAATGCATCGGCATCTACTTATTATTGGATGGATTTCGGAGGAGGTAACCCAATGGTTGTTTCAAGTGATGGTATAGATGTGGAACCTATATCAAAAAGTCGCTTCCTTTTTGGTATTGCTGAAACCTATGATGTAATTGTCACCATTCCAGAAGGTACAGTAGAAATTACTGCCACGGCACAGGATGGTTCTGGGGACACCTCTTTACGTATAGGACAAGGAACACTTTATCCCGCAGAAAGAATTGACAGACCAGATAAAGTGGAAATGATGAAGCAAATGGCTAAAATGGATATGAAAATGGGAGCTCCCTCTATGGTAGGCAACAAAAAGAAAAACACACCCGAAGTTTTGATGCAGAAGTACGGGATGAAGATGGATATGAAAGATGGGCAAATGAATATGAACGATAATAGTTCTACGAAGGATGGCGCAATGAATGATAAAATGAATATGGATGACCATATGAACCATAATGACCAAATGATGCAAAAAGACACTTCTTCGTTTGATTACAACACCCGAAAGACCTATTTCAACTATGATTTTTTAAAGGCAAAAGAAAACACCACATATAAAGCAGATTTACCGGTAAATGACATTTTATTGAACCTAACTGGAAATATGCAGCGTTACGTCTGGAGTATGAACGGTGTACCCTTATCGGAAACGGATAAAATAAAAATCAAGGGTGGCGAGGTAACAAGAATTACCCTCAATAACCTGACAATGATGCACCACCCAATGCACCTTCACGGGCATTACTTTAGGGTGATTAACGAAAATGGAGAACGTTCCCCGTTGAAACATACTGTTAATGTGCCGCCTATGCAAAAAGTTGTTATCGAATTTTATAACGAAGAGTATGGCGATTGGTTCTTCCACTGTCACATACTGTATCATATGATGGGTGGTATGGCACGCGTATTTAGTTATGACACACCAAGGGACAAAAGAATGGCAGATTATCCGGTTCAAAAACTAGTTGATGAGACAGACCATTATTATTCGTGGGGATTGGCTCGTATAGGTTCAAACTTTAATGAACTCTTATTAACATCGAGCAATATCCGTAACGAATTTGGATTAAGGGCAGAGTTCGATTACGACCAAAACCTTGAAGCCGAAATAAGTTATAATAGGTATCTGAACGATTGGGTACGTGTTTATGCAGGAGTAAATACCGAAACGTCAACACCAGATTCTTACGATACATTTAATACCGTAGGATTGGTTGGTGTAAAGTATTTTACGCCTTATAGATTTAATGTAGATGTGAGTATGGACCATCAGCTACGCCCAAGAATACGTTTGGACAGAGAATTATTGATTTTTCCAAGAATTTTTTTGGAAGGCGAATACGAATACAGAGCAGATTTTGGATGGGTCAATGATTTAGAGAATAATAAATCATTTGAAAGCGAAACACAATGGTTGGTAGGGGTTGCATACATTCTTTCGCGCAATTTTTCAATCCAAGCTAACTACAATAACCGATATGGATTGGGTGGTGGACTATTAGCAAGATTTTAAACAACTAAAAATTAAAAAAAGATGAACTATTATTTTAATAAAACAATCAATGGAACCTTCGAAGAGGTCATAGAGAAAGTGACACAAGGATTGAAAGACGAAGGTTTTGGCATACTCACAGAAATTGACGTCAAAGAGACCTTAAAAAACAAACTGGATATAAACTTCAAAAAGTATAGGATTCTAGGGGCTTGCAATCCTCCCTATGCTCACAAAGCTTTGCAAGCAGAAGATAAAATTGGAACGATGTTGCCTTGCAATGTCATAGTTCAGGAAATTGAAGCAGGCACCATTGAAGTAGCAGCAGTAAACCCAATGGCATCGATGCAGGCAGTGGAGAATGAGAAGTTGAATGAGGTTGCCAATGAAATAACTGCAATGCTAGAAAACGTAATTGAAAAACTATAAAATACATTTCAAAAAGTAATACAAATAAACACAAACATAAATTAAAACAAAATGAGCAAATTAAAATCAACATTAGGTATAGTTGCAATAGCATTTATAACCTTAACAGCAATGTCTTGCAAAGACAACAAAAATGAACAAAATAATGCAGATGGGAACCATTCTGAAATGAGTGCTGATGAAGACCATTCAAAAATGAATCACGATAATAGTGATGAACACCACGATGGAGATAAGAAGGAAATGGCAATGAGTGGCGATGGTAATTCACAAGCTGTATTAAAGGACTACTTTAATCTTAAAAATGCGTTGGTTGCAGATGATAATGCTAAAGCCAAAGAGTTGGGTGCAATCCTCGCAACATCCTTAGGCAAGCTTGACATTTCAAAATATACCGATGCCCAGCAATCTGATTTAAAGGACATTGTTGAGGATGCTGTAGAACACGCAGAACATATTGCAGAAAGTGATATAGCACACCAACGAGAGCACTTTAAAATTTTAAGTAAGGATGTAACAGATATGGTTGCCATTACTGGAACAGAGATGAAAATATACGAGCAATTTTGCCCAATGTATGATAACAATAAGGGTGGTGCTTGGCTTAGTATGAACGAAGAAATTAGAAACCCTTATTTCGGTGACAAAATGTTGAAATGCGGTAAAGTACAGCGAGAAATTAACTAAATGAAAGTAGTAAAAATCATAGCGATTGTGTTATTGGTAGCGTTTGTGGGGATTCAATTTATGCCCACAACGCGCAACCAAAGTGATTCTGTTCCTTCCACCGATTTTATGTTGGTCAATAATGTGCCAGAGAATATTCAAAAAAAGTTACAGGTATCCTGCTATGATTGTCACAGCAATAATACGCAATACCCTTGGTATAACCAAGTTCAGCCTGTTGCTTGGTTTCTGGAAGACCATATAAAAGAAGGCAAGGCTGAATTGAATTTTAATGAATGGGATTCGTTATCAAACAGAAGAAAAAAGAGCAAGTTAAGGTCAATCATCAAACAGATTGAAAGTGACGAAATGCCTTTATATTCTTACACTTTGATTCATAAAGACGCAAGCTTTTCTGAAGCTGAAAAACAGGAACTAATCCGTTGGATAGAACAATTAAAAGATAGTATATAAACAATAACAATTAAAAACAATAAAAATGAAAAATTTAAAAATGAGTATCGCAACAATGCTATTGTTAGCAGTTTCTTTTACCAATGCACAGGAAAAGGAAAAAATGAAAATGGACCATAGTAAAATGGACCATAGTAAAATGATGAATATGAATAGTGATACAAAGGCTGAAGCAATATTAAATGATTACTTCAACCTAAAGGATGCCTTGGTTGCAGATGATACCAAAAAGGCAGCCCAAGAAGGCTCTAAATTGGCCGCTTCACTAAAAGCCTTTGATGCTTCAAAGTATACGGCAGAAGAACAAAAAGAATTAGCTGACATAATTGAAGATGCCACAGAGCACGCCGAACATATTGCAAAAAGTGATATGGGCCATCAAAGAGAGCATTTTAAAACCTTAAGTAAGGATATGTCAGATTTGATAGCAATTACAGGTACAAAAAACACGCTGTACGAGCAGTTTTGCCCAATGTATGATGGTGGTAGCTCTTGGTTGAGTAGCAGTGACCAAGTGAGAAACCCATATTATGGCAGTAAGATGCTTAAATGTGGTAAAGTAAAAAAGACTATTAATTAGATAATCCCCTTCCTTAAGTTTTGGAATCTTTCTGGTTTATTAGTTAACAGAACGGTTCCAGTCTTAAGGAAATATTAATAGTCATTAAGTCCTGTCACGGGAAGGAAAAAAATGTTGATGGTTAGTGTTAACTCCTTCCCTTGTCAGGCACAACAAATTTTAAAAAGCAAGATTTGATATAATTAATAGCAGCCTGAAGAAGGAAGGGAACTAAATTCTCCCTAATAATTGATTAACAGCACTTCTCTTCCTTAGTCAGGTAAAAATGGAAAATGAAAAAGAGAGGCTAATAAAAAAGTGCTTGATTATGGGAGGGAGGCCAATTTTTTGATTGATGGATAGAGTCTAACTCTCATTGTCAAGTGCTATTTAAAGAAGAAATAAAAATTTAATTTAAAAAAACGATGAAAGATTGTTGCAAAGATGGTTGCAAACAAACAACTGAAAAATCGGTTGCTAATAAATGGATTAATTATATAGTCTATACAATACTTATTATAATAGTTAGTGGTGCATTGGCACTTCAATTATTTAGTTAAGCAAATAAATAAAAATGGCTGAAGAAAACATAATAGAAATATCTGAAAGTACAGGGTTTTACAAACAACTATTTAAAAAGGTATTGTTTACTGCAAGTGTAATCACTGCACTATCATTAAGTTATACTTTATGGGCAGATTTAGATTCTGATAACCAGTTTCTTGCGCTTATAATTGTTGGTATGGCTTTGGTGAAAACGGTTTTTATTGTCAGGCTCACTTTTATACAGCTAAGTAAAATAATAGGCGAAAGTCATCAACTTACACACGTTCTAACATTATTTGCTGTGTTAATTATTTTGATTGTTCTTTCGTTTTCAGCAGACTACCAAGCATTATATATTTTAAGTTCGGAAAATTTTAAATCAACTACATCACTCAACAGATCATTTATACCTCAATTTTTCGAGTTTATATATTTCAGCTTAATTACTTTTTCATCGGTTGGGTTTGGTGATGTAGTACCATTAACTATTTCGGGAAAACTTTTAGTGATGATGGAAGTTTTTTTAAGCTTTTTGGTACTCGTATTTGGTATAGCCAACATAAATAGAATACACGTCAATAAATAAAACATTATAAAACCAAAATTATGAAAACACTAAAACTAACAACAATCCTAATGCTAATTATGTTTGCCACAGGCCAACTGTTTAGCCAAAACGCAGATTCAGGAACAGAGAAAGAAGCTGTTCTAAAAGTAATGAAATCATACAAAGATGCCCTGCAAAACCTAACGACAGAAGGTACGTTCGAGTTATTTGCCAAGGATTCCGAAGTATTTGAATCAGGTGGTATAGAGGGTACCTATGCAAACTACATAGAACATCATTTAGGACCAGAATTAGGGCATTTTAAGAAATTTGAATTTTCAGATTATGAAATTGATGCGGAAGTAGATTTGCCTTATGCATTTACTACTGAAACCTACATCTACACTATCGTGCTCAATCCAGATGAAAAAGGCGAAAGTAGAACGATAAAGAAAAAAGGAGTGGCAACGTCAATCTTAAAAAAGATGGATGGTAAATGGAAGATTATTAAAACACATTCTTCGTCAAGAAATACAAAGTAAAATCTTATGAAAAAAAATATCCACCTTTCTGTATTACTAATCGTTTTGCTAATCGTCTCTTGCAAACAAGATGTGAAAAAGGTAGTTGTTGAGGAAAAAGCCACAGAAACTTCTGCAGAACCAGATAAAAAGAAACCTTTGAGCCCACATACATCAACGATGGCAATGATAGGCGATGCCCATATTCATATCGATTATTCGTCGCCAGGCGTAAGAAATAGAATCATTTTTGGTGGGTTGTTGGCTTATGACCAGTTGTGGCAAGCGGGTGCACATATGGCTACCTGGATAGAAACTAATAAGGATTTAATTATTGATGGTAAAATGTTACCTGCCGGTAAATATGGGTTTTTTACTATTCCATCAAAAGAAGAATGGACCATAATTTTTAATTCAAATTGGGACCAACATGGCAAGGACGAGTATGAGGAGAAGGATGATGTCTTGCGCTTCAAAGTTAAACCCATCATTTCAGATGAAGTTACCGAACACTTGGAATATCAAGTGAACAAGATTAATGACAATGAAGGTGCAATTTCATTGAGTTGGGAGAAGGTCTCTATAAAATTCAACTTTAAGGTAAATCAGTAATATGGTAAATAGACATACAGCATTAAAAATAAGAAGAGTTCATCGCTATTTAGGTATTTTCTTAGGTATTCAGTTCTTGATATGGACGATTAGCGGGATGTACTTCAGTTGGACAAACATTGATGACATTCACGGCGACCAATTCCGTAATATGGAATATGCGCCAAAAACCTTTGACAACCTTATTAGTCCTTCACTTATTAAAGGTAATGAAGGCATTCGTGATATAGAAATCAGGGATATCAATAACGAACCGTACTATTGGATTAACAATCAGCAATTGTATAATGCGAGAACTGGCGAAGCGAAAAAGACTATTTCTCAAGATGAAGCCTTGTACATTGCTAAAAACCAGATGATGGAGAATTTAAAAGTGGCCAATATCCAACGGATAAGTGAAGTGGGTGACCATCACGAATATCGTGAAAAATTGTTGCCAGCCTATGTTATCTCTTATGATACGGATGAAGCGTTGAAAGCCTACGTTTCAATAACAGATGCAAAATTCCAAACGGTGAGGCACAGGGCGTGGCGCTGGTTTGACTTTTTATGGATGACACATACAATGGATTATGAAGGCAGGGACAACTTTAACACCATTGTTTTAAGAGCATTTTCACTTTTGGGCTTAATTACTGTTTTGAGTGGATTTTTGCTCTGGTATACGTCATCACCGACCATTAGAAAAATTAGTAAAAAAAATAAAAAATAAATATTATGAATAAAAACATCATTTACATAGGTGTTGCGTTGATTGTTGGCCTATTGGGTGGCTTTCTAATTTTTGGTGGAGATTCTGCTGATAGTGCAACAAATGAGGTTACGGAGAATCACAATCATTCAGAAGAAATTGCTTCTAATCAAATGTGGACTTGCTCTATGCATCCACAGATTATGCAACCAGAACCTGGTGACTGCCCAATTTGTGGAATGGATTTAATACCTGCTGAAGCAGGAGCAGATGGTCTTATGGCAGATCAGTTTAAAATGACAGATAATGCAATGGCATTGGCCAACATTCAAACATCCATTGTTGGTGAGGGTGAAATCGGGAATAATTTTCTAAAGTTATCTGGAAAGATAAAAGCCAATGAAGAATCCAATGCTGTACAAGTAACCTATTTTGGTGGTAGAATAGAACAATTATATGTTAATTCTACTGGAGAACGTGTTGGTGCAGGTCAACGCTTGGCCACCATATATTCACCAGATTTAGTTGCAGCTCAGCAAGAGTTACTTACAGCCTCATCTATAAAAGAATCGCAACCAGAATTGTATAAGGCTGTAAAAAACAAGCTTAAATTATGGAAACTTTCAGAAAAGCAAATTAATGCCATAGAAGCTGCTGGAAAAGTGCAAGAATATTTTCCGGTTTTTGCTACAGTTTCAGGAACAGTGACCCATAAAATGGTAGAAGAAGGTGACTATGTAAAACAAGGACAGCCCTTATATAAAATAGCCAACCTCAATACGGTTTGGGCAGAATTTGATGCCTATGAGAATCAGATTGCTTCCTTGAAAGTTGGTCAAACCATTAAAGTGACTACCAATGCGTATCGCAATGAAGTATTTGATGCAAAAGTTTCATTTATTGACCCTTTATTAAATTCTTCTACACGTACCGTCGTAGTTAGAGCAGTACTTAATAATAAGAACGACCTATTTAAACCAGGTATGTTTGTCGAAGGTAAAATTGAAGGTGCTCAAGAAAGCACTTCAAGTAAAATAACAGTTCCTGCTACAGCTGTGATGTGGACTGGTGAACGTTCTGTAGTTTATATTAAAACTAATCCTAACGAAGCTGTTTTTGAAATGAGAGAGGTCTTACTCGGTAATGCCAATGGAGACACCTATACCATAATTGAAGGTCTTCAAAATGGTGATGAAGTGGTAACTAATGGCACGTTTACAGTAGATGCTGCTGCACAATTACAAGGCAAAAAATCTATGATGAACACTGCTGGTGGCAAAACAATGACCGGTCACGAAGGGCATTTAGGTATGCAAGGAAACAATTCTGATGATAGTAAGGGGAATACTGACCATTCAGAAATGAAAGAAAGGATAGCTGTTTCAAACAAATTTCAAGGCCAGTTAAAACAGGTGTTTGAGGATTATATTCTTTTGAAAGATGCTTTGGTTAATGATGATGCCAAAAATGCACAACAAGCAGGAATGCAAATAATACAATCCCTGAAAAATGTAGATATGAAGTTGTTGTCTGATGAAAAAGCACATAACCATTGGATGACCATTCAGAAGGAATTAAATACTTCGGCAAATGCTATTTCAAGTAATACGGATATTTCAAAACAAAGAGGGCATTTTAAGCATTTGTCTGCGCATATGATAAGTAGTGTACAGCTCTTTGGGGTCAATGAAAATGTTTATATCCAGTTTTGTCCAATGGCAGACAATAATAAGGGAGCGTACTGGATAAGTTTAGAGGAAGAAGTCCGTAACCCATATTATGGCGAAGCAATGTTAACCTGTGGTGAGGTTAGAGATACGTTAAAATAATCAGGGTTAGAGTTAATTGGTAAAAGCGGATTCTTCAGCCTTTAATATTTTAAAGAGGAGAAAGATGATGAGTGAAAGTAGAAGAAATAGAAGAAAAAACAAGAAAAATACATATAAACAGAAAAATCCGATTACAAAAAAAGATAAGGTTATCGGAATTTCAGCGATGATAGGATTATTTATTGCTGCTGTAATACTAATCATATATCTAAATTTAGATTTTATTAGGCATTTGTTCAACCTATGAATAATACCATCCACATAAAAAATATGGTCTGTCCGAGATGTATATCGGCAGTTTCCCAAATTTTGGTAGGATTGAACATTGATTACAAAGCTGTCAAGTTAGGAGAAGTAGAATTGGTTTCGATGCTCAATGAATTCGAAAAAAAATCTTTGCAAAAAAAGCTACAAAATGCAGGATTTAGTTTGATTGACGACCGTAAAAGTCTGCTTATCGAGCAAATGAAAAATTTGGTAATTGAGAAAATACATTATTCCAATGAAAAGACCGAATTAAAATGGGCAGATATTGTTACTGGCGAACTTAACTTGGATTATAAATATTTAAGTTCCCTATTCTCGTCGGTAGAAAGCATCACGTTCGAGCAATACATCATCAACCAAAAAATTGAACGTGTAAAAGAACTTATTGTCTATGATGAATTAACCTTGAGTGAGATAGCTTTTCAATTACATTATAGTAGCGTTGCGTACTTAAGCAATCAATTCAAAAAAGTAACTGGAATGACACCTACGCAGTTCAAGAAATCTGTAGACAAAAACCGAAAATCCTTGGATGAGATTTAAGGTGTGTTTACCACTATTAAAGGGATATTTAAATCAATAGATGATATATTGATTTACCAATGAACCGAATTTAGATATCAAAATGAAATTAGACAGAAAGAAACATTGGGAAACAGTTCACGAAACTAAAAATCCAGACCAGGTAAGTTGGACGCAAGAAATACCAAAAACTTCACTGAAGTTTATACGTTCGTTCAAACTAAATAAAAAGGCAAAAATTATAGACATTGGTGGTGGCGACAGTAAACTTGTTGACTATTTACTTAAGGAAGGGTATAATAACATTACTGTACTTGATATTTCAGAAAAAGCAATTGCGAAAGCTAAAAAAAGACTGGGAGAAAAGGCAAGTAAAGTAAATTGGATTGTAAGCGACATTACCGAATTTGAACCAGATACATCTTTCGATGTTTGGCACGACAGAGCAACTTTTCATTTTCTTACAACAGATGACCAGATTAAAAAATATACTAACATAGCGACAATATTTGTAAGAGGTTATTTAATAATAGGAACCTTTTCACAAAACGGACCAAAAAAATGTAGCGGACTTGAAATAAAACAATACAATGAAGAGGAATTAACATCGGAATTAAAAAAAGGATTTGACAAAATTCGCTGTGTATCAGAGGACCACACAACACCATTCAACACCATACAGAATTTTCTGTTTTGTAGTTTTAAAAGACAATTAACTGTAAAGCCAGCAATACCTTCACCTACAAGCTAAAAGAACAGATGTACATTTCGGTAGTTTTAGTTTTTGCAAAACACAAATCAAAACAAAAGGAACATAATGATCAAAATTTACATATCATTCTTTTTTGTATTTAAGTATTTGCTTAAATAAGAAATAATTGTAACTTTGCCTTATGAAAAATAATTCTTGCATTAGACAACAGGCAGATATTGAACAGATAAACCGTTGTAAAAAGACAGTTTCAGAATTAAATGAATCGTTTGACTATTTGGCAAATGGACTTTCTTTAGTCGGAAATAATGTTCGGCTAAAAATTCTTTACCTACTCTTTGAGGAGAAACGACTTTGCGTTTGCGACTTAAGTGATATTCTCGAAATGAATATTTCTGCTATCTCTCAACATTTGAGAAAAATGAAGGACAGAAATTTATTGGAAACCGAAAGAGATGCTCAAACGATTTTTTACTCACTAACCCCTGAATATTCAACATTATTAAATCCGTTTTTTGAAATACTCGATAAAAACAAAGTTTTAGAAACGATATGAAAAGTGAAAACAAATTAATTGGTGCAGGTTTGTTAACTGCAATTACAGCCTCTTTATGTTGTATTACACCCGTTTTGGCTTTAATCGCGGGAACAAGTGGAATTGCCTCAACATTTTCTTGGCTTGAGCCTTTTAGACCTTATCTAATCGGGCTAACAATTTTAGTGCTCGGCTTTGCTTGGTATCAAAAACTAAAACCTCAAAAAGAAATCGATTGTGAATGCGATACGGACGACCTGCCTGCCGGTAAGGAAGGAAAATCAAAATTTATACAGTCAAAAACCTTTTTGGGAATAGTAACAGCATTTGCAATTATAATGCTGGCATTTCCATATTATTCATCCATTTTTTATCCGGATAATAAAAAAGAAGTGGTCATTGTAAACCAATCAAATATTCAAACTGTAAACTTTAATGTTCAAGGAATGACTTGTGCTGGCTGTGAAGAAAGCATAAAACACGCTGTAAATGAATTGGACGGTATTATAAATGTAACCCCTTCGTATGAAAAGGGAAATGCCATCGTAGAGTTTGATAAGTCTAAAACCTCTAAAGTAGCTATTGAAAAGGCAATTAATTCAACAGGATACAAAGTTATAAAAGATAAATAAACGCAAAATTACCCATTATGAAAAAACTATCAATAGTGCCTATTTTGGCTTTAATGCTGTTTTCTTTTCAGGCCAAATCACAAAGCAAGGAGGTTACAAATCAAGTTGTGGAAGTAGCTTCAAAGAAACACAATGCAACCACGGTGAAATTTAAAATTACAGGCATTACTTGTGCTGGTTGTTCCAATGCTATTTATAATGCATTAAAGGAAGTAGATGGTGTTTTGGAACATTCGGTTGAATACCCTGGAGATATTGCTGTTATTGAGTTTGATGGTTCAAAAACAAGTATCAAAGCCCTAAAACTTATCATAGAAAAGAAAGGGTTTAAGGCCGAAGTAATTAAAGGGAAGGTCTAATTTTTAATAAGTAAACAGTACCGATTTCAATGAAAAATACAGCTAAAATGAAAATCAAAATGCCTCAAAATAGAGAAACCATTACATTGGAAATTGAGGGTATGACCTGTGAAGGTTGTGCAACACATATCGAAAAGGATATGAACGCAACTGAAGGAGTTTTAAGTTCCACAGTTAACCACGAAACCGGAAAAGGCGAATTTAATTTTGATGCTGATAAGATGAGTAAGGCAAATGTAATAGATGCTATAAACAGCGTTGGTGATTATTCGGTTGTAAATAATGTCGACGAGGAAGAGGTTTCCGCTGTAAATTCCAAAGGCCAAAATCAATTCGATTTAATAATTATTGGTGGTGGTTCAGCTGCATTTTCAGCAGCCATTAAAGCTGAAGGTTTAGGGCTCACAACACTTATGGTAAATGCAGGATTAGATTTTGGTGGCACTTGCGTAAATGTGGGTTGTGTACCGTCTAAAAACCTTATTCGGGCTGCCGAAACGGTACGTCTCGCTACGCATTCCAATTTTAAGGGTATAAAACCTAAAGGAGCAGACATTGATTTTACACAAACCATAAAAGATAAAAAAGCATTGGTTGCTTCACTTCAGCAACAAAAATATATGGATGTGGTAAGTGATTTTGAAAACCTGATAATGCGTACAGGTTGGGCTGAACTTGTTGATAATAAAACAATCCTTGTGGATGGAAAAGACACCTACACAGCAACCAACATTCTAATGGCAACAGGAGCAACTACCAATATTCCAAATATTGAAGGACTGAATGAGGTTGGTTATTTAACCAATGTGACCTTGTTCGATTTAGAGGAAAAACCTGAAAGTTTGACCATTATGGGAGCTGGTTATATTGGTTTGGAAATTGCGATGGCTTACAACAGATTGGGTGTAAAAGTACGTATCATTGAATTTACCGACAGGCCATTACGCAGTCAAACAAAAGATATTACAGATGTTTTGGTAGAACAAATGAAAAGTGAAGGGATTGAAATCCTTCCAAACTTTAGAGCGTTTAAATTTGAAAAGAAAGGTAACGATACAATTATTCATTGTAATTGTCCTGATGGTTCCACAACTCAAATTGTTGAAAAAGGACATATTGTGGTGGCTACAGGGACGAAGCCTAACACCTCTAAATTAGGGCTTGAGAATATCGGCCTAAAGTTAACAGTAAGCGGCCATATTATTGTAAATGAAAAAATGGAAACCAATATTTCCAATATTTATGCAGCAGGAGATGTCACCATTACACCGGCATTTGTTTATACAGCAGCAACCGAAGGTAGTACAGCAGTGCACAATGCGTTTTCATCAACAAAAACAAGTATTGATTATTCATCATTACCTTGGGTAGTATTTACAGACCCTCAAATCGCAGGAGCAGGTATAGATGAAATTGAAGCAGAAAAAAAGGAAATTCCTTTTGAAGTCAGTAAACTTGATTTAATTCACGTTCCAAGAGCCTTGGCAGCTCAAGATACCAGAGGGTTCATAAAACTGATACGCAACACTGAAACCGATAAATTAATAGGCGCAAGAGTAGTTGCACCTGAAGGTGGTGAACTGATACAACAATTGAGTATGGCTATTAAATTTGGAATCACTGTAAAAGATTTAGCAGAAAGCTTTTATCCATATTTAACTTTAGGAGAATCTGTTAAACTGGCAGCGATTACCTTTGGGAAAGATGTTTCCAAATTAAGTTGCTGCGCGAGTTAAGTTTGAGTTATGAAAGGAGAACAGTACAAATTACCTACTGATTTAATCTTGGATATTAAATCCAGATTAAAAACTTTGAGTGGTCAATTAAACGGCATTGTTAAAATGCTTGATGAAGGAAAGGACCCCGAACAAATAAACATACAGTTCAAATCCATTGATAAGGGGATTCAAAAAGCACATTACTTACTGCTGGATGAAGTCTATCGAAAAGCACTTGCTATTGGAATTGTAAAGGCCGTGGACTCTTGCCCAGGCAATTGTGGCAATGAAGATAAAATTGAATATTTAAAAAGTGAATTCCCAAACTTAGAATTATCCGATTTAACTAACAAGTTAAAAGAAATTCAAGCCATTGAAACTCGATTAAAAAACTACAACGAAAAAAAAGGTTAAAAAAAGTTTGGTGACCCCCTACCTAACGTTCTCATCTTTGTTCCATTATTAATTTAAACATAACATAAGATGAAACGACAAATTGAGATTTTTACAGCAGGTTGCCCGGTATGCGAGCCTGTGGTACAATTAGTAAAGGAGACAGCAGGAAAGGACTGCGAAATCACACTTCATAATCTGTCCGAGCAATGCGAAAGTAAAATCTGTGTTTCAAAAATGAAGGAATATGGGGTTACAAGAGTTCCTGCCATTGCTGTTAACGGAAAACTTCTGAATTGCTGCACCAACATCGAAATCACAAAAGATGATTTGGTAAATGCTGGAATAGGAAACTGTTAGGTATGGCAATTAATAAATTGAACAAAAAGGCATCTATGGGGACTGCTGTATTTTCAGCAGTTTCCCTTAAACTATGCTGCTGGGGTCCTTTGCTACTTACAAGTGTAGCTGGTATTGGTGGAAGCTCGGTGTATTTTTCTTGGCTTATTGCCTTGAAACCTTATCTGTTGGTTATAGCATTTTTGTCATTGGGACTGGCCTTTTATCAGGTTTATAAAAAAAAGAAGGTGGACGATTGTGGTAACTGTGATATGGCTAAGCCATCATTTTTTAAGTCGAAATTCTATTTGTGGTTGGTTACAGTGTTTGTTGTTGTAATGACATTGGTTTCTTATTATCCACAAGTATTTCATTCAACGGAGAAAGTAGGAATTGTTGCAACAAACAATACCGATATTCAAACTGTAAAGTTGAATATTGAAGGGATGGTATGCTCTGGTTGTGAAGAAAATATCAACCATTCTGTAAATAAAATTGACGGGGTTACAAATGTATCTACGTCTTTTGAAGAAGGGACTTCAATTATTGAATTTGATACCACTAAAACGAATATCGATGAGATAAAAAAGGTCATCCAATCAAAAGGGTATTTGATTACAAATACTAAAGACCGATAGACACGTCCCCATTATGATTATAAGAGACATAAATTATTCCAATTGGGTAGTATGTAATAATTCGTGAAGAGTAAATTCTACAAATCATTCAGCATATAACGTAACACATTACAGTCTTTTAATCCTGAAATTTGTAACATACAAATAAGAACGGATTTATGGAGACAATCAACATATTTGAAACCAAAAAGAAGAATCATAAACAGGGTGTGAAAGAATCATTTCCAGTTACGGGAATGACCTGTGCCTCTTGTGCAGCGAGTGTTGAATCTGTATTAAAACACACAGAAGGTGTGTTTGATGCAAGTGTTAATTTTGCCAATAGTTCCGTTCTTGTGGAATATGACAAGGAGTTGAGTCCAAATCAACTTCAAAACGCGCTTCGTGAGGTCGGTTACGATATTATAATTGATGCCGAAGACCCTTCGGAAGTACAGCAAGAACTTCAGCAAAAGCATTATCAGGACATAAAAAACCGAACCATCTGGTCGGCGATACTTACGCTACCCATTTTTGTGTTGGGAATGTTCTATATGCAATGGGAACCAGGCAAATGGATTTCATTGGTATTGGCCTTTCCAATTCTTTTTTGGTTTGGGCGCAGTTTTTTCATCAATGCCTTCAAGCAGGCCAAACACGGTAAAGCAAATATGGATACCTTGGTGGCGTTGAGTACCGGAATCGCCTTCCTCTTTAGTGTATTCAATACCTTTTTTCCTGAATTTTGGTTAAGTCGTGGCATCGAGCCTCACGTATATTACGAAGCGGCTACCGTGATTATCACCTTTATTTCCTTGGGGAAACTATTGGAAGAAAAGGCAAAATCAAATACATCTTCAGCCATTAAAAAACTAATGGGGCTTCAGCCTAAAACCCTTAAAATTATTGAGAATGGGGAAGAGAGGGAAATCCCTATTTCATCCGTACAGGTTGGTCAGACCATTTTGGTGCGTCCCGGAGAAAAGATTCCCGTGGATGGCGAAGTTTCCAAGGGAAGCTCATATGTAGATGAAAGTATGATTACTGGAGAACCCGTTCCAGTTCAGAAATCCCAAGGGGAAAAGGTATTCGCTGGTACCGTTAATCAAAAAGGAAGTTTTCAATTTACCGCTGAAAAAGTAGGTGGAGAAACCCTGCTTTCCCAAATCATTAAAATGGTTCAGCAAGCGCAAGGGAGTAAGGCACCCGTTCAAAAACTGGTCGATAAGATTGCCGGTATTTTCGTTCCTGTGGTATTGGGTATTTCCATTGTAACCTTCATTGTCTGGATGTCTTTAGGAGGCGATAATGCCTTTTCACAAGCCTTATTGACCTCTGTAGCAGTATTGGTAATCGCCTGTCCTTGTGCTTTGGGATTGGCAACACCTACCGCCATTATGGTGGGAATTGGTAAAGGCGCAGAAAATAATATCCTTATAAAGGATGCCGAAAGTTTAGAACTCGGTCATAAAGTGAATGCTGTCATTCTTGATAAAACAGGTACAATTACAGAAGGAAAACCTTTAGTAACTGATATATTTTGGAAGGATAAACTCGAAGATATCAACGAATACAAAAAAGTTCTTCTAGCTATTGAAGCACAATCAGAACACCCTTTGGCGGAAGCTGTAGTCAATCACTTAAAAGATGAAAATATTGAAAAAGCTGAAATTGCTTCTTTTGAAAGTATTACAGGAAAAGGTGTGAAAGCTCAAACAGAAAATGGTTCACCATACTATGTTGGAAACCATAAACTAATGCTTGAGAAAAATATTCAAATCGATGCTTCCTTGATGCAAACAGCAGAAAGTCTCGAAGAGCAAGCGAAAACCGTCATTTTCTTTGGCAATGAAAAACAAGTGCTGGCGATACTCGCCATTGCAGACAAGATTAAGGAAACTTCAAAAATGGCCATAGCAACACTTCAAGAACGAGGCATTGAGGTCTATATGCTTACTGGAGATAACAATAAAACCGCATCTGCTGTCGCAAAACAAGTAGGAATAACAAATTACCAAGGAGAAGTGATGCCTTCGGACAAAGCGGCTTTTGTCGAAAAATTACAGGCGGACGGAAAGATAGTAGCAATGGTGGGCGATGGTATCAACGATTCGCACGCCCTGGCGCAAGCCAATGTGAGTATTGCTATGGGCAAAGGTTCGGATATCGCAATGGATGTAGCAAAAATGACCTTGATAACATCAGATTTACAATCTATCCCAAAAGCATTGGAACTATCAAAAAGAACCGTGTTGGGCATACGTCAGAACTTATTCTGGGCATTTATTTACAACATTATTGGCATTCCAATTGCAGCGGGAGTTCTTTATCCTGTAAATGGGTTTTTGTTGGATCCGATGATTGCAGGTGCAGCAATGGCATTCAGTAGTGTATCCGTAGTTGCAAATAGCTTAAGACTTAAACGAGTAAAACTTTAATAATAAATAAATTCAATACTATGAAAACTTTAAAATTTAAAACAAATATCAATTGTGGTGGGTGCGTATCAAAAGTCACCCCTTTTTTAAACAAACAAGAAGGTGTAGAAAGTTGGGAAGTAGATACCTCTAATCCTGATAAAATCCTAACCATTGAAAGCGATGGTGTAACCGAAGAAGATGTAAAGGCGACTTTGCAAAAAGTGGGATTTAAGGCCGAACCTGTAGATTAATACGTTTTTAATATGGCTTATATTTTTATTTCGGTTGTGATTGTTCTTTTTGCTGTTCATTTTTATAGAAAAGCAAAACGTCATAGTGTAAAGCCATTTCCAGAACATTGGCATAAATTATTGACGGATAATGTGCTGTTTTATAGAAATCTATCAAAAGACGCACAGCTAATTTTTCAGCAAAAAATGATGCTATTTTTAAGTGAGGTCTATATCGATGCTGTGCAGTTTGAACTGGAAGAGTTGGATAAGGTTTTAATTGCAGCAAGTGCCGTCATTCCAGTTTTTGGCTTCAAGGAATGGCACTACACAAATTTAAGTGGCATCCTTTTATATCCTGATAATTTTAATGAGGATATGCAATTTAGCAGTAAGGATAACTCACGGAATATTGGTGGAATAGTTGGAAATGGAAGGTTCGAGAAACAGATGATACTTTCCAAGAAAGCATTGTACCACGGCTTTAAAAATACAACCGATAAAAGCAATACTGGCATACACGAATTTGTGCACCTTATAGATAAGTTGGACGATAGAACAGACGGTGTGCCAGAGCGGCTAATGGAACATCAATATGCCATACCTTGGTTAAACTTAATCCATAAAGAAATGGAAGCGATTAACGATAACCATTCAGATATTCGTAAATATGGTGGAACAAATCAAGCTGAATTCTTTGCGGTTGCTTCAGAGTATTTTTTTGAACGAGCGGATTTACTAAAAAGAAAACATCCAGAACTTTATGGGATGTTGGTGGAATGTTTTAGGCAAGAACCGAGCACTTGAGAAAATGAATCAGGCAAACTATAGAGAGTTCAGTTTACACTCTCGTGTAACGTGCTCAAACGTTAGTTTACTATGATTTCCGCATATCCTGCAAGTTCCTTTACGTTTCAAATTATCCTATGAATCCAGTTTTTTGATTTTATCAGTTAGTTCTTCAGGTTGTAAAATTGGTATTGCTTCACGTTCTACACGCAATCCCAATCCTTTGGTCTGATTTATATGGTTAGTAGTAAATTGATTTATGTGAACGTAAATAATTCCAATATCATCACTCATTCGGGTTTGCCAGTCAAAACCATACAATTCTTTCAACCATTTAAAAGGTGTAGTTCTGAACATAACATTGGGGTTTTTGTAATGCCGGCCATCATCCAATAGTATGATTAGCAGATAAACCCTGTTGAATCCAATTTCGGTATATCCATTTGCCTGAATAGTTCCCTTTTTTTGAACGCTTGTAATCTTGTTTATTTTTGGTGGTTGATTTTCAAGCGATTCGGTTTTTACTATTTTACATTCTATTCCAACCGCATTTTGTTCCTTTCCTTGTTCATACAGAAGAATGTCAATATCCCCTGGCATTTTGTTTGGGATTGTGATAGGTTCTTTAACGCCACATTGGTATTTCACCGAATTTGCGGATGGAAATACATTACTAAATAACATCTTTTTGAAATCTCGATTTTCCATAAGCCAATTAACGGCTTGGTCTTCGCTATCAAAAGTTCTGGTAACACTTACATCTGGCTTGGGATTGTTTACGAAAAATGAAATGGTCGAAGAACCATCAAGAGGTTGTCTATCCGAAAACACATATTCTGTCACCTCATATTCTGGTGGTGGTTCTTTTCGGAAGAATTGAACTATTCTATTTTTAATACCTGCCCATATTCTCATACGTTAAAATGGAAATATTTGGTTAGTAAATTGTTTGAATATGTCGCTGGCGATAGCTTTGTCAAAGGCTTTGGCTGCGACCAAATCGCCAAGTTTTGATTTTAATAACTGACCAAACGATTTTTTGCTAAGATGCGGAATGTCTTTGCGCAGCTCATCAAACTCATCGAAGATGATTTGCTGACCATATCCTGATCTTTTAACTTCGGCAAGTACCTCTTTGAGAAGTGTTTTTAATTCTTCATCAGAATCGCTAATTTTTGAGTAGTCGGGCACTTGGGATTTTCTGGCTTGTTCAATGGCATACTTTCCCTCAAGTTTTAGTTTGGCATTTACCTCACGACCATTCATAGTCTCAATAAGGCCTCGTTCTTCAAGCATTCTACCATAGTCCCAATCTTCGCTACGCCCACCTAACTTTAGGCCGTTACCTTCAAGAATCCACTTAATAGAATAGTATTTCCCATCATTATACAGTTCATATAGTTTAGAAAGTATAAGATCAAGAATGCCTTCGGTATCAAGGTTTTTACGCTCTTCTAAATCAATGTCATCAGCTCGCACAATAGCATCTGAAATGAATAATATTTTTAAATAGTAATCAAGCCCATTAATTTCATCTTTAATGGTTTGAATAGTGTTTTTGACTCTTTGGTCGATACCTAATTTCATTCCGAAATTATATCCTTGTTGAGCCTTAAACTCGTATGCAAAATTGGTGTGTTCAGGGTCAAAAGAAGCCTTTACATAACTGATTACATCGCTTTCCCACGATTGTTTTTCCTCTTTCAATTCATTTAATAAATCCTCAGTTCTTGCTGCTTTATATTTTTTAATAAGCGCATTTCCTTCGGACTGAAAATTTTCAAGACTACTTTTAAATTCAGTCCATTTAACCTTTAACACCATAAACATAAAATTATGTTGGTAAAGGTAAGGGAATGGCAATTGAATATGTTGAAATATGACTTTAAAATATTTGCAGATGGCTGATAATAGTTCAAAAATTTACCACACTATCCAAAGCATCATCTGCTTCTTTGTGAATAAAATTAGCTTGATAGTTCAATGTGGTTTTTAAATCGCTATGACGATACAATTTTTGCAGCATAAAGGGATGGATGGTATCACCAGCAATATTGCCAAAGGTATGCCTCGCAATATGCATTGTAATTTTCTTATCAATTTTCGCCTTTTTAGCTATAGATTTTAAGTTGTCATTAAATTTCTTGGTAGCTGTGGATAAGCCGGGTAAACTGACCCACCTTCGCCGGATGAAACTGACCAGGGTAAACGAACTGCCTAGATTTGATCTATCCTTGGGTTAAACTTAGTTTTTATTTTTCAATTTTCTTCTCATTGATTCTCCTTTTATGTCGATTCTGTGTGCCGTGTGCACCAAACGGTCGAGGATGGCATCGGCCAGTGTTTTTTCACCTATGATGTCATGCCATACTTCGACTGGTAGTTGTGATGCTATAATAGTGGACCTTTTGCCGTGACGGTCCTCGATGATCTCCATAAGCGCATGCCTGTTGATGTTGTCCAATGGTTTAAGGCCGAAGTCGTCCAAGATGAGCAAGTCCTGTTTTTCAAGTTTGTTTATCTGTTTTGGATAGGAACCGTCGGCCTTTGATGTCTTGAGCAGGGTAAAGAGCTTGGCGGTGTTGAAGTACATGACCTTTCGCCCCAAGGAGCAGGCCTGGTGGCCAATGGCCGAGGCCAGATAACTTTTTCCCACACCGGTACTACCTGTAATAAGTATGTTCTCCCTTTTTGGGATGAAGTCGCAAGAGCCTAGTCGCCGGACCAGGTTCTTGTCCAGTTGGCGTGACGGTCGGTAGTCGATAGCTTCCATGACGGCCATATACCTGAACCTTGCGGACTTGGTCAATCGCTCTATCCTACGGTTGTGCCGGTCGTCCCATTCGCTCTGGATGAGATAGGCAATGAGTTCGTCATTGGTATAGTCGGTATCGGCACCTCCGGTTTCCATTGTTGTTGCAAAGGCCCTGTGCATTCCAAAGAACCTCATTTCTTTCATCAATTGCATTGTTTTTTTGTTCATATGTCCAGTTTTAAGTGTTTTTATTCATAATATTTTCCGCCCCTTATGTTCTTGTGTTCGGGCATTTTCGTTCCTTCATCATTATGGTCATCGATCTGGTCCCATCCCTTTTTGAGGATGCGCTCTACCATATTGTAATTGTACGCCCCATATTCCGAGGCACGCCTACAGGCACCGTCAAGACGTTCCCTTCCGTACTTTTTGGCAAGGTGGAGCACGCCGAGGCAGGATTTGTAGGATTGCTCGGGGTGCTGCTTTTTTTCCAGGATGGCAATGATGTACCCTTTACAGTATTCGCCGATATTGCCCGCCCAATCGATGAACCTTTCGCTGCTCCACTCGCTTACGAAACGATGGTGCGATGGCATATGGTCGGCCAAGGTGGTATATCCGTATTTTTTCCTGTTCCTTGTATGTACGGCGAACCTTTCGTGCTTATGGTAGATCTCGACGATACTGTCGGTATAGACCAGCTTGACCTGTTTGCCTATATGTCTGTAGGACACGCTGTAATAATGCTTGTCCTTCCCGAAATAGATATGGCTGTTCTTGTGTACGGTGGCCTGGGCATAGCGTTTTACCTCATAGCGTTTCCCTGGCAGGGGCATCAGTTCTCCCTTCTCGATTTCCATGAAAAGCGAACGCCTGGAATATTCCCTTCCCCTGAACGACATTGCATTGTGTTTTTCCAACAGTTCCCTTATCGCCATGTTGAGATCCGTTATGCTGTGGAATACCTGGTTGCGTAAAGGGGCGAACACCCTGGTGTAGATTATCTTCACGGCGTTCTCCACTATGGCCTTGTCCCTTGGCCTATAGGTACGTGTGGGCAGTACCGCCGTTTCGTAGTGTTCGGCAAAGTCGGCGAACACCTCGTTGACCTTGGGCTCGTAACGGCTGCTCTTGGTAACCGCCGACTTCAGGTTGTCGGGCACCAGGGCCTTTGGTACGCCGCCGTAGAACCATAGGGAGTTCTCGGTGCAGCGGATGAAGTCCTCCAGTTTTTGGCTTGCACAGGCCTCTACATAAGTGTATTGGCTGCTACCCAGTATGCAAACGAACACCTCCAGTTCCCTCAGTTCACCGGTCTCCCTGTCGACGATATGGAGTTTCTTTCCCGTGAAATCGATGAACAGCTTGTCACCGGCCTTGTGCTCCATGTGCATTACCGGAGAGGTCTCCTTGCGCCATTCGGCGTACCAGTACTTGAACTGTGAGAGTTTGAAGCCATCGGGGTGCTTGGCATGATATTCCTCCCAGAGCAACTGTCGGGTAACCCCGGTCTTTCTTATTTCCTTGTCAAAATAGGGAAAGTACTGCCTTAAGGTCAGCAAACG
>NZ_JAHZSV010000032.1 GCF_019457905.1 Flagellimonas abyssi | reverse complement strand
AAAAAAGTCGGAAGAATAATCTTCCGACCATGACTGCCCTTAGGGTGCCTTTTTTTGGCTTTTTCAAAAAAACCATGTTCAAAGCTCTCCAAGCAAACATTCTCCCACAAAAACTCAGTATTCCACATAGGCAAGAAAAACATGGACAAATACAATAATAAGTCTAGTTGCAAACGTAATACCCCCCTAAATTGAAAGAACCTCTCAACTTAGCCAAAAGATTTATTGCGATAGCAAAGAGGCTTTAAAACAAATACCGCCCTGAAAGATTTTCTTCCAGAGCGTTATATTTCATACAAAACTTAAAATTAACCGGGGAAAGATTACGAACCTTTGGGCCCATAATTCCTGCCAATCCTATTCCTCGGAAAGAAAGTAATAATTATCGTGATAACTTAAATAAGTAGAGTAGAAACCGGCTACACCACCAACAAAGGTACTTTGATCATCTACAACCGTTCCTTCAACAATGACCGCCCCTTCCGCCGTCAGTACCCTTAGATCAAACGTATATGGAGTATTGGAGCTGACCTCTAACCTATAGGTGTTGTTTCCTGGTAATTGTGCAGCAAAACCAGAAGTGGACAATACTGCACTGGCATTTCCATCTATTACCCTGATCAACTGGAGCAGTCCTCCTCCTCCAATACGGAATGCATAGTAATCATCTTCACTTTGAACATGGAAAGCAATGCCACCAAGAGCAGAATCAGTAGTAGCAGGTATGTATACATCACCTCCAAGGCTATAGCTCATACCATTTTGGTTTGAGGTCACCGAAGGCATGTTCACCATAAGGTTATCACCCGCCACAACTCTTCTAGCTGAAATAAAGTTGTCTCCACCAGGTCCTTCAATCATCCACTCTCCACTTCCAATAACCCAGTTGGAACCAATAGGGTTAGGCATGGTTTCCAAATCGGCCCATTCTGTAGTAGGTCTGTTAAAATCATCGATTATAGCGGGGATCCCTACTTCAAAAGTAACTTGGTTAGAAGAAAGACCATCACGCTCGACTTGGACCATAACTTCGCCATCGGCAGCGTCTTGCGGCACTTTCACCCATATATTTTCATAATTAAGACTGTCTATTTCAAGTGATTGTCCTCCAAACAATACGGAAACCTCTTCGATATGCTGTATGCTGTCAGAAACAAGGAAGTTATTAGCCAAGAAGTCTCCCAAAATAGTGAAACTTGATCCTGCACGTCCTTGTGAAGGTGCCAAATCTGAAATAAAAGGTGGAGAAGGAATAAGTTCGAAATCGGCACTTACAATAGCTGTTTTTCCAGTTCTCACTTGAATATCCCCATCCCGCGCCCCCATGGGCACTACCACATCGATTTCTGTAGGTTCGGCCGAGACTACCTGTCCCAACATACCTCCCTCAAAACCAACCACCGTGGTATGTAGCCCTTTAAAACCGTTTCCTCTAATTGTAATGGTATCACCGATCATTGCCTGTGGCGGCATTACACTATCAACTCTAAGGTCTTCTACCACATCATCGGAATCACAGGAAACCAAGGTGACGAGGACCAAAAAACATAATAATATTGAAGCTTTAGATTGAATCATGATAATAATGTTATTGCTTATGAATCTTTTGTTTGAATATGTCCTTCCCTAGTAACCAGGGTTTTGCTCTATTGGGCTCAGTTCTATTTCGGTCAACGGAATAGGGAACCATATTTTATAGGGTTCCAAATTTGCCTGCATAATGGGAACTGCAACGTTCCACCTTCCTCCATTTTCATCAAGGCCCATAATGGCATCGTAAAATTTGCCGAACCTTATCAAATCTATTCTTCGTTGACTTTCAAAGGCAAATTCCCTAGATCTTTCATCCAAAAGTTCTTCCAAAAAATCAGCCTTATAATAGGCATCGTCCAAGATATCGACTTGGGATACATCACTCACCGACCTAGTCCTCACCTCTGTAAGCCTTTCACGTGCGCCTGCCTCGTCTCCTGTCATGTAAAGGGCCTCGGCATTCAGCAGTAAAATATCGGCATACCTCAATAAAGGGTAGTTGCCCATGGATTGGCTAATGTCTATCGGTTTGCTCGATGGGTCTACATAACGGTATTTTGCCACAGAGTAGAAACCAGCGGTTACCCCATTTGCAGGATCGGGCACATAATAAGTATCTCCCTCGATTGTTTCGGTAGTAGAGGACGCTGAGAATGAATTAGAAAGGTTGTGCGCCCTTCTCATATCCAAAGCATTGTACTTATAGAACATCTCTCCTGTTGGACGGAACCATCCATAACCGCCACCCATGGTGGTAGTATTCCCCGGTGGTACCATCCATTGCACCCAAACATGATAATTACCTATTATTGAGCTGCTACTTGACACTGACGAAAACAAAGATTCTTCCATTTGAAATTGATTGGTAGTCTCCCGAAACAGATAATCGTAGTTGTCTATCAACTCATAACCGCTCTGGGCAATTATCCCATTGGTAATGTCCCTGGCACGTGTATAAAAATCATCAGCATCGACCCAGTCAAAACTATTGAGCTCAAACCCTAGATCAGCACCAACTCCATTGGTCTTACAACTGGCTAAATAGGTATATACTTTCGCAAGGAAACCGGCAGCAGACCATCTGTTCGCTCTTCCTTGAATATCCGCTCTGTTTGGTAGATTTGAATAAGCTGTTTCAAAATCGGATATAATCTGAGCGTAAACCACATCCAAAGGCTCCCGCAAGGCATTTTCATCGTGCTCCCCTGTGGTATACACTGGCACACCCCCATACATTTGGGCCAAATACATATAGTAAAGGCCCCTTAGGAAATGTGCTTCCCCCATGATTTCGGCTTTACGCTGTTCTCCCATCTCCGTATCCTCTATGGCATCCAAAAGATAGTTACATCTATTGATACCTACGAACATGGTAAAAAAGTGTTCTTCAATTGTTGGTGTCTGGCTTGTTACCGCCAAATTACCGAAGGGGGCATAACCAATTGCAGTTAATCCGTCTCTTGTGACCAACTCATCTGTTCCTGCGCTCAGCATAAAGGTCATACTTGAATTGAAATTACCTCGCCAAACGCCTTGTACGGATTGGGCATTGAGCGCACTATAGCAACCTATAAGTGCCGATTCCGCATCATCCGCTGTTTGATAGAAATTCTCCACCGTAGTGAAGGATAGTGGCTTGGTATCCAAAAAATCGTTACTGCACGAACTACAATAAATACCGATGAACGTTAAGACAACAATATTCTTTAGTATTCTATTTTTCATCTCTATTGATTTTTTTGCTGTTATTAAAATGTGAAACTGGCTCCAAAAGTGAATGTTTTGGTCCTTGGATAGGTCAATCTATCATATCCGGGCAAAAGCGAGTTTCCTGAATGGATTTCTGGATCAAATCCAGAGTAGTTGGTCCACGTGTACAGATTGGTGCCCGTGAAGTAAATACGAGCGTAATCTATTCCCATTTCCTTAATCCATTTCCCAGGAAGGGCATAACCAAATGAAATGTTCTGAAGCCTTAACCAAGAAGCATCCTCTACATAATAGCTAGAAGCCAACAAAGAAGTCCTGTTCCAAAGGTCGTCGGCAAAAGTACCATATTGATTCGTTGGGTTCTCAGGAGTCCACCTATTGCTGAAAAAATCATCGGAAATGTTCATCCAAGTGTTTGACACCCCTCCCTCTAGCCTATATTTGGCTTCGTTGAATATTTCATTTCCATAGGACCAATTGAACATTACGGAAAGGTCGAAGTTTTTATAATTAAAGGTGTTGTTAATACCTCCAAAGTGCTTAGGAAAGCTTCTGCTAATGGATGTTCTATCATTGTCCACATCAATGGTCCCATCTCCGTTTAAATCTTTGAACTTAAATGATCCCGGCTGCACATTGATCCCGTCTACGGTAACAACTCCTTCGTTCAGGACATAATCACGTTGCTCGTGCGGAATGGTCGCATCGCTATCGTTCTGCCAATTAAAATCTGATATCTGATACACACCATCAAACTCATAGCCATAAGCGTTACCCAAAGATTCCCCTTCGATTACCCTACCTGCATTTGTAATCCAACCACCTCCTATGTTCACAGGAATAAAGTCTACACCTCCAAGGTCCTTTACAATATTCCTGTTGCTACTGATATTGAAATCTGTTTTCCATTTGAAATCGCCTCCTTCAATATTTCTGGTCGAAATCTGAAGTTCGGTACCATCATTGTCTACTCTACCAAGGTTTTGCCATTGCTGTTGGAAACCACTTCTTTTAGGCACCAATGCGGCAATCAACATATCCGTAGTAACTTTATAGTAATAATCCCATGTAATGCTAATTCTATCGTTCACCAGTCCAAGGTCAAAGCCTGCATTGAACTGTGAGGTCTCTTCCCACTTTAGACCATAATTGGCCCTAGAGTCTGGTGCAAGTCCCAAATCTCCACCATAATCCGTGTTCACCATTCGTGCCAAGTATCTAAAGGAAGGAATTCTATCATTACCCGTAATACCATAACTCAAACGGAGCTTCAAGTTGCTCAAATCATCTACATTGGATAGAAAAGGCTCCTTATGCAACTGCCACCCATAGGCGAAGGATGGAAAGTATCCAAAGCGATTGCTAGGACCCAATTTATCCGATCCATCTGCCCTAAAGGTTGCTGTCAACAGGTGTTTACCCTTAAACTGATAATTGAACCTTCCGAAATAGGACATCCTGTTTATGATGTCCTTACCAGTGGAATTGTTCTTTATCCTCCTACCTTTACCGATATCATGAACCCCCGTAGACTCATCGGCAAAATCGGCTACCTCCATAAACATATTCTCCCAACTGTACCTGTTTGCTTCAAAAGCCACCATGGCTGTTAACAAATGATCTTGATTGGGTCTTAATGTATAATTCAATCTACTGGTTACGTTCCATGAATTTGCTCTTGCCTCTTGTACCATAGCTCGACCATTGTCCAAATTACCCCAGTTGGTATACTTGCTATAGAATTCCTTTCCCTTGGAGCTGGAGAGAAAACCACCTCCCGAGACATGGATTTTTAGGTCCTTCATCAATGCATATTCCAAATAGGCATATAGGTTGCTCCTCAATGAAGAAACATTTTTCTCCGCATTATCGATCATCGATAAAGGGTTGATGTATCTTCCATCCGTATCCCAGTTAGGGGCGAAAAATTCCAACGGTCTTGATATCACAAGATTTTGAACAACTCCATTGAATATCCCGGAACCACCACCGCTCTGTGTTGCACCGTTAAGCTCAGAATAGCCCATGTTGAAATTCAAACCCATCTTTAACCTATCGCTATGCTGGTCATCAAGGTTGAGCCTCATGGTGTATCGTTGGAAGTTGTTGTTGATTATGATCGCTTCCTGATCTAACATTCCAATTCCACCAGAAAAAGTGGTTCCCTTGTTATCCCCGCCGGAAATTGAAATATTGTGGCTATGGGAAACAGCAGTTCTCAACATCTCGTCTTGCCAATCATGCATGGGCAGCTCATAAGGATCCCTTGGAATATCATCCGAATTGTACAACCCATCTTGATTGCTATCCGTATAGAACAAAAAGGTCTCAGGATTGAGTGCGGCCCTATACTCAATATATCTTTCGGCATTAAGCACAGGTAGTTTTCGTGTTACTGTACCCAAACTAACAAAACCGTCATAGGTAATCTTGGTATCCCCTGCTTTACCTGATTTAGTGGTAATTATAATAACACCGTTTGCACCTCGAGCACCATAAATAGCGGTTGCGGAGGCATCCTTGAGCACTTCAACGGACTCTATGGATGATGGGTTCAGTGTTGCCAACGGGTTGGACGATGTACCGTTCCCTACACTGGCATCGGCAACCTCTCCATTGTTGACATCATAGGGTACCCCATCTATCACATAAAGAGGAGCTGAGCTACCAAATACCGTATTGGCACCACGAATGCTAATATTCATGGCTGCACCAGGTTCACCGGATGAAGACGAAACTTGTACCCCTGCCAGCCTTCCCTGAATAGCCTCTTGGAATGACAATACCTTGCTTTGGGAAATCTCTTCCGCCTTTACACTGGAAATGGAGCCGGTCACATCAGCTCGTTTTTGCTGACCGTACCCAATTACCACCACCTCATCCAACCTATTCTGGTTTTCGGATAACTCAATTGTAATGGATTGTCTTCCGGATACGGCTACCTTTTTGGTAGAGAAGCCCATATAGGAAAAAACCAATGTCCCTTCGGGATCCATAGTTATGGTGAACTCACCATCAAAATCGGTCACGGCCCCGTTGGTGGTTCCATCCACTACAACATTCACCCCTAATAGCGGTAAGCCTTCACTTTCTGAGATGACTTTACCGTTAACCTCAATTCGTTCTTGTGCTGCAGCTGTTTGTATTGCCAAAATTACAACGAACAGACAGCAGAATGTTGTTTTTAGTATTTTCATATTACATTAATTGTGAATTGTTCAAAAAAGTTGATTCAAATCTATATAATGGGAATAGACCAAGTATCCTGCCCCATCCTGTTCCCCTTAAACAAATGGGGTAAAAGAGTTTTTGGCCCTATTTCACAGGCGTCAATGCCACTTTGTCCCAACGCTTTTAACACAAGCATTACAAAAGATTTAGTAGGAAAAAAACCACTTTAAATATCGAGATATAAGGTGTTAAGAATAGAAAGATTCCAAATAAAGAACAGTATCTGTAGCACGCGTATTTGTAGGTAAAACCAACAGTTTTATCAAAACTGGTTTAGCAAAAACATTGAATAGGTTCAACTAATCGAGATATTGTTGGGGAAAAATCAAAAAGAAGAAGAAAACCCGGGATAATGACCAACCAAGGCGCCAATATTTAACCTTATGGTACAGCATACATTGATAGGAAAAGTATTTTGCTCCTATGCGGTAGAAGCCCTAACCGCACACCCTCCACATCCCGGGAAGTTGTCCAAGCGCAAGACGCCTGTATTTATATGGACCAGCATATATTGAAATCTGACAATAGACTATTATTTTAAGTAAGGCTCCATGACCTTTTGCCAAATCTGATAGCCCTTGGCATTCATGTGAAGGCGGTCGTCCAAAAAGATTTCCTCTTTAATATTTCCTCCTTCGTCCAACATTGGGTAAAATATGTCGATGTATGATGCATTTGACTTATTGTCCAGATAATCGGCTATCATTTTATTGGCCTCAATGGATTTATTCAAGATATTCATCCGAGAAGGACTTGGTTTAATGGATAAATAGTTTATCGTGGCTCTTGGGAAGTTTACACGGATCATCCCGTATAAGGTCTCAAAACGTAGAAAAAACTCTTCTACCGAGAGGTCGTTGTCAAAAGCAAAATCATTCTCACCACAATAAATGATGACCTGATCGGGGTTATAGGGAACAATAATGTCATAGAAATATCGGGTTACATCCACTAATGTCGACCCTCCAAACCCTCTATTGATAATTTGATGATTTGGAAAATAATCATTGACATCCTTCCAGAACTTAAAGGAACTACTTCCGATGAAAAGTATTCGATTTTTTGATATCGAGCCTGAAGCGTCCAACTCCTTAAAATCTACGATTTCATTCCATAGTGTTGGGTATTCCTGAGCTGACAACTGGAAGTTGAAAACAGATATTACCAACAAAATTAGAATGTTATATTTAATTGAATTAATTTTCATAAGTACTTGATTTACATTTCTATTTTATAAGTGGTGGTTAGATAAGTGTCGCTACGGCAACAGCCCAGTTGCAAAACTATTTTAAAGTCTCTGCAGTACCATCCTGTACCCTACTGTTAACTAGTTTCCGGCGCGATACCTGCCCGTAAGTTGAAGTTCACGCACCAACATACCGGAATCGAAAGTCCCTGTGGTTTCCCATCCGAAATTGAAGCTGGAAATAAACATATCGGACCAGTGCGCATCTTGCAAATACCCTTGTCTCTTGGCTCGTTCAAATGCGTTTTTAATGTACGGCAATATATCCTTGTCCACATCTATACTTCCGGATTTTTGTAAACTTCCTGGGAAAAATTCCTCACTTGCTATACTCACAATGAACTTTTTACTGGCATCATCCTTGCCCAAATCTTGGGCAGCGTACAGCGGAATCCCCTCTGGCCTCCTGTGGTCAAATACGGGAATACCAAACCAAAAAAAGTCGGTCGAATCACTAATGGTCAAATAAAGTGAAACCTGAGAGGTATGAAGACTTTCGTCAAACTCGGAAGGGTCCATCATCATCTTGTCATACACAAGCGAAAGGCCCATGTTCAATTCAAGGGACTCCATATCCTCTAGGGCTATTTTATCTGCCATGGTCTGCTCTAATAATAAATGGGGCCAATCTTCTCCATCTTTACGAACAGAAGTATAATCTTCGGAAGCTATTACTTCCAAAAGTACATGTGGTTTATCCTGAGCTTTCTCCTTTATGAACACTACCCGCTTTGCTTGATTGGCATAGATTATTGAATCTCCCTTCACCTCTTGTTCCACATTGCCAAAGGCATGGTTACTGCCCCATTCGGCAAGTTTCCAGCTAGCTGTTTCCGTTGCTGTTGAATAGGGGTAGATAAAATCCAAGGCTTTAATGTCAGAGGTATCGGTACCGAGCAAGCGAATACCATTTATGAACCCAGTGTCCTTTACAAATTCAACGGAGCTCAGAGAATCTTCATCATCGACATCACCATCTTGCTGGGCAATATCGGATTGTGATTCGTCATCTTCCAGATTGTGCCCATTGCCGTTGCATCCAACAAATATGAACATGCCCAACATTACCATTCCTAGTTTTAGTGCTTCCGGCCATAATACTTTACTTAATCTCATATGCTTATATCTTTACGTTAGGTTCTCGTCAACAGTTTCAAAATCCAAAGACTCTTAAATGAGTGAAAAATGAAACTTTCGTGCTAAAGTAACAGCAGTGACTTGGTTAAGCATCCTGAGGTGTCAGGTAATAAAATTCGTCCGGAACTGTCCTGTAAGACAGGAAATAGATAATTTTAAAATAAGGTCATATTGAAATGATCAATCGATTTGGATGTCGTTCTTACCTTCTTTAAGTGCCAGGTTACGACCATTCCAGATCAAGGTGCCATCTAGCCCCTTTGGAAGCTCAATCTTGCCCTTGAGACCGTTTTGCCCTCTTTTTTTAAGATTAAATTCTATTTCGCCCAAATGGTGCGGCACTTTACCATTGACCTCTTCTAATTTTCCTAAATGAGGTTCTACATGTATCTTCTGAAATCCCGGCGCCGCGGGTTGAATTCCACAGACCATTGACAGAAAATGATACATTGGGGAGGCGCTCCATGCATGGCAGTCCGACCGGGTAGGTTCTTGCTTTTCCGCAAATGTGGTGAGGCCATTATCGAGCATTTCTTCCCATCTGCCCATAAGCCCAAGATATTTCTCTTCCATTCCGGTATGCCTAAGTGCCTCGGTCAAATAAAAGGAAAAATAATAGCTAGTCTTTGCTAAGGACTCATCTTCTAGAACCTTTTTCATTAAAGAAGCGGCTTTTTCACCAGAGACAACATTCGCCAGTATGGCCATAATATTGGTATGCTGACTGAATTTTTCACCTTTCGGGGTATCACTGAACAATTCCTTTTGCTCATCCCAAGCGAGTTCCTTTACTTTGGCCCTTATGTTTTCCAATCTACTTCGATAGAGATCGGCCTGCCCAGTATGACCAAAAACTTCCAACATTTCAATGGCATATTGAAGGGTATAGGCATATTGCAGGTTGATAAGTATTGAGTTTCCTTTTTCAGCACCGGGAGGCACCCCTCGAACCCAATCATGTGTATCCACCCAATCGACGAACATCCACCATTCGTTTTGCTCCACTAGCCCGGATTCTCCACTTCTCTTTTCGAACCAGTTGAGAATATTGAGTACATTCGGCATCATTTTGCCAACAAATTCTTCATCTGGCAGAAGCATCCAGTAATCGTGCAGCATGGTTATCCATATGAGAGAAAAGGTTGGTATGAACTGTGTTTCGTTGCTAGGATAACGGCTCTGGGTGAGACCGAAAGATTCCTGTGAGTGCTGGAAGGATTCCAAAGCATTTTTATAAAGCCTTGAATCACCTGAAACATAGGTGGTCACCAAGCTCTGTATTCGGGTATCCCCTATGTACTGCAATTGCTCGTAGTAGGGGCAGTCAAAATAATTCTCGCCCGAACATAAACGCTGTGTTCTCCAGCTTACGTCCCATATCTTATCCAATAAAGAATTCTTGGTTCCGAACTCTGCAACTTGCTTAAAGGGATATCCCGTGAACCGCGATGCAAAATCATCCAAAACCAATGGTTGTTCCTTGGTCTCGATATCCAATTGCACATACCGGAACGTTCGCCACCAAAGCGGTTCATAAACCCGTCCTTCCTGACCATCTGGACGTATGATATCGATATTGCCCTCGATGCTTTTGCCCTCTATTTCATTTCGATTCCCTTTTTGCCTCTGAGCATCATAGAGAGCCTCAGCGTAAGTGATGTCGATTTGTGAACCACTTCCTTTTGAAAAGCTTACAATTGGGTAGGCATTGGTTAAATGTCCTTGGTCCAACAAAACAGTAATTTTGGTATGGGGAGGAACGATAAGTTTCTCTTTTCCTGATATAAAATCTGGCACCGACTTCTTTATCGATGTCCTTCTGATAGATTCAAAACGCTGAAACTTTTCCTCCATTAATGGAATATTCCTTGGAACAAGTATATGGGATGGAACAATGCCATATCCAGCAACCCCATTTTTAGGAGTTCCTTTGGAAATACTCTTTGCCGGTACAAATTCTTCCGATTTAAATCCCTCGGTCATCCATCCCCATGGATACTCGCTTGAATCAAAGTCTTCCCCTGCACCAGTAATCAGGTAGATTCTTTGGTCTATTTGCGTTGGCCCATGTGCCCTACTTTGCATTACGGACCATTTTTCATCCGTGTTTAGCTTTTGTTCAGCATCTCCGTTTCCTTGAAGAATAAAACCTGTTTTTACCGTATGCTGTGCCAAGGGACGATAATCAGAAAAGTTCCAAACCACTGCTGACAATGTATTCTCTCCATTTTTTAGATAAGGTGCAATATTCAAGGTTTCAAAGCGCCAGTTCAATTGATCCCCTCGTGCCGGTCCGCTGGCCACGTATGTTCCGTTCACATAAAATTTGTACCTGTTATCCGCACTAAGGTGTACTATAAATTCCTCTGGAATATCTCCCAACTGTGTAAAGTTTCTCTTAAAGAAAAATACACCGTATTCATGGCCCTCTATTTCTGGGTGAGTAATCCAGTTGGCTTTCCAAGAGGTCAACAATCTATCATTTATTTTATCCACTTGCTGGGCGTTTGCCCCAATTCCAATGAGAAGACAAATGATGAACGAACAAAAAACTTGCCTTGTTAAATGATGAAATACTGCAATCTTCATATTATAAAAATAGTGATATGATTAATGGACAATATTGCCATAAGTTTGTTTATTGGGCAGAACCTTAAGATTAAAGTACCCAAACAGAAAAGAGGACAATACAAATACAAGAATAAGACAGAGCGCCCACATAACCATCCTGTACTGTTATGAAGATTGCTCCTTCCTATACAATGGATTTCACTCTAGAACATAAATAAATGAAAGATGCTCTTGAAAATGAGTTTGACTGTACTTTTTCTTTTCGTTTACCAACTATGGTTATGGACGGAAACGATTCCCAAGGACTTCTCTATATAAACCATTTTTAAGTTTTTTATGGAAAGTGGCCTACGGTCATAAAATATTAAAACAGTTGAAAAGTAACCATATCTTTCTTAAAGCGATTAGGGGCTTATAGTCATGATTATCTATCTTCGTTTGTTTTTGCTTTCCTACCAATTGTGGGGTTTACCCCTATTAACGGTTCTTGTCAATTTCGTAACTTAAAATATTATCATTTAAATGGTGACGTTGTTAATTCCAGATTTTATTTTGGCCGATTTTCCCTGCCAAATAAATTCACCGTAAACCCCTTCAGGTAATGTAATGGTTGCCTTCACCTTCCTACCTGTTCTTTTATAATCCACGGATATCATTCCCGATGGATGAGGTATTTCGCCCCCAATTTTTTCGATGTCCCCCAAATTTGGGGCTATCCGTACCGTTTTAAAGTTCGGCGAAGCACTTTCTATCCCTAAAATAATCCTGAAAAATTCTATGTTAGGACTTGATCCCCAAGCATGGCAATCGGAACGCGTAGTTTCCACTTGGGAAATTTCTGCCCAAGTGGTCAGCCCCAACGCTATGTTTTTTCTCCAAACATCTAACCAATCCAGATACTTGTTGCCGTATCCTGCCTCGTTAAGAGCCTGATGAAGATAATAGCTAAAATAGATGGAGGCTGGAGCCAAGGATTCATCGTCCAACAGTGATTTTCCAATGGCCATTTTCTGGTCGGCATCCACTATATCGGCAAGAATGGCCAAAGAATTGGTATGCTGCGAATACTTGTTCTTTTCCGGGGTATCGGCAAACATCTTCTTGTCCGGGTCCCAATATTTATTTTTGATGGTCTCTGTTAATTGCTCGACCATTGTTGTGTACAGGGTTACGAATTCCTGCTTCCCCAATTCCTTCTCCAGAGCTATTCCATATTGTAGGGCATGGAGCATTTGTAAATCCAAGGCGGCCGATGAACCGTCTTCGGCCATCGGGGCCACTCCCCCTTCCCACTCCGGGACCCAGTCCGTAAAGTTCCACCCGGGAACGTTCTTCAAAGAGCCATCCTCATCCAAATACGTAATGAAATAATTCAGTACCTGTCGAGATCCCATTAACTTCTCTTCAATAAATTCCATATCACTGCCATACATCATATAATCATAGAGAAGGGCAACATACCAAAGAGAGTAGGTTGGGATTACCTGATCCTGTCTGTCCGGGTACCTGCTCAAGGTAAATCCGTCCGGTTGTCTTGAATAATCAATTAGATTGATGGCATTTTTGATCAACCGATCATCCCCGCTGTTATAAAATGATACAAAATGCTGGATTCTGGTATCCCCCACATATTGTAGCCTTTCATAATATGGGCAATCCATATAGGTATCCACAGCACAAAGTCGGGCAGTTCTCCAACCAATTTCCATCATATTGGAAAGTTCTTTGTTATCCGAAATGAGATTTGCCTTCATTTGGAACGGATACCCCGTGAAAGTGCCATAAATATCGTTTATGATCAAGGGCTCTTCCTTTGTCTGAACCCCAACCTCCACATACCTATATGTTCTATAGGTCAAAGAAGTGTATTCTTGATCAGCTTTTCCATTGGAAATGATGCTATCCCTTCTTCCTGCCATCGATTTTCCTTCGATAACATTGCGGTTTCCCTTAACTCCTTCGCTATCAAAGAGTCCTTCTGCATATGAAAGGGTAATTATACTATTTTTTCCTCCACTGAACAACAAGGTTAAGTAAGCGTTAGTCAAATGCTCTTGATCCAATAATATTTTGACATTGGAATTGGCCCCTACCTTGATATCCTTAGGTTTAGCTGGAAAAGATGATGGGACTTTCACTCCCTCGGACTTTCTTACCGTTGCCAGACGCTCTGCGGTCAACTCCATTTCCGGTAAAATAGTTGGAGTCAACTGCCAACCTTCTTGATACCGTATTCCGCCTCCCCTTTGTACCTCCTCAAAAACAGTATCTGGGGATTGCCATGCACTATCATCAAAGCTCTGGGACTTCCAGCCCGTCAATGCCTTGTTCATATCTATAAAATCCCCCGCACCGGCCGCATAGTATCCTCTTATGTCCTGTTTCAAAGGAGTATAACTTTCATCTTTGATGACTTTCCAACTGCCATCCGTATCCACTATTTTTTCCAAATCGCCCTCACCTTGTACAAATAATGCAGTTTTATAGGAAAATTGTGCCACCGCTCGCATTTCGGCTTCATTCCAAACTTTTATTGCCAAGATATTGTCACCTGCCTTTAAATGTTTGGCAATATCCACGTTGTGATAGTTCCAATGCTTTATATCTCCCCAGTTGGGGCCTACAGAAGCCAAGGTTCCATTTACAAAAAGTTTATATCTGTTATCTGCAGAGATACGTATTCTAAACTCGCTCGGCACGGTATCCAACGTAAAGTCCTTCCTAAAAAGGAAGGACCCGGCAGCTTGCGTATCTATTTTGGGCATGGTAATCCAATTGGCCGTCCATTCCTGATCCGCACTGAGTTTCTCCTGGGCCATTGAAATTAAAGTCGTACATAAAATAAGTAGTGATAGAAATTTTCTCATATTTTAAATCTAAATGATTTGTGCAAATATCCTGAGGCCTATGTATTTTGAATCAAGCGAAAACTCGCCATACGCCCCCTTATAAAAGGCCCAATGCAACGTTAATATAAGGTCTAAAGAAAACTATTCCGTTCTGTACTGTTCTGGTAAAAAGGCAAGTCCTCCAATATTGGACTATAGGGAGCTTCTTTGAATTATATGAAAAGGGTTTTCCGTGTAGATGGTCTGGTTCTTCAAGACAATTTCAGCAGCTTTTTTCCCAAGGTTCTCAAAGTCGGTGGATATTACGGTGATGCCATCCAGAAGCACTTCCTTTAGCGGGGTCTCGTTATATGAAATAATCCCAACATCTTGTCCCAACACAAAATTGGTCTCCTTTATTTTCTTGATCAAAATAACCAAGTCACTTTCCTTAAGATTAATATAGACAGTTTGCTTTTCAATTTCACTGGATTCAATTTCCTCTATAATTCCAAATTCGTAAGCAAATTGTGCGCAAAACTTTATGAAGCCCTTTTTGATCTCAATTGGATGGTACGTCTTCTTTCTTAATAAGAGTTTGATCTGCCGGTATTTTTTGAGTTTAGGGTTAAGTGCAACCAAAGCTGAATATATGTCCTGCTCAAAATCTTGATAAATGCTGGAAACGGTATTCGCCAGACCATCCAATCTTTTATCGAGTACAATCAGTTTTTCCAAAGGAATTTCATCTTTGATAAAGTTGATCACATCATCACCTCCTTCTTCAAAATGACTGATCACAACATAATGTGTGTAAGTGTAGGATCTTTTCTTGGACTCCAAGATTAGTTCCTTAAAATGTCTGTAATTATTTTCATAGATAAAAAAGTCTATGGTAGCATTGTCTCCCAAAGTTCTGGCAAAAGCATCATAAATAATTTTTTTATGTGCACTCAACTTATTAAAAAGAAGAAAAACTTTTGCTTTCAAGGCCAACTCATCTTCCTTTACATAATAGCCTTTTCCGGGTACGGACTCTATAATTTTGTTCTTCTTCAAGTGGTCGTAAGCCCTTACCACAGTATCGCGGGATATATCAAATTCTATTAGCAACTCATTCACGGAAGGCAACCTATCGTCCAATTTGAGCTTGCCATTTTCAATGGCTGCTAAAATGGAATCAACGATTTGTTTGTACTTTGGAACCTTTGATTCCTCCTTTATATCTATCAATTCCAGCATTTTATTAACTTTTACGGTACAGTACAGAACACTTAATAGAAAATGGGTAAGTACATTTACCGACAACAATAATAAAAAAAATACCTGATGGGGATTAAGACTTTTAAACATGTGGATTATTTATGGGACGAAAAAAAGGCCTTGGAACTTGGCGACGACCAAGTGGCTTTGTTCCTATATAGGTCCAATATTTTGGGCTCCGATTTAAGGATTACAAACTACGGTGGAGGAAATACTAGTTGCAAGACAATTGAAAAGGATCCACTGACCAATGAAGAGGTTGAAGTAATGTGGATTAAAGGATCTGGAGGAGACATTGGTACCCTTACCCGTTCAGGAATTGCCGGACTTTATACAGAACGATTGAGAAACCTGAAAAAAGTCTATAAAGGATTGCATGATGAGGATAGAATGGTGGGACTTTTTAACCATTGCATTTATGATTTGGACAGTAGGGCCCCGTCCATCGACACTCCTCTTCATGGATTGCTTCCATTTAAACATATCGATCATCTACACCCTGATGCCCTTATTGCTGTAGCAGCGGCCAAGGACAGTGAAAAAGTGACCAAAGAAATTTGGGGGGACACCATGGGCTGGGTGCCATGGCAAAGACCTGGTTTCGACCTGGGCCTTCAATTGGAAAAATGTTTGGACGAAAACCCAGGAATACGTGGTATAGTGCTAGGAAGCCATGGTCTTTTCACTTGGGGAGACACCTCATACGAATGCTATATCAATAGTTTGGAGGTCATTGAAACGGCTTCTGATTATATTGAAAAGAAAATAAAAGAACAGGGAAAAGTTTTTGGCGGTCAAAAAGTGGAATCGTTACCTGCCGAAGATAGAAAAGAGAAAGCGGCACAGTTGATGCCCCTACTTCGTGGACTGTGCTCTTCGGAAAACCGAATGATAGGTCATTTTACCGATGCTGATGTGGTCATGGAATACATCAACAGCAACGATTTGGAAAAATTGGCCCCGATGGGGACCTCTTGTCCGGATCACTTTTTAAGAACCAAGATACAACCGTTGGTATTAACTTTGGACGCCGGTGAAGATGTATCCAATGCAGAGGAAGTGCTTAAAAAATTAGAGCCCGCCTTTGAACATTACCGAAAAGAATATAAGGAATACTACGAGAACTGTAAGCACGATAACAGTCCAGCGATGAGGGATCCGAACCCTGTCATCATTATTTATCCCGGGGTGGGTATGTTCAGTTTCTCGAAAAACAAGCAAACTACACGGGTAGCCAGTGAATTCTACATCAACGCCATCAATGTGATGCGCGGAGCAGAGGCCATTTCAGCTTACACTTCGTTGCCGAGACAAGAGGCTTTTGATATTGAATATTGGCTATTGGAAGAAGCCAAGTTACAGCGTATGCCCAAGGAACAACCGTTATCGAGAAGAGTGGCCCTGGTCACCGGTGCCGGTGGAGGAATTGGTAAAGCTATCGCGGACAAACTTGCAGAGCATGGGGCAAATGTGGTATTGACCGATATTGCCGAGGACAGATTGAAAGAAGCTGTTGAAACCTACACAAGGGACGTGGCCACTTATGCAGTGTGTGATGTAACAAGTGCCGATTCCATAAGAAAGGCATATAAAGATGCCTGTCTGGAATTTGGAGGTGTGGATTTGATTATCCACAGTGCAGGATTGGCCATTTCCAAACCATTGGAAGAAACTACCGAAAAGGATTGGGACTTGCTTCAAAATGTTTTGGTGAAAGGACAGTTCGAACTCTTTAAACAGGGAGTCGATATTATGAACAAACAAGATTTGGGAGGAGACATTGTAAGTATTGCCAGCAAAAATGGTTTAGTTTCAGGACCGAACAATGTAGGCTACGGAACTGCGAAAGCTGCCCAACAACACATGGTACGTTTACTTGCGGCCGAACTCGGGGGCAAAGGAATCCGAGTGAATACGGTAAATCCTGATGGAGTCATCGTAGGCAGCAAAATTTGGGAAGGCGATTGGGCCGAAGGAAGGGCCAAAGCCTACGGTATTAAAGTTGAAGAACTTCCTGCTCATTACGCCAAGAGAAACTTGCTCAACGAAATTATATATCCAGAAGACATCGCCAACGGTGTATTCGCTTTTGTAGGTCTACTGGATAAAAGCACTGGAAACATTATCAATGTGGATGGCGGTATGGCAAATGCCTTCACTAGATAAGGTTTTGAGTTTAGTTATTTTTAATTCAAATTTTCCGCAGGTCTACATATTGGCCTGCGGTTTTTAAAGATTAAATCATCCTATGATTATCAATAAAGAACAAATCGCATCGCATAACCAAATCAACTTTGACAACCATGATCAAAGTTTTGATTTTTTGGCGAACCAGCTGTCCAAAAAAGGATACGATGTTGAACATATACTCAAGAAAATCAGCGACTTTCAAGTAGCCATTCCAAGTTGGGCCATGGGTGCCGGCGGAACGCGCTTTGGGAGATTCTCCTATCATGGGGAACCTGGCACTTTGGAACAAAAAATCGAAGATGTCGGAATGATTCATGCGCTAACCCAATCTGCAGGGGCCATTTCCCTTCATATTCCATGGGATGTGACAGAAGATGCTGAGAAGGTTAAAAAATTGGCCGGTGTCCTGGATCTAAAGTTCGATGCAATGAACTCCAACACCTTCCAAGATCAGCCTGAACAAGAACATTCCTATAAGTTCGGTTCACTTTGCAGCACCGACGAAAATGCACGCCAACAGGCCATACAGCACAATATTGATGTTATCCGATTAGGAGAAAAATTGGGTTCCAAAAGTCTTACCGTATGGTTGGCGGACGGCTCCAGTTTTCCTGGACAGAACAATTTCCAGACCGTACTTAAAAACACACAGGATAGTCTTCAGCAAATCTACAAAACATTACCCGATGACTGGAAACTCTTTATCGAGTACAAACCTTACGAACCTTATTTTTACAGCACGGTCATCCAAGATTGGGGAACTTCCTTTATGTTGGCCAACGAATGTGGCCCAAAAGCCTATACTTTGGTAGATTTAGGGCATCATCTGCCAAACACCAACATAGAACAGATCGTGGCCACTTTGATGATGAAGGGCAAATTGGGAGGATTCCATTTCAATGACAGCAAATATGGGGACGACGACCTTACCGTTGGAAGCATAAAACCATATTCCCTGTTCTTGATTTTCAACGAACTGGTTTATGGTATGGAGAACAATCCGCAAAACCCCTACCCTGCCTGGATGATAGATGCCAGCCATAACCTAAAAGACCCTTTGGAAGACTTAATGCAATCGTTGGAAGCTATTAGATCTTCCTATGCAAAGGCTCTTTTGGTAGACCAAAAGTCACTTCGTGAAGCACAGAGGAACCATGACGTGTCACAATGTCAAGAAATTCTTCAAGATGCTTACCACACCGATGTAAGACCGTTATTGGAACGTGCTCGAATCTCAAATGGGGGCGCTCTGAATCCATTGGACACGTACAGATATCTCAATATCCGTAAACAATTGATTGACGAGAGAGGTAAACATACCATGGCAACGGGGCTATAATAAATTTATATATGGCTAAAGATGTAATCGCAATTTTTGATATAGGAAAGACCAATAAAAAATTCTTTCTTTTTGACCTTGACTTTAAGGAGGTACATCGCGATTACACCTATTTGGAACCTATTCAGGACGAAGATGGCCATCCAACAGAAGATGTTGTCAAACTCCAGGACTGGATAAAAGCCACTTTTCACAACATCCTAAAATCTAAGGATTACAAAGTAAATGCCGTAAATTTTTCATCTTACGGTGCCAGTTTTGTGCACTTGGACGACATGGGCAACGTTGTGGCTCCGCTTTACAACTATACAAAGCCCATACCGGAAGAAGTTATCGAACAATTTTACGACACCTACGGTCCGGAAATAACATTTTGCAGGGAAACTGGAACAACAAAGGAAGGTATGCTTAACTCAGGCATCCAATTGTATTGGTTGAAACACCATAAACCGGAAGTTTTTTCAAAAATCAAATATTCGCTTCATCTACCACAATATCTAAGCTATTTGTTTACAGGAATACCGATCAGTGAATATACAAGCATTGGATGCCATACCGCCCTTTGGAACTACGAAAAACAAGATTATCACGATTGGGTCTACAAAGAGCAGTTGCACAGGGTACTGCCTTCCATTGTGGATACCGGGACCAGTATAAAAACTAATTTAATGGGGCACCAGATAAAAGTTGGAGTCGGTATTCACGATAGCTCATCGGCCCTTTTGCCCTACATAAGAAGTATCGATAAAAAATTCCTACTACTCTCCACAGGCACTTGGAGCATCTCCCTGAACCCATTTTCAAAAGAGTTTTTAACGGAAACGGACACCCGCTCCAACTGCATCAATTACATGCGGATAAACGGAGAGCCCGTTAAGGCCGCTAGGTTATTTTTGGGAAACGAGTACAATATCAAAATAAAGGAACTATCGGAGCGCTACGGGGTTGAAGAGGATTATCATAAATCGGTCGATTTTGATTCTGAATTGTACCATCGTCTCAAGGATAGTTTTTCACATAAATTCCAGTGGTCCAGTCTAGATGTTAGTGCTTTGGAAAATCTCGCTCCAATGCACTTCAATTCTTATGAGGAAGCCTATCATCAATTGCTGATGGAGCTGGTGGAGTTGCAGATTGAGAGTATCCAACGGGCTATCGGTGAGGAAGATATAGCCCAATTGTACATCGATGGAGGCTTTGCCAACAATCAAATTTTTGTGGAGCTGTTGGCACAGGGCCTTAACCATATGAAGGTAAAAACTACCGATGCCTCTCTAGGTTCGGCACTTGGCGCGGCCATTGTCATATCCAACGTGGAACTGGACCAAAAGTTCCTAAAAAAGAAATACGCATTAAAAAAACATAGACCCCTAATTACAAATTGATATGGCCCAAAGTTTCGATACCCGATACCCTTCCGTCGATGACCTTAGGGAAAAAGCCAAGAAAAGAATCCCCCGTTTTGCTTTTGAGTATTTGGATGGTGGCTGCAACGAAGATGTAAATATTAAACGGAACACCTCCGAAATTAGGGACGTTACGCTAAAACCGACCTATATTAAAGACTTTAGGGGAGCTTCTATCAAAACCAAACTTTTTGGACATGAATATGATGCCCCATTTGGCGTGGCCCCGGTCGGCCTTCAAGGACTAATGTGGCCAAATTCACCGGAAATCCTTGCGAAAGCAGCCCATAAGCACAATGTGCCCTTTATTCTGAGTACCGTAACCACTATGGATATAGAACGGGCGAGTGAGTTGACCGAGGGCAAGGCCTGGTTCCAGCTGTACAATCCGGCAGAAAATGCCGTAAGGTTCGATATTATCGACAGGGCCGCCGCATCCGGTTGTCCCGTTTTGGTATTGTTGTGCGATGTACCCACTTTTGGGTACCGCCCGCGTGACTTTAAAAACGGATTGGCACTTCCGCCAAAAATGACCATGGCCAATATACTTCAGGTTTTGGGCAAGCCCAGTTGGGCCATGCAGACCTTAAAATATGGCATCCCTACTTTTGAAACTCTAAAACCCTATACCCCGGAAGGACTGAACCTGAAACAATTGGGCAAGTTTATGGACAAAACGTTCTCTGGTCGGTTGAACGAGGAGCGCATTAAACCGATCAGGGATAGATGGAAAGGTAAGTTGGTTTTGAAAGGGGTCGCGTCCGAAGAGGATACCGAACAGGCCATTGGATTAGGGTTTGATGGCATCATAGTTTCCAATCATGGAGGAAGACAGTTAGATGCCGGTGAATCCACCATTGCACCATTGACTCGAATAGCGGAAAAATATAAAGATCAAATAACCGTAATGATGGACAGCGGCATGCGCTCAGGCCCGGATATTGCACGCTCCCTTGCACGGGGAGCGGAATTTACATTCATGGGCCGTTCTTTTATGTACGGCGCCGCCGCCATGGGAAACAAGGGAGGCGACCATACCATGACCATCCTTAAAGTACAACTACAACAAATTATGGACCAATTGTGCTGCGAGAATATCCAAGACCTGCACAGGCACCTGATCTAACAAACTAGCACATAAAAATTAACGAACAAACCAAACCTATATGAGCCAATATAATATTGATGAAGAAGTTGAGGAAATAGCTGGCGGAGAATTTGAAAGACAGCCCGTTCCGCAGTCCAAATTAAAAAGCTGGAAAAGTTTCTTGGGCATGTATGCCGGTGAGCATGCCGCAGGTACCGAATTCGTGATAGGCCCTTTATTCTTGACCACGGGAGTAAGTGCTTTTGACCTTATAGTCGGACTGTTATTGGGAAATCTTTTGGCTGTGCTCAGTTGGAGGTTCTTGACGGCAGAAATAGCCGTAAAGTATCGTCTTACCTTATACTATCAATTGGAAAAGATTGTTGGAAAAAAATTGGTCATTGGATATAATCTGGCCAATGGGATTCTCTTCTGTTTTCTTGCCGGTGCCATGATTACCGTTTCGGCCACGGCGGTTGGAATTCCTTTTGACATGGAAATGCCCAAGTTAACGGATACCATGCCCAACGGCATTACATGGGTCGTTATCGTATTGGTTATCGGGGCCGTAATTTCGTTGATTGCAGCAAAAGGGTACGAGACCGTTTCAAAAGCGGCCAACTATATGTCCCCTATTATTGTATTGGCATTTTTGGCAAGTGGTATCGTGGCATTGCGCGATCTTGATGTAAATAGCTTCTCCGACTTTTGGAACATTTGGGGCGAAGGTGGAGAACCTTTTCCTGGACAGATAAAATATACTTTTTGGCACGTCACCATTTGGTCATGGTTTGCCAATGCTGCGATGCACGTAGGCATGTCCGACTTGTCCGTATTTAGGTTTGCGAAAAAGGCAAGGTCAGGTTGGACCACCGCAGCGGGAATGTACGTGGGACACTATATGGCGTGGATTGCGGCAGCATTACTTTATGCTGTTTACCTTAAATCCCCAGAAGCTCAGGCCGCTTTGGCCGGAGGTAATGCACCGAATGTTGCTCCCGGACCATTGGCCTATAATGCTTTGGGCATTTTTGGTGCCATTGCCGTGGTCTTGGCGGGATGGACAACGGCCAATCCGACTATTTATCGGGCTGGACTGGCTTTTCAGGCCATTATTCCTAAAACATCCACATTTTGGGTGACCATTATTGCCGGTAGCGTGGCGACCCTTGCAGGGCTTTTCCCTGCCTTTGCAATGAAATTATTGGATTTCGTGGCGCTGTACGGTTTTATTTTGGCCCCAATGGGCGCGATTATAGTTTTTGAGCACTTCTATGGGAAAAAGGCCAACATCATAATAGATTATGCCGAAAAAACGAACGTGAAGTTCAACAGAGCCGTATTCTGGGCCTGGGCCATAAGTTTTGGACTATGTTATTTCATCTCCGTCACTTTTGATGTCTTTTTATCCTTTATGACCTTGCCCGCTTGGTTATTGTGCGGCGTACTGTTCTTGGTGATGTCCAAAAAACGAAGTTAAAACACTTTGATATCCAAGGAAGTTTTAAAAAAGTAAACTCACTAACTTTTGAATCTATAAATATAAGGAGCCCTATTCTGGGCTCCTGTATATTTTTTGCCCAGTCGTTCCAATACATCAAGACCCAATATTTTCTTTTGAAAATTGTTCATGGGGAATTTCTTATCATAAATGGCCTCATATAACTCCTTGATTTCCCTCATGGTAAACTCCTCAGGAAGTAGATTGAACCCTATCAACTTCTCATCAAGGTTTTGACGCAGCGATTTATGGGCCTTTTCAACAATCTCATTATGGTCATGCGTCATATTGGGAAGATCCTCGATGCTGACCCATTTTAGAAACTCCTCGAACTCTCCTATTTTTGGGTCCACCTTTTTCAAATCCACCAAGGCATAATAACCGATACCGACAAAACGGCTTGTTACCCAGTCTATGGCTTCGTCATCAAATTTCTTTGCGGCAAAATCCCGAAGTCCAGCCCTTACCACTTCCCTATATTCACTTCCAATGATTCTATCAGAACTTCCGAAAGCTCTAAACTGCCCTAAATAAATATTGTCCAGTCCAGTTCTCTCAATTAAAATACGTGAAGCTGCCTGATCAATACTTTCCGTTTGGAGAATATACCCACCCGGTAAACTCCATAAATCCTCTCCATAACTCAATTTTGAGATCAGCACCTTCAATTCGTTATTATTATATCCGAAAATCACACAGTCAATCGAAAGTTGTGCGATATAATCTTCTTTTCGAAACTCTCCCATAATCGTTCTATTAACACAACTGTAAATACAAGCATTCACAGCTGTTTAAATATCATTGTAAACTAATTAAAGTAACAACACAAATCTATTATCTTTTATTGAGAAAATAATATATATATTTATCATGCACACAAAACTAAACAAAGTAATCATGAAGCATTTTTTTCAACTTCGGGAATACGCTTTGGGCAATATATTGCATCTGTTCCAAAGGTATTTCCTGCTTTTTCTTGGGCTTCTTATAAGTTCATCCATGCATTCCCAGAACGATTCCATTGCCATCATCAAATTATTGGAAAAGGAAGGGCTTACTTGGCGTATGGGCGATAAGGAAGCACATGCAGATTGTTGGATGGAACGAGCCTACAGTAGCATATTGGTATCCACTTCGGATGGTCGAACCATCGATGTCCCAACAAAGACCATTATCGACCCACCGTCCAGCATGATAGGAAAGGGAGGATTTGCCTTCCATACCAATCATAAAATGAAAATTGATGAAAACATAGCCTGGGTAACCCATGATGAAGTTTCAGTGGGAACCAATGGTAAGGAAACCCTATCCAAAGAAGTCCGGTTTCTGGAAAAATTTGATGGCGATTGGAAATTGGTAGGACAATCCAATCATTTTTATAATCATCCCCCAGAAAATAAAATCGATACGACCAGTTACATTCAAACAGTGGATATTGAAACCGGTAGAATCGAGACGGTTCTTACTATTGACGACCACTTTGAAGCCCCAAACTGGCATCTTGATAATTATCTGATAGTCAACAGTAAAGGAAAACTATATACGTTGGACCTAAAAACAAAGAATTTAGAGCTATTGGATACCGGTTTTGCCGATCAGAACAATAACGACCACGGTATTTCCCCAGATAACCAATGGTTGGCCATAAGTCATAATGATGTAACAGACCCATCACCAAAGTACTATAAATCAGTCATTTATGTGCTGCCCATTGAAGGTGGCAAACCTAGAAGGATCACCTCAGAGGTGATGTCCTTTTGGCATGGTTGGTCTCCCGATGGAAAACGATTGGCCTATTGTGCCGAGCGAAACGGCAATTATGATGTGTATTCCATTAGCGTTGATGGTGGAAAAGAAAAAAGGTTGACCACGGCCGAAGGCTTGGACGATGGACCCGATTATTCACCTGATGGTAAATACATTTACTACAACTCGTACAAATCTGGACATATGCAGATTTGGCGCATGCGAACCAATGGTAAAAAAAAGGAACAATTGACCTTTGATGAAAACTCGAACTGGTTTCCGCACCCATCTCCGGATGGAAAATGGATTGTGTATATTGCATACACTTCTGACCAGAAACAAAACCATCTATTTGGAAAGCAGGTCAAACTAAGGCTTATGAATGTTGAAACAAAGAAAATTAAGGATATTACACCTGTATTTTTCGGTGGACAGGGTACCATAAATGTGCCCTCCTGGAGTCCGGACAGTAAAAAATTGGCCTTTGTGAGTTATTCCGTCAACTAAACCATACATATTATATCAAAGTACATGAAAAACAACGATCAGAACAAACGACGAAAGTTTCTACGGCAAATTGGAGCCACTACCCTGGCTTCTGCCGCTACCCCATTTGCTTCTTTTGCTGCCCAAGAAAAAGCAGAGGAGAGAATCTTGAGATACAACAGGACATTCTCGAACAACGACACTGTAAGAATCGGTGTCATCGGATACGGTGTACAGGGCCATTTTGATTTAAGGACCGCCCTACAGATTCCCGGTGTTGAGCTTGCAGGTATCTGTGATATCTACAAAAGTAGATTGACTCGTGCCCAAGAGGAATTTGGAAAGGATTTATTCGTAACCCGAAGCTACAAGGAACTTCTGGCCAAGGATGATATTGATGCCGTTCTGATATGCACCACCGATGTATGGCACTCCCAAATTACATTGGATGCCCTTGCCAAAGGCAAACATATTTACTTGGAAAAACCGATGATGCACAAAATTGAGGAAGGTTACCCAATGATGAAAGCTGCGGAAAAATCCGGAAAAGTGTTTCAGGTGGGCAGTCAACGAGTGAGCAGCGTTGGATATGCTAAGGCCAAAGAGCTTTTGGTTGCCGGTGAAATCGGTGACCTAAATATGGTTCAGGCAGCTTGGGACCGCCAAAGTTCCATTGGTGCTTGGGAATATACCATCCCGGATGATGCCAGTCCAGAAACTACCGATTGGGATACCTTTACCGAGGTGACGGACAAAATGGAATTTGACGCCAAAAAATTCTTTTGGTGGAGAGCTTATAAAGAGTTTGGTACGGGTGTAGCTGGGGACCTATATATCCATTTGTTGAGCGGAACCCACTTTATCACCAATTCCAAAGGACCGGAAAGCATCTACAGTACCGGACAGTTCAGCTATTGGAACGATGGCAGAAACATGCCCGATGTTATGTCCGGGGTAATGCAATACCCAAAAAGTGAAGAGCACCCGGCATTTCAATTAAACCTTCGGGTAAACTTTATCAGTGGCACGGGAGGTCAGGAAGTAATCCAGTTGATAGGTTCTGAGGGCACCATTACCATTGACCGTAATGATATTATTGTAAGTTACAGCAAAATGCCTGAGGCTCCAGGTTTTGGAGGATACGATTCCGTATTTACTTTTCCAGAGGCTATGCAAGAACGTATGAAGACCGAATACAACGCCAAATGGACCGAGGCACAGCAAAAAAGACATCCGAAAGGTGATGTAATCCATAAAGCACCTGAGGGATATAGTGACCATTTGGACCATTTCACCAATTTCTTTGATGCCATAAGAGATGGTAAAGAAGTAGTTGAAGATGCCGAATTTGGCTTTAGGGCCGCAGCACCTGCACTAGCTTGTAACACGAGCTATTTTGATAAGAAAATCTTGCAATGGGATCCCATAAAAATGAAATTGGTATAAAATAATTTCCCATCATCTTTTGGAAAGAAGAAGGAGACAATAAGTTAATTTTTCATTGGTATCTCAGATTGTTTTATCATTGTTTGGGGTAGCTTATTGTCTCCACCAAAAGTTATGGTTATACTAAAACCTTAACCAGCCTTTGTTGTTCTCTAACTTATTGATACATTTGCATGTTTCAATATATTATAGCATTTTGAACTTAAAACAAATAGAACGGATTTCGAAAGCGCTCAGTGATGTTAATCGCCTAAAGATTGTCCAAGCCATACAGTCCTGCGATGGCAAACTTGAATGTAGTACCATTACAGCGTCCTTGAACCTTTCACAACCATCGGTTAGCCATCATATCAAAAAATTAGTGGACGCCGACTTAATAGAGCCCCAAAAAGAAGGTAGGTTCTACTTTTATACCCTAAACCATGAGGTTATGGACAGTTATTTGTCATCACTCAAAAAGCTATAATTTTTTTATTTCAACAATATATCGATACATATAAATATATGGATTCAAAAAAAATTGCGTATTCTATTTTAGAATTGGCTGTTCTCCCAAAAGGAAGCACCATCAACCAAGTCTATAAAAATACCGTTGCATTGGCCCAAAAAGCGGAAGAGTTGGGCTATGAAAGAATGTGGTTTGCAGAGCACCACAATATGCCCGCGATTACCAGTAGCGCACCCGAGATTTTGATTGGCCATGTGGCGGAGGCCACCACCAGTCTGCGCTTGGGCTCTGGAGGCATAATGCTGCCCAACCACTCCCCTTTTGTTGTTGCTGAACGCTTTGGGACATTGGCCAACTTGTACCCAAATCGTATTGACCTTGGTCTTGGCAGGGCTCCCGGCACCGACCAACCTACTGCACATGCCATAAATCCTGGTTTTATAGAAGCCACTCATTCCTTTCCCAAGGATATTGAACAGATTCAACACTATTTTTCAAGTGATAACCATACATCAAAAATCAGGGTGCCATTGGCCGAAGGATTGAATGTACCCATTTATATTTTGGGCTCAAGCACCAGTAGTGCCAGATTGGCCGCCCAGAAAGGTTTGCCCTATGCCTTTGCTAGTCATTTTGCAACGGCACAGCTCTTCAATGCCTTGGAAATTTATAGAGACCAGTTTCAACCATCTGAAGCTTTACAAAAACCTTATGTAATTGCAGGCATCAATGCAGTGGTTGCGGAAACGGATGAGCAGGCCGAACGTTTATATACTTCTGCGCTAAGGATGGTCATCAATATATTATCCGGAACGCAAACACAGTTTATAGAACCTCCTACGGAGATGAGCACCAGTCTAAAGGAAGTAAGACAACACCCGGCCATTATGCAAATGACCCGCTACAGTTTTGTTGGGAGCAAAGAAACCGTAAAAAAACAGGTGGAAGATTTCCTTGAGCAAACCCAAGTGGATGAAGTTATTGTCTCTTCTATGATGTATGATAGCGATGACCGTATAAAATCGGCAGGATTGTTCGCCGAAATCATGAAGGACATCAATAAGAGCAATAGAGTTGCCAAAACATCTTCCTTGTAGTTTACCAAAAGTGTAGTCAAGAATTGAAACCAACTTTTAAAATCACCTATGGAAACCCGATTATCAAGCATCCATAGCCAACTTCCCCAAAGGGCCGTATGAAAAAATCAATCAAAATTGACAAATTTGTGGTAGGTATAATCCTAGTAATAATTTTGGCCTACTTTTTCCCAGGTCTTGCCAGTAGAGAGAGTACGGTTCCTTTAGATACTATTTCAGGAATCGGGATATCGCTCATTTTCTTTTTTTATGGACTAAAACTCAATCCCGAAAAAATAAGGCACGGATTAAAAAATTGGCGTTTACACATTTTGGTGCAATCCTTCGTGTTCCTAATTTTCCCATTATTGGTAATTGTTTTCTATCCACTGTTCAAGTCGAGTGATTTTTTACATATCTGGCTTGCATTCTTGTTTATGGCTTCCCTCCCCTCTACCGTATCCTCCTCGGTGGTGATGGTTTCCATTGCAAAGGGGAATATTCCCGCAGCAATTTTCAATGCAAGCATATCAGGATTGATTGGCATTGTGGTAACGCCATTGTGGATGGGCATTTTCTTGGAACATCAATCAGGTGATTTTAGCCTATTGGATGTCTATACCAGTTTGATATTACAGATTCTATTGCCCGTATTTCTTGGATTGTTACTACATCGATATTTGGGCGGGTTTGCTACACGATATAATAGTTATCTGACCCTTTTTGATAAGTTGGTGATTCTATTGATCATATATGTAAGTTTTGTGCACTCTTTTGAAGATGGAATCTTTGACTCAGTGAAATTGGAACAGCTGGTCCTGATCTACTCAGGGGTACTTGCCCTATTCTTCTTGGTCTACTTCATCATAGGCCGGGTTTCCAAACTACTGAAGTTTTCAACAGAGGACACCATTACAGCACAGTTCTGCGGCACCAAAAAATCCTTGGTACATGGAACCGTTTTCTCGAGCATCCTATTTCCCGCTTCTTTTTCGATAGGGATAATTTTATTGCCGTTGATGCTTTTTCACGTGACACAGATTTTCATCATCAGTATTGTTGCCAGTAAAGTCTCCAAACGTGATGATACAGGGGGAATAGTCACCTCTAATCAATAAAGCAAATAGAACGGTAAGGCTTAACAACGACCATTTTTGGCAAACAAGCTGCCATTTAATCAATGGAGTCTTGATTCGTGGAATCAGTCTTTATGGCGGCACTATCTTTTGTTTTATTGGATTCGGACCATTCCTTATACTTATCCATACTTTCAGTTTGGGTCTCTTTGACCTCCTTAAGTTCTTCTCCCTCTTTTGGATGATTTAATTTTTTCTCCCGGCAGGAAGTGGCAAGAGCCATCAAAAGAGATAATGCGAACAATAAACCATACTTCTTCATCATTATTTTTTTTAAGATTATATAGAAAAATAATATGTCTTTCTCTTGGACATGGTTCTTATCCGTTCGAAAATTGTCTTGATTCAAACAACCACACAAACTACTGTTAGTCAATCAGAAATGAATCAATTTTTTCTTGGAAAAAGCAAATATCCCCCTTCAATCTCCAGTATCTTGAAACTGGAATAAGAGCTGGATGTTTCCAGTTTTATTTTAAAAGAAATATTAATAAAAAACACACATTATGAAAACTTTGAAAACAATAACCGTATTGGCAACTTTTTTTGTTGCTTTCGGAACTTTTGCCCAAAACAGTAAGGACAAACAAATTATTGAAGATGCCAAAAAGGCTAAAAAACAGCTCATTGCAAAAGATGCGGGACTTAAAAAGTTCTTTGAGACATCCACAGGGTATGTAATTTTCCCAAATGTTGGTGAAGGTGGCTTTATTTTAGGTGGTGCTTCGGGAAACGGAGTGGTATATGAGAACGGGAAAAAAGTAGGAATGGCCGACATGAAAAAGATTGATGTTGGGCTCCAAGCAGGAGGCCAGGCTTTGACCGAAGTTATCTTTTTTGAAACTGAAGACGCATTAAACGAGTTTAAAACCGGAAGCTATGCTTTTTCGGGCGACCTTTCTGCCATTGCCGTAAAATCCGGAGTTTCCAAAAGCGCAGATTATGACGATGGTGTTGTAGTATTTGCCATGCCTAAAGCGGGACTTATGGCAGATGCCTCTATCGGTGGCCAAAAATTTGAATATGTTCCTTTTCAATAGGATGTAATATATAGCTAGCAAAAAAGGTCGGTACTTCTACCGACCTTTTTTTTACCCAGAATCAAATTTATGGTTTGATTTTGGCATCCGAATATACGTTCTATAAGTTCACAAATCCCTTTTCACTGGAACTGGAAGACACATTGCCTTCCTCTGCTCCAAAGAAGGGTACCAACTTGCTGTTCTCGTTATCCCAGAAAAAAGCATTTTCCATATTAACGCAGATGAGTGTAAGGTCGGGGTCGTCCTTACCTTCGAACCAATTGAGCAAATGATGGTTCCATAGTTCCTCTTTTTTCTGTTCGGCTATAATGTGTGTTGCGTTTCCAAAAATGGACAAGTATTGCTGCTTGTTGTCATCGTTATAGATTATCTGAACCCGATTGTCTTCCTCGATATCCTTAAAAAGTCCACTATCCTTGGAAACAAAGAACCAAAGGTCTCCTTTTTCATCCATTTGTTGGACGGTCATCGGGCAGACCGAAAATGGTATGGTATTTAAATTACTGGCCATCATCACAGTTTTCTGTTCATCAATCAAAGTCCTGACTTTTCTGAGGCCTTCTTCATTTTTCATATAATTTCTCTTGTTCATCGTTTTTGTTTTTATGTATTATTGATTCAGTTATATCATCCGGCCAAGAAGGGCTCTTACTATATTTTCATCTACTGGCCCCGCTCTGACCATCATCTACTTTAGTTTGATGATTGCATTTGGATGATTTCATAAATCTAACCGAAATACAACTGTTGGTTTTGCTCTTTAGATAATATGTTGGACGTAATCAAATAAATCACAATATTTCCATTCAAGATTCAACATACTCATATTCAATATATTACCTGCACACATTCACCATATACGGCAATCTTTCAACCATTAACGTCAAAAAGTCCGTCGTATGTGCTTTATATTAATATTGATGATGAACGGTACTGGGAAACGGCACCATTAAAATGAACTTTTAACCTTTAAAAAAATAGTTATGAGTATTGCAGATAAAAGAAAATTTAAACGAAAAGTAAAACAGAACAATCCAACAAACCCTACTGGTAACACCAATATCGATACGAACAAATTTGATATTGATGAGAATACCATTAAAGAACAGCAGAATAAAGAATAATAAAAATAACTGTTAGTAGATTAAGAAAAAAGCTCTCTTAAAGAGAGCTTTTTTAATGGTAATAAGTCCCGCAAGGAAACTATACTAATAAATGGATAACATAATTATGTTATGAATATATAGAGATACAACACTAATGTTGCAATTATTTTATGCTGAAATGGCAAAGCTTCTCTGTTTGTCCTTATACTCTTTGGGACTACAGTTATATTTTGCTTTAAAGATTTTTGAAAAATAACTTCTACTGATAAAACCAATGCTGTAAACAACCTCGGAGATGTTCATATCGGTGGTCTTGATTAGATTCTCTGCCAATCGCACCCTTACATCCCTTATATAGTCCGTTACCGTTGTCCCGTGCATCATTTTAAAGCCTTCTTGCAATTTTGAAGGTGATAAACCTCCTTTTTTACAGAGATATGCTACAGATAGCTGTTTTTCGGGATAGTTATTAATAAAGACGGACAGTTCCCTTACAATCTCTCTTTCCTTTTTTGTCAACGAGGATTCTTGTACCGTCGCATTCTTAAGGTCATCGGAATGCTGCTGAATCTCTAGGGCCAAGATCAAATGTACCAACCCTTCTATCATCAACTTTCTAGCAATCCCGGTCACGGATACGGTATTTATTTGACGTACCTTTTCCGCTACTTTTAGGTTGTAAGAACCTATGTATGCAAAATTGTCCACAACATTATCCTTGAAGAACAGTTTTTGAAGTTCATGGTTTAAATGGTTCTCGTTTCCCGCTCTTTTGGTAGGGCTTACGATAACCAGTATCATTTTAAGGCGCATGTCCTTCTCAAAATAGAGAACATTGTCCTGTAACGTTTTGCTTGTTAGAATACCTGTCTGAAAATTTTCCAAATCATGTTTTTTACCTTTGCGTCCAAAGCTGTGCGACACTTGACCTTGTGAGCAATAGGCAAAACAAATTGGGGTATATTGGGTGGAACTTGCCACCAACATAACATCTTCCGTGAATTCCATGTCAAACTCCATGTAGGATATGCCTCCTTTAAAAGAAATGCCTTTTATAAGGCCTTGCCCTAATGGATTGTCTATTTCGAGAATATGCTCCTCCGCATCATGTGTTAGGTTACCTGCAAAATCTGCTTGCAATTGTTCGAATACTTGATGGATTTTTGCTGTTTTTAGGGATATCGTTTTCATGGCTTATTGTGTTTTAGGTTGTTTTCTATTACTGATTGATAATGAAAAATCTTGTTTTGTAAAGATCACCTACTAAGCCACAAAGTATTTTATACAACTTTTGGATTCTGTTATAGAACTTTTTGATATGCCCGGAAATAGTGTTAAAAAGCTCTTAAACAAGCTTTTTGATAGAGTCTTTGAATAAGTTCCGGACTAAACAGGAAGGTAGATGGTAAAAACGGAGCCCCTGTTCTTCTCACCGGAGGCGTGGATAAAACCGTGGTGGTTCTCCACAATTTTTTTGCATATGGCCAACCCGATACCTGTGCCGGAGTATTGGGTCTTTGAATGTAGCCGTTGGAAAACTTCGAAGATTTTTTTGGCACTTACATTGTCAAATCCGATGCCATTGTCGGTTAAACTTATCTTGAAGTAGTTTTTAGCGTGTTTTAGGAATTCTTCTGGCATTTGATCATTGGCAACCATTTCCGATGTTACCTTTATCTTGGGCGCTACTTTGGGATTTCGATATTTTAAGGAATTGGACACCAAATTGCCGAAAAGTTGCTCAAGCTGGAAACCCACACCGTGTACCATTGGTAGATTATCCCAAACGATACTTGCATCTTCACCTTTAATGCGCTCTGCATTTTCTTCGCTGACCTTTTTCATAACACTGTTAAGGTCGACTACCTCAAAATCATCGTGGGTACTATCTATTCGAGAATAGTTCAATAGGTTACGAATCAAGGATTGCATCCTGGCCGCTACTTTGTCTATTCTATCAAAATATACTCTTCCCCTCTCGGACAATTTATTTTTTTCCTCCCCATCAATACGGGATATAAACATTTGGATTTTTCGCAGCGGCTCCTGTAAATCATGGCTTACCACCCTATTGAACGATTCCAGTTCCACATTGCTGCGCTCTAGTTCAAGATTCTTTATCCGCAATGTATTTTCTGCAGCTATCTGGTCGGATACGTCCTGTACTACACCGATCATTACAGTTCTCCCATCCTTTTGTATAAACTGACCCTTGGTACGTATGTGTTTTACTTCTCCGCTTTTAGATATAATTCTATATGTATGGTCCCGTGGTTCTTGCTTTGCTCTATGCCATTCCCCGTATTCATCATATTGCTTCAAATCATCCGGATGCACAAAACTCCTGTATCGTTCCAGTGATGGTTTAAACTCGTTTGGTTCGCACCCCAATATTCGGTAGTAGTTTTCGGATATTTCTGCCTCCCCGGTATCTAAATACCATGTATAACTTCCAATTTTTGCCACCTTCTTGGCCTCGGACATAATAAAGTTCTGAACTTCCAGTTCTTGGTTGGCCCTTAATAGGTTTTCCTTGGCCTTGTACTCCTCTGTATTGTTTCGCACAACTTCCAATATTCCCCCATCCATTGCCCTAACAAAGGTGTGGAACCAAAATTGTTGACCCTCCACGGTAACCTGACGTTCGAAATCTATGGTCTTGTTTTCAAGAAAACAATCTATCATCCGTTGCAGTTCGTTGTTCTTGAGAACAAACGGAAAAACATCGGTTATGGGCTTTCCAAGAAGTTCATCCGGCTCTAGGTTTAAATAATCCCTATTGCATATATTGGCGAAGGCTACCCTAAAATCGACCACCTTTGCATTGGAATCGTAAATGGGCTCATAATAGTTCATTATGTTATCGGTACTCTGAACAATGTTCTGCAACAAAGCCTCAGAGGATTGAATTTTGTTTTTGTGCCTCCGTAACCTGAAAAATGCTATAGTGAACATAACAATGGAAAACAGGGCAAGGAACAATGTGGTTAGCGGCGTAAGAAAGGTAAGCCTCCTATAGGTCACCAATTTGTCCTGAAGAAAGTTCTCGTTATTCGCCAGCATATTTCTCTTGAATCCCCTAAGTTTTTTTAGGATGGAAGCTGCTCTCTCCACATACACCATGGCGGTAGAATCTGCCTCCATTGGCTTTACCTTACCGTGTAATGCGGTCAGGGTCGTATGTAGGCTATCCTTTAACTTTGAAACAGTATCCAAATTTCTCCGATGGTAGGGCATCTCCTTGACCAGTCCATACAACCTATCGAAGGTTCTATCATTTTGCAACTTATGGTCTATGTACGATTCTTCAAAAGTTGAATCCTTTAAAATCACAGATCTGAACTCGGCAGACTCCATCAGGTCATATTGGGTGAACAACTTATTTATTTCTTTGTCCACCGTTAAGGAATGGGATACCATCTCTGCGGAAACTTCCAGATCTCTTATCTGTTTGAACAATACGGTGGTAATAAAAAGAAGCAATACTATGGCCAATGCCAAGGCGATTCTGTCCACTACGGGTGATTGGGCTATGCGACGAAAAATCTTAAAATCCATTAGTAGTTGCAGTAACCTGTTTTAAGGTTTTATTATAAGTAGCACATAATTAAAACATATGCTGCTCAATTTTGATCACAATCGCAACAAAAAATTATCCCGATTGAGGTTAGAGGTGTGGTACTGCCAGTTTATCTGCAAAACCTTCTCTATGGAATCCCTCAATTTACTAAAGTTATTGGGCTTGTTCAAATAAACATTGGCTCCATTGACAAAAGTTTCCTCGATATCGTTTTCGGAACATGAAGTTGAATATATGGCAATGCACACATCATTGAGCTTTGGATTTGAACGAATCTCCTTTAAACACTGCATTCCATTTTTAATGGGCATGTTCAAGTCCAAAAAAATCAAATTCGGCAGAATAATGTTAGGAAGGTTCAGGTAGTCCATCAATTCCTGTCCATCGCTCAATAACGATAGTTTTGTTCGGATGGAAATATCCTCAATAGCTTCTTGAAAAAATAAGCGGTCGTCCTCATCATCATCGGCAAGGGCTACATTTAAAATCTGTTTGCCTGAATTGGAAGGAAATTTATTCATATAGTTTGTTGTATTCTAGTACCTCTTCGTCTTTCCAATATTTCTTGAAACTTGGTAGGTGTCAATCCCGTTATTTTCTTAAACTGTCCGGACAAGTGCGCTACACTACTATAGTTTAAACGATAGGCTATTTCTGTTAATGTTAGGTCGGTGTCGGCCATAAGGTCTTTGGCATGGTCGACTTTTCTGAGAATCACAAAATTCTCTATTGATGTATAGGTTGTTTCAGAAAAAAGGTTGGAGAGATAGGTGTAGGAATAGTTCAATTTATCAGCAAGGTACTCAGAGACCTTTTGCGATTTTAACTGGTCATCTTCCAACATCTCGTTTATGGTATTCTTTATTCGTTGCACCAAAGCTGTTTTCTGATCGTTCAGGACATAAATGCCATATGCATTCAAATTATTTAACAATTCCTGCATCTCTTCATCAGAAATTGCCCGCTTTATCTCTATCTCACCAGTACCATGAAGCAGGTGGGGAATATCCAATTTATCCAATTGCTCCTTTAAAATGGTTTTACAAGTGATATTTAAATCATATTTGACACTAATTTTCATCCTTCTCCTGCATAATTTGGCAAAGTCTCTTTAAGGCCGGGGCAAGCCATTGCAAGTATAGACTAAATTTAAATAATTATTTAACACAATTGCGGTGTTTTTGGCCAATATTGAACTTACCGCATAAATGAAGGGAAGAATGTCTTGATGACCTATTCAATACTCTAATACAGTGTCTTTCCTTAAAAAAAAACTCTGTTTAATGGAACATACATCCACGTTACCGTTAAGAAGAAAATAAATACTAGTAGAAGGGTACTAGAATTTTTGAAAGGAATTTTGCAGATTCGTTGTTTATTAAATGGAAAAATCAAGAATCAATGCTTGCCTTATCGGAAACATTCTCATCGGGAATGGCCTTAAAGAATTCGGCTGCATCCAAATCGGCATTGGGACCATACCCTAATAAATAGGTTCCTTTTTTTCCATCATTGGTTTCCAAAACATATAAAATTGACATGTCCGACGGGTTGCTCATACCTTCATAACGATGGTCGGCAACAATATGGATGTCTTCCGGGGAATAGGTTGTTTTAGAATTGGAAGCAATCAGTTTTCCTTCCTCGAACCTAAAATTGGCAGTATATCCCTTTTCTTGATATGCTTTTATATAATCCTTTTCGTGCTTTGCGTTTTCATTTTCCATCCCTGATGCTATTTTCATCAAATATGGGGAAATACAACTATTTTGGTTGACACATTACCTAACATTCTTGACCCATTTAAAAATAAAATTGGCACATAACTGAAAAATATACGTAATTAACAGTTTAAAACTAAATAATAGTGTCTTTGGCAATCTTCTTTTTACAAGTTGATCATAGCCCGGCCATAGCCTACTGTCTTATAGATTATAGCAATGAGCGTTACATTTGAAATACGTGATACGGACACCAAACAATTGATCAATGATCTGGCCGATAACCTTAAAATAGATGTCGAGGAAGAAAACAACGAACACTGCCTACGTTTACCCTCCAAATTGGGTTCAGGGTTCGTTAAGGGCACTTGTTTTGAAAACGGAGTGGGCGTTTTGGAATTTGATTGCCAACTAAAAAAAGAACTGGTACTGGAATTCAAAAAAGGATTGGTACACCCTTTAAAACTTATTTTTAACAGGGAATCCCCTATTGTGCACAGGTTCGATGAAATCGATGGGGAGCATGAAATACAACGATTGGAGAACGCTATTTTATCGAGCACGCCACACAATAACCATATATTCCGTTTTCCGGCCAATCAACCCATTTGTGTTTATAGTTTGGAGATCAACAGGAAACTTTTTGAGGATAAGATCAGTGAGTTCCTTCCTGAAATGAATACAGATTTAATGGATCTCTTCCGCGATCTGAACGGTACCCAACTGTTTTATCACAAATCCCATTACAGTCTGGAAATTGCAAAGTTTATGGAAGAATTTACAGAGTGTGATCTAACTGATTTTATGAAGACTGTATATCAGGAAGGCAAGGCATATGAAATACTTTCACATCAGTTACAACAGTATCTAGATGACCTGAACGGGTCTGGAGAACATAAAATACTCAGACAGGCCACCCTATCCAAAATTGAAAAAGCTGCAGAAATAATCCATGATGAGCTAAACAGAATGGACAATATTGTTAGTTTGGCCAAAAGAGTGGGATTGAACCAAACCACATTGCAACTTGGGTTTAAAAAGCTTTACAATGCATCGGTAAACGAATACATCCGAAATTACAGGATTGAAAAGACCAAAGAATACCTGGAAAATACCGACATGAACATTACTGAAATAAGTTATAAGGTAGGGATAAATTCCAGAAGCTATCTTTCCAAGCTCTTTAAGGAAAAGTACAATATCACACCAAAGGAATATCACACTCAGGTCAAAAATGGCCATTCAAAATAATTTTCTATTTTGATTTAATCTTTACTTGTACAGTTTTTATGATTGTGCAATCTTTCCCAATCTTTTTATGATGTTCAAGTCATTGGAGATTTTGTTCATTTGTTGGCGAATGATTACCTCTACACTGGAAGGCAGATCTATTTCCTGCAATACCATTCTATAACTATCAAGCGTTGCTCCCTCGGCTTCTATGGCTCCTACAAACATAGGCTCGTTCCTGTTTATGGAAAAATCCATCCATCCCTGTTGCAATGTTCCTGCGGAGCCTACGTTTTCCCTTATTTCTTGATTGAACTTCATCATCTCTATTTTCAGTTCATGCCCAAAATGACAGCGTTCCTTGGCCTTATCGAAAAAAAAGTTTTTTAAAGAGGGACTATCGGCTAATTTCCCCGCCCTTTCAAACTCATTTTCAGAAATATATATTTTTTCCAGAAGATTATTGAGTTTCTTCCCCAGTGATCGAGAATAGTTCATTTACTTTTGATTTTAAGGGGGATGGCTTTATCGGGGGGAGTAAGAATTCATCCTTATAACTAAAGATACTTCAAAATAAAGTTCAGCGACTATCTCAGAAAAAATGATTGTTGACCCATTTGATCAACATATCTGTACAAAGAACACAAAAACATGCCCATTGCTGTCTTAATGGAAGCACAGGGGTTGACCTCCACTTTTTGAGTCAATATTTTTTTTGAATATGCTAAGGCAAAAAAATAAAAACCTATAGTTTCACCCAACCAATGATTAATCATTGGAATAACCTAGCCATCAACTTTAAGATGACTCATTATGAATAAGAAAGATCAAAAACAGCCTCAAGAAAATACGGAACTGGTTAAAGATGAAAACAGCCCCAAACGAAACTATATTTTCCAAAAAAGTGGTATTACCAAACTAGGATTTGTAATCATATTGGCTATACTCATACTCATCATATTTGGAATTGTTCTTTCGGGGCTCTTTTTTGAAACACCGGACTTTGCTTCCTAGGCATTGTACTGGTATAATGTTTTACCTTTGGTCGGCTGAACCTGGATTCAACTTTCCCAAACTTCTTTAAATACAAAGTCTTCTTGGGGTATTCTTTGTCGGTCGGCCTGCTCGCTTTCCTGAAGTTTTTTGGGCAGCTTATCCAGTTGTCCACCATAATATCCTACAGCAATAGCGGATGAAACATGGTATCCGTCCGGCACATTGAATTCTTTCTCGGCTTTTTTCCAATCCACACCGGCCATGTGGTGCAGTCCTATATCCAAATATTGGGCTTGTACGGACATACTGCCCAAGCAAAGCCCCAAATCGTGCAGCGCATGGAAGTTTTCTTTTCCTTCATCCGTTGTTTCTTTGTAAATGGCCAACATTAGCAAAGGGGCTTCTGGAGCCCATTTCTTGTTAAAATCACTTAAGCAATCTACAATCTTTTCAAAAGCTTCAGAGCCTTTTTCGGCATAAATGAATCGCCATGGTTGCAAATTATTTGAACTGGCGGACCATCGTGCAGCTTCAAAAAGTTGATTCAATTGGCCTTTTTTAATTTTCTCTTCCCTAAATGTTCTGGGGCTATATCTTTGCTTTAACAAAGCAAAAATTTCGTGATCGGTATCCGCTATTTTACCTAGTCTGATTTGTTCCAATTCTTTTTTCATTGCTCTTTTTTATTTAAGTATACTTTTATCAATTCAGATCAGTTGTTGCTAAACCTTATTATTTTGACGCTATTGCATTAAAGAAATCCCATCGGTCTTTTTTGAACAAAATCAAGTTCAATCAATCTTTTGCCATCACGTTATTGAACATCTTCTTTACCATACTCCCTTTTGTAAATCCTTACGATTACTAAAAACAGATTGATTAGCAAAGGGCCAAAAACCAGGCCTATGAATCCAAACAGCGGTATTCCCACAATAACCCCTATCAAAGTGATCAGCGGGTGCACATCGTCCAGTTTTTTGAGCACGTACAATCTGATGATGTTGTCCGTTAAGCCTACCACAACAATCCCATATATCAGAATCCCCCAAGCTTGAAAGGTTTGCCCATTGCTCAGGGAGAGTATAAAGACCGGAAGGGTTCCTAAAAAATTACCTACAAAGGGAATCATTGAGCCAATGGTAACCATGAGAGCCCAAAAAAATGGGTTTTCGATTCCAAATATCAAGAAACCGATCAAAGCAACAACTCCTTGGGCCAAAGCCACCAATGGGATTCCCAATGTATTTGCTTTGACAATATCCCGTATTTCCTCTCCAATAATCGTTAGGTTCTTGTTGCTTATGGGAACATAATCAAAAAGAGATTTGTAAAGTTTTTTTTGATTGGTAAGCATGTAATACAGAAGAAAATACATTATGGATATGGCGATTGCGGTATTGAAGGTACCCCCCACAAAACCTTGCAGACTTCCCGACAGCCATTCAGATACGGCAGAAGCATCTACTTGTGAGCTGAACTTGTACCCCACTAGATTTTCAAAATACTGTATTTGCGATTTTATAATGGATGTGAGCTTTTCCGAATTATCCAACGCCTTACTGATTTTGTTTCCCAACATTAGCAAGGCCCCCGAAATCGGCAACAGTATAATAAAAAAGGACATTACCATTAGCAAACTGGCAGAGAGTACTGGATTCCATCCTTTGCCTACCAATTTTTTCATTGGCTTTTTCAATAATACAAACAACGTAATTGTTCCGAGTACTCCCGAAAAATAGGGCGCCATTTCCAACATGATCAACCCTCCGATCAATAAAATTAAAAGGAGAATAAAAATCTGGCGGATTATTTTTGGGTGGATATATTTCATAAACTTATTTAAATTGAAATCGCTTTTATCAGTGGTTTCTCAAAGCACCTATGAGCTCTTTTTTTGACATTTTGGAACGGCCTTCTATACCTACCATCTTGGCCTTTTTATATAGTTCTTGCTTGGTCCATTCTTCATAAGGGCTTGCTTTCCCTCCTTTTTTTCCTGAATCCGGTGTATTTGCAATCCGGGCCGACTTTTCTTTACTGTAGCCCTTATCCCTCAGAGCTTCATACTGTTCTTCATTTTTTATTTGTGGATTTGGCATAACACTAATTTTTGATTTGTTATAAGATTTAATACCTGACCTTTTCAAAATTTAAAAAATCAAGTGGGTATGCTTGCCCCATTTGACTTTTTTATTGTCTTTATAGGCATAATCAATCCTTGATAACCGTAAAAAAGATCAAACTTTTGATTGCGTCAATATTTTAAGTTTCCGAGGTGATCTCCCGCGATGGAAAGAAATACATTGGATGTATAATTATTAATTTAAAATTTTACAGATATGAACAACGATCAATTAGAAGGCAAGTGGAAACAGGTAAAAGGAAAGTTCAAAGAAAAATATGGTGAGCTTACTGATGACGACCTGAAATATTCTGAAGGAAAGTTTGACCAAATGTTGGGAAGACTTCAAGAAAAGACAGGAAATTCCAAAGAAGCTTTGAAAAAGGAAATCGAAAAATTATAGGTTAAACCGGTTTTCCATAAAAAAGCCCTCAAAATTTTGAGGGCTTTTTTTTATGGGTCAATATTTCCTATGTTTTGCATCATTTGTCCAGGCTTGTCTTGTCCTGCCTAAGCCACGATACCAAAACACCCAGAAAAAGAGCCAAAGCTATAAAGCCCAAGGAAATCCATTTTGGAAATACAATATGGTGAGCCAAAATCATTTTAAGCCCCACAAAACTTAAGATAGCGACCAAACTATATTTAAGGTATTGGAACTTATTGATCATGTGAGCCAAAAAGAAGTACATGGACCTAAGACCCAAAATGGCAAATATATTTGAACTGAACACCAAAAAAGGGTCGGATGTAATGGCCAATATAGCCGGAACGCTGTCCAAGGCGAACAAAACATCCGTGAATTCAATAATTATCAACGCCATGAACAACGGGGTGGCCGCCGTAATGTGACGTAGTTTCACAAAAAACTTTTGTCCATCCATGTGTGAGGTGATGGGCATGATCTTTCGAAGATTCCGATAAATGAAAGATTTTTTGGGTTCGAAGGGCTTTTCTTTGGAAACGACCATTCTTATGGCAGTAAATATTAAAAACGCTCCAAAAATATAGGTCGTGAAACTGAATTTTTTGATGAGCGCCACTCCAAAAAATATCATTAGGGCCCTAAAAACTATGGCACCCAGAATCCCCCAGAACAACACACGGTGCTGATACTTTTGTGGTATTTGAAAGGAAGTGAAAATTACCGCAATAACAAAAATGTTGTCAATGCTCAAAGAAAGCTCAATAAGGTAGCCGGTAATGTAATCTATTGTGGCTTCCATGGGTTCGAGGCCATCAACATTATCTATTTTACCGGTATTGTATAGCCAATAGATAACTCCCGAGAACAGCATGGACAAAGAAACCCAGACCGCAGTCCATATTGATGCCTCCCTAACGCTTATCACGTGGGCATTTTTATTGAAAACTCCCAAATCCAAAGCTAAAAAAACAAGAATGCCCAACAGGAAGATAATCCAAACCGTCATACGCTAAATGTATTATGAATCGAAAATATACAAAGGAACAGATTCCCTCACCAAAACGTTGTATAATAAAATGTTAAACTGGAATTAAAGTAAATCAATGTACTTACTTAAAGGTGCTTGGTTTAGGATAGTGTTTTTAATTGAAGTGGATGAACAAAAGAAAGATTCGATGACCTGCATTGGGAAATCTTGAATATCAGTATAAAAAAACATCAAATACCTCTTTGGACATTACCAATTCCAATTATAGCCCACCTCAACGGCAATAGGTGATCGCATATAAAAATAGACTATATCGGTTCTTTCAAAATACTTGAAACCACCTCATTTTAAAACCAAATATATCCGTGAAATTTTAGTAAACGATAAAATCTATGTATCTTGATTATAGTTCTCCTACAAAAAACATAGATAAATTTTTACAAATTCAACACCTCAATGGGTTGATTTTATCAATTTGTTAAAATACCTCCTTATGTGGAACAGGATTATCAAAACATCCGCGGCGCTTTATATTCCCCTCTTAATATTTACCCTTGTTTGGGAAAACCTCCAAAAAAAAGAGCTGATTACCAACATGGGACAAATACAGCAACGGAATATCTTAAGCAAAAGCTACAACTTGATAGATCAAAGCATGGTTTTGATAGATATTACCTCTTTTTGGTCGGGTGTTACATTTCCAGCATCCTTCTCTAATAAAAACCAATTAAACCCCGATTTTTTAGAAAATTATATAAGAACTATGCAGGGGCTGGATGTTTACGAACAATTCCGCCTAATAGACCTTCATGGTAATGAAGTAGTAAGGTATGAGAAAGTAAACCAAGATAGTATGGCACCTGCGTACCTGCAAAATAAAGTGGACAGAGGTTATTTTCAGGCAGGCCTTTCTTTAAGAAAGGGGCAAGTATATGTTTCGCCCATAGAACTCAACAGGGAAAATGGTGTCTTGGAAACTCCACATAAACCAGTTATACGAGGAGTGACCCCTATATATGACATCAACAATGCCCAAGTTGGTCTGGCAGTAATCAATTTTAACATGAACAAAATTTTTGATTTACTTAAGACCAGAATTTCCGGCGACAATTTTTATCTACTGGATAATAATAGAAACATAATCACCACCAATCTTTCCGATAATGTTTTACCTCATCAGGCCAGCATGAGCCATGTAGACTCTGTCATCAAAAAGAAACTAGAACTCAAAAAATTGATTTTTCCGAGAGACACCTTCTTTATGGAAAATGGCAGTTTATGGGTACATCAAAATGTAAGAACGGGGTTTGAAAAAGATGTTGGAATGAACCGCTACACCGATATGGCAGAGATTGTCACCGATAACGATTGGGCCATAATTCAGGAAATACCCCCAAACTATATAAGAAGTAGATTGCAGACCATTAGAAAAAATCTTATTCTATTCAACATCCTTACCCTGATCGTAATCACCTTGATTGCTTTGGGCTATGCCCGAACTCAGAGAGAAAAAAAGAACTTTGTTACCCAACTTCAACAAAAAAACAAACAATTATTGAGCAGTCAGGCCCAGTTAAAATCAACCAATGAGCTTGTAAAGCTTTCCAATGAACGTCTTCAGGTACGTAACCGGCAACTCGAAAATTTCAGCTATGTTGTGGCCCATAATCTAAAAGCACCGGTAACCAGCATGTCCATAATTGTAGATCTGTTGAGCAAGTCCAAAGATCAGCAAACCTTTATGGAGCTGTTTCCCAAATTGCAAACCATTTCCAATAACATCAGTACCCTTACAGAGGATGTAAGCACTTATATTTCCATTTTGAACAATAAGGAATTACAGGTAGAAAATGTAAACCTCCTTTTATTGCTGCAAGAAGTCGAGAAAGATTTTGTGGAAACCTTTTTGGATGATGACGCTCAAGATTTTGAGACCGTTTACAAGCTGGATGCATGGCATTCCATCAAATCTTCCAAATTTTATATGAAGAGCATTTTACAGAATTTCCTGTCCAATGCCATTAAGTATAGAAAGCCAGACGCCCCATCCCATATAATCTTTGAAAGCAGTTGGGAAAACGACCACAAAGTACTTTATGTAAAGGACAATGGTCTTGGCATTGATCTAGATAGGCACGGAGACAACATTTTTAAACTCTACAAAAGGTTCCACCGGAATATATCCGGCAAGGGAATGGGGCTTTTTATAGTAAAATCCCAATTGGAAGTCATGGATGCCATATTGGAGGTGGAAAGTGAGGAAGGTATAGGAACAACATTTAAAATTACATTTAAAAGGATATGAAAAAACCCAGAATTTTATTGGTCGATGATGATGAAGTCTATCTATTTGTAACCAAAAAGATATTGAGCAATCTATCAGAGGAAATTGCCATAAATACATTTACGGACGGGGAACAGGCCATTGAATACATTTCTATGTGCCTAAAGGAAAACGTACCCTTGCCCGAGGTAATCCTATTGGATATAAACATGCCCTTTTTGGACGGATGGGGATTTTTAGCGGAATTTAAAAAAATGAAACCTTCCCTTCCCAGTCAAAGTGTGGATATATTTATGGTAACGTCTTCCGACGACCCCAGTGACTTGAAAAGGGCTCAGAATTTTGAAGAAATAACCGGATATGTTGTAAAACCAGTATTCGAAGAAAAATTGGCCGAAATCTTAACCGAGGTATATAACAAGAGATGGTAAATAATTGTGCTTTCGTGGTTTTGAAGTATTTCTGGAGTTAACTCAATTAGGTTCTTTGTAAATCAAGTTCTCCAAGTCTATTTCGCCTATCTTCTTTGTCAACAATGCATCTGAGTACAATTCCAGGGTCGGGTCTAAGAAATGATAGGTATAATCGGCTCCATAAACAAATGGATTGCTTGTTTCAAATGCTTTAAATACCGACCGAACCTTCATGGTGAGTTGAAGAAGTACACTTTTGTCGTTGATGAGGGCCTCAGCCTTGCCGGGGTCCATTTTGAACAGCACATATCCACTGATATAATCCACTTGAGCCATGGTGTTGGCCATTTGGTTCCCGTAAGCTGTTTTGGGAGAAAACTCGCTAAAATAGTCCAATGACGAAACTTCCATGGACTGTCGTTTAATGGGAAGCTGTACCCAGAACCCTCCTTTGTCAAAATCGTATTGACCATAAAACTTAATGGCATGCACCAATTGAAAATTCTGTGAACCATCAGAAAAAAAATCCGAACTCCATTCCAATATTTCATCCAAATACTTTTCCACAAAATCGACATATCGTTCGTTTTCGGTAAAATCATCAGCCTGATGGCCTCCCCATTCCCTCACCAAAGCACTTTTTCCGGTTCCGCTCCAATCGTTCATAAAGTATTCCTTTTTAAGGGCATCCGTACCCATGGTAAAGGCAAATTCCTTTAATACTTTTTGGGCCAAACTGGATTTGGCCTCTTTTTCTATAATCTTCCCCTTGGTAGGAACGGTGAGCGCAGTTCTGTCCATCACCTTAAAATGTTCTTTCAACATATGAATACGCACCAAATGCTGAAAACCTGCATATCCTAGACCCGTAAGGTTTCTTTTGTCCGCAGCATCTTTGGAGAGGTCCACTTTTTTTGGATTGTCCCTGTCCATATAAAAATCAATGGCCCCAAACCTGGGAAGCCCTTTGAATCTTTGAATCACTATATCCTTGAAGGCCGCAGGATTTGGCGACTTGTACACAAGGTAATCCGAATGGTCGTACAAGATTTTTTCTTCCGGTTTGTTCCCTTCTTGTGCATTCTCCCCTTTGCTCCCATTGTTCATATTTCCAGATTGATGCCCTACCTCTTGGTCTTCGCTTTTCTTGTTGTCTTTAAATAGATCATCAACTTTTTTATCGGCCTTTTTCATTATTTTTTCTTCGGCCTGCTTTTTCAACTTTTTAAAAAACTGCGCATTGGTACACTGAGGCATTACCAGTATGAATGCCATCAGCATCAACCATCGAATTTGTTTGGAACGAATAATTTTCATCTTCTAATCCTTAAATGTTACAGTTTTCATATCAACCTCACCTAATTTTTGACTTAGGGGACCATCCTTATAAAATTCCACAGTGCTATCTTCCAATTGGAATTCCCATTGTATTTGGTCCGGTGCAATAATTTTTGGAAAGACCTTCACTTTAAAAGCCACAAAAACAGGAGAAACATTGGTAAGGGCATACTCTTTTGCTTTTGAAGGTTCTACCGGTAGGAAGAGACTTTTGGAACTGTGCCTTAAAGTTTTCTCATTTTCGGTATAGGGCATAAAGTTGGTATTGTGCAACATAAAATCACCCCCGATGGAAAATATGTTTCGTATCCAATACCCCTTATTCTTAAAATCATACTTTCCGTTGACCGCGCCCCGCGCAACAAAATAGGCGATTTGCTCATCATTGGGGAAAAACGTATTGCTCCATGCTTCCAATGCTTCAAGATGGTTCTGAATGAATGCCGTATAGCTCCGGTTTTGGGCAAATTCGTTGTTTCTTGTACCTCCCCAACTGGGCACCAAGCTTCTTTCTCCGGCGGTATTGTAGAAGTTACAAGGCGTTTGGGCCTCGGCATCACAAAAGTATTCTTGTAGGCGTTTATCGGAAAGCACATCCTTACCGAGCATCAACAAATGGTGTTGTGCTTTATTGGAATACTTGGTCTTTGTATCATCTTGCGCATAGTTGTACGTTGTCAACTTGGATTTGTCCATCTGCCCCAATAATTCCTTCATATATTTAAGCTCCAGTAAAGCTTTATAGGCTTTGCTATTGGTGGATGCCATCTTACCTCTCAAATAATGGACGTCCCCGTATCTGGGCAATCCCTTGTGAGACTGTATCACAATATCAATAAAGTCCTTGTTCGGGGCTTTATGGGTGATAATATTATTGTCTTGGATAGTGGGCTTTGAGCCATTGGCCGATGCATTATCCCCAATAGTGCCGTTATCTGTCTCCTTGGTATTTTTGACATTGCCCAAATCATTCCCGGCACCTTCTCCATTTAAAAGTTCATCGGTTTTTTCACTGGCTTTATTGACGATCTTGTCCTCTACCTTTTTCTTCAGCTTTTTTAAAAACTGACCTTGTAGGGATATGGGCATTATCATGCAACCAAGTCCCATTACCAGAATCATATGTATTCTTAATCCTTTCATATCTGCGAATTATCTTGTTTTAATTTCCACCGAACCAATATCCATTTCGGCCACTTTCCTTGTGAGGGAGTCATCGGAGTATATTGTAATTATAGGGCTGTCCAAGACAAAGGTGGTTTTGAGCTGGTCGGCTCGATAATTTTCCAAACCATTTAGGGATACAGAGACCTTGAAGGTTAGAAAAATTTGTTGGTTCTTTTCAGAAAAGGCCTCTGCTTTTTCGGGTACCATTTTTAATAATAGGGAGGAACCATTGGGGTGCATTAATTTACGTTCGAAGGAATTGGCGGGTTGTAGATCATGCCACGATAACAAAAAGCCTTGGTTATGGAATTGATGGGTGTGAAGCCAATATCCCCCAGCTTTAAAGTCATATTGTCCCAATTGCGTCTTTACCACATAATACCCTTCCAATGTGTTATCCGGATACAAAGTATCCGCCCATTGTTCCACGGATGGAAACAACTCTTCAACAAATGTGGTGTATGCCCTTAATTTTTGAAATTCCGAAGCACTTCTACCACCCCAACCTTTAATGTTCCTCGGTTCGTTATAATACCCATCTTTTGGAAAAACAGAGGCACAGTCCTCCTCTTTTGGGTTGCAAAACAAGCGATTGGATTGTGTTTTGTTGCAGAGGGCATTGGCCAGGTTCAGTACATGCAATTGGGCGGTATGGGACTTCATTTCCTCTTCGTACATATTTTGCTTTTGTTCGGTAAAATAGTTCCTGTCCATCGCACTGAACATCTCTTTTTTAAACCTCATTTTAAGGAGCTCCACAAAAGCATGCCTGCTTGCCCTGTTATGACTGGAGCGTCTGTCCATTTCAAAATAACCATCATCCCTTGAGCTGATATAGGTTCCATCCGACTTCTGGAAGTATTCGTCTTGATTACCAAAACGAAGCTTGCCCTCGTGCGTCTGTAAGGAAAGGGATATAAAATCAAATGAAGGTGGCACAAACACTATTTCTTGTGACTGTCCGTGTACGACTATTTGTATCAAAAGCAAAAAAACAATCCATATACGTGGTTTCATACATTAATTTTTAAGAATAAGGTCGTTCATGTAAAGTGTCTTGTAATGCTCAGTCAATCTTTGGTCCGTATAAATTTCCACGTCTGGAGTTTCATGGCTGTATCCGAACTTGATAGGCCCTATTGAATCTTCCAACTCTTTATTCAAAGGTCTCAACTTGATTTTTTTGACCAGATATAATCGATTGTTTCCCTCTTTTTTTAAACCTTCGGCCGTTTGTGCTTCCATTTGTAGAAAAAACGGAACGCTCTTAGGGTTTTCCAACTTATTTACAAGTGCTTGTTCATAAGAACTTGAAGGTTCAAATACCACCTGTTTCATCACACCTTGCCGCATTGGAAAAATATCATTGAGTACCAAGGAGTGATATACCCAATAACCTCCCCTATCAAAGTCATAATTACTGCCAATGTTAAGAGTGGAAACATGATAGATCAACCATTCTCCGTTCATAAAAACCTGCTGGCTCCACTTTAGAAGCGGTTCTAAAAATTTGTCTATAAAAGTCTTGTAGTTTCGGAGTCTCTCAAATTCATTGTTGCCGCGGCCTGCATTTCTGCAATCTTCGTTCAAGCATAAGTTTGGAGCTACTTGGCTCAATAAAAATCGCTGTAAAAAAGCGGAATTAGCCTCTGTTTTAGACATATTGCCTTTTACTGTCGTCAAACTTTGCTTGTCCAGATCATTCATAAATGGCTTTACATATTTTAAACTGACCAGTAGGGAAAAAGCATTTCTGCCATCGGTCACCATTTTGCTTTTTTCAAGCTGTGCCGAGTTCCTGCCCACACGCACGCCTCCCCTTGGGTTTATATTCCGGTCGCCATAGTTGTCCATAACGCCCAGCCGTGGAAGTCCCTTAAATTCTTGGAGCTCGATGGAAACAAAATCATCAGAAGGTGGTGCGTAAACAATAGAACTTTTTGTCTGTGCAAAAGCTTGGGACACCAAACCCAGGAATAAACATATAACCGTCATGAATTTCATCCTGCTCCTGAATAGTGTGAATTTTACTCCCATGTTACGGTACCATCCAAGGTAAGTATGGCTTCATCTTCAGTATTGATTACTGTCGTATTTTCAAAAGTGACCTTTTTTCCTTCAAAATCCACAGCGAACCCTTCTCCGCAATCCGTAAAAAAACTGAGATAGGGCGAGGTACAGGCATGTCTAAACTCCTCTCCGTTCCTCACAATGGTCATGGAAACGGTCTTGTCCACATCGGGAGAACCTCCTGCGGAAAAATCCGCTGCTACAATCACAAATCCATTCCGATCATCGCTGTACACAAATTCGTTATCAACTACAGTAATGTTCTCGGACAATAATATTACCGATTTGTCCGTACCGGAAAGAGTGGCATTGGCTACTTCGATATTGCCAACTTTCAACGACTCACCAAGTTGCGGGGTTTCCTCTCCCGATAGTCGTATAGTGCCCTGAACCTCGTTCTTATTGCCTTCCTCTGAAGAATTTCCATCATCTGAACTGCAACTAACGACAAGGAAAATCATGGGGAGGTACAGAAAAATTGAAAACATATGCTTCATTATAGTCAATGGTTTGATGATATAGCTAGCTCTAAACTATATAGAACCAAGTCACCATGCCAAGACCATTTATTTAACGTGCATATTTTTAATTTTTCCGTTACCATTTTTTTAATATCCGTAAAACATGGCATAACAGCGGATTAATGTAACAAATGGCTTAAATTTGATTTCAACTAACCTCATTACATGCATCAACCAAACAAAATTGCATTCTTCTTATTCTTTATTCTCTTAATACCTTTTGGAGTTCAAGCACAAGGACATGAAGTCGATTCTCTAAAAAATGAATTGAAGGGACATTCCACAATGGATACAATCCGGGCAGGACTACTAATTGAGCTGGCCAACAAATTAACTTATTCCGACCCCAATGAGGCCATTCCACTTATGGAAGAGGCAATATCCATTTCCAAAAAAACCGATTGGACATTGGGCGAAGCCTTGTCCCATCGTCAAATGGGCAACCTACATTATGTTCTTGGAGATAATATCAAAGCTCTCGATGAATACCAAAAAGCGCTGGCCCTTAGTCACAAAATTACCGACCGACAACTACAGTCAAGCTTGTTGAGCAACATCGGAAATATACACGCAGATCTAAAAGAATATGATCTGGCCTTAGAAAATTATCATTCCTATCTCACCACATCACAGGAAATGGGAAATAGGGCGGATGAGATCAAGGCACTTTCCAACATCGCCATAATCTACAACGACACCGAAAGGTTCGAAAAAGGGGTTTCCTATTTGGAAAAGGCATTGTCCCTGTCCAAAATTGAAGAGAACGATCTATTTATAGCTGCAATCACAAACAATCTTGCTCTGGCCTATAAAAAACTTGATGAAAACGAAAAAGCGCTTTCCCTTTATTTGGAAGCTGCCGAATTAGCCGAGCAAATGAACAATAAATACATTGAGGCCTCAGCTTTGAACAGTATAGGTAAGATATACCTTTTGTTCAATGATTATGATCTGGCCGAAACAAATGCAAATAAAGCATTGGCTCTTTCAAAGGAAATTGATGCCGTGGAGTGGCAATCCGACTCTTGGGAAGTCCTCAGCGAAGTCTATGAGCATAACAGAAAATTACCTGAGGCGCTCGATGCCTTCAAAAAACATGTTCAATTACGGGACAGTGTAGTGAACGAGGAAAAAAAATCGGAATTGACCCGAAAAGAGATGCAGTTTAAAATGGAGCGCCAACAAGCGGTGGCGCAGGAGGAAATCAAAAGGCAACAACTGGTGAAGAACGGATACCTGATCGGGGCCATACTTTTGTTAATCTTCTCAATCATGGGATATTTGCTGTACAAAAGGAGAAGGGATGCGTTGGAAAAGAGAAAACTGGCCGAATTCAATGCAAAAGTGGCCGAGACCGAGTTGAAGGCGCTCCGTTCTCAAATGAACCCCCATTTTATTTTTAACTCCTTGAACTCTATCAGCGATTTTATATCAAAAAACGACATTGAGCAGGCAGATGACTATTTGGTCAAGTTTTCCAAATTGACAAGGTCCATACTTGAAAATTCGGAAAAAAAATGGATAACACTTGAGGAGGACATTGAATTAATGAAACTCTACATGCAGATCGAAGGCTTAAGGTTCGATAATAAGTTAAAGTACCATGTCTCTATGGACAACAGTTTGGAACCGGACAATGTCCTAGTTCCCCCGCTCATTTTACAACCCTTTATTGAAAATAGCATCTGGCACGGCATTGCCCCTAAAAAAGGAGGGGGAAATATTGATATTAGAATCGCAAAAGACGGGACAATGTTAAAATACATAGTGGAAGATGATGGGGTCGGAAGATCTGTACAAAATAGGGAAGAGAAAAAGACAAAAGACTCCTACGGAATCAAGATCACAAGCAGTAGGATTGATATAATAAATCATTTAAAGAACACTAAAGGCTCTATAGAACTAATGGACAAAGCAGAAGGTTTCCGTGTGGAAATAAAACTTCCTTTAGAGCTCCAATTTTAAAAAGATATGTTAGAGGCCATTATTGTGGATGATGAGCAACATTGCATCAACCGTTTACAAAAACAGTTGGGGGCCGAAGCGCCCGATATCGAAATAATTGCTTGTTGCAAAACTGTTGAAAACGCACGGAAAATTATTGCAGAAAATTCTCCTGATATCCTTTTTCTCGATGTTCAACTGGGAAACCGGACTGGTTTTGATCTTTTGGCATCAATAAAAAAAATCGATTTTGAAATCATCTTTACCACCTCCTATGATAGTTATGCCCTAAAAGCCTTTAAATTCTCTGCCCTCGATTATCTTTTAAAGCCTGTAGATAAAGATGACTTAAAACGTTCCCTTCAAAAACTAAGGCAACAGAGAGACTTAAAGGAGACGTCAAAAAAAATAGATATCCTATTCCATAATTTTAGGGAGGGTAACGAAACATCCAAAAGAATTGCCATTCCAACTGTTGATGGATATACGATGGTAGATGCAAAGGACATCATTCGGCTTCAATCGGATGTCAACTACACGCATATACACACAGTGGCTGGAAAAAAAATAACCGCCTCCAAAACCATAAAATTTTTTGAAACACTGCTTGAAGGCGCTGACTTTTTCAGAGTCCATAAATCACATTTGGTGAACTTGAAATTTGTAGAGTCCTACAGCAAGGGAAAAGGGGGGCACATTACCCTTGCTGATGGTAGCCAAATAGAAGTGGCCATAAGGCGTAAAGAGGAACTGCTCAAAAGGCTTACATGATCGGGGACCGGTATTCCCAAATCAAAGTTCAATGGGTATGTCCTCCCTCGATTAAAAAGCTTCATTAATATCCAATCAAAAGTTAGGAGCATCAAACCTCGAATCAACAGGGGGCGCGATGATTCATACGGATTGTCTAGGCAACAAATTCTGCTATTGCTTCCCCAATTTCTGAAGAGCCCTCGCTCATTTCTAGAATTTTTGAATGGGTGTTTTCGTTAGGAAGAACCTTAAGAACCGTTTCCGCTACGGCAGCCCTCGGAATTTCCTTATTGAGTTGATGGGGATCGGATTGAATGGTTATTTTCCCCGCATCCCCATCATCCGTTAACGATACCGGACGAAGAATGGTATAGTCCAGACCGCTTCGCTTCAATTCCTTATCTGCCATATGTTTGGCAATGTAATAGGGTTTCATACCTTCCGAGTTCCAGCTTGAAGGGTCATCAGAAAGTGCGGCACTTACCATAACAAAACGTGAAATGCTATTCTTTTTGGCAGCTTCTATTGTTTTTACTGCACCAAACAAGTCTACTTCTATGGTTTTATCCGCTCCTGTGGCACCGCCTGAACCAGCGGAAAAAACCACGGCATCAAAACCCCTTATGGCGTCTCCTATATTTTCTTCAGAGTTTTCTATACTCTCAACAACCACAGGAACTCTTATGGAATCGAAATATGCTTTCTGTTCTTTCTTTCGGATAAGAGCGGTGGGTTCAAATTCATCGGATGCGCTCATTTTTTGCGCTATCAATCTTCCTACTTTCCCGTTTGCTCCTATAATAATTACTTTCATTTTATCTTTTCTTTTTACAATTTATTTTCTTCAATTTTTTATCAGAGACCTATGCGGTAAATCACTGCATTATCTCCATCCGTTAATGCATAAAGTGCACCGTCAGGACCGTCAAGAACATCTCTAAACCGTTCACCCTCGTCTACCAACAATCGCTCTTCACCGACCACAACATTTTCTTCTATGACCAACCTTACGATGTGTTGACCACTAAGAGCCGCCAAAAACAAGTTGTTCGTCCATTCTGGAACAGCATTACCGGAATAAAAATCCATTCCGCTTGGTGATACCACTGGGTCCCAATAGTAGACAGGCTGTTCCATTCCATTTTGCTGAGTGATTCCGGAGCCAATGGCCGCTCCGCTATATTCCAATCCATAAGAAATTGTTGGCCAACCATAATCAGCTCCAGATTTAATGAGATTAATCTCATCCCCTCCTCTTGGTCCGAGCTCGGATTCCCAAAGATCTCCTGTTACCGGATGAATAGCCAGACCTTGCACATTGCGGTGTCCGTAGGAATAAATTTCCGGCAATATCCCTATTTCGCCCACATACGGATTGTCTGCCACAGAATCACCATCGGTAGTAATTCGCAATACCTTGCCCAATGCAGCATCCAATTCTTGTGCTTCTGGTCTAGTGACCGTACTTGACCTGTCGCCGGTGCTTACGAACAAATTTCCTTGTCCGTCCCACGCCAAACGAGAACCGTAATGGGCGGTACTGTTAAATTCGGGAATCGCCGTGTAGATGACTTCGACATTCTCCAGTTCATCCTCGCTATCCGACAATCTTCCCTTAGCTACGGCGGTTGCGGTACCATCGGGACCATCTTGCGAAAATGACCAGTATACCATTTTGTTTTCTTCAAAATTTGGGTCTACGGCTACATCCAAGAGACCACCCTGACCCGAACTGTTCACGGCAGGAACACCGGTAATCGGGCCGCTCACTGTTCCAGAAGTGGACACCAACTTCATGACACCTGCTTTTTCGGTCACTAAAATTCTACCATCCGGAAGATGCGCCATACCCCAAGGGCTGGATAACCCTGTGGCAAAAACGGTGGTGGTATATGCTGTTTCCGTTTGAACACCATTTATTCTTGTTTGTCCTTCGAAGGCCGGTGAATAATCCGTGTTCGGCTCATTTGTTTCTACAGGGTCCAGGGCTTCCTCTGGAGCTTCCGGCTCCTCATCATCACCATCGTCATCATCATTTCCCTGTTCAGAACCTTCAGGCCCCTCTATAGTTGGGTCCGTCCCATCATCCAAACCACAGGATTGCTGCATTCCCAACATCAAAACAAAAACTATAGACCATATCGTAACTTTTAGAACATTTTTCATGTGAACTTTTATTTGAAGTACTTTACACATAAATTTAAGATTGTTCTTTCGATAAGTTTGGTTCGTTCGGTTAAAGTTTTGACCGAAATACTACTCCAAACACCGATACTGTCACGGAAACAATGAAAATCCTTTATTTAAAAGATCCTTTTACTTGGTCGCGAAACAGAAGCATTTCAGCTTCTATGAAGCTTTTAGACTTCCCGCTCCTTAGGTTTAATGATCATTCTGAAGTATTGATCCCTGTGAATATAATATCCGATCCAGTCAACAAACGCACGCATTCGGTTCTTAAAATTGACCAAGCCCATGATATGGACAAATATCCAAATAAGCCAAGCCAAAAATCCCTTAACAGAATAATTTTGCCCGGGAATATCCAAAACGGCCTTGTTCCTGCCTATAATGGCCAAAGACCCTTTGTCCTTATAGGTGAAATTCTGCCAACTCCCATCTTTCCTTTCCAAGTTCTTGGCCAAGTTTTCGGCCTGTTGTATTGCTGGTTGCGCCAATTGCGGATGTCCATTGGGAAATGTCTCGTCGCCCAATACTAGCGCACAATCTCCCAAAGCATAAACGTTTGTATATCCCTCAACCAGATTGTACCCATTTGTTTTTAAACGATTGCCTTTGCCATAGCTTTCTTTGTGGAATCCTTCAAAAGTCTTTGCGGAGACTCCTGCGGCCCAAATCAGGTTCTTGGTAAAGATTTCTGTATCGTCGGACAACAATACTTTTTCATTGTCAAAGTCTTTTACGAAGGTGTTCAATTTAATTTTAACTCCATATTGCTCAAGCTTTTTGTGCGTGTATTTCTGTGATTTGGTGGACATGGCCGACAACACTGCTTTTTGACCATCGATCAAATAAATACCTCCTAGATCTTCCCAATCTAGTTCAGGATAGTCTTTTTTTAGGATTGAAGAGCTCATTTCAGCCAAAATTCCAGATAACTCAACACCAGTAGGGCCTGCACCGGCAATTACAAAGGTCAACAATCGTTTACGTTCCTCTGCTTTCTGCAAACGGGTGGCACGATCTAACCGAGTCAAGATTGTATTCCGTAAGGATAATGCATCGCTAATGGTCTTCATAGGAAGACTATATTTTTCGATATTCTTGTTTCCAAAGAAATTGCTTTCCGCTCCTGTGGCCATCACCAGAATATCATAATGCAACTCGCCATTGCTCAAGATTATTTTGTTCTCCAAAGGCACCACTTTTTCCAAACTGCCCAATCGAAAACGCACACTTTTTTTATCTCGAAGGATTCTCCGAAAGGGATAACTTATTGCTGAAGGTTCCATGAAACCTGTTGATACTTGATAAATCAATGGAGGAAAAAAATTATAGTTGTTCACATCCACCAAAACAACGTCGTATATTTTTGAGTTGCCCAACTTTCTAATAAATTCCAATCCGGCAAACCCACCTCCTACGACTACAACTTTTTGCTTATTTTTCATTCCAATGCCTTTTATTCAAAATTACGGTTATCGCAACAGATTTCACTTAAACTGGTTTAATAACCTCACCAAAACATTCCATTTTATCCCAACCAATCACCAGAATGTATACAAAACAAAAAAGAAGGCCCAACAAAAGGGCCTTCTCTACTAAACACACAACTATGAAGCAAAAAATGATTAAGGGGTGTAAATCTGGGGTAGCTTCGTATTCACAATAAGCTGGTTGAATTCAGTAATTTCTTTGCTCTTTATGAATTGTAAATCGGTTTTTAATTTGTTCCATTGATCAAGATAATCCTTGGTCACCTCTCTAACCCCTTGGGTAACCGGTAGATTTCCTTTCCCAATACGGTTTAAAAAGTCTTTGTATTTGATCAACAATCTGGCCTCGAACATATAATTACTTTGATAGGTTCGCATTTCTTTCTGCAAGATTTTTGCTATCCAATCATCTATACGCTCTTCAAGCAGTTTTCCTTTGGCATTTAATTCCGGTGAATCTGATTCTTCCATTACAAATTTCAACTGTTGCTTTACTTTTCTTAGGTCCCTTACCCCTTGGGTCATTTCGGTACCTGCACTATAAATCGATTTGAAAATTCCGTCGCGTTCCACATATGCTTCTTCCACATTATCGACGCTCATCTTTATTCGTGGGTCAATAGTGATGGCAAAATCTTGGGTAATAACAACATCACCGATGGTCAATCTTACTTTATAATCACCGGGAGCGGCGTCATAAGCACTTAAATCTCGATTGGTGGTATAAAGCTCCGTTAGGCAATCGAACATTCCTTCCCGCATGTTCCACTTATATCGGTGTGTTCCGATTGACTTTTTTAATTGTGGCTTAATCAGGCTATCACATTCAGTTCTTGCAACATTGGTGAATTCAGCATGGATTACCTCGCCTTCGCTGTCCAGTATCTCCAAGGACATTTTTGTATCCGCAGAAACTTCTTTGTTGTTCACGTAATGGATTTGAACTCCTTTTGGAGGGTTTTGACCACTGCCATCGGAACTATAGGCAATCGATAATTCCGCATGGGTATCATTGGGTTGGTACAAAAAGTAATCAGATTTTGCCACTTCATCGGAAATTTGATGCAAGGGAGTAAGATCATCCAAAATCCAGATGGCCCTACCTTGTGTGGTCACTACCAAATCTTTACGCTGCACCCTTAAATCAGTAATGGGTACTTCTGGAAGATTGTTCTGTAGCGAATGCCATTGTTTACCATCATCAAAAGAAACGAACATTCCCGTTTCCGTACCAGCGTACAACAATCCTTTTCTATCCGGATCCTCACGAACCGTCCTTGCAAAGGTGTTGTCCGGAATCCCAGTTACAATTTTTTCCCAAGATGCCCCGTAGTCGGTAGTTTTATATATCTGTGGGGTAAAATTGTTCATTTTGTATCCAGCCATGGCAAAATATGCTGTGCCGGCATCGTGTGGGGAGGGTTCCACTACATTTATGATTCCTTCCTCCAAACCTTTAGGTGTCACATTGGTCCATGTTTCACCACCATCTTGGGTTACGTGTACCAAACCACAATCTGAACCTGCCCAGACCACCCCTTCCTCAACCGGAGATTCTTCAATATTGAAAATATTGTTATAGCTCTCGGCAGTAATCTGTTCGTTGGAAATTGGAATACCACCTTTTCCTTGATGGTCCTTGTTGTTCCTGGTAAGGTCTTCACTCATGGTTTTCCATGTAACTCCCCTATCCGTCGACTTCATTACATATTGCGAACCGTAATAAATTACGTTAGGGTTATGTGGCGACACCATTACCGGTCCGTTCCAATTGGCCCTTAACTTTAGGTTTTTTGGTTGTTCCCCACTAATTCTTTCGGGGTATGGGCGAACCATTCTTGTATTATCGATATCACGGTCCCATTCCACAAAATTGCTGGCAAAATAGGTGGAGTATACATATCTTGGGTTGTTTGGATCCACAGCTACGGTAGAGGACTCCCCTGCACGCATGATATCCCAGTGCATTTCCCCTATACCATTGTCCATAACTCGGCTATCTATCGCGATGGTACTGTTGTCCTGCTGGCCGGAATACACTCTGTAGGGGTAACCATTATCGGTTATTGCCCTGTAAAACTGTCCTGTGGGTTGATTCATAATGGTGGACCAAGTCTTACCTCCGTTATAGGTGATGGAAGCACCTCCATCATTCGCATTGGCCATAATGGCACTATTATTTGGGTTGATCCACATATCGTGATGGTCCACATGGCTCCCCGGATTACCGGTAAAGGTTTTGCCGCCATCAATGGATTTCATGGCATGACTGTTCATTACCCACAGCTCGTCTTCATCATTGGGGTCCGCAATAATGTGCATGTAGTACCATGCCCTGGCATAGGTTGTCGCATCATTAGTGGTTTGAGAAAATGTTTCACCTGCATCATTGGAGCGATACACCCCTCCTTCTCTCTCCTTTGCCTCAATGGCCATATATACCACGTTTGGATTGACCGGACTAATATCGATGCCCATTTTTCCCTTGAGCTTTGGAAGACCCTTGTTGATTTCCTTCCAGGTTTTACCACCATCTGTGGTCTTGAAAACCTTACTTCCAGGGCCACCACTCTGCACAACCCAGGGTTTTCTTTGAAAATCCCAAGAGGTTACCATCATAAAATTAGGGTCGGATTCACTAACCGTCATATCCACGATTCCTGAATGATCATCAACATATAGAATTTTTTCCCAGGACTTCCCACCATCTTCTGATAGGTACAATCCCCGATGTTCATCCGTTCCCCATGGATTACCTTGTGCCGCGACATAAACTTTGTTCGGATTGGTAGGATGAACATAAACTTCACCAATGTGTCGTGTCTCTTTGAGGCCAATATGTTCCCACGTTTTTCCCGCGTCCAAGGATTTGTACATACCATCTCCATGAGATGTTTTTACACCACGAATACACGATTCCCCTGTTCCCACATAAATAATATTATGGTCTGATGGGGCTACGGTAATATCCCCGATTCCCGTGGTGTTAAAATAACCATCGGAGATATTCCCCCAAGTTTCGCCACCATCCTCGGTTTTCCATACACCCCCTCCAGTGGCCCCCATGTAATAGGTGAAGATATCGTCGGGAATACCTTCTATCGTTGTTGCCCTTCCTCCACGGAAGGGTCCAATATTTCTATATTCCATCGACTCGTAGAGCCGCTCATTTATACCGCTGTCCGGCTTTTTTCGTTGTCCATAGGACGAAAAGAATATTGCCATACAGAGCAATATCAAAAATTGATTTTTCATTTGATAAGGTTGAATTTTGGTTGGTTTTTTAAGATTTTCACAAGTTACCAGTTGCCGAACCTGTGCATTGCAAAATTGATACAATCCAGCGGTACAAAGCACTAGGTAATGATTCATCAACACATAAGTATTATGATATCTAAACCTTTATTTTTTAAATTTTGAATACCCTAAGTAAAAGACTATTCTTAGGTGGTGTTTTTCTGTAGTGTCATATTTAGTTTGATTTCGATTTACCCTGACCGAAAAAAACCAATTGAGGCCAATCAATTAAATGGTTTTTACTGTCATAATTTATTACACCAACAAATTACAAAATAAATTCATTTCATCTCTGATTTTCCGCTAAAAATAAAGACTTTGACCTTCAATTGGCCCTCGATAAAGTTTAAAATGCATATCCCTTTTAGTAACTTTGCTACAACTGTGAAATAAATATTTAAAAATTAATTTAATCAAGTATGGGAAAAGGATTTTTTCATGTTCCGACCGCTATTAATGAGCCGGTCAAAAGCTACGCTCCGGGCACTCCCGAGCGAGAAGAAGTACTAAAACAATACAAGGCGTTTTACGACAG
>NZ_JAHZSV010000031.1 GCF_019457905.1 Flagellimonas abyssi | reverse complement strand
AAACTTAAAGTGGCCGGAATTTCTTCCGACCACTAGTGCTCAATTGAGCGCCTTTTTTTATTTGGAAAAATCTATTGTCCTTCCTTTTCTCTTTCGTATTTGCCCATATACCGTTTCCAAAGTTCGGTCTGGTGGGTTTCCAATGAAACGTCCCTGCCATCGATGTAGGCTTTGGTAAGTTTGTTGGTCCTCATGTCCAAGGCGTCACCTTCGGAGATGAACAGTGTTGCGCTTTTACCTTCTTCCAAGGTTCCGTACATATCATCAATTCCAAGAATTTTGGCCGTATTTCCGGTTATCAATTGAAGGGCGGTCTCTTTATCCAATCCTTGGGCTACGGTTTGTCCTGCATAAAAGGCAAGGTTCCTCACTTGGAAATTGGCGGCATCTTCATTTTGCAACCCAACCAAAAGGCCGGCATCTACCAATAATTTTGGCAATTTATAGGTGATATCGTAATCATCGTCTTCAAAACTTGGCAATGCATGTGTGCGCTCGACCAAAACAGGAATATTATGTTCTTTCAGAAGGTCTACAATTTTATTGGCTCTATATCCACCCACAATCACTACGTTTTTAACACCCATTTCCTTGGCCATTGTCACGGCATCGGTCATTTCTTTTTCACCATCTGCATGGATGTAGAGACGCTGGGAACCATCGAACAAGCCCTGCATAGCGGCAAATGGCAAGTTCTTTTCATCCTCACTGGCTTTTCCGTAGGCAATGGAATTTTGGAAGAACATTTCAATGTCGGCCATTTCTTTGCCATACTCTTTGTTTGGAATGAAACCTCTTTCTTCACCAGCCCACCAACGGCCTCTTCTAAAAAAGTTAGGCCAGTTCATGTGGATGCCATCATCTGTTTTGACTGCTGCGTCTTCCCAGTTCCAAGCATCGAACTGAACAATACTTGAAGTTCCGGAAATGGTGCCTCCAACAGGGGTTACCTGTCCGATAAGTACGCCGTTGGGGCGCATACTTTCAACAACTTTGGATTCTGCATTGTATGCGATTAAACTGCGTACATGTGGAATCATTTCTCCGATTTCGTCTTGGTCGTCACTGGCCCTAACGGCATCGACCTCTACCAAACCAAGTGATTTGGATGGTGCGATGAAACCTGGATACACGTGTTTGCCTTCGGCATTGATCATGGTCCCAATGGTCGGGGCCATCAAACCTGAACCGATAGCGGTAATTTTTCCATCCTTAAAAATGATGGTACAGTTCTCTATCACCTCTCCATTGCCAATATGGGCTGTGGCACCAATAATGGCAATTTGTTCGGATTGAGGCGGGGCAGGGGTCTGCTGTGCGTTCAATGAAACCCCAAAAACAATTGCTATGATTAAAAATATTTTTTTCATGGTCTATTTTTTAAAGGGTGTCACAATTAAATTCTTCTTTCTTGCTCTGCACAGGAGTTCTGGACTTTCCTCCTTTTTTGTTCTCGTTCAGCATCATTCCAATCAACTGGTTACGTTCCTTTTTGATGGATTCTCTTAGTTTTTTGTCCTTTTCCAAGTCAAAATATACTTTTCCTTCAATCAAAGTTTTCTCAGCTTTTGCATAAACGGATAATGGATGATCGCTCCATAGCACAACATCGGCATCCTTGCCTTCCTCGATACTTCCTACGCGGTCGTCCAAGTGAAGTAGTTTGGCTGGGTTCAGCGTGACCATTTTCCAAGCTTCAATTTCTGACATCCCTCCATATTTGACGGTCTTGCCCGCTTCTTGGTTCAATCTTCTGGACATTTCGGCATCATCGCTGTTGATGGCAACCGTCACACCTTGGCTTGTCATGATGGCAGCATTGTAGGGAATGGCGTCGTTCACTTCGTATTTGTAGGCCCACCAGTCACTAAATGTACCTCCACCAACTCCATGCTCGGCCATTTTGTCGGCTACTTTGTAACCTTCCAAAATGTGTGTGAAGGTGTTCACTCGGAAACCAAACTTTTCTGCGACTTTCATCATCATGTTGATTTCGCTCTGTACATAGGAATGACAAGAAATGAAACGCTCTCCGTTCAATATTTCGGCCAAGGTCTCCATTTCCTCATCATGGCGATAAGGCTCTCCGCTCTTTTTCTTTTCATCATATTCCTTGGCGCGTTGGAAGTAGTCGGTATACACCTGTTCAACTCCCATTCTTGTCTGTGGGAAACGTGAGTAGCTGCCCCAGTTGGACTGCTTTACATTTTCTCCCAAAGCAAACTTGATGAACTTGGGTGAGTTGTCAAATACCATATCCTCGGCACTTTCTCCCCATTTCATTCGTATAATGGCGGATTGCCCACCAATCGGGTTGGCTGAACCGTGCAACAACTGGGCAGTGGTAACACCTCCCGCCAAATCGCGGTAAATGGCAACGTCTTTGGGGTCGATTACGTCTTCCATACGTACTTCGGCAGATGAATTGTGTCCCCCTTCGTTAATGGCCAATGCTGCAATGTGGGTGTGCTCGTCAATAATTCCAGCCGTTAAGTGCTTACCTGTAGCATCAACAACTGTGGCTCCTCCAGCTCTTAGGTCTTTTCCAACTTTGGAAATTTCCCCGTTTTTGATCAGCACATCTGTATTTTCCAAAATGCTCTCCCCGGTCCAGACTGTGGCGTTTTTGAACAAAATACTTTCCTGTTTGGGTTTTTCTTTAAAACCATATCCTACATTTGGATAGGTAACGGCCATAAGCTGTGGCTTTTCTGCGGTTTCATCTTCTTCTGCTTTTTCTTCAAAAGGAGATGTCTTGGTCATTGTAGCGGTAGTTTCATCTCCATTGGGAAGGACTATGGTGCCTTTTATGCTGTTGTTGCCAGGCATAACCTGTGCTACCCATCGGTAAGAACCGATATTGTCATCACTAAAGGATATATTTAGCCAGTCGGCGGAATAGTCGATTTTGGAATCAACCTTCTCTTCTCCTTTTTTGATTTCAGCCTTTGGTTTATCGGCATCGCCAGTCAAGGAAACTTTATATGTACTTCCGTTAACTGTAAGGTCGTAATCACCTCTAATATCGATTACGTCCATGCTCTCCACAATATTCTTGGTTCCTTGTACCCAGTTCTCATAAAGAGTAGTCCCTTTGTCGAAAATATCGCCAGAGGTAATCAGGAAATTGGCTTGGCTACCAGGTTGCAAGGACCCTATTTCATTGGATTTACCCAATATTGAAGCAGGGATTGTGGTAAGGGCCTCTAGTGCTTTGGTTTCTGGAAGACCATAAGTAATAGCCTTCATTATTTTGTCTTTTAAATCTTTTGGAGACTTGAGTCCGTGCAGGGTGATGGAAAACTCGACTCCGTTGTCCGCCAATACTTTTGGGTTGGAGGGTGCCAAGTTCCAATGTCTCATATCTTTTAAAGCAATATATTTTGCTTGATAAGGGTTAGATACGTCAAACGCATCCGGGAAATCAACGGGTAGAATCAATTTGGCATTAGTGGCTTTGATTTCCTCGATGCGCTCGTATTCATCACCACCGCCTAAAATGGTGTACTGTATTCCAAAAAGGTCACCGATTTTATCGGCTCTCAATACGTTGCCATTATCACCGGCAACATAAATCTGGGTTAGTCCTTTATTGGCAATAAGTGCTTCCAAAGAACGATCTTTGGTGTCCACATTGCCCTTGCTGTACCAATCCATATCATAATATACCTGTCTCATTAGGGCCATTGCGCCCATCAATGAACCTGGGTATGATTGTCTGGATGCTTGGCTTTTCTCAAAAGAAAAGTATTGTGCCGATTTATCGGAAAGGATACGTTGGGCTTCGGAAGCTTCGTCGTTCAGAGCGACCAAAACTCCTGTTCCTCTGGCAATACCATCTTCAATATGGGCATTGATGGTTCCAAAACCGGCATTTCTCAACTCCTCGGCCTGTTTTTTATCATACTCAAAACTGCTGATGGCATCGTTTTCCGGCATAATGTGGTCGTTCCAATAAAACCCTTCCCTGGATGGGCCATATTGTGCAGACCTTCCGCCGCCACTGGCTTCTTTGGGAAGTTTTACCCCAAAACCGGAAAGCACATCGATAAACGAGGGGTAAATGGACTTACCGCTCATATCCTCGACCACTGCATTTTTTGGGATGTTTACGGATTTACCAACTTGTACTACTTTACCATTCTGGATCAGCAAAGTACCCTTGTTGATAACTTGGGTCGGGGTTACATAGATCTTGGCATTGGTAAATGCCGTGTAATTGTTGTTTTTCTTTGCCTTTACACCGTCATTGATTGGAAAGTAATCCTGTGCAAACAAAGAAACGCTGCCTACAAAGAATAGCAGCGCTAAAAGTTTAAGTTTCATAAGGTTTGAATTGAATTAGTCGGTTTAAATATAACGCAACTTCAAGGACTCTACAAGTCTTATTGAATACCGATTTGTTGTTTTCTGTAGTTGATAATAAGACCTACGACCGCATTGTAACTTTTGATGCCATCTTTTTGGTTGTTCGCCTTTAAAAAAGTGTTGAACACGGATTTGAATATGGGTTCCATAGGATTCTCATATTTTTTCCAAAACTCGCGTAATTCATTAAAATTTTCTTTTACCCCCATGTTGATGGTGCCCACAATCTCATTATACTTTTCTTCATCCTTATGAAAAAGGTCGGTAAGGCAGTATCCTAGGGCGTGGTTATAAGCAGAGTATTTAAAGTAGGTGTCATTGCTCTGTGATGTGACCAAATAGCCAATAAAATTAGTGGCTCCCTCAGCTGAGTACCCTAGTTGATGGCCTACTTCGTGACAGCTTACGGTGGGCAGTCTAAATTTTGGGGTAGCGCCATTCACTTGTGCCTCATTGGTAAAAGGGTTCAGGTAGCCGCCATATCCCATAAAAGTTAAGGGTATGCTATAAATGGATGATTTTAGACTGAGATGTTGATATCCGAAATCGGGATATTGCTCTGCAAAGTTGACATAGGCTTCTTCGGTTTTGGCAAAGATTTCCTTTTTTGAGTAGGGGATATGGACAGGAGAGATGGTATCTCCGGTAAGTTCCATTTGATATTGATTCGTTTGTTTTACAATGAACCGTGTCAGTTCAACCAGTTCGTCGACCGTATATTCATGTTCAAGGTTGAGCTTCCAAGTGATGGGTTGGCGGTGGTAGTTCATGCCCCAAAGCAGATGAAAAAGAAAGAATACTACGGAAAGTGAGACGACAATATCCTTTAGGAAAAAAAGAGGTCTTTGCTTGATGCTTCTCCAGTTTTTATAGATATACCGGATGGCCACCAGTACAATTAAGGTATAGAGTATGTCCCCAAATGAAAATGGAATCCAGCCAAAAAGTATTCTTAGAAAACTTGAGATGTAGGGATATATTCCATTACTGTAATACGCTTCAACAATGTTGGGATAACTACCTATCCATTTGACCAAAATGATTTGAACTGGGAGTGCAATCGCAATAATTGTCTTGGTTTTTTGTCTCATCAAAATTGAGCAGTTTGTTTTTACGGCAAATAAAAAAGCCGCACGGAAAAGTACGGCTTTTTTTAAGTTATGCTTTTGGAATTTTATTATTGGATTCCAACTATTTCTATATCAAAAACTAAGGTCGAACCACCAGGGATAGGACCGTAATCGTTGTCGCCATACCCTAAATGTGGAGGGATGAACAAACGAACTTTATCCCCAACTTTCATGGTCAACAATCCTTCACGGAAGCCTGCAGCCAATTGGGCATCTGGGCTGTAGTCCATAGGAAATGGACGATATCCGCCCTGATCTCTCCTACCAGGGTTCAGTTGGTTGAATTGTTCAGCAATTTCTTGAATATTGCTGTCGAACAAATCTGCGTTGAATAACCAACCTGCATAGTTTACCAATACTTTTTGACCTACTTTAGGCTGCTCGCCATCACCTTCCTTCAAGGTTAAAATTCGTAATCCACTTGGAGTTTCCTCGGCCTGGTCGATTTGCTCAGCAAATTGGGCGGCCAAATCTTCCTTCATTTTTTTGAATGCGGCTTCCTCTAGTTTTGCTTCTTCAAAGTAGTCGCTCATTATTTTAACAGCGTCAAATTGTTTGGCATCCTTGCCGTTACGCACAATTTCTACGTGATTCATCACAACGTCTGTTTTTGGTCTGTCCTGAGCGCCGGTTTCAACGCTAGCAATTGTGTCCACAACGTCCATTCCCGCAACTACTTCACCAAAAACGGTGTGCTTGTCGTCCAACCAAGGCGTGGCCTTGTGGGTGATGAAAAATTGACTGCTATTGGTTTTAGGACCCCTGTTGGCCATGGAAAGGATACCTTTTTTGGAGTGTCTCAAGGAATCATTGAATTCATCTTTGAACGTGTATCCAATATTTCCGCTTCCACTTCCGGTTGGGTCTCCTCCTTGAATCATAAAATCTTTAATGACCCTATGAAAAACAATTCCATCATAGAATTTTTTATCCTTATACTCATCGTTTACAAATGGATTTTTTCCTTCTGCCAAGGATACAAAGTTGGCCACTGTAACAGGTGTTTTTTTGTATTCAAGCTGAATGATGATATCACCTTTAGTGGTTTGGATATCAGCAAAGATACCATCGCCCAAATCGGCATATTTGCTCGATTTGCACCCCATGATAACGAGGAGGAATAATGGTATAATGTAAAATAATTTCTTCATGGTTAATGAATTTAGTTTAAACTGTCGTTGTCTATAATGATTGTATGTAATTCTACAGATGATTTAAGTGGTGTTTTTGGTCCAATGGCCTTATTGTCGCCTTGATAGCCAAAAGCTAGGGGGGAAGGGAACAAAAATGTGGCCTTCTCATTTATTTTTAACAGCTTCACGGCGTTTTGAAGACCTGGAAACAGCTGCTGTTTGTCGATAACATGAGATTTAGGCCCGATTTCTTCTACTGTATAAATGGTGTCACCTTCCAAGTTCATCAAATTATAAGAAAACAAAATCTGGTCGCCCGACTTTAATTGATAGGTGGCAGTGTCGTTCTTGGTCTCGTAATAATACCAAAACCCATTTGGGTTCGACATATACTCGTGGACTGTATCCTTGGAAATGATTTCCTGAATTGCTTTTTCTTCCTCGGCCAATAATTTTTTGGTGCGCTCAATGGATTCCTTGAAGAAACTACCGGATTTAACCTCTACAGGTCTTCTCGGTTCCGGACCCCCACAACTTGCAACAGATATAACCAACAGAACGGCTAGAAAAAATCTCATGGATTCAATTTGTCTTTATACGTTTTTAAAATATCGTTGAATCTGGAAATGGTCTCGTCCATACTGGTTTCGCTTCTTCCTCCTGCCGCATTGGTATGTCCGCCTCCATTAAAATGAGCTCTTGCAAATTCGTTAACAGAAAAATCCCCTATGGAACGCAAGGAAATTTTAATAATGCCCTCTTCCCGGTTTTCGATAAAAATAAGAGCGAAAATAATCCCTTCCAAAGTTAGGCCGTAATTTACAAAACCTTCTGTATCACCTTTTTTAAAGTCGTACTGGTCCAGCTCGTCTTGGGTTAGGGTAATGTAAGCGGTTCTATATTCGGGCAGAATCACCATGTTGCTTAGTGCCACGCCTAGCAAATGTAGACGAGAGGGAGAATTGGTGTCAAAAACCTCTTGGTGAATCGCCATATTGTCAGCTCCTTTGTCAATAAGTTCGGCCACTACGCGGTGCGTTTTGCTGGATGTGGAACGGTACTTAAAGGAACCTGTGTCCGTCATAATGCCCGTGTACAGGTTTGTGGCCATATCGGCATCAATTTGGTCGGTTTCACCTAAAAAATCAATAAAGTTGTATACCATCTCGCAGGTAGAGCTCATGGTCACATCGGAATAGGTCACCATTGCATAATCGCTCGGTTGTTGGTGGTGGTCTATCATTATAAAATCGGCGCTCGCCTCTTTCAAGACCTGTTCCATTTGCCCAACACGGGAAAGGTCGTTAAAATCCAAGGTAAAAATTACAGAAGCTTCATTGATAACTTCTTTTGCCTTTGGATTTTCCCTCTCAAAATTGATAACGGTATCGTTCTCCGGCATCCATTTAAGGAATTTTGGATAGTCATTTGGAGCGACCACATGTACGGTATGCCCCTTTTTCTTTAAAAATCCATATAGTGCCAAGCAGGACCCGATGGCATCTCCGTCAGGATTTCTGTGGGGTATGATCGCTATCTTTTGAGGTTGGGAAAGAATCGACTTTACTGTCGTGATATCCGCTGAATTCATGCGGCCAAATATACAATAATATAATATAGAGGTAACTTGGTTTATCCGTATTTTTGATTCTGTAAAATCATATCATGAAGCAATCATACCTAATTTTAGCGGCATTGGTTTTGTTTATTTCCTGTAAAAAGAAGGCGGAGCAAACAACTGAGTCCCAAAAGCAGCCTGCACCTGATTTTGTGGTTGCCTTTGGCTCCTGCAATATGTCACAAGAACCTAATCCATTTTGGGATGATATTTTGTCCGAGTATCCGGATGTTTGGATTTGGGGTGGGGACATCGTTTACGCGGACACGGACGATGTTGAGCGATTACGCACTATCTATGCGATGCAGGATACCGTGGCAGGATATGCGAAGTTGAGAAAAGAAGTTCCGATTATCGGTACTTGGGACGATCACGATTTTGGTGTGAATGACGGAGGGTCCGATTTTGCGATAAAGGCAGAAAGCCAGCAGGTGTTTTTGGATTTTATGGGAGTGCCAGAGGATAGTGAGCGAAGAAACCAAGAAGGTGTTTATACCTCCCATGATTACGAAGTGCCAGCGGGCAAGGTAAAAGTGATTGTACTGGATACGCGCTATTTTAGAAGTGAGCTGATTAAAGATGAAGATTCAAATAGGAGATACAAACCAACAATGGATTCCACGGCTACAATACTTGGGAATGCTCAATGGGAATGGTTGGGGAAAGAACTTAAAGAATCGGATGCAGATTTCAACCTGATTATGTCCAGCATTCAAGTGCTTTCGGGCGAACATGGTTTTGAAACTTGGGGCAATTTTCCATTGGAGGTGGAGAAATTGGAAAACATTATCAAGCAATCAGGAGCAAAGGGAGTGATTATTTTATCGGGCGACCGACATATTTCCGAGTTCTCCAGAGCTGATGTTGACGGCCTATCCTATCCATTGGTGGACTTTACCAGTAGTGGGCTGACCCATTCGTATTTCAGCTTTAGCGGAGAGCCTAATCAACACCGCGTAGGGGAGGTGGTTTCCGATAAAAGTTATGGAATCATCAACCTGAATATTGAAGAGAAAAGGGCCGAATTCAAAATTATGGGGGACAATGGTACTGTTCTTCAAGAGTTAAAACAAAGCTATTGAGCCTTGTACCTTGGTCGAAAAAGCTTAAGTTTGCGCAAAATTTAAAAAATGACTGGAAATAGAACGTTTACCATGATTAAGCCTGATGCCGTTGAAAACGGGTACATCGGGGCAATTTTGGATAAAATTACGGCTGCTGGATTTAGGATTGTGGCCATGAAGTACACACAATTGAGCACTAGGGATGCCGAAATATTCTATGCCATCCACAAAGAGCGTCCGTTTTTTGGCGAATTGGTGGAGTTTATGACAAGAGGACCGATTGTTGCTGCCATTTTGGAAAAAGACAATGCCGTGGATGATTTCCGTGCTTTGATCGGTGCAACCAATCCAGAAGAAGCTGCTGAAGGAACCATTAGAAAATTGTATGCTGCCAGTATTGGTGAAAATGCGGTTCACGGTTCCGATAGCGATGAAAATGCTGCTATCGAAGGTGCTTTCCACTTTTCAGGAAGGGAAACCTACTAATCGATTTACAAGATAATTTTATTGAAGCCACCTTTTCGGGTGGCTTTTTTTATGGCCTTTTGGATTATCGCAACACCAATTTTTTCACCAGTTCCTTGCCCAATTCCTCATTGAGCATTTTAATGATCTTGGTTTTTCCCAAACTCAATTCCTCGCGTAATACAGAAGAGGTGAGCGATATGTAGAGTGTATCGTTTTTCAGTTCAACAGCTGTTGTGTAGTTGTTTACCCCATTGCCCATTAATGTTGCCCAGGCCTCCCTGGCATCCACTTTGTCCATGCCCTTTTGGAGTTTGTTTTCTTGGATGAACTCGCTAAGCGCTTCGCTCAATGGAATATGGGAACTATGTCTTTTGGCCATTACTGGGGGATTTTTATGGGTTCAAAACGTTTGTACTTATAAGTTATACCTTCTTGGTTGGTGACCGAAAATGAAACCGAATCCAACTCCACCAGTTTTTCTTCCCATTCACTGAACTCATTTTTATAACGAAGGGTGAAGGTTTCGTTGATGTCCGATACTTCAAAACTTTCCACATCTTTTGAGGTGTCGTAGGTGCCATCAAACTGGGGTTTCATCTTTTTTCGATACCCCTTGTCTTCTTTCAATTGAATGAAATCGATATTTGTGTTCATTCCGTATTCTTTGATGGAACCGTCAGGAAACTCAACTTCTGAAATTTCCCAATAACCGTTCAGGTAATGTAAATCTTCTTTATTTATGGATGAATCATTACAGCTCCAGAACAGTAAAATCAATAAAAAGGGAAGTATGCGTTTCATGATGCTACAAGGTAAATATTTTATAACTCTGATGAATGTTCTTTACCACATTTTCGGTGCGGTCCGCATGTGTGTCACTGATAAAAATCTGACCAAAATTTTCATCCTTGACCAGTCCAACGATGTGTGACACCCTGTTTTCGTCCAACTTGTCAAAAATATCATCCAATAAAAGAATGGGTGTAGTGTCTGCTAATTGTTTAATAAAGTGAAACTGTGCCAGCTTCAATGCAATCAAAAATGACTTTTGTTGGCCTTGGCTCCCGAATTTTTTAATTGGGTGGCCTGCAATGGTAAAACTAAGGTCGTCCTTGTGGACACCTACCGAGGTATATTGCAAGGCCCGGTCCTTATCAATATTTTGTTTTAAAAGTTCTAAGAGACTTTCATCGCTCAACTGACTTTCGTAGGAGAGGTCGATTTGCTCATCTTTTTCGGAGATGTTATGGTACTGTTCTATGAAAATGGGTAGAAAAGACTCAATAAATTCTACTCTTTTTTGATGAATCGCTGTGCCCAAGGTGTTCATCTGTTCGTTGTAAATGCTCAAGGTATCTTTGTCGAACGTGCGGTTTGCGGCAAAATACTTGAGCAACGAATTGCGCTGTGTCACCACCTTGTTGTATTTGATGAGGTTTTGAAGATATACCTTGTCCGATTGGGAAATTACCCCGTCCATGAACTTTCTGCGGGTGTCGCTGCCTTCCAAAATCAGGTCGCGATCAGATGGGGAAATAATCACTAATGGCAAAAAACCAATGTGCTCGGAAAACTTTTCGTAAGGTTTTCCATTGCGTTTTATCACCTTTTTGGTGCCTTTTTTAAAAGAGCAGAGTATTTTTTCGGTTCTTTCGTTTTTCTCAAATTCACCTTCAACAACAAAAAAATCGGTGCCATGTTTTATATTTTGCGTGGACACGGGATTAAAGTAGCTTTTGCCAAAGCACAAGTGGTAAATGGAATCCAAAACATTGGTCTTTCCCACCCCGTTATCGCCCACCAAACAGTTGATGACAGGGTCGAATTCCAAGGTTTTGGAATCAAAGTTTTTGTAATTGACTAAAGATAAATGTCTTAAAAACATAAAAATCAGAGAAACGGTTTGGAATAAAAAGGCAGCCCTTTAAAAAAGGGAATCCAAAAATAACGAATAAATTACCTTTTGGTTTTGGATAAAAACTTTATTTTTGCGCGACCAATTAAATGACGGATGGCAACATACAAGAAGAGAGGCTTTAAGCCAAAAAATAAAGAGGAAGAAGCTCAGATAGAGGAACACGACAGCACAACGGCTGAAGTTTTCAATACTTTGGACGAAGGTGCATCCAAGACCGAAGCATGGGTTCAGAAGAACCAAAATTATATTTTGGGTGTAATCGGTGTGATTGCCGTTGGTGTTTTAGCTTACTTGGGCTATCACCAATTCATCCAGAATCCAAAAGAGGCAACAGCCGCAAACGAACTTTTCTACCCGCAACAATACTTTGACCAAGCGTTGGCAAGTGAAACCGAAAAGGATTCTTTGTTTACCTTGGCTTTGAACGGCGCTCAAGGTAAGTATGGTTTCTTGGACATTATCGAGGAATACAGTGGTACCAAAGCGGCCAATTTGGCAAAATACTCCGCTGGTATGACGTACTTGAACCTTAAGCAATATGACCAGGCCATTGAGTATTTGGAAGGTTTTTCTTCCGATGACGACATTATGGGGGCTATGGCAAAAGGAGGAATCGGTGATGCTTTTTCTCAATTAAACCAGAATGATGATGCCTTGGATTATTATGAAAAGGCAATTTCCCATAGCAATAACGAATTTACAGCTCCTCGTTTTTTACATAAGGCCGGTGTTGTAGCATTGGAACTTGGTGAAAAAAGCAAAGCTTTGGGATATTTTGAAAGAATCAAGGAAGAATATCCGAACTCTCAAGAAGCCAATGCTGTTGACGCTTTAATCGGACTGGCGCAAAATTAAAAGATGGCCACAGAGAACAAAAACCTATCCGTTTACGATAAAAATAAAATCCCAAATGCGAAGAATCTTCGGTTTGGGATTGTTGTTTCTGAATGGAACGATGAGATTACCGAGGCCTTGTACGAGGGAGCTCAAGAAGCGTTATTGGATTGTGGGACTTTATCGGAAAATATTCTACGCTGGGATGTACCTGGTAGTTTTGAACTTACTTTTGGTTGCAAGAAGATGATTCAGACCCAAAAATTGGATGCCATTATAGCTATCGGCAGCGTTATTCGAGGGGAGACCAGCCACTTTGATTTTGTATGTAGCGCAACGGCCCAAGGCATCAAGGACTTGAACGTAGCTTACGATGTTCCTGTGATTTTTTGTGTGTTGACGGACGATACTATTGAACAGTCCAGGGCAAGAAGCGGAGGTAAGCACGGCAACAAGGGAACTGAAGCCGCTATTGCCGCCATTCAAATGGCTATGTTGGGCACGTAAGTTCTATTGCTTCTAACATCCAATGATTTAAACATCTAGGGACTGTTAACATTTTTTGGGACGATCGTCCAACCCCTTTTTTCTATTTTAAGTACCTTTGAGGTTGCAGCGATAAGGATACTATGCGAAACCCTTTAAAACTTAGGAAAAATAAGAGCTTCGATTACTCCCCCAGATATTATAAGGGAGAGGGGAATCCTTATAAAATTGAGCACAAACTTGATAAATTCAGAACCACGGCACATTCCACCAGGGGACTTAAAAACAAAGTCACCTCTGCAATGGACGATTTACAGACCGAAGGGGATAAAAATTTAAAACTTCGTTTTTGGATCATTGTTGCCGTTCTGGTCTTGCTGTTTCTGTTTATCATCGATTTTGACTTATCAATATTCCTGAATCCATAATGGCGGACATCATTAAACTTTTACCGGACCATGTCGCTAACCAAATAGCAGCAGGGGAGGTGGTACAACGACCCGCTTCCGTAGTAAAGGAACTTATGGAGAACGCCATTGATGCGGGGGCCACGTGTATAAAGTTGATTGTTAAGGACGGGGGCAAAACGCTTATCCAGGTAGTGGACGACGGATCGGGTATGAGCGAGACCGATGCCCGTTTGTCCTTTGAACGCCACGCTACTTCCAAGATATCGTCCGCACAAGATCTTTTTAATTTGGCCACCAAAGGCTTTAGAGGCGAAGCACTGGCATCCATTGCGGCTATAGCACATGTGGATATGCAAACGCGTACCGCAGCCAATGAGGTTGGTACGCACCTTAAAATTGAGGGGAGCAAAATTGTGTCCCAGGTGGTAATCGCAACCCCAGAGGGAACTTCCATATCCGTAAAGAACCTATTTTTCAATATCCCGGCAAGACGAAATTTTTTGAAATCGACACAAGTGGAGCTTCGGCATATTACCGATGAGTTCCATAGGGTGGCTTTGGTCCATCCCAATATCGAATTTCACTTCTATAACAATGGGTCGGAGATTTTTAATCTTCCTATCGGAAAGCATCGTCAACGCATCGTGCACATCTTCGGCAGTAAAATGGATAACCGTTTGGTTCCCGTTTCCGAGGAGACCGAAGTGGTAAAGGTGTCCGGATTTATTTGTAAACCAGAATTCGCTAAAAAGAGTAGGGGGGAGCAGTTCTTTTTTGCCAACAACCGTTATATCAAAAGCCCTTATTTACATCATGCCGTGGTTGCAGCTTTTGAGGGTTTGATTAAATCCGATACCCACCCGGGCTATTTCTTGTTTTTGGAGGTAGACCCATCCTCTATCGATATCAATATACATCCAACAAAGACCGAGGTAAAGTTCGATGATGAAAATACGCTGTACGCGATTTTACGATCAACGATCAAACATAGTTTAGGACAATTCAACGTGGCCCCTGTTTTGGATTTTGACCATGACCCTAATCTGGACACACCTTATTCATACAAAGAAAAAGGAGCAGTGATTCCAAAAGTTACTGTAGATGCCAGTTTTAATCCGTTTCAGGAAGAGCCTGTAAAGAAAGGCGGGTCCGGAGGCAGTTTTCGTAAACAGAGCACTAAAGGCTGGGAGGACTTGTACGAAGGACTCGGTCATCAGAACGACCACAATGAATTCAGTAGTGTGGTCATTGAGTCTGAAAGTGAGGAACAGGGTACTTTGTATTCGGGTAAAGGTGTCGAGGAGCATTTGGCCAGTACCTTTCAACTGCGGAGAAAATATGTTGTCAGCACCGTAAAGTCGGGAATGCTGGTCATCCATCAGAATAGGGCCCACGAACGGATTCTTTTCGAAAAGTTTTTGGGTGAGATTACGGTGAAAGAAGGGGTAAGCCAACAATTATTGTTTCCTTTGGAACTGAGTTTTAACAAGCAGGAATTGGCCGTAGTCAAAGAAATCCATGAAAGCCTGACAAACATAGGTTTTGTATTTGATAGTTTGGAACACGAGACTGTAAAAGTGACAGGTGTACCCATGATGGTTCCTGAAAGTGGGATTGGCACGGTATTGGATCGCTTGATTGCTGATTATATGGAGGGTTACTCCGATGGTTTCATTTCGCAGGCCGAAATGTTGGCCAAAGCGCTTAGTAGGAACCTAGCGGTACGCACTGGGGATGTGTTGGATTCTGAATCGCAATTAATGTTGGTGAACAATCTTTTTGCATGCAAGGAGCCTAATTTGAGCCCTTTTCAAAAAATAACATATACCATTATCTCCGAAGGGGATATCGATAAAAAATTCAACTAGATGGGTAGAATGACCGAGGCAGTAAAGCACATTTTGATCATTAACGTGATCTTGTTTTTTGCCACTCAATTATATGGAGATCAAATGTATCAATGGTTGGCACTTTGGTTTCCCAAAAATGAAAACTTCCAAATTTGGCAAATAATCACCCACATGTTCATGCATGGTGGTTTTATGCACATAGCTTTCAATATGTTCGCTCTTTGGATGTTTGGAACCCCTGTTGAGCGAGTACTGGGAAAGAATAGGTTTCTATTTGTTTACTTTTCTGCGGGATTGGGCGCGGTGTTGTTTCAGTTAGGGTTTTACTACTTTAATTTTTTACCTGCCCAGTCGGAATTGTTGAGCACGGGGCTCTCCAATCAGCAAATATTGGATATGTTGGCTTCAAACCGACTCCAAGAAGGGCTGTCCGAAATTCAGATCTCTACCCTAAGAGCGGTAATGCCAGAGTATGCTCAAATATACAATGCCAGTATGGTAGGTGCCTCTGGCTGTATTATGGGGATTTTGGCCGCGTTTGGAATGATGAACCCAGAAGCTCGGCTTATGTTGATATTTTTGCCCATACCCATAAAGGCCAAATATTTTATTCCCGGAATAATCTTGTTGGATGTGATTTCGGCGATTACCGGGCAGTCCTTTTTCAGCCCTAGCAATACTGCCTATATGGCACACGTTGGAGGAGCGCTTACCGGATTTATAATAATGTGGTACTGGAAAAGAAATCAGTTCAACAAAAATAGGTGGAATTAATTTATGATGACCGGTGGATTACGATATCAATTTGCAAGGCTTAGTATAGCCGAAAAGCTCATTGCCATCAATGTGCTTATATTTTTATTGGACGGACTATCGGGCGCCTTGTTGGGCCATTCGTTTTCACGTTGGTTTCATTTACCAAAAGATTTTTTTGAATTTTTGACCCAACCTTGGTCCTTGGTGACCTATTCCTTTTTCCATGCAGGTTTTGGACATATTTTTTGGAACATGATCGTGCTTTATTTTGCAGGTCGGATTTTCCTTAACCTATTTGATTCACAGCGGTTTATCAATGTGTATTTTTTGGGATTGATGTTGGGCGGCTTGGTGTTTCTACTAAGTTATAATGTATTTCCGACCCTCGTCAACTCCAATACCGCATTGATAGGCGCATCTGCAGGAGTAAATGCAGTGCTTATTTTTGTCTGTGCCTATATTCCAAATCAAGAGGTGCGTGTAATTTTCTTCAATATAAAATTATGGTATATCGGCCTTGCTTTGGTAATAAAGGATTTGGTCTTGATCGGTATGGGGGATAACATTGGTGGTGGTATGGCCCATTTGGGGGGAGCCTTTTTAGGATATATGTACGCTCGGCAATTGTTCAAGGGAAATGATATAGGTTCCGGTTTCACTAAATTTAGAGAAGCAATCGTAAACATATTTAAGCCAAAGGAGAAAAAGGCACCCTTAAAGACGGTTTACAGGAAAAAGGCAGCCGCTAACAACAAAGAAGATTACAACAAACAGGCCAAGCAAAAAAGGATTGATTCGATTTTGGATAAAATCAGTAAATCTGGCTATGAAAGCTTGTCCAAAGAGGAAAAGGACTTTTTGTTTAAGGCAGGTAAGGAAAACTAAACAGTGAAAAAATCTACCTCAATATGGGATAGGGTGGTGTTTGCAATTAATATTTTGATTGCATTTCTATTGCTGTTTACTGGATTCATCTCTTATGTGCCATTACGGTTTTTCTCTGCCATCTCGGTACTGAGTTTGGTAGTACCTTTTTTATTTGCACTTAACGTACTGTTTCTATTGTACTGGGCGGCAAAAAAGAAACGAAAGTTTTTGCTTTCGTTCACGGCTATCGTTCTCGGTTATCTTATGTTCGGACCTTTTTATGGTTTTGGAGGCAATAATGATCCTCAAGAAGGAGTGTCATCGGATATAAAAATCATGTCCTTCAATGCATGGGGATTTAATAAGAATGGTTGGATGAAACAACCAGGGGTGGGGGATAGTATAGTGAAATTTGTGAAAGATCAGGACCCGACCATTCTCTGCGTCCAAGAACATAGTAGGGATCGTTACAGGCAGCTAAATCAATATAAATATAGGAGTGAAACACCTAACGCCGTACCAAGGACAACTCAGGCCATATTTTCTAAACACCCTATTGTTGGGGAAGGTTCGTTGGATTTACCGGGTACTATCAATAATATTATTTATGCTGATATTACCGTTGGAAAGGATACTCTGCGGGTTTACAATGTACATCTGCAATCTTTTAAGATTATACCAAGTACGGATAACTTTTCTGATGGAGAAAAATCGGAAAGAACTTATAAGATATTGGTCGATACCTTTTCAAAACAATTGGAGCAAGCTGAAATTCTCAGAAGTCATTTAGAGGAGAGTCCTTATGCAAATATTGTTTGCGGAGATTTTAATAATACTCAATTTTCCAATGTTTATAAAATTGCAAAAGGTGGTTTACAAGATACTTTTTTAGAAGAGGGAAGTGGTTTTGGGCGTACATACGATTTGTGGAAGCTACCACTTCGAATAGATTACATTTTGACAGATAAAGATTTTGAAGTGATTTCCCATCAGAATTTCGATAAACGCCTTTCCGATCATTATCCGGTAATGGCGACTGTACGTTTAAATTCACATCAATAAACAATCCACGGAATCTGCTATAATGTGTATGACCAAAGCTAAACCGATTAGTCGGGTAGGTTTAAAGAACAGCAACAAAATATAGAGTATAATGGCCCAATAGGTATGAAAGATATGAAACCCCAAACTGCAACGGTTGGGATCATACAAAGGAATTGCCCAGAGGTGATCTATATCTATTAGGATTCCGGCCAGAAGTATCAAAATAACCCTAAAACTATCTCCTTTGAAGAACCAAAGTCCAATTAAAACGGGAACCAAAAAATGTATACCGTAGTGGATGAGATGCCTAGTCATTTGTAAAACCTAAAGATAGATTTTTTAAGTAGCTTAGTGTATTGGTGCCCTCATTGAACAAGAGGTCCAAGATGCTCAAATTGGGTATAAAACCATGACGCTCCTCAAAAACCTGTGTATAAGGTTCTATGTTCCAATCTTTTTCTTTTTTGGCCTCTACCAAAAATCGGGCATCAAAATAGGTGGTTGGTTCAATCTGGTACGTTTCGGTCTTAGCTGTTGGAATTTTTATTCCAATACAATCAGCAATGGCTTCAATGGTTTTTAGGTTCAGATTATAGAGCGAGTCTTCGTTTCCTTCGTAGATAGGTCGAATATCGTCTTCATAAAATTCGAAGAAGGGCGAGGTTCTGTATGCCGTTTCCAAAGTGCGCCAATGCTCTTTTTTCCAATTGTAACTATTTTCGGTGTTTACATCAATATACTTTTGACGTCCCTCAGTGCCACCAACGTGTTTTATAGGGATATTGAGCATATGTTTGCCCTTGTCCGTAGAAATATAACAACGGTTCCGGTAGGTCTGTTTCTGAAAATTATCGTGCGCCTCCCAAATTACCTCATGCTGAACTATAGTAGCAAAGGTTGCAATGCTGGGAAAATAGGAAGGATGGATAAGAATTTTCAAAGAACAGATGAGTTTAAATTACCTATACATTCTTTTTCTTTCGCTTGCGGAAGAAATCAAAAATAAACCAAGCAGCCAATAGGGCTATGAAATACCAGAAGTAGGATACTGGTTCCCCGCTACCACCAACGGTTGTGAAAACTCGGTCCCAACGAACCCTCCAATTGGCGATTCCCTGTCTAAAGTTGTCAAAGCTCATCCAAAGGAAAACTGGTTTTCCCACAATATGATCGGCAGGTACATACCCCCAAGTCCTACTATCTTCGGAGTGGTCGCGGTTATCTCCCATCATCCAATAATAGTCCTGTTTAAATGTGTAAGAATTGGCTTCGTTGCCGTTGATGAGGACTTTCCCACCTGTTACTTTCACGTCATTGTGTTCGTAGTCCCGGATAATTTTTTTGTAAAAGGGGATGGTCCTGGAATTGATGTCTACCGTAGCTCCAGCCTTAGGAATATAAATAGGTCCAAAATTGTCGTTGTTCCAAGGGTACAGGTTAGGTTTTTGTGGAAATATATTACCACCGTACATCCCTTTGGGGTCAATTGTTTTCACCACGGAATCAATGGCAGGATTTTGTTCCAATGCGGCAACCATTTCGTCGGTAAGGTTGGCCGATCTCGAACGTGGTTTTTCTTCGGATAATGAGAGTCTTAATTGGCGGATTACATCAGTGGGTATTCCACCTTCCCTGGTATAGAGCTCAATTTTCCCATCTTCTGTAGGGCGTCCACCTGAAATAAATGGAGCTAAGGCATTATATTGGGCTTCGCTGATATTGCTGGCAATGTACTTTCTAACATAATCCGAAGCGTCAACATCTTCTAAATACTTGCTCGACACTCCATTGTTGGAATAGATGTCATATATATACATGGGCTTGGCGCGGTCGGATAGCTTGAGCTGTTCGCCGTTGATATACACAAAACCATCGATAACTGCCAGGGAATCCCCGGGGGTTCCCACGCAGCGTTTTACGTAGTTGGATTTTTTATCGATAGGCTTTATGACCGCTTTTTGTGCCTTAAAAAATTGATAGAGCGTATCCGAAGGTAGACTGAAAACGACAATGTCATTTTTTTCAACTTTCTCAAACCCGGGCAAACGCATATAGGGCAACTGCAATTTGTTGATCCATGAGGTTTTATGGGTCTCCGGATTTACATCGGCCAAGTAAGACCTTGTTTTTAGCACAGGTAGCGTATCATGGACCATAGGGGCGGCCAAAGTTGTCATGGGGACCCTAGCGCCATAATGAAATTTGCTCACAAACAAAAAGTCACCAACACGTAGCGTGCGTTCCAGTGACCCCGTTGGGATTACATAAGGCTGTATAAAATACGTGTGTACAAAAGTCGCGGCAACAATGGCAAATACAATGGAACTTACCCATTCTCCCAAACCTGTGGTCGGTTTTAGGCTGCGGTCTTCGATATATTTTACGTCCTCTGCGTAGTTGATGTAATAGATATAAAAACCAAGGGTAAGGATGACCAACCATGTATCTACAAGCGATTTTTTTCCAAAACTGCGGATGGTTTCCACCCAAACTACGGGGAACATCAATAAATTGATGATGGGAATAAACAATAAAAGTACCCACCAAGCAGGTCTATTTATGATTTTCATCAAAACAATCCCGTTATAGACAGGGATGGCGGCTTCCCATGATTTTCTGCCGGCCTTAACGTAGAGTTTCCAAGTTCCCAAGAAATGGATGACCTGAATGATCAGAATAAAAATGATCCATTGTATACCGTCCATATAAATAAGTTTCTTTGTTAGACTCTGGGTCTATGTTCCTGTTACGTTTTTTAGCTTAGGTTTAACACGTCTTTCATAGAGAAAACACCTGTTTTTCCCTGTATCCACTCCGAAGCTATTACGGCTCCAAGAGCAAACCCTTCCCTGTTGTGCGCTTCGTGTTTTATCTCGATAGTGTCCACGGGACTCTCATAAGTAATACTGTGCGTACCGGGCACCATGCCTTCCCTTATGGATTTTATCGAAACTGTTTTATCGCTCGATCCATCCAATTTCCAGTTTTCGTATGTGGTGTTTTCAATAATTCCTTCGGCCAAAGTAATGGCAGTTCCGCTTGGGGCATCCAACTTTTGTGTGTGATGTATCTCCTCCATGCCAACCTTGTACTGATCCAATCCGGCCATCATCTTGGCTAGTTGTTTGTTCAGCTCAAAAAAGATATTTACTCCCAAACTAAAGTTGGAGGCATATATAAATGCACTCTTGTTGTCTTCACAAATTTTGATGGCTTCAGAATACTTGTCCAACCATCCCGTAGTGCCACTGATTACGGGAACCTTGTTCTTAAAACAATTGGTGATATTGTCAAAAGCGGCTTCTGGAGTACTAAAGTCAATGGCAACATCCATTGAAGAATAATCCACATCCTGCGAAGGGTCGTCAATCTTTGCTACTATGGAATGGCCTCTATCCTGAGCAATCTGCTCGATCATCTTTCCCATTTTGCCATATCCAAACAGACCAATCTTCATACATTAAAATTTTATCACCATCGCCATACCGTAGTTTGGCTTGTTGGTAAACGGATTTATATCTAAATAAGGGTTAAAGTCAATGGCAAGGTCGTCGCTTACATTATACTGTTTTAAGTGTGAGTCCACGTTGGCGTCAATAATGTTCAGGGCATAAAGGGCAATAGTGATCACCAAGGCCAAATCCCTATCCCGTTGGGTGTTTTCTTGAGCTTCTTGCAGTGCTTCGGATGTTAGGTCCGGACCATTGCCATCTCCGTTCAAATCCCAGAACTCATCATCCTCAAAACCTGCAAGTCGCCGTTTAAAAGCATTCCTTGCTCTCCGATATTCGGTGTTGTTGAAGGAATAGACATAAATTCCTGTTCCTATGGCGCCCCAAACTATGGGTGCTTTCCAATAGCGTTTGTTATAGATTTGCCCAAGACCCGGAAGAACAGCTGAATAAAACGCAGCTTTACTGGGAGCAAGGGGATTGATGCTCTTTTGCTTTGTTACTTCCTCAAAAGTAACACCTTCTCCTTCCATGGTTTGGGTAATAGAGTCTACCTCTTTGGTTTGCTGAGGCTGTTCCTTTTCTTTGTTTTCCTCTTCTTCTTGGGAAAAACCTGAATGAAACAACAAAAAGGCAAAGAGCAATAAAAGGAGGTTTTTATTCACCAGTCAACAATTTTTTGATACGTTTAAAATCTTCCTCTGAATGGAAGGGTATCACAATTTTTCCTTTTCCGTTTTTTGAAGTGGTAATGTCCACTTTGGTCGCTAGTCGCTCTTTGATGGAGTCTAAACTGCTGGAAACAAATTCAGGAACATCCAAAGTGCTCTTTTTCTTTTCGGAACCTGAACTTTTGGGTTCTTTATGGTCTTTCACCAATTGTTCGGTGGCCCTTACGGATAGGCCATCGGAAACCACCTTTTCATAAATGGCGATTTGGTCTTTTTTCTTGTCAATGTTGATAAGTGCCCTACCATGACCCATACTGATGAATCCATCCCGCATTCCGGTTTGGATAATCGGGTCCAATTTCAACAAACGAAGGTAATTGGTGATGGTGGAACGTTTTTTTCCCACACGATCACTCAATTTTTCTTGGGTGATTTCAATTTCGTCTATAAGTCTTTGGTAAGAGAGTGCAATTTCAATGGGGTCAAGATCTTGCCTTTGGATATTTTCCACCAGGGCCATTTCCAAGGATTCTTGGTCGTTGGCAATGCGGATATAGGCAGGAATGGTTTCCAATCCCACCAATTTTGATGCACGGAACCTCCGTTCACCTGAGACCAACTGAAATTTGTTGAAGTCCAGTTTCCTTACCGTAATGGGCTGTATGATGCCCAGTTCGCGAATGGAACTGGCCAGTTCTTCAAGGGTTTCGTCGTTAAAATTGGAACGTGGCTGAAATGGGTTTACTTCAATGGAATCGATATCCAATTCTACAACATTACCTATAACCTTGTCCGCATTTTTGTCCGAAACTGACTTAATATCATTTTCGGGATCATTTAAAAGAGCGGACAGGCCTCTTCCCAACGCCTGTTTTTTTGTTGCTTTCGCCATCTAAACTTTCTCCTTGTTTTTCTTCAAAATTTCGTTGGCTAAGTTAAGATAATTGGAGGCACCTTTGCTGCTTGCATCATATTTTATAATGCTCTCGCCATAACTTGGTGCTTCGCTCAGCCTAACGTTTCTCTGGATGATGGTATCAAAGACCATATCCGCGAAGTGTTTTTTCACTTCTTCAACAACTTGGTTGGAAAGTCGTAACCTGGAATCGTACATGGTCAACAACATTCCTTCGATGTCCAAATCGTTATTATGTATTTTTTGTACACTTTTTACCGTGTTCAATAATTTGCCAAGGCCTTCCAAAGCAAAATACTCACATTGTATCGGGATCATAACGGAGTCTGCCGCGGTTAGGGCGTTCAATGTCAGTAATCCCAATGATGGAGCGCAATCTATCAATACAAAATCGTATTTGTCCCCAAGATTTTTTAAAGCTTCTTTGAGCATGTACTCCCTATTGTCCTTGTCCACCAATTCAATCTCGATGGCGACCAGGTCAATATGGGCCGGTACCAAATCTACGTTCGGGGAATCGGTGGAGACGGTGACCTGCTCAACGCTCATGGTGTGTTCCAAAAGCTGATAGGTTCCGTTTTCCACGGAATCAACATCAATTCCCAAACCGGATGTTGCATTGGCCTGGGGGTCGGCATCAATCAATAACACCTTTTTTTCCAATACACCTAAGGAGGCTGCAAGGTTTACCGTGGTGGTAGTTTTTCCTACTCCGCCCTTTTGGTTTGCTATAGCAATAATCTTGCCCATTTCATAGTAAGTTAGGTGCTAAAAATACGATTATTTAAGATGCGATAAAATGTAATTTGTTAACAGGGGGTGAATAAACCTGCTATTTAGCGTTAAATAAAGTTAAACTAATATTTATTAGACCGTTATAGGATTCAATCTAAAAGAATGTTGAGGATTTGAGTTGCGGCATCGGCTATTTTAGTGCCAGGACCGAATACGGCCACGGCCCCATTGTCCAACAAATGCTTGTAATCTTGTTTTGGTATCACACCTCCTACAATGACCATAATGTCTTCGCGACCGTATTTTTTGAGTTCTTGGACTACCTCTGGAACCAAGGTTTTGTGGCCTCCCGCTAACGAAGATATCCCCAACACATGCACATCGTTTTCAATCGCTTGCTTGGCTACTTCGGCAGGGGTCTGGAACAAGGGTCCAATATCCACATCAAAACCAAGGTCTGCATATCCTGTGGCTACCACTTTGGCACCACGGTCGTGTCCATCCTGACCCATTTTGGCGACCATAATACGAGGTCTACGCCCTTCTTGCTCGGCAAACTTGTCTGCCAATTTGCGGGCGTTTTCAAAACTTTCGTCGTTTTTAATTTCTTTGGAATACACGCCGGTAAAGGATTGAATTTTTGCGCTGTAGCGTCCAAATGCACTTTCCATGGCACCACTGATCTCCTCCAAGGTAGCCCGCTCTTTGGCCGCTTCTACGGCTAAAGCTAATAAATTTTCACGGTCGGAATTGTTTTCATTGGCTTTTTTGGCTGCCATGCGGATAGCTTCGAGTGCTTTTTCCACTTTTTTGGAATCCCTACTACTTCGGATTTGGTCAAGCCTTGCCATTTGTTGTTTTCGAACCTTGGCATTGTCCACTTCTAAAATTTGAAGGTCATCCTCATTTTCCAATCGGTATTTGTTCACCCCGACGATAACATCTTGTCCACTATCAATTCGGGCCTGTTTCTTTGCTGCGGCCTCTTCAATCCGCATTTTTGGGATGCCTTTTTCAATGGCTTTCGTCATCCCGCCCAATTTTTCCACTTCTTGGATTAATTCCCAAGCTTTTTCGGCAATTTCTCGGGTCAATTGCTCTACTTTTCGGCTTCCGGCCCAAGGGTCTACCGTTTTGGTGATATGGGTTTCTTGTTGCAAATAGATTTGCGTGTTCCGTGCTATTCGCGCTGAAAAATCGGTGGGCAATGCAATGGCTTCGTCCAAAGCGTTGGTGTGAAGGCTTTGCGTGCCACCAAATGCCGCTGCCATCGCCTCAATGGTTGTTCTGGCCACATTGTTGAAGGGGTCCTGCTCCGTTAAGCTCCATCCGCTGGTTTGACTGTGGGTACGGAGCATGGAGGATTTTGGGTTCGTAGGATTGAATTGATCCACCAATTTTGCCCAGAGCATTCTTCCTGCGCGCATTTTCGCGATTTCTGCGAAATGATTCATTCCAATACCCCAGAAAAAGGATAGGCGTGGAGCAAATTCATCAATTTTAAGACCTGCTTTTATTCCGGTTCGGATGTATTCAACACCATCGGCCAAAGTATAGGCCAGTTCCATGGATGCAGGAGCTCCGGCTTCGTGCATGTGGTAGCCAGAAATACTGATGCTGTTGAACCGGGGCATATGTTTACTGGTAAATTCAAAAATATCCGCAACGAGTTGCATGGAGGGAGTAGGTGGGTAGATATAGGTGTTCCGTACCATGAATTCCTTCAAAATATCGTTTTGAATGGTTCCCGAAAGTTGCTCCATGGAAACACCTTGCTCCAGACCTGCAACGATGTAAAAGGCCATTATGGGAATCACAGCGCCATTCATGGTCATGGAAACCGACATTTTGTCCAGAGGAATGCCGTTGAACAAAATTTTCATATCCTCAATGGAATCTATGGCGACTCCGGCTTTTCCTACGTCGCCGACCACGCGGTCGTTGTCTGAGTCGTAGCCTCTATGCGTGGGGAGGTCAAAGGCAACAGAAAGTCCTTTTTGGCCCGCCTCCAAGTTTCTTCGGTAAAATGCATTGCTCTCTTCTGCAGTGGAAAATCCCGCATATTGACGGATGGTCCAAGGTCTACGTACATACATGGTGGAGTAGGGACCACGTAAAAATGGCGAGATGCCCGCAGCGAAGTTTTCGTGGCCGTAGTTTTGGGGTCCGGCAGGTTTCGACCCGACAGCCAACTCCAGATGTTGAAGGTCTTTTCTACTCATCGTTCAATCTTTTTTGTTCAGATGCCTCGGCCAACCTTTTTTCAATGATCGGCTCAATGATTGTTTTCCGCGCTTTGGTTTTTACAAAGGGGTAGAGTTCCAAGTTGTCCTTCATCCGATTTTCGGGATTCTGATATTTGTTGGTCCCCAGGGAAACTATTTTGCCTTCATCAAAAAGCTGCTGCTCTTTTTCGGCACTTTCTTTTATTTTTTGCTGAACCATTCCCTTTTTCAAACTGTCCAGAAAACCACCTGCTTTTTCAATCTGCTTAAAAAGAACCAAGGCTTTTTCAGCCAATTGATTGGTGAGCGATTCAATATAATAGGACCCTTCCGCCATTTGTGACGCCCCGGTGAAATAGGCTTCTTCTTTTAACAACAATAATTGGTTGCGTGCAATGCGCTCGCCAAATTCGTTGTCTTTATGGAACAAGGCATCGTAGGCCATATTGCAAACGGTGTCCGCTCCTCCCAAAACTGCCGACATGCATTCAGAAGTGGTGCGCAGCATGTTCACATTATAGTCGTACAAAGTTTTGTTTCGCTTTGATGGTACGGCCAAAATGTTGCATTCGCTTTTGTTGATTCCGTATTCGGCTGCCAAGCTGTTCCAAAGCCATCGCAAGGCCTTTATTTTGGCTATTTCGAAGAAATAATTGCTGCCCACCGCCACTTTAAAAGTAACGGGGAAAGACTTCTCGACTGCGCTCGAAGTGACAGCATGGTTTAAATATTCATTGGCGTGTGCCAGACCGTAGGCCAACTGCTGGACCATGTTCGCACCCGAATTTTGATAAAGTGACAGGTCAACCCCAACAATTGATATGTCCGAAGTGCCCAGCGACGCCAATTCGGTCAATAGGTCATGGTCTTTTTCCAAATTGTGGAACCAATTGCCATCTTTGGCCAAATGACCGATGATGTCGATATTTAAATGGGCCTTTGCTTTTTTGTTTTTGAGTAGGTTGACCAACTTTTTGAGCGGTTCCAAGGCCAAAAACTCAAAATTGAAGTAACTTTCAATTCCTTCTAGATTGATGCCTGCGAACAACGCTTCAAAATCAATTTCTTCAGTGGGAACTTTAAAGATTAAACTTTCCGTCCCCTTGTTTAGGACTTCTTTTGCCTTGGTATTTGCTTTTGCTGCATCTCCCGCATAAATGGATTGGGCTACTGACCACTTATGGTCTTTTGGCAATGAAAAGGTGGGGATTCGCTCCAGGTCTTCTTGATGATAAAAAGGCTTTACGTTGATTCCCTCCAAAGATTCCCACACCAAGGCTTCGTTATAATCCGCACCTTTAAGGTCCACCTGGATTTGTTGCTTCCATTGTTTGGTGGATACTTCTGGGAATTCACTAAATAGGCCAGTGTCACTCATCTTGCTTGTTCTTTAGACTGTCTTCATATTCAATAAGGAATATTTCTTCGTTGTCCTTTTTCATATAGTATTTCTCGCGGGCAAGCTTCTCAAGTTCTTTTTCATCGGACATCTTTTTCAAGATCTCTTTGTCCTTGGCAATCTCGCCCTTAAGAAACTCCTTCTCTTTTTCCAACTTATCGATTTCATTTTCAAGCTCCAAATGAATCATGAGGGAATTGGTGTCGAAAAAAGCCATCCATATCACAAAAATGCTCAACACCAGTATATAGGTGTTGGTCATAATCTTGAACCATTTCTTTTTTCGCAACTCCTTTAGCCCCATGTTACGCAAGTTTGTTGTTGATGATGGTCCTTACGATATCTACCGCAACTGTATTGTAATGATTGTTTGGGATAATGATGTCCGCAAACTCTTTCGACGGTTCTATAAATTGAAGGTGCATCGGCTTTACTGCCGTTTGGTATCGGGTAAGCACTTTTTTTAGGTCATGTCCCCGTTCTTGGGTGTCCCGCTGCAGTCTTCGTATCAAGCGTTCGTCCGAATCGGCGTGGACGAATATTTTTATATCGAACAAATCTCTCAATTTGGGATTGCTCAACACCAAAATGCCTTCCACGATCATTACTTTTCTAGGGCTTGTGGAAACGGTTTCCTTCATGCGTGTTTCTTCCACAAAGGAATAAATTGGGGTTTCCACGGTCTTTCCTTCCCTCAGCTGATGAATATGCTCGATCAATAGATCAAAATCGATGGAATTGGGGTGATCAAAATTGATCTTCGCCCTTTCTTCCCTGCTCATATGGGAAAGATCGTTATAGTAGGAATCCTGCGAAATCACACCAACCTCGTCTTTGGGCAATTGCTCTACAATTTGGTTGACCACCGTTGTTTTTCCGCATCCTGTGCCACCGGCAATCCCTAGAATCAACATAGTTCAAAATTTGTCATCAAAAATAAACAAATGATTGTATCTACTGCTTCTCTATGATACAACATAATTACTGATCATTTGCAAAAAAATGAATGATCTATGTCATAAATCTTACCAGTTTAAGGAGTTAGCTTTGTGTAATTTCAATCCATTAACCTTATATTTATCAAGCTAACCAATGGAAAATTTCTATATGAATGATTCTTATACGGTCAAGGTTGGCGATGACTTTGACTTTAAACTTTCCAAGGACACTATTTCTTCGTTGGATTTGATCAAAACTGGTGAGAATGCGTACCATTTGCTTCAAAATGGTACTTCCTACCACCTGAAAATTCTGCACTCTGACTTTAATAGGGGCAGATATACCCTTAGTGTGAACGGGACTGAATTTGAGACCTCGATACAAACGCCTTTGGATGAGCTTATCCAAAAAATGGGATTTGCCGTCAATGCGGGAAAAAACATAGACTCCATTTCGGCCCCTATGCCAGGTCTGATTCTGGATATTTTGGTGGAAGAAGGCCAAGAGGTGAACGAAGAAGACCAATTATTGATTTTGGAAGCCATGAAAATGGAAAACATCATCACCTCTCCCAGAAGCGGAGTGATCAAAACAGTAAGTGTATCAAAAGGTGAGGCTGTGGACAAGAAGCAATTGTTGATTGAATTTCAATAAAAACATCATGAAAAAAATATTGATCGCCAATAGGGGCGAAATTGCGGTCAGGGTGATGAAGACCGTCAAAAAAATGGGCATTCAAACCGTTGCCGTATTCTCGGAGGCCGACAGGAATGCTCCCCATGTTTTGCTGGCGGATGAAGCCGTTTGCATCGGAGAGGCGCAGTCCAATAAATCATATCTGAGAGGTGATAAAATCATTGAAGTAGCTAAATCATTGCAGGTTGATGGCATTCATCCGGGCTATGGATTCTTGAGCGAGAATGCTGATTTTGCCGAAGCTGTTGAAAATAGTGGGATTACCTTTATAGGCCCAAAATCCAAGGCCATCAAGATTATGGGCAGCAAGTTAGCTGCCAAGGAAACTGTGAAGGAATACGACATTCCAATGGTTCCCGGTATTGATGAGGCCATAACCGATGTGGACAAGGCCAAAGAGATTGCAAGCGAGGTAGGGTATCCTATTTTGATCAAGGCTTCTGCCGGTGGAGGCGGAAAGGGAATGCGCATAGTTGAGAAAGAAGAAGATTTGGAATCCGGTATGAAACGGGCCATAAGTGAGGCTACATCAGCCTTTGGCGATGGTTCTGTTTTTGTGGAAAAATACGTAAAGTCACCACGACATATTGAAGTGCAGGTGATGGCCGATACGCACGGCAATGTGCTGCACTTTTTTGAACGAGAGTGTAGTGTTCAGCGACGCCACCAAAAAGTAGTGGAAGAAGCACCATCGTCCATTTTAAGCCCCGAATTGCGAAAAAAAATGGGCGAGGCCGCCTGTAAAGTGGCCAAATCCTGTGATTATGTTGGAGCTGGTACGGTTGAATTTTTGATGGATGCCGACCACAATTTCTACTTTTTGGAGATGAATACCCGTTTACAGGTGGAGCACCCTGTGACCGAATTGATTACTGGGGTTGACTTGGTAGAGCTACAGATAAAAGTGGCAAGGGGAGAAGCACTCCCCATGAAACAGGAAGACTTGACTATTAATGGGCATGCTGTGGAACTTCGGGTATATGCTGAAGATCCATTGAACGACTTTTTGCCGAGCGTGGGCAATCTGGAGAGCTATCAATTGCCAACGGGTGAAGGAGTTCGGGTAGACAATGGATTTCGGGAAGGAATGGATATTCCAATCTATTATGATCCCATGCTGTCCAAGTTGATTACTTATGGAAAAACGCGTGAAGAGGCCATTGAACTCATGCTAGAGGCCATTCAGAATTACAAGATAAAGGGAGTACAGACCACTTTACCATTCGGAAGTTTTGTATTTGCCCACGAAGCATTCCGGTCAGGAAACTTTGACACACATTTTGTAAAAACATATTATTCCCCGGAAAAAATCAAGGAGCAAACAGCGGCCGAAGCTGAAGTTGTGGCCATGATAGCTCTCTACCAATATCTGGAGGACAAAAAAATAGTAAGATTACCATCAAATTGAATCCTATGGACCCCAAGATAAAAGCACTGCAGGAAAAAATTGCCGAAGCCCATTTGGGCGGAGGTGTAAAACGAATCGAAAAGCAGCATCAGAAAAAAAAGCTGACCGCCCGTGAAAGGGTACTGTACTTTTTGGATGATGGTTCTTTTGAGGAAATGGGCATTTTGGTGACCCATCGTACCACCGATTTTGGTATGGACAAAGAAATGTACTATGGTGATGGGGTAGTAACCGGTTATGGAACCGTAAACGGTAGATTGGTGTATGTATATGCACAGGATTTTACAGTGTTCGGAGGCGCCCTTTCAGAAACCCATGCGGAAAAGATATGTAAAGTGATGGACTTGGCGATGAAGGTGGGTGCCCCAATAATTGGACTTAATGATTCCGGTGGAGCACGTATACAAGAAGGGGTGAAATCGCTTGGAGGCTATGCCGATATTTTCTATCGCAATGTACAGGCATCTGGTGTAATTCCCCAGATTTCTGCCATAATGGGCCCTTGTGCGGGGGGTGCTGTGTATTCGCCCGCTATGACCGATTTTATAGTAATGGTCGAAGAGACCAGCTATATGTTCGTAACGGGTCCCAATGTTGTAAAAACAGTGACCAACGAAAATGTGACCGCCGAGGAATTGGGAGGGGCAAGTACACATGCTGTTAAGTCTGGGGTCGCGCACAAAACATCCGCGAACGATGCAACTTGTTTGAACGATATCCGAAAGTTGTTGGACTATCTGCCCCAGAACAATAAAGAAGTTACACCCAAGATTCCATACGAGTTAGGCGATGAAATTAGGGACGAACTGTCCGGTATTGTTCCGGACAACGCTAACAAACCATACGATATGCATGATGTGATTTCGGGCATTATAGATAGCGATTCGTTTTATGAGATTCATAAGGATTATGCGGAGAACATCATCACTGGATTTGCCCGTTTGGGAGGGAGGAGCATTGGAATCATCGCCAATCAACCTATGTTTTTGGCCGGGGTGTTGGATGTGAACAGTTCCACAAAGGCGGCCCGATTCACCCGTTTTTGTGACTCCTTCAATATCCCCTTGCTGGTATTGGTGGATGTTCCCGGATTTCTGCCCGGAACGGACCAAGAATGGAGCGGAATTATTATGCACGGGGCAAAACTGCTCTATGCCTTGAGCGAAGCTACTGTGCCTAGGATTACAGTAATTACCCGTAAAGCCTACGGTGGCGCCTACGATGTAATGAACTCCAAGCACATTGGTGCCGATTTCAATTTTGCATGGCCGAGTGCCGAGATTGCAGTAATGGGAGCCAAGGGTGCCAGCGAAATCATTTTTAGACGTGAAATTGCCGCAGCCGATGACCCTGAAGCCAAATTAAAGGAGAAGGAAACTGAGTATGCCGATAAATTTGCCAATCCATACCGTGCCGCCAAACGTGGTTTTATAGATGAGGTGATCATGCCAAAGGATACAAGACGTAAATTATTGAAGACGTTTGCCATGCTGGAGAACAAAGAGGTTCAGACCCCTTGGAAGAAGCATGGGAATATTCCGTTGTAAGGTTGATGGTTAAAGGGTAAACGGTCAATGAATTGTCACTCTGCCTACAACATTACAGTTTTTCCCGTTTTAACCGATTCATCCGCTGCGAGTACAATCTTTAAGCTGTTGACTGCGTCGTTTAAGTGATTGGTCAGGTCACGGTCGTTACGAATGGCATCCAACAGATATTCTTGTTCCAACAAGCAAAGTCCATCGTGGTCAGGTTCATCGGCCGTGTCAATGATCTCATCTTTTTTGGAGAAGTGTCCTTTTGCATCAAGTTTGCTGAGGTGCAACTTTAAGCTTCCTGTTTTGGAATGCCCATCGACATCGTCCGAGGCACCTTTGTCTTGGTCGCTTATGGATACACATCCTTTTGGACCGATTACATCTTTGATAAAAAAAGCGGTTTCGCTCATCATGGGCCCCCAACCGGCCTCATACCAACCTACAGAGCCATCTTCAAAACGAACCTGTAATTGACCGTAGTTGTACATGTCGGAAGCGATTTCGTCAGATAAATTTGCCCCGATAGCCGAAACACTGATGGGTTTGGAACGAGTCATCGAACACATCACATCCACATAATGGACGCCACAATCCACAATAGGCGACATGGAATTCATCAATTGTTTATGGGTGTGCCAATGATCTCCGGAGCTTTGCTGGTTAAGGTTCATACGCATCACCAAAGGTTTGCCCAGTTCTTGGGCCATTTCCGTGAATTTGGCCCAAGTAGGGTGAACTCTCAGTATATAGCCCACCACCATTTTGAGTTGTAGTTTTTGAGCTAGATCTACCAATGTTTGGGCTTCCTCTACCGTTAAGGCCAATGGTTTTTCAACAAAAACATGGACTCCTGCTTCCAAGGCCATTTTTACATAATCGTAGTGTGTGTCCGGGTAAGTGTTGATGGAGACTACATCTGGTTTCGAGGTTGCAAGTGCTTCAGCATAATCTGAAAACACAGGGGTGCCACCCAATTCGTGGGAAAGCCGTTCCCTGCTTTTTGACCCTCTACTGACCAATCCAACGATTTCAAACCCATCTAATTTGTGGTATGCACGAGCATGCGACGTACCCATATTCCCGCATCCGACCACCAATACTTTTAAACTTGCCATGACGATAAAAATTTGATTTAAATATAAGGTACTCCAAGCGATTTACCTGCTCCGATCAAGTTTAGATAAAGACAAATGCTCCTTTGTCCCGCAACAATTTTCAACTACAACGTTGGATATGTTTCTTTATCATTAAACCTTTCTTAAATGCTTTACCGATCCATTGGGTATGACTAATTTTGCCTGATGGAAAAGTTAAATCAAAAACCCAACTTTGAATTTGTGGCCATGATGGCCGCATTGATGTCGATTGTAGCCTTGGCAATTGATGCGATACTGCCCGCAATTTCCAACATAGGCGATGCAATCAACAGTACAGATTCTACAGACCATCAGTTATTGGTGACCATGATTTTCTTGGGATTGGGCGTTGGGCAGCTTTTCTTTGGACCCATTTCCGATAGTTTTGGGAGAAAACCAGTAGTTTACATGGGTTTTTCCATCTTTTTGGTGGCCAGTGTTATATGTTTGATGGCGCCCTCATTGGAGGTTATGGTGGTGGGAAGGATTTTACAGGGAATTGGACTGTCCGCGCCAAGAACCATTTCAATTTCCATTATCCGAGATACTTATGAAGGTGATTACATGGCCAAGATCATGTCTTTTGTAACTGCGTTTTTTATTTTGGTGCCCGTGGTGGCTCCTGCAATCGGAAAATTGATTTTGGACGCAACTGGATGGCAGGGCATTTTTTATGTGCAGATGTTCTTTGTATTAGTTGTTGCTTTCTGGTTCTGGAAACGCCAGCAGGAAACGCTGCATCCTGAATATAAGATTCCATTTACCCGGCATGTATTTATTGATGGTGTAAAAGAATTTGTAAAATATAGGGAGACCGTAGCCTTTACCTTGATTTCTGGATTGGTCACTGGTGCATTTTTGGTGTATTTAAGCTCAGCACAGCACATTTTTGAAGATCAATATGCGCTTAAGGAAGTGTTTCCATACATCTTTGCAGGTTTGGCCGTATCTATTGGATTATCAACCTTTATGAATGGTACTTTGGTGATGCGCTTTGGAATGAGAAGGTTGTCGTTGATGGCCACAATCGTATTCTGTATGGTGGCCTTGACCTATTCTTTTTTGTTTTTGAATTCACCAAATCCAAGTATATATGTGTTGGTCGGATTTTTGTCAGTACAATTTTTCTGCCTTGGATTTATGTGGGGTAATTTCCGTTCCATTGCCATGGAGCCCATTGGCCATATTGCTGGAATTGGAGCTGCCATAAATGGGTTTGTATCAACCGTACTTTCTATTCCTATCGCTACGTTTATCGGTGATTTTGTAAAGGATAGTGTATGGCCCCTTTTTGCAGGTTTGGCCATCTGCGGTATGGTTGCTCTGGCACTGTTTCTTTTGACCCATTTGCCCAAACGCAAACGTATAGCCGCATCCTAAATTAGTTGCTCGGAAAAAATACTTCCCCGCTACAGGAATCTGAAGTCGCGCCGGTAACTGATTTGAGTACATTGGTTTCCCCTTCCAACCGAAGTACGCCCATTAAGGCAAAAACCAACGCTTCTTTGTATGCAATAAGCGTTTTGGTGGGTACCACGACCTCAATACTGCTCCCGAGTTTATTTTGAAGCGTATCCATAAAGAATTGGTTTAGCGCCCCACCACCGGTCGCTAGAAGTTTACTTTTGGATTTTCCATTGTTCTTGTGCTTCAGTGCTGCAAAAGCAATCTGTTCACAATTATGATGAATGAACGTGTGCAGTAAGTCTTCATTTGAAAGCTTGGACCCCTCAATTAAGGGCGTTATTTCAGAAGAAAACCATTCGTATCCAGTGGATTTTGGATAGGGGAGAGCATAATAAGTTAGATTGTTCAATTTTTGAAGCAGAGCATGGTTCAATTTCCCAGATCTTGCAATCTTTCCATTTTCATCATAGGCCAATCCCATTTTATGGGTGATGTAATTAAGGGGCATGTTCGCTAAACCGATATCGTAGGCAATCCGTTCACCATTTTTATCGAAAGAAATATTGCTTATACCTCCTAGGTTTAGGCAAAAATCATATTCATGAAAGAGTAATTTATCACCAATGGGAACCAGTGGGGCCCCTTGGCCTTTTAGGGACACATCCTTAGATCTAAAATCACAGACTACTTGTTTTCCAGAAGTGTTTGCCAAAAGTTGCCCATCACCCAATTGAAAGGTAACGCCGTCGTCTGGCCGGTGGTGGGAGGTATGCCCGTGACTGGCAATAAAATCTACCTCTTCATCCAATTCGGTTATAAATGCTTTGGTTTGTTGCCCTAACCAAATACCGTAATCTTTATGTAATTGATTATGGTCTTTTTTAGAAAGATGAATCGCATTTTTGAGGTATTCCCGCATCTCATCGGAATAATCGATTTCCGCAGTTTTTTTAATGGAAAAGCTCCATTTTCCATCTTCCTCCCAAATATGGCAATAGGCAATGTCCAATCCGTCCAAAGAGGTTCCCGACATCAGTCCCATAACTTTATATATCCTCATATCTTATTGATTTTTATAATCAGGGAAATCGGTTTATCATCATCGTTCAAGATTTCCTTGATATTGAATTCAATATGTTCAATTTGATTGAGTTCTTGGACCCAATCTTCCATGGTCCGGGCGTACCACGAGTGTCCGTCCGTAAAATTGCCCGGCAGCCCATTCCAAGAATCTGACACCCATTGCCCCTTGTAGGCCAAGCCATTTTGAATAAGAAAAAAGGGATGTAGTGTCTGGATTAAAACAGTTCCCTCTGTGGTCAGTTGATTTAGGGTTTTTGTGATCAATGGGATAACATCCTCTTTTCCATAAAGACAGAAATTGAAGATGGCAGCATCAAAAGGTGGATTGGGCATCTTTTCCCCTTTGATGATATCTTCAAAAGTGAACACCTCAAAGGTCTGGTTGCTTTGTTCTCGAGCGGCTATAATTAAATCTTCAGTAGCATCCAATCCAGTTGCCGTCCATCCCAAACTTTTCATTTCACGAGTTAGCCAACCTTCGCCACAACCTATGTCCACAATGGTATTCCCCCGTACCTCTTTAATAGCCTCCAGAATGGCCGGATTCGTAAACTTTCTGGATGGAATGGCATTGTTTTGAATGGTTTTTATCCATTCTTGTGCATTCTTGTTCCACGACGCCTTTATCTCATTGCTCATGGTCGGAAGGTTTTTAATTGAATGGGAAGTTGGCCCCGAGCTTCAATATTCCCAGAAAAGTGTTCAAATGCGACTTCTTGAAATTCTGGAAAGTCTTGATAGATCACTACCACATTGGATGATGGTTTCAATTGTAAAATATCCAGCACGTAAGGATTGCCGAACAAATAGATCATGGTGTTTTTTTCTGCCAATAATCTATGAATTTCAGCTAATGTTTTTTCATTAAAGCCAAACTGGTCTTTAGGCTTTACGGCTGGAGGAAATATACTGAGAAGGACCCATTCTTTTTTTGATAGAAGTGCTTCATCCAAATTCATGGTTTTTGAACCAAAAATGGATGAAATTTGCTCGGAAAATCGATTTTTTTTATCAAAACTGACCGAAACATTCAAAAAATCGTTGTTTTTCAACTCATTGAACAGAGCTGAATTGCCAAACAATTCCGTGATACTGTTGATGGCGATTTCTTGGTTCAAATTGGAGCTTTTTTCCTGTTCAGTAGGATGGATTTCCGAATGATTTTCTTTATTGAAAACCGTATTCTTCAACTCCCAGACCCTATCAAAACTTTCTTGGATTCGATGCTCGCTAGCCTGCGTGAGGATTTCATCGATACCCTCTTTCACATTTTCGCTAAAACAGAGCACATCCATGCCCGCTGCAAAAGCGGCGTATTCCAGTTTTCCTTTTTCAGGGTATCTTTTGGAAACGGCATGCATATTCAAAGCATCGGAAATAATGACCCCGTCGAACCTCAATTGTTTTCTCAGCAAACCTGAAATAATTTTGGACGATGTGGTAGATGGATTATCGGAATCCAGTTGCGGCAGGAGCAAATGGCCAACCATCACGGAGTCTACACCGGATGCTATCAATTTTTTAAAAGGATACAGCTCATTCTCCATAAGCTCATCCATGGATTTGTCTATAGCGGGCAGTCCCAAATGGGAATCTGTGGCCGTGTCGCCATGTCCGGGAAAGTGTTTTATGGAGTTCAAGGTTCCGCTATGGGTCATTCCTTTGATGAATGCATCAGCTTTTCCAAGAACTTTTTCTTTGTCGTCCCCAAAAGAACGGTAGCCGATTACAGGATTTTCTGGATTATTGTTGATGTCCACAACCGGGGCGAGATTCCATTGTACGCCTGCTGCTCTACAATCCTGGCCGATAGCTTCACCGACCTTAAAAACAAGCTCATGGTTATCTTGTAAGGCTCCTAACGTAATGGCATACGGATATTGTTGTGTGTTTTCAATACGCATGGCAAGGCCCCATTCGGCATCAATGGCAATCAATAAGGGAACGCTTGCCGCATTTTGATAACGATCGATAAGTTCCAATAACCGGTCGTAGCTTTTTTCGTTGTGAACAATCTTTTTCTTCCCTTCAAAATTGGTGGCCGCACTGGCCCTACTGTGGAAAAAGCAAATGGAACCTACATACTGTTCCTTGATAAGTTTTTCCATTTGTTGTACCTCTTCTTCGGTATCGTTTATGAAAACAGCGGGCATAAACAATTGACCAACTTTTTGTTTTAAGGTCAATGGTTCAGCGGGAAGTGTATAAGTTTTCGATATGTTAGTCATTGGATTCAGCCGTTTTTTTACCATAATCGGCAGGATATTTTAAATAGCGTAACACAAAAAATGCGGGCAGGGCGGCAATGACCACCCAGATAAAAAAGCCATCGTACCCTAGCCATTCTTGAATATAACCGCTCAGCATACCGGGCAACATCATGCCCAGAGCCATAAAACCGGTGGCAATGGCATAATGTGAAGTTTTGGAAGCACCTTCTGCCACATAAATCAAATACATCATAAATGCGGCAAAGCCGAATCCATATCCAAATTGTTCTAGAACAACAGTGCCTACCACTGCATACAGACTTGTGGTCTGTGTTATGGCAAGAAGTGCATAAAGGGCATTGGGTAAATTAAGTGACAATAACATAGGAAGCATCCATTTTTTAAGACCGTCACGGGAAATTAAAATTCCTCCTAGGATTCCTCCTAGTGATAGCATGATGATACCGACTGTTCCATAAATAGTTCCGACGGCTTCGGTGGAGTAGGCCAATCCGCCCACTTCTAAATCATCCAGTAAAAAAGGTGATGCCATTTTTACTAATTGTGACTCACCCAATCTGTACGTCAAAACAAATAAAAGGGCCGCTCCGATTTGATGTTTTTTAAAAAATGTAGCGAATACTTCAAAAAAACCCGCTGGTTTTTCAGTGGGTTCGGTTGTGGTTTCTTCAAATTTTGGTGCCGTAAAAAAGTTGGAAACGGTCAATATGATCATTAAAACGGCAGCACTTATCATAGTAACGGACCATGCTTTGGTATTATCACCATACTTATTCTCCAAAAAACCTGCGAAAATCACTAAAAGCCCTTGTCCGGTAACCATGGCCAACCGATAAAATGTACTTCTGAGTCCAATAAAAAAGGATTGCTTTTTCTGAGTAAGTCCAATCATGTAATACCCATCGGAAGCAATATCATTGGTGGCGGAGGCGAAAGCAGCCATCCAAAAGAACGCTAACGTTATTATAAAAAATGAATTGGAGGGAAGAAACAGTCCAATTCCTAAAAATGCCATTGAAATTACCAATTGCATGGCCAAAAACCATTTGCGCTTGGTGCCGTTCAAATCAACAATCGGGCTCCAAAGAGGTTTTATCACCCATGGGAGGTATAACCAACTGGTGTACAATCCTATTTCGGCATTGCCAATTCCCAACCGTTTGTACATAATCACGGAAACTGTGACCACTAGAATGTATGGTATTCCTTGTGTGAAATATAGAAATGGAATCCACAGCCAAGCATTTTTGTCTTTCGGAGCTACATTCATTTGGGTTGTTTTAAAAGGTTTTGATAAATGCTTTTTTCCGATTTATCGATGATTTTTGCATCTACTGTTTGTTCGTAGTAGGAAACGGGTCCAACACCTCCGATAATGGCATAGGTATATCCCATTTCTTTTAGTGCCATCAATGATTTTACCAAAAGGACTTTACCTATATTTTTTCCTCTTTCCTTGTTGAGAACCCCCGTGGGGCCAAAAAAGTTTTTTGCGGTACTTTCAAAACAGGCAAAACCAAGAATCTCATGTTCTCGCTGGGCGATATAGCAGTTTACGGGGAGTGATGAAAATGCAGCTTCAGCCTCATCTGCCCAATTTTTGCTGAAATGCTTACCGACCCAGTCCACCACAATACTCCTTTCTGGTGTAATAGGTCTTTTAAAGACAATGCCTTCCATCTCGAAAAGATTTTTTTCCTCTTCTGAAATATCCGGTAGGTCCAAAAGTCGCACAAGCATATCCTGCATAAGGGTCTAATTTACGTTTAATGGTAGCATAGCACTTTTGTTGCCATAAACATCGCTAACATTGATTTGTATATCGTTTCGTAACTGCTTTTTGGTCAGTTGAAATTGATAGCATCCTTCCATATCACTCTCCGAAAGATATTGTTTTCCAACGAGTTGGTGTTTTTCTTTTTTAGATGTATAAAGATTTAGAAATCGCGGGATTTCATCTGTATGGTTGATGCAGATAGTCAAAATTTGTTCGTTCAACTGAACGGATTTGATGGCCGGTAATTGAACTTCTCGAACAACTTTGTTGAGTGGTCCTGGGTTTTCGGCAGGCAAACGATAATACTTCTTTTGAAGCTTCTCATTTACTTTTTCATGCTGACCTATCAATGATTTGGCACTAAAGAAAATATTTCCATCAATGTGGTCCAATTCCCGGGCAAAGTTCAACTGTTTTGGAATCTCATTATTTTTGTCCCAAGCCTTGTCGGCGTTGTTCTTTATTTTGTAGGTGCCATTTCCGATGTATAGATTGGTGTTGGGTGTGTGCTGGTCCCACCAAGATGTTATGATCTTATGGGATGCCACCGGATAGTCCATGCTCCAATAAACTTGTGGGGCCAAATAATCCAGCCAGCCTTCTTGGACCCAAAGTACAGGGTCGGCAAATAGATCTTCGTAGGTGGTTTGTCCCGCTTTGGTATCGGAACCCATAGCGTCGGTGCTTTTGTTTTTCCAGACTCCAAAAGGACTGATTCCAAATTGAACCCACGGCTTGTGCTTTTTTATGGTTTTATGGACATCCTGTACCAGGGAATCCACATTGCTACGGCGCCAATCTTCCAATGTTTGATCGGGCAAACCGTATTTGGAATAGGTTGCTGCATCATCAAAAATTTCACCTTCTACTTTGTAGGGATAGAAATAATCATCAAAATGGATGGCGTCCACTTCGTAAAGCGTTACCAGTTCCTCAATAATTTTATTGAATTTTTCCCTGACTGCTGGTATCCCAGGATTGTAATAATTCTTTTTCCCGTATTGTATGATCCAATCGGGGTGTTGGTAATAATCGTGCTTTTGGGAAAGTAAAGAAGTGTCCGGGCTAACCGTGGCCCTGTACGGATTGAGCCAAGCGTGGAACTCCATGCCGCGCTTGTGCGTTTCTTCTATCATCCATTTCAATGGTTCGTCGAATCCCTGTGGAGCAGTTCCTTCCTCTCCTGACAAGTATCTTGACCAAGGTGCCAAATCGGTAGGGTAGAGGGCGTCTCCCGCGGTGCGTACCTGTACGATGGCCGCGTTAAAATTCATATTTTGATAGAAGTCAAGGATTTCGATGAAATCCCTTTTTTTCTTGGAAACATCGTCATTGGGATGTTTGGGCCAGTCAATATTGGCCACTGTAGCTATCCACACGCCCCTAAACTCTTTTTTTGGCGCTTTTACGGTAGCGCAGGAAAACAAAAAAATAAGGGGGAGAATGTAAACAAATCGACGCATATATATGATAAAAAAAGGCCTACGTATGCACTAAATGTAGGCCTTTTAAAGATTAATTAAACAACTAACAACTTAAAAACATTAACCTTTTAGATGGCTGGGTCAGCCGGTGTGTTTGTATTGTTATCTCTTTCAGTGTTAGGATAAGGATAGAAGTTTCTGTTTCGTTCTTCCTCAAAATTTTGGACAGATGGAGTTGGTTCCGGCCTTCCAAATCTTCTACTATCCTCCAAGCTTGCACCTGTCAAGAACAATTCTATTCTCCTATTTTTATAAACTTCGTTCAACAATGCGTTTACTGAAGTGTCTCCTACATATTCAGGTAAATTGGCGTTTACTCCGAACACATCATCTGTGTCGGTCAACACTAAGTTTAAGGCTGTAATGGCCGCGCCAGTATCTGGGGAAGCTTTCCTGAGGTTGGCCTCGGCAATGATCAAGTTCATTTCATCTGGTAGATATAATGGAATTGACTCTGATCCATTCTCTTCATCAAAAAAACCGGCTAGATCCTCGATAGGAAGTTGGTTAAGATTTAATGTGTCCAATGGAATTAAGTAGAACTCGGTCCTACCATCATTTTCGTCGATATCAAATGAATCTGGTAATCCAAAATTATCTCTTGGTTTAAAGTTTGGAGTTCCATTTTGATATACCCTTGCCCAAATAGGATTTAGATTTTGTGAATCGTAGCTGAACACAGAAGTTGATGATTGGTCTACTTCTGCTGCCGCAGCAATGGCAGCATCATAATTGCCAGCGTACAGGTTAAACCTTGCCAACATAGCATCCAAAGTGTTTTCCAAGTCGATTTGTCCTCTCAATATCTCTTCTTCAAATTCTGAAGAAACTGGATTGGCGGCCAACGTATTTTTAGCCTCGTTCAACAAAGTAATGGCAGTGTTAAAACCTTCGATACGTGAAACAAAAGGAGGGTTGTCTTCTGATGTTGCCACAATAACTTGCTCATAACTTTGAGCCATGGCGCCAATACTCATTGCATGGTATAGGTTTGCATAGGCAATCAATCCACTTTGAGTTCCTGGATCAATGTCTATGGTTGCGGCATTTGCTGAAATATCCTCGGCAATACCTATTACTCTGAGCATGGTGGTCCAGAGTCCAATTACATTTGAGTTTGTATTTGGAATATCCCCTCCATCCTCTAGATCGATCATGTTTTGAAAAGTGGTGGTAATACCGGCTTCTCTTGTTGTTATCGCAGGTGTTTCTATAATGTATCGCAAACCTGTTGTGGAATACAGTTCCTGCATTCCAGTGGTTGCAGCCAAGATACCTTCTCTCGAAGAGAAAACCTGATCGCTGGTTGCGGCATTTGGATTATCAAAATCGGTTTCGCAAGATGTAAATGCTAATACGGTTGTTAGCAGAAACATCAGCTTATATGTGTTATATCTGTAAAATTTCATTGTCAATTTTTTTAAGATTAGAAGCTTACGTTAACGCCTAACTGATATGTTCTTGGAATTGGAACGGTTGCGAAATCGAATCCACGTACACCGTTGCTTTGTCCCGCAGCACTAACTTCTGGATCCCATCCTGAGTAATCGTCCCAAGAGAATAGGTTTCTACCGACCAAACTAAACTTGATGTTGTCGATATATTCCCAGCTCGGTTTAAGATTGTAGCTCAATGCTACCTCTCGTAGTTTTACAAAGGATCCATCTTCCACGAATTCTTCAAAAATGTTTGCTTGTGCACTTCCGTAACCTTTAGGACGGTTGCCCAATAACTCTTGTCCAACATTGTATCCACCTCCGAACACTACGTTGTCCAATAATCTTCTGTTCCAGTTGAAAACATCGTAACCTTGTACGGCATCGAACTGTACTCTAAGTCCAAAATCCTTGTAGGTGAACTCATTGATCAAGGAGCCGAACCAATCTGGGTTTGGGTCTCCGATTACCTTAGAGGACTCTCCATCTTCCGTTGTACCTCTGTAAGGATAGCCATCTTCGTCCAATGCAATAGATCCATCCTCGTTTCTTGCGTAGAATTGACGATAGAATACACCAAGTGGTTCACCTTCTATAACATAGTTGGTGGAAAAACTTCCGGCCAAGGTTAATCGACCCCCTCCAGCTACACTGGTCACCTCGTTTTTGTTGGTAGAAAATGTTGCTGTAACATTCCAACTAAAATCGGGTGTTCTTATCGGGGCACCTCTTAAAAGAACCTCAACACCTGTATTTTCCAAGTTGCCAACATTTTCAAATCTGGAGCCAAATCCACTGGATGGCGCCAATACCCTTGGCAAAAGAAGATCGGTTACTTTTTGTTTATAATAAGAGAATTCGATACCTAATCTATTGTCGAACAATCCTGCATCAAAACCTAGTTCAATTTCATCTTGTCTTTCTGGTTTCAAATCTTCGTTACCCTGGGCCGTGGAAGGAATCAAACTTACCGAACCTGTTAAAGCAGATGGATTGTAGATAGAGAACCTGTCAAAGGCTCCCAATGCGGTCAAGTTACCAGCTTGACCCCAAGATGCCCTAAGTTTTAATAGGTTGAACGTACCACCTAGTGATTCCTGCCAAAAATCTTCATCGGAAATTACATAGGATCCACTGGCTTTAAAATACAGCTGGTTGCGCTCGTCCTCACCAAAGGTTGATGCTCCGTCCATACGTACGGCGCCATTCACGTAGATTTTATCGTTAAAAGAGAAGGATTGCTGTAAAAAAGCACCCCAGTAAGAAATTTGAGACCTTGTTTCGCCTTGTTCCAATATACTACCTCCTGTGGCAGTCTGAACAACGGGTGGAAGACCAGTGGCATTAATTCCTACACGATCACGCTCTTCATACTGCCATGACCCGCCTAACGTAGAAGTTGATGTAATGGCATCCGTTAAATCCGTGTCGTATGTCACATTAAGGTCAGAGTTGTATTGAAAATTGTTCAAATCAGCCCTTCTTGCATATCCATCAGGGTTTGGGGATGTGTTTCCAATTGGGATATAAGCTGTCGCAGACTGATTGTAGTAATCCATACCCAAAGTATATTTCGCACTCAAATGCTCATTAAAGTTGGCATCCAAAGCAATACTTGTGATAAAACGATTGGTTTTTTGGCCAAAATCAAATCGGGCCACGGCCTCGGCAGGATTTGTTCTTGGAACTGCAGGAGAAGTTATAGGATAAACTCCGGATTCATCTGGTGAGGGATTTATTGAGTTATCGCTGAAAACAAAGCCTGTAATCGCGCCATATGCATTGTTGATACCACCATTTGGCACATCTTTGCTTACACTTCTTATAAAGTTGAAACCACCTGTAATATCTAGCCAATCAAATGCTTTTTGAGTCAAGTTGGCTTTGAAACCATATCTCTTAAAGTTGGTGTTTTCGACAATACCTTCATTGTCCAAGTGAGAAGCGGACAGGTAATAAGATGTTTTTTCTGAACCACCTGTCATAGATAAGTAGTTTTCTATTCCGAAACCTGTATCAAAGAAAGAATCTTGAAGGTTGTAGCGTTCTACTTCGTAAGTAGCTAAGTTGGTTCTGTCACCGGGAACCTCCCACGCCAATGGTACGGTATTGTAATCAATCTCTTTTCTTAGTTCGTTTACCCTAACATTGGTCATAAAGGAGAATTTTGGTTCGCCGCTTCTACCTTGTTTTGTAAAGATCTGTACCACACCATTACTTGCCCGGGAACCATATATTGCAGCAGCAGCAGCACCTTTTATCACCTCAATTTTCTCGATGTCGTTGGGGTTGATGTCCGCCAAACGGTTTTGGGCATTACCCCCAAGGTCTACAAGTTCGTTACTGCTATTACTGATAATGATTCCATCCACAATATAAAGTGGGTCGGAGTTACCTGCTATGGTACTCGGACCCCTTAAACGGATACTGATACCACCGGCAGGGTCACCCGAGTTCTGTTGAACCAAGGCACCCGTGATTTTACCGGCAATGGCTTGGTCAATTTGCGTGGCACCATTGTCGGTAAGCTCTTCGGCCTTGACCGAGGAAATAGCGTTACCCAATGCCCTTTTGTTGGCTCCGGATCCCGTACCTGTAACGACTACTTCATCAAGACTCAAAAGGTCTTCTGCAAGTGCTATGTCATTGGTTATTGTGGTGCTTCCGCCAGCATTAACGGATACCTTCTGAGTGGTAAAACCTAGCGAACTGAATACTAAGTTGTACGAACCGGAGTCCAAAGTAGCTGTAAAGCTGTAGTTACCATCAAAATCGGTTACTGTACCGAAAGATGTGTTTTCAACAAAAACCGATGCGCCTGCCAGTGGCAGATTTGTGCCGGTTTCAGTAATGGTTCCCGTAAAGGTATATTGGCTCTGGCCAAACGCGGAAAGCGTAGAAACCATAAGCGCGAACAAAACCAATCGGAACCTCAATCCAAGATAATCATGAAGTTTTCGCATAAAATGAGTAGTTTAATTTAATTGAGTTTAGTTTGAAAAGAGTAGATTTTGCGAGTTTAAAAATGATAGCGCACAAAGCCTTCCATGGCTTCATACTCTGCCATACCGAGCGAGTTATATCGGTTGGCTGTTTCTTTATTTCTTTGTTCTGCACGTTGCCAGAACTCCCTTTCATCGTTTCCAGGGAACATGGCACTGTCTTTTTGTGACTGGTGCTTAAAAATAGCGTTGATTTTTCTGGACATATCCTTTGGCCCTATCGGCACGGCCATTTCCATATCGGCGATGTCCCATTCCTGCCAAGCTCCGCGGTACAACCATACGTAGCAGTTCCTGATCCACTCCACTCTATCTTCTTTTAATCTTTCCAGCGCTTTGAATATGATTTGAAGACATACTCTGTGCGTTCCATGCGGGTCGGATAAATCTCCTGCGGCAAAAATTTGATGCGGTTTAAGCTTGTTCAAGAGGTCATAGGTTATTTGAACATCTTCATCCGAAAGAGGTTTTTTTCTAACCGCACCCGTTTCGTAGAAAGGAAGATTTTGAAAGTGCGCGTTATCTTCTGGTACGCCACAGTACCTACAAGCGGCCAATGCTTCTCCTTTTCTAATGAGTCCCTTGAATTGCTGTACTTCTGGACTGTCAAGCTCCCCAGGCTTTTTATTGGCCAAAAATTCGCGAACTTCTTTAAATTTCTTTCTAAGTTCTTTGTTTTCTTTTTGGATGTCCGTGGCAAAATCCAAGAAGCGGATTACTTCGTCATCAAACACGGCAATGTTCCCCGAGGTTTGATAAGCCACGTGTACATCGTGTCCTTGGTCTACCAACCTTAGTAAAGTTCCTCCCATGGAAATGACGTCATCATCGGGGTGAGGACTAAAAATCAACGAGGTTTTCGGGTGAGGCTGAGCTCTTTCGGGTCTTTGACTATCGTCTGCATTGGGTTTACCTCCTGGCCAACCTGTTATTGTGTGTTGTAATTGATTGAAAACCTGAAGGTTGATTTGTTCGGCCGAGCCTATTTCAGCAATTAAATTACCCATGCCGTATTCATTGTAATCCTCGTTGGTCAATTTAAGGATTGCTTTGTTCAGTTTTTCTGATAACCAAATAGTGGCGGTCTTGATGAGCTTTTCATTCCAATCACATTCCGTTGCCAACCAAGGTGTTTTGATTCTTGTTAATGAAGAAGCGGCGGCTTCATCCAAAACAAAATCACAATTTTCATGATGCTGAAGGAATGTTGCAGGTACGGATTCTTTGATTTCTCCTTCAACTGCTTGCTGGATAATATTGGACTTACCTTCGCCCCAGGCCATCAAAATGATTTTGCGGGCATTCATAATAGTTCCTACCCCCATGGTGATGGCTCTCTTGGGAACGTTCTCTTCGCCAAAAAAGTCGCTTGCGGCATCCAATCGTGTTACCCTGTCCAAACGAATCAAACGAGTTTTGCTGCTCAAGGTAGAACCCGGTTCGTTAAAACCAATGTGTCCGGTTCTACCGATACCCAACACCTGAATATCGATGCCACCAACATTCTTGATTTTTTCTTCGTAGTCCTCACAGTACTTTCTCACTTCCTCCATGGAAAGGTTTCCATCGGGAATATGGATGTTGTGTGGCTCTATGTCAATATGATCGAACAAGTGTTCGTTCATAAATCGTACATAACTGTGGATGGAGTCGGGTTCCATTGGAAAGTACTCGTCCAAGTTAAAAGTGATCACATTTTTGAAGCTCAGTCTTCCTTCTTTATGGAATTGGACCAAGTAATCATAAACCTTTACAGGCGTGGAGCCTGTTGCCAAACCTAAAACAGCTTTGGTTCCCTGTTCTTGTTTTTGCTTGATTAAGCTTGCAATTTCGTTGGCAACTGACAACGAAGCTTCATCTGAATCCCCATGAATAATAGTGTGGATTTTTTCAAATCTTAATTCTTCCTGATAAGGCTGGTACATAAGAAAATTTATAATGTTCTAGCAAAATGCTGAAAAGTTAATTCCAAATATATGCAAAAAACTGCAAATAATGCAACTAACTGCTATTTTTGATAATAAGTCATTGAATTCTGCAATTTTTTGCTGTATTTTGCTGTTCTTGTTCGGAGCTTTAATATTTATTTAACTTTAACCCACTATATGTTAAAGGAAGAAAGGCAACAGTTTATACTCAACGAGGTGGGAATCCATAATAGGATTCTTTTGACCGACGTAGCTGATCAGCTTAATGTCTCGGTCGATACCATACGTAGGGATATCAAAGAATTACATAGTGCCAAGCAGTTGAAAAAGGTTCACGGTGGGGCGGTTTCCTTAGGGTTTAATAATTATAATCCGACCGGCAAGAAGATTTATTCTTTGGATAAAAAGTCCCAGATTGCGGAGAAAGCCTTGAGTTTGATTAAAGATGGACAGGTTATTTTGTTGAGCGGGGGTACGACCAATTTGGAATTGGCCAGAAAATTGCCGCCAAAAATGAAGCTGACCTGTTTTACTCCAAGCCTGCCCATTGCGGTGCAGTTATTGGGAAAAAGCAACATAGAGGTTATTTTTATTGGAGGTCGTTTATCTAAGGATTCCCAGATAACAATTGGAGGTAGTGCCATTAATATGCTGTCTGAAATAAAGGTTGATATTTGTTTTTTGGGGACCAACTCCATTCATCCTACGGAAGGTTTAACAGAATTTGATTGGGAGATTGTCCAAATGAAAAAGGCGATGATCCATAGTTCCAGAAAAGTGGTTTCTCCATGTATTTCAGAAAAAATAGGCTCCCTGCAGCGTTATAAAATATGTGGGGTAGAGGAGGTTGATGTAATGATTACAGAACTGGATCCTTGGGACGCAAAATTAGAGGCATTCAAAAATTTGAACATACAAATACTATAAAGTAGTGGTAGAGAAACATATCAAGATTACTGAGGAACCATCCAATTATGATCGATTGGATGAAATGGATACTTTGGATATCGTGACCAATATCAACAATGAAGACAAGAAAATAGCGGATGCTGTTGAGTTGGTGCTCCCTCAAGTGGCAAAAGTGGTTGATGAAATGGCCAAACGTTTTGAAAAAGGGGGCAGGCTATTTTATATTGGTGCAGGTACAAGTGGAAGACTTGGGATACTTGATGCCTCTGAGATTCCGCCAACCTTCGGAATGCCCTACGATAAGGTGGTTGGACTTATTGCAGGAGGGGACCAAGCTATTCGCAAAGCAGTGGAAAATGCAGAAGATGACACGGCACAAGCTTGGAAAGACCTCCAGGAATACAGTATCAATGAAAATGATGTTCTGGTGGGTATCGCTGCTTCTGGCACCACTCCTTATGTTCTTGGCGGGGTTGCTGACGCCAAAGCCCATGGAATTTTAACAGTGGGAATTACCAACAATCCGGGTTCACCATTGGCTCAATCCACCGATATTCCCATTGAAGTGAACGTGGGGCCCGAGTTCTTGACCGGTAGCACCCGCATGAAAAGTGGTACCAGCCAAAAATTGGTGCTCAACATGATTTCCACAGCCCTTATGATTCGAGTAGGTAGGGTAAAAGGAAATAAAATGGTGAATATGCAACTTAGCAACACCAAATTAGTGGATAGAGGAACCCGCTATATTATGGAGGAGCTTGGTCTTGATTATAAAGATGCTGAAAAAGCGTTAATGAAATATGGCTCGGTGAAGTTAGCGGTAGACGCACTCAAAAAGTAACCCATTTATTTAGGAACCAAACGATAAATGCCTTGGCCCTCTACGCTAACGTAGATAAAACCGTCTGGGGCTTGGCGCACATTGCGGACCCTTCCTATGCCATCCAGTAGCTTTTCCCGGTATATTATTTTGTCGTTCTTTAGTTCTAATCGTTCCAAATATTGAAATGCCAAAGAGCCGACCAGTAAGCTGCCTTTCCATTTTGGATACTTATCCGATGTAACGAATGTCATTCCAGATGGGGCAATGGAAGGCGTCCATTGATATAATGGTTGTTCCATGCCCGGTTTGGAGGTTTCATCGGTGATTTTTGTACCACTATAGTTGATACCGTAAGTAACAACGGGCCACCCGTAATTTTTTCCTTTTTGAATAATATTAATTTCATACCCGCCCCTTGGACCATGCTCGTGTTCCCACAAGACCCCTGTTTCCGGATGCAATGCCAGGCCCTGAGGATTTCGGTGTCCATAGCTCCATATGGCCTGTTTTGCACCTTTTTCATTAACAAACGGATTGTCTTTGGGAATGCTGCCATCATCATGTAACCGATAAATTTTACCGCCATCCCGGGTAATATCTTGTGGATTCACATCTCTGTTGCCTCTTTCTCCAATGGAAAAGTACAGGTATCCCTTTTGGTCAAATTCAATTCTTGATCCAAAGTGTTGTCCTCTGGTTGAGTTGGGGCTTGCTTTGTAAAGTTGCTGAATGTCTACCAGCTTGGTATTGGCTAATTTCGCCCTCATTATGGCTGTATGGCCTCCCTTATCATCACCTTCGGTTGAGGCATAGGAGAAATATATCCATCCATTTTTACCGTAGTTTGGATGTAGTTCAATATCCATTAAACCGCCTTGTCCTCTATTGTAAACTTTTGGAGGATTTTCAATTTCCACGGTTATGTCAGATTTATATAAAAGTAGCCGTCCGGATTTGTCGGATGTTAAAATAGCACCATCGGGCAAGAAAACCATACCCCATCCGTTCTGAATACCATCAACTACCAATTCCTTAGTAAAATCAAGGGTTTTTGGCGTATTGATGTCTTTGTCACGGGTTTGTGCGCACGATGTACCTAGCAGTACAACGAAAAAAATGGGAAATAAGAGACTATTTTGCATAATTTTACGTTGAAATAACAGATTTTATGGATAAACGGCATTTTTTATGTCGTTCCAGAAAAGATAAAGAGAAATTTTATAAGAACAGAAAATTACTATTAAAGAGTGTTGAGATCCCAAATCTGAATATTCTTCTTAACAAGACTTAACCTATGCTCCCACAAAAAACAAGGCATTTATTATATGCCGTGTTGTTGGTGTTCATTTCAATCTTCGGTTCTACAGTATTAGCAAAAACTCATGTTGCTCGGGCTATAGTAAATATGGTTTCCAAAACAACAGAGGCCGATACCCAAGAAAAGAATCTAGATGCAACCTCAAAAAATGCGTCCAACGAAGAAAGAGAGCTGTTCGCAACGACCGTAATGTTTGCTACCATAATCAATGGTGCCAATCAAGAGGTTACCTGCCCCAATGATGGGAGCACGGTGGCCAAGTTCTTTTTGTGCGGTACTAGCGATACTAGAACACTTACGCTAAGTCAGTCGGGGAGTTCTTACCAATGGCAGCAATTAGATCCAAATAGTTGTGCACCTACTGTGGTGGAAGATTGTCCTACTATTAATAATGCCTGTACATGGAATACAGTTGGTACTGGAGCTACCTTTAACCTGGCCACTGCAGGGGAATTTCGAGTACGAGTAAATTCTGGTCAATATTATTACTTCAAATCAACACTTAACCCGTTGAATCCTCAACTTATCAAGGAAGATATCGTTTGTGGGAGCCCGGGAAGAGTGGAGGTTACGAATGTTCCCGCAGGTTACGAATACAGTTTGAACAGTCAAGCAGGGCCTTACCAAGATGACCCGTTTTTTGATATTACGGCCCCTGGGGATTATCGTGTTTATGTTCGATTGAAAAATGTTTCCGAAACCGCCTGCGTTTTTCCATCAAATATGTTGAGGGTTGAAGATTTGGATATCAATGTAGATGTTACTACGCATGATATTTTATGTAGCGGAGAATTGGGGAGCATAGACGTGGCCGTGTCGGGAGTTCCTGGTTTTTATACTTATAGATTGGTGAAAAACGGTGTTACCGTGGACACTTTTGGTCCCAACGGTTCAGATACTTATACTTTTGCCAATGTAAGTCCCGGCACTTACAACATTCGTGTAGAAACCAATAACTGTTCTGAAATGGTTACTACCGATATTGATGGCGACCCAATCGTAATAGGAGGAGGAATAAGCCCATTGGCGGTTTCAGCTACTGCATCCGACAGTTTTGGATGCGGCGCAACATCTGTAAATGTTAATGTGTCTACCGCCGGAGGTACCGCACCTTATCGATTTAGTGTGGATGGAGGGCCCTTTGGTGCAACTTATTCCAGTACATCAAGCTTTTCCGTTTCAACTGCTGGAACCTACAATATTTTGGTTGAAGATGCGAACGGATGTCAACGGACTGCTGCTGTAGATGTTGAAAATATTCCGCCACCAGTATTCAATTTTACGGAAGAAGATGCCAATTGTGGTGGCGCCAACGACGGTAGGGTAACCGTAAACGTAACCAGCGGATTCGGTTATGAAATTACGTACAGCATTAATAATGGAAGTAGTTTTCAGATAAGCAATGTGTTTTCAAACTTGGCACCGGGTACTTACGATTTGGTGCTGAGGTATGAGCAAGATTCTTTTACCTGTACAACCACGCCCCAAACAGTAACTATAGGAACGCCATCTACCATATTGGCATCGGCTGTACCAGATAGTTTCCCGGATTGTACCGATGAAAATGGAGGACAAATAACCATTTCTGGAGTTTCCGGGGGAACGGCACCATATGAATATAGTATTGGAGCCGGTTTTGGAAGCAACAATGTGTTTCCAAATTTGGGTGTGGGAACGTATACCCCCATGGTTCGAGATGCAAACGGATGTGTGCAAACCTTACCGGATATTCCTTTTAACACCTTGAACAAGCCAACGGATATTGATTTCAGTATCTCCAGCTTGGATTGTATCACCACTACGGCCTCTTTGGATTTGAGCGTAACGGGTGGTTCGGGCACTTATACCTATGAAATTATATCTCCATCAGCCAGTGCCGTAAACAATGGGAACAATAATACGTTTGCAGGTTTGGGATTAGGAACTTATACTTTTAGGGTGACCGATGATGAGGGGTGTTCTTATGAAGAAAACTATGCCATTACCGATATCAGTTCTATAGGAGTGCAGGGCCAACAGACCCGAGTGGTTACCTGCGTTGGCGATTCCGACGGAGAGGGAAGGTTTCTGGTAGATGGATTCAACTCTACTTATAGTTATAGTATTGATGGCGGACCGGTTTCCACAAGTCAAACCAATAGCATTATAGCATTGACAGGGTTGGCTGCCGGAAGCTACGTGATTTCGGTGACCGATGAAGAAACCAATTGTACCGATACGGCCACATTGGTGATAGAAGAACCATCCACAGCTTTCAGTATCTCCGGTTTGGATGTTACTGCAATGAGCTGCCAAAATGCAAATACAGGTGCTGTACGGGTTAATACCGTTGGGGGATGGGGAGGTAATCGATATACGTTGACCCAGCCCGATGGTTCCACAAGAGGACCAAAGAACGGGAGTACCTTCTCCAATCTTTCACAAGAAGGAACCTATCAAGTTAGTGTGACCGATGCCAACGGATGTACCGTTACCGATAGTTTTACATTGACTCGTTTGGATGCTCCGACCCTTACATTGGATATGGGAGCTTCTGATTTTTGTTATGACAACTTTACAGCAGCTACCCTTGTGGTAAATGCTTCGGGCGGATTGGCACCTTACCAATATCGAATCAACAATGGTGTATTGGGGGCAAGCAATAGTTTTGCGGGCCTTACACCAGGAACCTATACCATTGAGGTGGTGGACGCCAACGATTGTAGGGATACTATAACCGCCACTATCGAACCTCAATTAATGGCGAGTGCCACAACTATTCAAGAGCTGGATTGTGCAGGACCTCCTGGTCAAATACAGGTAAACATTAGCAATGGATACACCTCATCAGGCGATTATGGTACTTATGAAGTGAGCATCAACGGTGCTCCATATACTACGGATAATAACAACATTACAGGAAATTCCTTTGTGTACAGTATTCCGAATGATGGTTCTATTATTTCTGATACTACCTTTCAATTTACTATTACCGATGCACGAGGCTGTACCACGGAAACCAATACCGTGACAATTTCGCCACCTGAGACCATTGCAGGTAGTGTGGTGGGAACAGACACACAATGTGGGGATGATACAAGTGGTATTGTGGAATTGATTCCGGATACCACCCAAGGAATCCCTCCCTATGAATACAGTAATGATGGAGGGACAACCTTTGGCAGCCAGAACATATTTTCAGGATATGGAGCGGGAACACATACCGGTTTTGTAATTCGCGATAGCAGAGGATGTATCAGCCCGATATACGATGTAACCATAGGTTCCAGTGCCCCATTGGAAGTCACAGCCACGCCTACGGATGCCGTTTGCTCATCAATATTTAATCAAGTTTATGGATCTATTGAAGCGAATATAGCTTCTGGTGGTGCAGCACCTTATGATTATGTGTTGGTAGATGAATTTGGTGGAACCGTAAGTTCATCTACAGGAACCACAAATACAACTGTGAATTTTCCTAACCTACCACTAGGGAACTATACCGTGGTAGTAACCAATGCTCTTGGGTGCGAGGACCGCGTTCAGGTGGTTATCGACCAAAATCAATTGGATTTGACACCTATTAATGCAGAACCAACCATATGTTCTGATACTTCATTCCCATATCGTGTTCAGGCCAGTGGGGGGACCGACCCTTATGAATTTAGACTTGTGGGAGACCCGACATGGACACTTGGAGAGGGCCCTAACAACGATATTTTTGATGTAACCGGTCAAGTGGTTCCAGGAGTCACTTATTTTGTAGAGGTAAGGGATGCTAACGGCTGTACCTATATTGAAGAAATTGACCCCATCGGTCCAACTAACCCTGTTGCGGTAACCGCAACATCATTGGCGGCTTCGTGTAACGTAGCGGGCAGCGGTTCCATTGACTATGAGGTCTCTGGAATTTCGGCACCGGGCAATTTTACCGTGACCGTCGAGAATACGGATACTGGGGCAACCGTTTCAACAGATACATTTACTGGTGAAACCATACCGTACAATGGAACGGTAACAGGGTTGGCTCCCGGAAACTATCAAATCATTGTTACCGACGACACCAACGGATGTAGTGGAAGTACTTTAGCTTTCATCGATATCAGTTCCGTCTCCATAGCCATCGACAATTTTGTGGAAGCTACCTGTAATGCAGGAGCTTTGGTTACGGTAAGAGGCTTTGGAAGCACGGAACCATACAGTTATGCCTATGTGCCAAATGGAGGTGCAGCACCATCCACATTTACATCGGAAACTACTTTTGAAGTTCCAGGACCATACCCTGCAGCTTACGATTTTTATGCACAGGATGCCAATGGCTGTACCGCCATGACCACACTTACAGTGACCCAAGAAGCAGGCGTTCCCGACCCCGTAATCGACGTGGTAAATCAATGTACCGCCACAAGTGGGTATCAAATCAATATTGTTTCTCCACTTACAACGGGTCCGGAGCCAGAAAATACTTTTCAATATGATCTTGGAAGCGGTTTCCAATCAAGTACGTCATTTGTTGTTCCTAATCCGGGAAGCTATGTGATCACCGTAAGGGACGGGAACGGATGTACGAACACGGTAACAGCAGAGGTATTTGATTTCTTCGCGATTTCAGCAGATGCAACATCGTATCCCACTTGTAATGCGGGTGATGGTGTAATTACCGTGAATACCACGGGGGGTAGTGGTAATTTTAGGTATCAATTAAGGGATGCCGCTACACTAACGGATATAGGGCTGCCTCAATCCAATAATGTGTTCAATAATGTAGATCCCGGGGATTACAATATCTTGGTGACGGATTTGGATTCAAATACAAGTCCTTTATGTTCCGATGAAGCTGAGGTGATTGTCTCCACAGTGGATACACCTGCTATTACCGCCACACCAAAAAGCGATATCACCTGTTTTGGAGCTGATGATGGAACCATTTCTGTGGAATTGGACCCGTTAACCGCTACCGATACCCCGATAAACTATGTATTGTACCAAGGTTCAACATCAACAATTGTGGCAGGACCGCAATTAACCAATCTTTTTGATAATTTACCACAAGGAACCTATCAAGTTGAGGTAGTTTCCGATAGGGGATGTACCGATCGTTCAGGGGATATCATAATAGACGAACCTACGCAAGTTCAGATTAATGCGGTCAATACCGAGTTCAGTTGTAATCCATCGAGCAACCAATTTAGTACGGCAACCATCACAATATACACCGATACCAATGGTGACGGAACAGGAGCGGCTACCGGGTCGGGGTCGTTCACGTACAGTATGAATGATGGAACCCCACAATTTGATGGAACCAATTTTCAAACAAGCAACACTTTTGAAGTAATCGATAATGGAACCAATCAGACCATTGTCCTTGCCGCAAGGGATCAAAACGGATGTGAAATTACCGATACGGTAAACATCAACACTCCTACAGATATTACTTTCAGCTACAATGTGAATCCGATTACCTGTGATGCATCAGGAAGTGGCGTAAGCGCAGGTTCCATTGATATCATAGTAAACGAGGGTCCTGGAGATTATGAAGTGCAGATACTGCCCTTGGGCTCCGAACCTGCCCGTAGTTCAGGAGGAAGTGATAGGGTCACTTGGGATATTGCTACGCCCGGCAACTACATTTTTGCGGTTACCGATGTGGGAAGTGGCGGATGTACTTATTTGACGGCTACCGTCAATATGCCAGAGTATAATACTATTGAAGCTGTTATCGCCGAAGTGGAACCGGTAATGTGTTTCAATGGTTCGGATGGCGTCATCAGTTTGGATATCAATAATTATAATGGTCAATATAATTATGAAGTGTTCACCCGAGATAATTCTGGGGTAGAGACTTCTACGGGCATAACCGGTACTTTCGATACCAATTCACCTATCAACACTCCAGAGCGTATTGAAAATGTTCCTGCAGGCAACTTGGTAGTGCGTATAGAAGCTTTGGATTCACCATATTGTGATACCGTCAGCAATGTTACCACGGTACGATCTCCGGATAGGGGGCTCACCGTTGACTTATTGCAAACTTCCCCGGTTACCTGTAATGTGCCTGGTTTGGGAGAGATCACAGCTTCAGGAGATGGAGGATGGGGAACCTACGAATACCAATTGGTTGCTTCCGATGGAACCATTGTGGTAGATTATCCAAACACCAATCCAGTATTCGAAAATCTATCAACCGACACCTATACGGTAAATGTCAGAGACATAGAAGGCTGTGAATCTAGCGGAAACTTATTCTTGCCACCTCCAATAGATATTACAGCGGATATTCGTATTGTGAGTCCGTTGGCCTGTAACAATGATAACGATGCCATAATTGAGGCTTATAACGAAGCAGGTGGTCAAGGACCCGGAAACTATCTATATCAATTAAACAGAATTACGGACGGTACCAATAGTGGTTTACAGACTACCCCTCGTTTTGGTAATTTGTCCGAAGGGGTCTACAGGATTACCATTTTTGATGGCTGGAACTGTAGCGCCCAAACAGATGAGATAACCATTTTAGATCCGGAAATAGTGGTTGCTGAATTGAGGGAGCTTCAACCGCCTGGTTGTGGGAATCTAGGTTTAATGGAACTTAGAGTGACCAATCCAGAACCGGGAGTCAATTATTCTTACCGAAGAGCGGGAACAAGTGATGTATTTGTTGATTTCGGAGCAGGTGTGACAAGTGTTCAAATTTCTGCGGATATTAGTACTGATGCAGGTCCATTCCAATACGAAGTACAAAACGACAATGGGTGTCCTTATGAAACATCCAACTTAGTTTCTTTGGACCCTGCTGCACCATTGGTCATCAACCTAGATTTGACCAATGCAACCATCAACTGTGCAGGTGAAGCCACGGGAATCATTCGTTCCGAAGCTTTTGGTGGGATTGGAAATTATACCTATACCTTGGTCAACTCCAACACGCTGCCTGTGACGGCTTCATCTATTGTACGCCCGACCCAGGATTCAGGGATATTCAGGGAACTTAACCCCGGAACATACTTTGTATATGCTCAGAGTGGTGGATGTGAAGTGATGTCGACCCCGATTGATATTGAACCAAAAGACCCATTGGTGTTGGATTATTTGGAAGCTGTGCCTGTATTGTGTGCAGGGGATATGAACGGACAGATTATTATTGAAGCAAGTGGGGGAACAGGTCAGATAAGATATTCCATCTCCGATACGTTAAGTGAATTCTTCGAAGGTGATGACCCAGCCAATCCAAATAGGAAAACCTTCAATGATTTGGCTCCGAGAACCTATGACATCATTATTCAGGATGATTTAGGTTGTACCATTACCAGAACGGTAGAGATTACACAGCCTATGGAACTTTTGGCTGGAGTTGTGGAAACTACCCCGGAAACCTGTATGGGAGATGGAGACGGTAGCATGATTCTTGAAGTTACCGGAGGAACGGGACCCTATTATACAAGTGTAAATTCTGCGGACGATGCAGACTTTGTACAAAATGATAGTCTGTTCTTCGATAACCTTCAAGGGGGTGAATCCTATGTGGTTTTTGTTCGTGACGCCAATGGTTGCCAGACCAATGTGATTGCTGAAATTGGAATAGGTGTGGATATTGTTGCCGAACCGGTTGTGGAGTATGGTTGTGAGGGTATATTCCCAAATAGTACGGTCACCATAAATATTGCGGATGGTTCCCAATTGTCAAATCTATTGTTCTCTTTGGATGTGGATGACATACAGATGGCTACCAATCAGCGGATTTTTGGTGATTTACCAGCGGGAGGGCACACCGTTTACATTTATCATGCTAACGGATGTGTAACCTTTGTTGAGTTTGAAGTTGAAGCTTATGAGCCACTGACTTTGGAAGCGACCAAAACAGGTCCTGATGAAGTCACGGCTATTGCAACTGGGGGTTTTGGAGGTTATGAGTACTTCTTCCAAGGAGAATCTTTTGGTGAAGAGAATGTCTTTAATATCATACAAGATTCTAATATCACCATTATGGTGCGTGACCAAAATGGTTGTGAGGCCACTCTTGTAATGCCATTTAATTTTGAAGGAATGCCGGAAATGCCCAATTTCTTTACTCCTGACGGTGATAACATGAACGACTATTGGTATCCCGGGAACCGTGAATACTTCCCACATATAGATGTGATTATCTATGACCGCTATGGTAGAGTGGTTGCACATTTGGACCAGGTGAAAAAATGGGACGGAAACTATGATGGAAAACCTCTTCCAACAGGAGACTACTGGTACGTGGTAAATGCAAACGACACTGAAAAACAACGCTTTGTAGGCCACTTTACACTATATAGGGAGTAAGTGGAGGTCCTGTTCTTGAAAAATGACTTCAACAAGGACTAACTTAGCACCAAAAAAGTTTTAGTTGTGCTGGGTGATAGTATCACCAAAATTTATATTTTTGCAATCCCTTTTCGGGATGTGGCGCAGTCTGGTAGCGTACACGCATGGGGTGCGTGTGGTCGCTGGTTCGAATCCAGTCATCCCGACGAACCACTAAATAGGTGGTATCAAAGCACTGTCAACTGACTGATTGACAGTGCTTTTTGTTTTTATTGCATTCAATTGAATTCATTTAAAACCATATAAAAGGTGTAGAGTTCGGTGAATGGTTCGGTACGTTCATTGTGCATAATTTAGATAGCGTTTGACGCTGTTCATGGGTGTTTTGCAAACCTGTTTTGTCAAACCCAAAAGTTATGTATTATGCGCAATTCCAACACTTTAAAAGTACTTCTCTTCACGCGGGACATTTCAAATAATCCCCAAAAGTTGACCATTTATGCCCGTATCACCGTCAATGGGAAGAGGGCAGAAATCAGTCTGAAACGCTATGTTTCGGTGAATGAATGGGACGAAAACAAGGGAAGGCTCCATGGTCTGACCCACAAGGCCCGTTTATTGAACAGCTACCTTGATGAGGTCTATGCTGCAATTATGGACACCCACAAGGTATTGTTGCGGGAAGAAAAGGTAATCACGGCACAGGCCATTAAGGCCCGTTATTTGGGACAGGACGAGCAACATAATACCTTGCTTGAACTTATCGAGTATCATAACAAGACACAAAAGAGTGTGCTTCGCCCCGGAACGATGAAGAACTATTATGGGACCAAAAAGTATCTCCTTCGTTTTTTGGAAACCAAATACAAACTCCCCGACATCCGATTGAAACAATTGAACTATAAGTTCATTACCGATTTTGAACACTATCTATTGAACGGCCCACAACTCCAAAAGGGAAAGAAATGTACCAATAATGGGGCTATGAAACACTTAGAGCGTTTGATGAAAATGATCAAGCTGGGCGTTAAGTTGGAATGGTTGGACAAAGACCCTTTCATTAACTATAAGCTCAGGTTTCATAAAACCGAACGAAGTTACCTTACGGAAAGGGAACTTAGGCTCATTGAAGAAACGGACTTCACTGGGGCAGGCTATGAAAAGGTCAAGGATAGTTTTCTTTTCGCCTGTTATACCGGCCTATCCTATATCGATGTCCGGGAACTTGAAAAGAACCAACTGGTACTTGGTATTGATGGAAACCAATGGATTTATACAAAAAGGGAAAAGACATCGGAAAGTGTAAAACTGCCCCTATTGCCCAAAGCAAAGGAAATCATTGAAAAGTATTGGGACAGTCCAGAGACTGATACCAAAGTGCTCCCTGTACTCTCCAACCAGAAGACAAACAAATATTTAAAGGAAATTGCCAAGGCCTGTGGTATTTACAAAACCATAACCTTTCATTCGGCCAGGCACACTTTTGCAACAACGGTAACCTTGTCCAATGGAGTCCCTATAGAAACCGTTTCAAAAATGCTCGGTCATACCAAACTGTCCACTACCCAAATCTATGCCAGGGTTCTGGAACATAAGATAGGGGAGGACATGCAAAATCTGATAGAACATATGCAGACCAAAAAAGCAGCCGAAGGATGATAAGGCTGTATTCATTCGGTCCCGCTTGCGGGACGTAGGGAATAGCAAGAGGGTGATGCGCAGATTGCGCCATCACGGTTGTTTTCGGGTCTTCAACAAGTTGAAAACCAGTTGATTGAATGGATTTTGGAACATTGTGCAAAAACAGGGGCTACAGTAGACTTTTCCAAAATCTACAGTAAACCCTTTGGGAAGCCCTGTAAACACTGGAAATTTTTGACGAAAAAATTGACGCAAATTCACTAAAAAACAAAATCGCACCTATGGAAAAGCAATCTACAAACGGTAGAACAAAAAAAGGAACCGGTGGTTATTCCAATATTACCGTAAAGAAGGAAACGGCCACTCGTTTTCGGAGCTATTCCAAAAGGTTCGGCAAATCGCATAGTGAGGTGTTGGATGGAATGATACAATACTTTAAGGAGAACAACCTTGACCCTTTTGGGGAGGGAACAAAGATCATCCTTGATGGTATCAAAAAATTGGAGCGTCAGATGATGAAAAAATTTGATAGGCTCATCGCCATTATCAAGAATATGGAAAAGACCAGTATCCGGCCCACCTATGAAATGATGTTGATACTTTATGAGGCCTATGTAAAGGATGGGAGGAAGCCTAAACGTGAACCCGTCAAGATTCAGGAAGAGCGAATGGACTTTTTGGAGCCTAGGAACACCGTTCCAAAAGTGGAGCACGAGAGAATACTCCGTGAATTTGAAGGCTATAAAAAGCGTTGCAATGAAATCCTCAACAGCGTTGAAAAGGTGCAGCCTATTATGGGCAAACCCTATCTCAAGATTAATGTGGACATCGAGGAGTTTGAGAAATTAAAGCACCATTTAAGATAACAGCCATGTACCTTACCATCTCAGCACAGAAAACGGGCAGTACCTATAACTCCAGTGTGGGGAATTATGTGGACTACCTGGAAAAGGAGAACCAAGATAGATTGCCTGAACACAGGCAGGCATTCTTTGACCAAGAAAACGACAGCGTAAGCCCTCAAACGGTCATTGATGAAATAGATGCCAATACGGCAAAACTAAGGCAGAAAGACCCAAAGTTCTATTCCATAGTGGTCAGTCCAAATAAAAGGGAATTGAATGCCATCGGAAAGGACCCAAACCTGTTAAGGGAATACACAAGGAAACTTATGGAGGATTATGCCAAGAGTTTCCATCGCAACCAAGAGGTCAAGGCCGAGAACCTGAAATATTATGCCAAGATAGAACATGAACGCACCTATCGGGGCTTTGACAAACAGGTGCAGGAGAATGCTCCTTATCGAAGGAGGATAGCACGGCTCAGGAACGAGATACGGAAGGTGGAACGGGGCGAATCCATTGGGAATGTCAATGAGCTTGAAAAAAGAATCAAAGAGCAAGAAAGATTGGCCCCGCACAAACAGAACGGACAGCTAGTGGCCGCAGGGATGCAAAAAGAAGGGCCACAGACCCATATCCATATCATAGTCAGTAGAAGGGACATGACGAACACCTATACACTTTCCCCTATGGCCAAGCACAAGGCATCCGAAGTGGAACTGAATGGAAAAACCATCAAGAGGGGATTTGATAGGGACAGCTTTTACCAAGCAGCAGAAAAGACCTTTGACAGGACGACGGGGTTCAAGAGGAACTATGTGGAATCCTATGTTGGGAGAAAGGCTCATGCCAAGGAACCGGGGAAGTTCTTTGCCAAGGTCATGGGATTGCCCACCAAGGAAAAGGAAATGGCCTTCAAACTGCTAAAAACGATGGGTTTAAAGGCACCCAGTATACCGACCAATAAAGTGCAAATGGCAGCCAAGATCATCAAAGCCCTTGGAAGGGGCATTGATAAGGCCAGAGGTGCAGGTGAGGACATGGGCTACTGAAATCCAAGAAGTAGGTTGCGACTTATGAGAGACTGTAAACTGAACTCTGTCTGAAAAAGATTAGAAGTA
>NZ_JAHZSV010000030.1 GCF_019457905.1 Flagellimonas abyssi | reverse complement strand
TTTCATCCGCCGCAGGTGGTATACATTGACCGCCCTATCCATTTAAAATAAAGAAAACTTCAAAATATTTTGCAAAGGCTACGAGAACAGACCCTATCACAGCTCATTTCAATCGTGTCGATATTGATAAAACCAGCTCGCTGACCACAGTTCATCAAGTTAAAGGAAAAACATTGGATGCTATCCTAATATTTTTTGATGAAAAAAACCACGCAAGCAATATTAATTTTAGAGATTTAGAGCCTGATGCCGATGGTTTCATTAAAGAAAAGAAACGTATAATCTACGTTGCGATGTCGAGACCTAAACATCTTTTGGCGATGGCATTTCCTGAAAAAATTACAGATAAACAATTAATTGAAAAGTTCGGGAAAGAGATTTCAATCATTGATCTTGATTGAAAGATTGTCTTTCTTAATTAAATATAGACTTCGCCTCATCATAAATCCTATCAAAATTATCCGCTAAATCCGCCTGAGAAAATTGCTTGGATTCTTCAGGAAGTTGCCTTTGGATTCTTGACAATTTAAACTGCACTTTCTTATCCTTACCATCAGCATAGGTTATAAATTCGCCCTGTTTTAATCGAAAGAAAACGTCTGCTCTTATCTTCGGTATCTCTTTTTCGCCCGTTGTTATTCGCGTATCAAAATCCAGATTATGCCCACGACTTATACTCTTCGTAGGGTCTTTGATAATTTCAAAAAAGCGTTCGTAATATTTGGCAGTATCTGGGTCGTTGACCTTGCCGAAAAATTGGTAGGATAGATTGCTTAAAATCGCTTTGCTTGCCTTGTCCCCATACATCATATCATTTTGTATTTTGTCCTGCATCACATAAATCGTAGAAATATTATAGCTTCGAAGTGTCGCAGGAATACGATGCATATTCAATAAACGAATGGTTGGTGCTTCTTCCATCATCAAAAAAGAAGGCTTTGCATTGCGTACACTCATTTGTTTTGTAATGGTATGGATGATGGTGGCAATCACAGGAGAATACGAAGTTTCAAATTTGGGATTGTTCACGACCGAAATTACAGTTGGATTTTCAGGACTATTTATATTGAGTGGCACTTCGTCCGCAGACAACGCCATAAAAATGCGGTGTGTACTAATTCGTTTAAAAGCATTGGCCAAGGTGCTTTTTACTCCTGCGGTCTGTCTTTCAGAATCTTTTCCACTTATAAAAGCATCTGCCATTGCCCTCGATGTCGTATTGGTTTCCAAAAACTGGATAAGGCTGTTTGTGTCCAGATATTGATAAATGGCGATTAAATGTGGAAGGGTACAGAATTGTGGATAGGTAGTTTTTAATTTCCAAATCAATCCACCAATCAAGCCTTCCGCAGCATCATTGAAAAATTTGGTCGTTCCAGTTGTTCCAGATTCCCGTTGTTCCAAAAGGTTTTCAATCAATACCCTTGAAACTTCGTTTACGCTTTCCTCGTTCTCTAAATAGCGTGGTGCAATAGGATTTACCCTATGTATGATTTTATCAAAGGAAATGACCTTAAACGGGATATTACCATCTTTAAAAAGGGGATAAGCCATTTCAGTAAGCTCAAAATCCTTGTAGTCGTGGATAATTCCGCAAAACCCTTCTTTTTCGAAGTGTTTCAAAAAACCATAGACTACACTTTCGGTCTTTCCACTTCCCGCAGAACCGATTATAGATGCACCACGTTTGATGTTATCCAGTTTGAAGTTTCCTTTTGTAGTGGCAAAGTTGACCTGATATTTGGCATTTCCACTTTTAGGCTCGTCCGTTTTATGCAAGAATACATACATTCCTATATTAATTAATATCAGAGGACAAACAAAATAAAGTGCTATTTGCACCAATGGTAATTGTTCATTTAAATAATACACAAAAGCGCCAATCAATAGAAAATTGACGACAAATGCATATCTGCTAACCCGAAATATTCCATAGAAAACAACACTGGCTACACCAATAATAAAAAGTACTGTTACGAGATTGTCCATTTGTATAATTTTAAGTTAGATTCCGATGGAACTTGATTTGATGGCCACTTCCGCACCACGTCGTAGCTTGTTAAATATTTTCATTACCAATTGTGCCTGCGTGACCGGAATACTCGGCATTATTGGAATATTACTTTCACGCATTAATTTGAACGCAATCGCTTTTTCGTTGGTTGGTAGTTTCATCAACGATGCAAAATAGATTTTCGGATTCTTGATGAAATCCTTTCTTGCCTTATAGGTTTCAGCGAAGTTCCTTTGATAGCCAAAAGTCTTATCAAAAGTCTTTTCTGCTTTCTCAAAAAACCCATCTCTATCAAATCCCCGTTTTACCGTTTTACCATTTAATTCAACGTCGGAAGCTTTATATTTACTTCCAGGTGACAAACTGAATCGGTTTGATGCATCCTTGCGGCTAACGATAATATGTAAATGGCTTTGGTCTCCTGCTTTTGGCATTCCTTGTACTATTCGTTTTCCGTTCTGTTGGTGCGGTGCTTCTCTTTCTAGTTTCCCGATTTCTTTTTCCAATTTTTTCACATTTCCTTCTGCTCGTCCATCTAGCACATTTCGGACTTCAGTTTTTAATTGAAGTATTTTTGTGGCAAAAGGCTGGTTTTCCTGCACCTGTTTATCTGTTCCTTTAAAGGTTCTTTGGTGTTCAATTTTTGCATAGTATTTTATATCATCGATATTGACGGGTCGCCCATTTATTTCACGGTTGAATGAAGCCACATAATCCTTCATAATCTCCCGGGTATATTTTTGCAAATCTTTATTATGGTTTTGCAACCGTTTCAGTTCGTATTGTGAAGGGCTTACGATAATAGAATAAAACCGTGGCTCGTGCTTTTCAAGTTTTGCGGTATTGCTATCAATTTCCCTGACCACTTCCTCTGCTGAAATCTCGTCGCCATATTGGTTAAAAAAATGCTCCATATCCTGTTGTTCCAATCCTTGGTTTTCCTTCTCCAGATAGCCAACAAAATCAGCCGAACTTTTAGAATAATTACCTCCTATTTTTTGAGGTGAGATTGTAATATACATAGCTCAAAAATTTACAGTTGGTTACTTGGATTTTGTTTTTCACGGAAGCGTACTTCCTTTTTTTCTTCGGCATATTTCTTTTCTAAAATCAGCGGTTTTTTGTTTGGCTGTTCTGTCTCAAAAAGGGATTGAATCATTGCGACCGTGGGTTTGGTTTGTGTCTTTTCAACATCACGCATTATAGCGATGACTGCATTGATTCTTTTTAATAGTTTGGCTTCGATGGTTCGCCCTGTCGGACCCAATTTTTCCTTTGGCGATATCTCGTTATAGAAGAAAAAATCAAGGATATTTTCCATTGCTTCGGTATGGGTCTTGAAGTGTGTCTTTGAAAATTCCTGAAAACGTTTGGCAGTTTTCCTTTTGAACCTGATGGTGATGAATGAATCCATTTTCTTTCGCTTTTTTTGTGTATTTGACGTAAATCCATCCCTGTTTACAGGTTGTTCAAGGGCATTTGACGCAAATCGAAGAAATATATATAATCCATTAATTTTCAAGTTGTTGAAAATCAATTGGTTATAAGCTAAAAGGAATATGTAACGCGGCTCTGCCCGTTACCCTCTTGCTATTCCTTTTCGTCACGCCAAAGCGTGACAAAAATTTCATACAATCTGGCTAAAAAGCCAATTGCCCTTTTAGGAATTCGGAAATTCCAATATGTAAAATATAGATGGATACAGCTACCAGCGAAAGTTAAAAATAGGGTAGCTATATAAATTATGTGTGCTGAATTTCAGCGAAATAAAGATACGGTTTTTTTATTGAACTGGAATTACTTGAAAAGAAAAAACACCTCCAAAATTTAGAGGTGCTTGATTATTAAGTTTAGAAAATTAGATGTTGAATATGAACTTATAGGAATATAAATTTCGTAATGCTTCTTCCTCTATCATCGTTTCAAAACAGGTGTAATTTTCCCTTACGTATTTGCGAATATCATCGCCAAATTTTCGTTCCACGTTTTTTTTAGAATCCTCTAAAAGTCGGTTTTGAGCCTCCTCGCTCAAGTCTGTAAAATTGAGATAAACCATAGCCTGAATTTTTAATATTCGCTTGGTAACATCAGCGTATCATTTACAAAAAATAACCGCAATTCATCGAGCGGAAAATCGGTTGCCCGATAGCCGTGTTTTTCCAAAATATTGTCGTTGCCATCTGTATAAATAATTTCAGCTTCATATCCTGTAAAATTTTGTTTTTCCTCGGGCAATCTTTTAAAGTCTATGGTTATAAATTCGCTTCGGTTCATCAGACTTTTTGCAATTACGGAAGTGTCCGTAATGAGCCAAAAACATTCTGCTACTTCTGACAAATATTTCAATCCGTCCGTAAAACGTGTTCTTAGTAAGGGGATTTGATAGAACATTTCTGTTCCCGTAAAATATTGCAATCGCTCTTTTATTTCGTTAACTTGTGCTTTCATTGTGCATATATTTAATGTGTGAATAATGAAAAAGAGGGCGCAACTTTCGAGAGGAACGCCCTCTTTATTTTGAAGATTACTTATCGCTTTTACTTCCAAGTAGAAGGATTTCATCGGCTACGACTTCCGTTACATAGCGTTGGTTGCCATCATCGGTCGTGTAGGTTCGGGTCTTTAGTTTCCCTGTAATTCCTAATTCTTTGCCTTTTTCGACAAATTTCTCAACGATTTCAGCAGTCTTGCCCCAAGCTACTACGGTATGCCAGTTGGTGTCCGTTTGCTTTTCGCCTTTGCTGTCTTTGTAATACTCGTTTGTAGCGAGTGAGAAGCGGGCTACTTTCTTACCGCTTTCAAGGTTCGTGATGGTTGGTTCTTGCCCAACGTTTCCAATCAATTGTACGTGATTTCTAATAGTACTCATAATAAAATATTTAAGTGATTTATATTTCCCCTATTGATTTAAAACAGATTAAATTTTAAGGGGTGTTTGTTCTTTTCTTCTGTGCATCGCACAATGGATAGAGTGGGTTTTGTCAAGACTTTTAGGGAATAAATCAGGTGTGTTTGCGACGTAGTAATCTCGATAGCTATCGGGATTCAAGGAAGTAGAAACCTTATTTTTCACTAAAACTCGTACAGTCTTGACAAGTTCCATAAGGGCATTAGCAATTCTTTTAAACGCAGTTGCGTTTGAGCGTACCGACAGTTAAGCGAAATAAGTGGCTGTGTTTATATTAGAATTGGTTATGTCGTGCCTGTTTTTCGACGACCCGAAAAACAACAAAGGCTTTATCCATTATAAACCCCTTAAAATGTGTAAGACAGCGGTTTGGTTTTTAAGGATTTTCGAGTGAGGGCTCAAGAAGACCGCGCCGAAAATCCTGTCAAGAAAATCAAGCCGATGGCTTTCCGATTAAAAAAGCGGACTTAATCCACGATTTTGGCTCTGGAATGAAGTGTTCCTTTCCAGCGCAGCGGGAAAGGTTAGCGAAATGGAAAGCTGAAATTGGGAATTGTGTCCAAGACTTGTATAGTGAAGCTCTTTTCACGAAGTGAAGTGGTTGCCTGCTTTTTCAGCAGGCGAGCGTGGAATGTAGGGGAATGTGCTGAGTGGATTATTAATACTTAGGCTTCCAAATCCAATTACATTTTGGTGCAAATAACTCTGGGTTGAAATAAATGTCACTAATTAGGTCAAGAAATTTGTTGCTTTTTAAAAGCCCACCACAATGTTCAGGTTCTGTTGCAATAGTAAACCCTTTTATGCGCTCAAAAATCCAACTTATTAGCGGATGGTCTTTATCTAACATCGTTCTTATTTCTTCTTCCTGAAGATACGTGAATTCGAACGAGCCATCACTCAGGCCGTTATTTACTGAAAAGAAATCCAAGTCAATATCAAAAAATACGGACGACTCTGACGACTTCAAAAGTGCATCTTGAAGACCTTCATAAGTTTTGAATTTTTTGATGGTGTGTTTGTTGCCATAGGTGTCTATCAATTCTTCATCTTGCCAAGTATTTGGTCCCATTTCTTGCCTACAATACACATAAATATCGCCAATCAAGTTAAGATATGCCGCACACAGAATATGCCCATCGTTATTTCCAGCTAATTTGGCCCAAGAAAACAAAGCAACTTCTGCATCGCTTGTCAAATCCAATTTATCGAGCCATTCTTTTTCTGTGTCACACGGACAGCATAAATCCTGATGCCAATCCAATGAGACCAAACAAGGTGGATTCTTAGGTTTCTTCTCTTGCACCCATTTGTTCCAATAGAAAAATGCGTAACGATGTTCTTGAAAAACTGCAAGTTCAATAACTTCTGTGTCATTTGCGGGATGAGATAGAATTTGTCGCAAAACGCCTGGTGGTTCTATATGATGAGGGTTTCTGAACTCAATCATCAGATTCCTTTTTTGGCACCAACTTCTCTATATCAGACAGCTCGTTTACGATACCCTGTTCCTTTAATGAAGTTTCAATATTAATTTGAACTACATTAGCATTGGCTTTCCAAACAACTTCAGTAATAAAAGCTACAGTTAACTGCACTTTTAAATCGGTTGCAAAATCAATGTTTGAATTTTTCCATTTTTCTCTATGTTTCGCATTGGCATCTTGTGTTAGGTCAATTAAAGAACCATAGATTTTTCTATCATCATCCAATATTCCAAGTTGATGCTCTTTTCGCTCACTTAAATCAAGTTCTTTATGTTTTAAGATAGGCAAATCGGCTTTCGGTAAAACGAATAGTACATTTTTGAGTCCTGTAGATGGAACTCGGGTAATGTGTTCCTCAATGTTCTGGAAATCATCGATACCGTATATATTAAGATTCATTGCTACAATAATATCTCTGTCCACATTAAAACCCAATTTTTCTATCCCTTTTACTAAATCTTCTTTACGAAGAAGATACCGTTTTTTCCGAGCTGATAAAAATGCGTTGGGAATATAATAATTGATGTTCTGGTAAACTATCTGCTGGGATAATATCGTGTCTGCATTTAGATGTGGAATATCTCCAGTTGTAAATGCAGATTTTTGAAATAAATTCATTGTACCGTTTACACCGAAGGAAATAGTAGGCTCTCCGTCAAAACTCTCCTCAGTATTTTGGATGGTATCAAATTTTTCTAATGCACCAACAATCGCATCTTTAGATTTTTCATAGAATTGCCATTCTTTTTCGTAGTCAATATCCGCATTTAATCTTGCAGCCTCAATAGCCTCTTCAAGTGATGATTCGAGAACATCAATAAATTTTGATGACTTCTTTTTTAGCTTCTTTATCTCCTTCTTTTTCATATCATATTGTATTTAAGAGATTTTCATCTTTCAACACCTTTTTTAAACAAAACCTGAAATAATTTATGGATTCTTGCCACAGTAATAGTTCTAACACTTCGGTTTGTGGTAAATTAGGTTGTCCTGTGAAGTTATCGTAGGTATTGTATTTAGGCAATTTAAACTGCCTTAGAAAAAGCAACGTCAAATACTGACAGATGTAGAATGTAACACGCCTTCTGTTTCCTAAATTATCCAATCCTGGGAAAGGGTATGATAAATCAATAGGGTAATTACCTCTCCCAAACTCGTCTTTAAAGCTACTGAACCACGTAAAAATCTCGGTCATATTATTAGGCAGCAGAACATATTTAGGTGGCTGGTTTTGTGTGTATGTAAATAATGTTTTAAGGGCTTCATAGTTTTTCTGATAAATCAATAAGCCTCCTAATGCCAAGTGAAACTCAAAAAAACGTTTTCTTTCGTTGTCTCTTTTATCTATTAATGACTGGTTATCATATTTTTTAGTCTCAAAATTGTAATCTGTGCCAAAGACTCGTTGCAATCCAAAATTGAAATATTGATGTGCCGTACCCCAATAGTTACCTACAAATTTGGGATTGTTTGATATAAGTACAACATTGCGCCAAAGTTCTTTATAGGTGTCATTTGAGATGGGGGTTTCAAAAATACCTTGTCCCATTAACCATACGCCACTTACAACAAAATATTCGAGACTTTGCAAGTCTTCATTTCTACCTTTGGCAACTTCTCTTATAATTTCCCTAATACCATAATGAAACTCGTGATTAAACTCAACTTTAAAGTTTTCAAATCCATCTGGTTTTTCTTCCTCTCTTGGTCTAATGAAGTTAGCACGGTAATTATTGAATTCTTCCGTGTAGAAATTAACCAATGTTTCCTCTAAACCTTTATCCTGTGTCCTAATGGCAAATATTGCAAGTTCATTGATAATCTTAAAATGGTATTTATCATCTTGATCTTTTTTTAGCTTTCGGTATTCGGAAATTATATAGGTAAGCAAACGTGTGGACTTGCCATTGTACAGCGAAACCTTATCTAACCAAATAATAAAAATGACAACCAATGATACTGTTAAGAATAGCGTTAGAAGTTTTGCTGAGTTTTGCATCATCCAACTATCCTTCCAAAATAGTGGTTCACGGTCTAATATTAAGAATATAAACGAGCCGATTGTAAAGAACAAAACCCATTCAAATACTGTTATTCTTCTTGACCTTCCGGGAAATATCCCAAAAAGTTTTGTCTGCGGAAATTCATTTTCAAAAGCATTAGCCAGATAGTTTGATGAAAACTTGTGGCCTATATTGGATATTTTATCCACGATAATAGGATATGCTATACCCAAAATTGCGATGTCGATAGCGACACAGATTTCTATAATATACTTTAAGTCCATTCACGTTAAGTTACAATAGTTCTACAGCCTTGTACCAATAATAAAATATAGATTTATCGGGTTGGCGTTTTAGTCTGTTCAAAAATGCCCAATCTGCTTTTTCAATTGTGAGTTCACTTATGTTTTGACCTTCATAATATTCGATTTCAACAACCTCTTTTTGCAGAAGAATGGCATTCAAATAGGCTACTCTGGCCGAAGCTGCAAGTGCTTCTTCTATTCTGAAATTTCCGGTCATTAGGAATGCACTACCGAAACTGCGTATGCCAAGATTTAAATTGGCAAATTTCTCTTTTGTTTCAGCTGTTGGATTACGTTCTCGTCTTGCGAGAATTGCACAGGTATTTAAAGAATCCCAAAGCACGTCGTTTTCAGTAAGCTCTCTACTACTAAACTCTTTATCTGAACTTCGATAGGATAACTCTGCTTTCGCAAAAGCGGAAAAACTTTTCTTTACCGTTGTTATATCTGTAATGTTTTCAAATAATTTGCTTAAATCGAACAATTGCTTGCAGATTTCCATTGCAAATAATTGGTCTCCTTTGTAATATGGAATTCCTATAGTCTCTGGTGCAAAAGCGGTCAGCTTATCGCCACAAATAGAATCTATGGAAGGTGTAGTGATTTTTGTAGCCGTTTCGTCAACAGAAAGCCAGGGTGTATTTACTGAAGTCTCAACGAGTGCTGGGTAGTGCGGACTGTCAAAAAGAATATCCAATAGAATGGTTCCTGAAACGTTTGGGTTATAAACTGAATCAAACTCAAAGGTATAATGTGCCTTTGGAACACCTTCCTTATAACTTCTATGCTCATTAAGCACGTGCTTTTTGAAATGTGAATTGGCTACAACTGCATCCAAAATTTCTTCTAATTTATCACGCTCAACGCTCGAAATAATATCGATATCAATAGAAAATCGGTTCCCTTCTTTTAGCAAAAGCACAAGTGATGTTCCCCCTTTGAAAACAAAATCAAGTCCTGAAACTTTTAGATGTTCCAGTAATGATAGGGCGTGAACCATTTTTTCAAGAATGGTTACATTGATGCCTTTATGTTCCTTTTTTGCACGGAAGCTATCCAGCCATTCCTTTGTAAAGCTTTTGTCATTAATCATACTGAATGTCTTCTAAAAAATTTGGAACGTGCCTGCTTATAAATTGTTTGATTTCCTGTTCCTTTTTGCGTCTTTTGGCATAGCTAAAAAGCTTTGTGAAATTGATGTTATATGTGTCAATAATTTTCTCGTAGATATTTGTCATTTCTGAGCCTTGGTAAAAATGTAGCAGATTTTCATCTGCAAACAGGTCCACCATAATCTTTTCAAGAGTTGCAATGGGCACTACCGCTTTTTTATTTTTTATTTTTTGGATAGGTGCCCTTGTCACCAAACGTTTAATGATAACTGGGACGTTACTTTCTGAAATATAGAATTGAATTTCCTTTTCATCTGGATTTAGGAAAAAATCCATTCTTAGATTATCATTTAGATAGTAATAGAGTGAGTCTACAAACTCTTTTTCTACTTCGACGACAATCATTTGATTTGACGTCTGGTGCTGAGAAAACTCATTGAGCCATTGGGTTTCCCAAATGGCATATTTTATATCTTCAAAACGCTCATTGGTTTTACGGGCTATTTTGAACACACTATCTGATAGAAGAGGCTTATATTTAGGTTTATAGGAAATAACATAAAGTCCACGACCAATGGTTTTAATTATGTCCTTTTTCTTCAGGTCATAAATTCGCCAACTAAAGGTGCTTTCCTTTAGGTCTGGTTCAAAATTTAGATAAAAGTCATAGAGTTCATCTCTATCAAAAGAACTTTTGTCCTTGAAGTTCTCTATTAGCTTATTTTCTATAATCTTTGGCATAGTTAAAAATCAAAACTTTGCCAAAAATACAAAAAAGTGGCGAATATTTGAAAACAAATTTTCGCCACTATATAGATTAAGTGGCAAAAATTGGTATTTTTCTACCTTTACAATCTCAAATTAGGATTGACCTTAAAATTTTAAATACAATTATTTACTGTATGGCAGAAAAGAAGAAGCAACACTACGTTCCAAAATTTTATTTGAAATTTTTCAGCGTTGCTAATAATCATAAAAAAATAAAAGTTTGCATAAAGAGAACTGGTAAAATAATTCAAAACGCAGATTTAGAAAATCAGGCGCAAGAGGACTATTTTTATGGAAAAGACTTAGAGCGAGAAGAATGGTTCGGAAATATTGAAGACACAACCTCGGTAATTTTAAAGGAAATAATAAGGTCGAAGCGATTGCCTAAGAATAAATCTGACGAATATTACTGGATATGGTTATTTATTTTACTTCAAGCATATCGGACGAGAGCCAATGTTGACGAATTTAACAACGTGGTAGATAAAACAATGAAAACTGCAATGAAGTTTGATTCAAAATTTAAAGATTTTGATTTTGACACTCACTTTTTTGGATATGACGATGCAAGTGAGAAAGCCTTGGATATTTTACTAAACAGTTTGCCTATGATGCTGGACTTACAGATAAAGCTTCTTGAAAACAACACAAATAAGTCACTAATTACGAGCGATAATCCCGTTTCAAAATACAATCAATTTTTAGAATCACGTAATTTTTCATTTGGTCATTATGGGATGCTTAGCAAAGGATTGCAAATATTTTATCCATTGTCGCCCGACTTGACCTTAGTAATGTATGACCCTAAAGTGTATAAAGTTGGATATAGGAATCAGTTTAGCGATATTTTATTAAATGAAAGCGATGTAGAATTTTTAAATACCCTCACCTGTCTTTATGCAAATAAGACGCTATATGGTAATGAAAAAGTAACAGACTTTCAGTTTGAACAGATATTGGAAAGTTCTCAACGATTTCAAGGACAAAAGAAATTAGAATTAAAACAATTCGACCCTGTAAAAGAAGATGAAGAAACGGAATCAGTAATAGTGCAACATCATAAAACACCATATACCATTAAACCAAATTTTTCATTTGTCAAACAAACCCAACACGCTAAATCTTACAGAATGTCTGGCTACTTTGCTGAAATTAGAGATGAGCGCTATCGAGAAAGAAAAAACCGAAATTTTTAATCATCTATATAAAAAATCCAGTTTGAGGTACTGGACAAACCTTTATTTAATTTATGCCATAGCATAGACTTCATCAAACAGCTTTTTATCTAAGCGTTCCTGTTGGCCAAAGCTTTTCTTTAAGACATTATGAAGTACTGAATTAAACGCATTATAGCCCAACCAGAGATTTGGTTCTTCATTGAGCAACAAGGCTTCATAGTTCAAGGTTTCGATGACCTCACGAGATTTTTTCGATGGGTCGCTGTTCTTGTCGCTACATTCATACCGGAATAGTTTCGTTTTGTCGAGAATCGCCTTTACAAATTCCTGTGTGTCGATGATTTTAAATTCCTTCATCTTGTCGAATTTCTTTGTAATGGTGTAGAATTCATTGTCCAGAAACTTATCGAATAGATTGTTCAGCCTCGGCATAATCAAGTGCGTATTGTTCTTACTGTGCTTGATGGAAAACTCGATTTCTGCCTGAGAAACATGCAGACCATTTGAGCACACTTCTCTATAAAAACCGAAGTGACCAGAGGTCTTTTCACTTCCGTCGTACGAATTCTTGAACCGAAGCATCGGCAATATCAAGTCCTTATCGTTCTTTACGGTAAACTGGCTTTTATCATTGATAATAAAGTCAGTAATGAACGACCTATCATTTTTGTTGATGGTTCGTTTATGAAAGTTTAGCTGTGCATCGGTCAACATTTCTTCAGCATTCTTGAAGAATAGTTGATTCGGAATGTGTCCGTAACTGTTCGATACCACGTTGACAATTTTGCCATTTGAGATAATAGCATTTTCAAGCCCTCTTCGAGATTCCATCTGTGTCAGACTCTTTAAGGATTTCATTTCTGATGGAACAAAGATTTCATCCTGTTGCAAATTTTGTAAATACATAGCTTTTGAATTTTAGTTAAACAATATTTGAGCAGTACCCAAACGGAAGTTAAAATCTTGGCTCAAAAGGAAACGGAATAAATAAGCGTAGGAAGTTGCGTTGGCTTTATGCCGTAGTCTTTTGATGGATGTATTTTACGAGTTTACCTTTGCACTAACTATTGATTGATAACCCCTTCCTTAAGAACCCATCTTTCAAAACACTATCATAAAAAAGAAGAAGGGCCAGCACGAATGCCGACCCTTCTTCAAACAACAAAAGCTAATCGTTGAGTTCCTGAATTTGCTTTTCAAGAACCGTGATGCGCTCTTTCAAACGTGCTTCACGCTTGTCTCGTTTTTCGGCATATTCCTTTTCTATGCCGGCAATCTTGGATTTATAATATCCCTGTATCGCATTATAAAATGAAATGTTGGTAAGATTATTGACGTGATTGCTTTCGCCAAAATGCACTTGCCTCGTGAGCATATACCGTATCAATTTATGGAAGATTTCCTTTTTGAACTTCTTCTTGAAATTCTCTACCATTTCAACTCTGGTCATCTTTGAAGTGTCGCTCAGGAATTTTGAGAAATACTTCTGCTGGCTCATATAGTCCACGTTGTTTTCAAATAGTGATATCGAGAATGCGACCATTTCATCTGTTGAAAGTGTCTTCTTTGTATCAATGTATTTCGTCTCACGAATCATCTGCACAACTTCCTCAAATTGCTTATTGTTCTCTATTTGCTTCTTGCGGATTTCCCTTTCGTTGATTTTTACGATTTGTTCTTCAGGTGTACAATCTGCCATTTTTCTGTTGGCCAATGGTGCCGAATATTCCGTAGAATCGTTCTTTGATTTTTCGACAATTTTTACAAAGACCTCTTTATTCCTGTAAGTTTTGGGATGAAACAAAATGCCATTTGTAAACCCATTTTCATTTGCTGAATTGTATTCTTCCAATGCTTCTTTGTAATTTTGCAACGCTTTTTCAAATTCGGCTTTTAATTCATCTTCAGAATAGTCATAATGTTGGTATTCTTTCTTAATTGCCTCTATTGTAGGTTCAATTGGATTTTCTATAATTTCAGCATCATCCAGTAAATAGACTTTCAATCCGTTCTTTTCCAACTGGGAAATGATTAATTGATTGTTTTTGTCATCCGCCCAATACTTCCTTATTTCGGGAATCATCAAAATATTCTCTTTCTTCGATTTCTCAATGAGGTTCAAGAACGACTTGTTCTTCTTGGTCTCATAACAAGCTGCTTTTGTACAGACCATTTGACCTTCGCCGAACAGATTGCCTTGATTGGCCGCATTGAACGGACATTCTACACAAGACCCAGCTTTTGGGACTAATTTTTTGTCCGCTACATCAAAGGATGCTTTTTCCAAATCATAGGTCTGGTCTTTAATCATCCTGTTTATCTGATGTGCATTAAAATCTTCGCCCATCGTTTCTAACATCATCAGCTGTTCTTCCGGTTCAAATAGCGCAACACCAACACCTAAGGAAATCGTCATTTCGCCATTGCGGACAAAGTGCTTAAAACCGTCAATCAATCCAGCCAGTTTAAGTCGCTGTCTGATAAAGTTATCCGTTCTTCCCAATCGCTTTGCAATTTCAGTAGGTGCGTATTTCTCGCTTAGGTAAGCAATCGCCTCGGCTTCTTCGGTAGGCTCGACATCCTGTCTTTGCAGATTCTCGATAATCTGAACTTCAAGAACATCATTGTTTTTATAAGTCCTCACGATACAGGGTATGGTCTTCTTTCCAGCCAAATTACTTGCACGATATCGGCGTTCGCCCATCACGATGACATAATGGTCATTTAGTTGCCTTACCGTGATTGGTTGCAACACACCGTGCTTTTCGATACTCTCAGATAGCTGCTTTAACGCATCTTCGTTAAACGTCTTTCTCGGCTGTTCTGGGTCAGGCTTGATTTTACCCAACGGTAAGTTCTGAATTTGAAGTGCTTTGGATTTCTTTCCATTTACTTCTTTCTTGGCAGTAGATTTCGCTCTACTGCGCTTCTTTGTGGTACTCGCTTTTGTTGTCATAATACTCAAATTTTTGATTAAACAATATTTGAGCAGAAACCAAACGGAAGATAAAATCTTGGCTCAAAAGGAAACGGAATAAATGAGTAGGGGAAGAAGCGTTGGCTTTATGCCGTAGTCTTTTGATGGAAGTATTTTACGAGTTTACCTTGCGTGTATATTGTATGATAATAAACTTCCCTTACGAAGAAGTAAGGTCGTGATTAGATAAAGTTTATTATTCTGATAGTAAATTCATAGGGTTTAAAAACAAATAGAAGAATTTAACATCAATAAAAATGTTGCCTTCAAAATAGCAAAATGTTGTACCTAATGTTGTACCAAGTCATAAAAAAAGCCGAGATTTTCATCTCAGCTTTTTTAGTACCGAAGGCGGGAATCGAACCCGCAAGCCTTGTGAGCAATGGATTTTGAATCCATCGTGTCTACCAATTCCACCACTTCGGCATACTTTTTTTCCCTTCTCAAATTTGGATTTTGAATCCAGCGCGTCTACCAATTCCGCCACCAAGGCATTTGGTACACATTTTCAAATGCGAGTGCAAAGCTAAAAAATATTTTTTATTTATCACCAAAAAATACTTTGATTTATCCTTGAGCAACCCAATTTAATTTTTAAATTTGCACCTCTTTATTTTAAAGTACTTTAAAACGCTAGTTAACAAGAATTTGTAATGGCCTATCAAGTTCCCGAACCTAAAATTTTTGCTTGCACCCAAAGTGTTGAGCTGGGCAAGAAAATAGCCGCTTCCTATGGTGCGGAATTGGGAAAAATCCAGTTCTCCCGTTACAGCGATGGCGAATTCCAGCCTTCGTTCGAAGAATCTATTCGGGGAGCCCGAATATTTATCATAGGCTCCACTAACCCAAGTTCGGAAAATTTGATGGAAATGTTGTTGATGCTGGATGCCGCCAAAAGAGCATCCGCAAGACACATTACTGCCGTTATGCCCTACTTTGGCTGGGCCAGACAAGATAGAAAGGATAAGCCCCGTGTTCCGATAGCGGCCAAATTGGTAGCGAAAATGTTGGAGACCGCAGGTGCCACCAGGATTATTACAATGGACTTGCACGCGGACCAAATCCAAGGTTTTTTTGAAAAGCCCGTGGACCATTTGTTCGCCTCTACCCTATTCTTACCTTATTTAAGAGGTTTGAATCTTGACAACTTGTGCATTGCATCTCCCGACATGGGCGGTTCCAAAAGAGCTTACGCCTATTCCAAGGCTTTGGAGTGTGAAGTGGTCATCTGTTATAAGCAAAGGGCCAAAGCGAATGTTATCTCCCACATGGAACTTATAGGGGATGTTCAGGGAAAAAATGTAGTGTTGGTAGATGATATGGTGGATACCGCCGGAACACTTACCAAAGCTGCCGATTTGATGATGGAGAGAGGTGCCGAAAGCGTACGCGCCGTAACAACACATGGATTGCTTTCGGGCAAAGCATACCAAAGAATAGAAGAGTCAAAATTGTCGGAATTGATCGTAACGGATTCCATTCCCGTAGACCACGAGCAAAAGAAAATCAAAGTGTTGTCCTGTGCTGATTTGTTTGCAGATGTAATGCACAGAGTTCACCACAATACATCCATATCATCAAAATTTTTAATGTAAATCAATTTAATATATAACAATGAAGTCAATTACAATCAAAGGATCCCAAAGAGAAAGCGTGGGCAAGGTCTCTACCAAAGCCTTACGTAATGCTGGAAAGGTCCCTTGCGTACTGTACGGAGGGGATAAACCAGTGCATTTTTCAGCAGATGAAATCGCATTCAAAGACTTGGTGTACACCCCAAATGCACACACAGTAGTAATTGAATTGGAGGATGGCGAAAAGTTCGCTGCCGTATTGCAGGACATTCAATTTCACCCTGTAACGGACAATATTCTTCACATCGATTTCTATCAATTGTTCGAAGACAAACCTATCACCATGAAGATTCCTGTGCGTTTGGAAGGGAACTCTCCAGGTGTTAGAAATGGTGGACGTTTGCTTTTCAGAAAGAGAAAACTTTCCATCAGAGCGTTGCCCGATTTGCTTCCTGATTTTATCACTATTGATATTTCCAAGTTGAGAATCGGTCAAACCATCGCTGTGGAATCCATCCTTAACGACGATTACACGTTCCTTCACCCAGATAGTACTGCTATCGTTCAAGTTAAAGCTTCTAGAACATCTGTTGATGAAGAGCTAGAAGACGAAGATGAAGAAGGTGTAGAAGGAGAAGCTACCGAAGGTGGTGAAGCTCCAGAAGCAGAAGCTGCGGAATAGCACTCTGAAGATTTTTATAAGAGCATCCCGTTTTTACCTTGGTAAAAATTTGGGATGCTTTTGTATTTTTGGGCAAACCATCAGCAGCTAATGCCCAACTTTATCGAAAAACTTTTTGGCAAACCAAAACAACTACTACAAGAAACCGACCCTATGAAAAAATTTTTGATCGTTGGACTTGGAAACATTGGTTCCGAATACGATGAGACACGCCACAACATTGGGTTCAAAATCCTTGATTTTTTGGCCGAACAGGAAGATTTTACTTTTGAAAGCGCCAAGCTAGGGGCCGTTGCAACGTTTAAACATAAGGGAAAAAGTGTGGTCTGCCTAAAACCATCCACCTATATGAACTTAAGCGGGAAGGCCGTAAAATATTGGATGGACAAAGAAAATATTGGTCTGAACAATATTTTAGTGATAACCGATGACATCAATCTGCCCTTTGGCACCATCCGATTAAAAGGAAAAGGTAGCGATGGCGGACACAATGGCCTTAAGGACATCCAGAACGTTCTACAAACGACCACTTACAATAGATTCAGGTTTGGTGTAGGTTCCGATTTTGGGAAAGGCCAACAAGTGGATTATGTTTTGGGCAAATGGGACACCGACCAACAAAAAGCTATGCCCGAACGTTTAAAAATATCAACCGACCTTATTCGCTCCTTTATTTTTGCAGGTGCAAAAAACACTATGAATCAATTTAACGGGAAATAAGTTTAAAGCACTTTAAAATCGAACACTGAGGATATTGAAGTGTTTCCTTCCAAATCGGTGGTAACCACCCTCCAATAATAGACTGTTCCGGACTCAACCCCAACCGGTAATTCCATAGTTGTGGCGTTGGCAATACCAACAGAGGTGGTAGGTGGATTGCTCTCCGAGAAGAAAACCTCAAAAGAATCGATATCCCCGTCAACATCGGCACCGGACCACTCCAGTAGTATTTCGTTCGCAATGCTCTTTTGTACCGTTGCTCCGGACATTGGACGTATCAATTGAGCAGGAAAAGGTGCGTAGGTGGTCTGCGCCCCTGCATTGTAGAACAACCATGTGGGACTCGATGCCACTTGGTCAGAACGAGAGTTTCGCGAGGTCACTGACCAAGCATAGGGGGTTCCCTTGGAAATGGTCAAACTCGCAGAGGTTGATGCCGTAGAAATATTTTGGGGCACATTGGTGTTCAAATTGACCACGGTGAGCGTATAACTATCCGTATTGTTGGATGCCGTCCACCTAAATGTAATCTGCGTAGCATTTTGATTGACATCCGTTCCGGTGGTACACTCAGAATTCTCTTCGGGAAATACCAACTGAGCTCCTTGTGGTGCTGGAGGAGGCCCATCGTCCCCGCCACAACCGACCAACAAAACCAAAATGAATAACCAAATTATATTTCGAATCATCTTTTTATCAGTTTGAACATTTCTTTTGCACCTGCCTTTTGTATACCTAGATAATAAATACCCTTGGGAAGACCAGATAGATCTAATTGTAAATCATCTCCCGCAACCTTTCGGTTCTCCGTTCGAACCAATCTACCATTTGATGTAAAAATCTGCACAGCTACATCGCCCTCATAACCCGCTATGTAAACCGAGGTAATGGCATCTACGGGATTTGGCGAAATTATTGGTCTTGAAGAATAGAACAGGGTTTCCTCTATCACACCTTGACAAGGCAGATTAGAATATACTTTCAGGGTGTTAGAGCCTTCTTTAAGTGCAAGCTGGACTCTTGATTCTTCAGTTTGAGTGACCAGACCATTAAGTTCCACATTATAAAGGGTGGCACCGCTCAATTCAACACTTAAAATGCCAGAGTCCATCAGCGCATTGATATCCAGCACATCTGGCTGGGAAACCATAGCATTGAAGCACACTTCCTCATACGTTATCAAACCATTGGTGCCCGTAATGCAAAGCGAATATTCACCGGAAACAAGACTGTCAAAGGTTAGGGTATCCGTAAAATCAAACGACTCTGCACCGCCAGGGCCATCCAAAACGGCCGTATAGTTAATGGAAGTATCAACAGGAACAATTGTTATGGAGCCATCGTCATTGCTTCGGCAAGTTTCACTATCTATTTCTATTTCAAAATTATCCGAAGCAAACCTATATATTGCACATCCGTTGGTATCCACTTCAACACCTTTGGGAGTTCCAAGACATAGATCGTCTCCATCATCAAAAACACCATCATCGTCTTCATCTGGTCTATAGTTCCCTTCAATACATATATCCAACGAAAAATCTATTAAACTTCCTCCATCACTCGCTGCTGTATCTTGAATTTCTAAAACCCACTGGCCCAAAATGGACTCCCCTTTTAAGGACGATAAAAAACCGATTGGAGCTACGGTTCCAGATATAGCCGGATTTCCTGAACATGCTATGGGATCCCCATCGTCATCAAAAACTGCATTTATATTTCTTAAATCACCACAGGTGTTAGAAATAAGGGTTACCCTTGTACCCATGGGAGAAATAAGGGTGACTATTAAATCCTCCAGATAGGTATGGTCCAACTGCAAGTTCACGTTTACATCGGATATCGGTAAATCTTCCACAAACAAAACAGATGTGGTAATTGTTGGGGTACCTGATGAAGATATGTTGATGGGCAAATCATTGGATTCCCTATTCTTACAATTTACTTGTGATGTTATAAAACTGAAAGGCGTGCCAAATGTTCCCGTCCCACAGCCATTGTTGGGCCTTACCCTCCAAAAATACTCGGTTTCGGCTTCCAGACTATTGGTTTTAAAAGTTGTGATAGGAGTTGATGCAGATTGTACAATATCCGCAAACCCTGCATCAGTGGCCACTTCAACATCGTAGTTAGAGTACAGGGGGTTCTCCTGCCAACTGAGTTCAGCATCCAAAGAAACCCCTACCTCACCATTGGCCGGGGAGAGCAAGGCAACATCAGAAAAAGTACCATCCTGTACGGTAAGGGAAAGAACTACACTTTTAGTAACCGATGTTGATTCGGAAGAAACCGTAATATCGTATACACCCGGAGCAATATTGTCCGTGTTGGACAGCGTCAACTCAACGGCAGTTTCATCAACACTTGCGTCAATCGGGGAAAAGTTTGCCGTTAATCCCGCCGGCACATCCACCGAAAATGTAGAATTCTCATTGAAACCTGCATAGGTTTCGTATGTAAAAGGAATTATGATGTCATCTGGTTGACATACTTCATACTCCAACGATTCAAAATTCAAGACTACTTCGGATTGCTCTATGACAAAGTTCGTGCTATTGACCGCAAAGAATATATTTTCGCTTGCCTTTACCATAATCCTCCCTGTATTTGTGGTATTTCCAGGCAAAAGGATTTCCTCCGAACCATCGTTAAGGGTGTTCTCCAAAAGTGTTATCGGAAAGGTAAGCCCCCCATCCAAAGAGAGGAATATATCCACATTTTGGGCATTAATGGGAGCAACATCAGTATTAGCAACATCCCATGTAACTTCTTGAACAGAACCCGCTTGATACACTTGAGCCTCGGTTTGGGAAGTCACCGAAAAAGGCCCTGACGCTTTTATGACCCTTACATTGAGGACATCGGAGACCACTTGCCCTCCTCCGTTTGCATTATCCCGAACGGTAAAAGCAAAACCAAGATTCCGTTCAATATCAGAAATGGTCTCCCACGCCGCCCCTACATTTGGATTGGTCTGTGTTAGGTTACCCTGTGCCACTCGGGATAGTCGTGGAAAATATCGTATTGGAGAAGTAGTTGGCCTGAGAGATCTAAAGTTGGCACCACTGGGATTGATGGAGCCAAACGACGACCTAGTGACCAGGCCATCATCTATTTGCTCCCACGTATACGTAAGCACATCGCCTACATCTGGGTCTGTGGCACTACCTTCCAAAACAAAGGCAGTACCCTTAGGGATAATATAATCGTCAACTGGGGTTACAACTGGTGGAGAATTTACCAATGCCACCGTTTCGGCACAAGAAGTCGTTTCCAAATAAGCTGAAATTTGCAGTATGCTATAAAAATGAAAATAATCATCACCATTGGCCGCCACATTATTTCCTGTAACGATGCCCGCATACCCCATTATCGTAGATCCACTTGCGGGTTCTGCTTGTACGCCGGTTCCCTCCGACTCGAAGGACCATGTATGATTAGCTCCAAATTGATGGCCCAACTCATGTGCCACAAAATCCAAGTCATATACATCTCCCTGCGGATTATTGGCCGACGAAAAAGCACTACCCTTTCTGTTATCCACACAAACGGAAGCTATAAATCCGGCATTACCATTATCTAAACCTTCTCCCACTTGATGGAAAAGATGGCCAACATCATAATTCGCCTCTCCAATCCTAGAAGTAATGGTAGACTGTACTTCGGAATTCAAACTATTTCCATACGGGTCTGTATTGGGATTGGTGAAGATAATCTCATCATTGTTGGGCACAAGCTCCAATGTAACTCCTAAATCTGTTTCAAAAACTTCATTTACGCGTGTCAATGTGGCATTGATTCCCGCCAGGGCATCGGCCACGGTACCGCCAAGTTCTTGAGTATACTCCCCGGAGGCGGAGACTGCGATTCTATACTTTCGTAGCACCTGATCATCTACCAAGGGAACAATTGTCTTGAGAGTACCACCCGATGATTTGTTTTCGGAACCAAACAAATCCTTTGCGGTAGCACAGATAAAATCCATTTTGGAAGAAAACCCATCCTCCTTATCATACACAACATAAGTGTTGGGCCTGTTGGAAACCGGCTCCATAAAAGCCGTTTTGTTATTCTGTAAATCCACAACCATAGATTGCAAGCCTTTGTGGGAACTACTCAGCTTTACCTTGTACCTACCATCCAAACTTACCCCGGTATAGGATTTTATGTTGGGATATTTTTGGGCCAGATCTGGATGCAACACCGATGTTTCCTTCAAATTGAAGGGAACAATAACACCTTCGCCGTCGGGAAGATATACTATTTTACCTACCGACTTTGCGGCGGAAAAAGATTTTATCTGGGTTGAAAAGGCCGTTTTATCCAATAACAAAACCTTTGTAGCCCCCGAAATATCCATAAGGGAAGCACTTCGTAGGCTGGACTGTTTGGGCTCTGTTTTCCAATAACCTTGCTGCCCAAAAATGCAAAAGCAGCTAAAAAATATGGTTATTGAAAAAACAAGATGTAATTTAGCTTTCATACACGGTTAGGGCATAGTATATTTTCAAATGTAAGCCTTTTTTATTTCTTTATTTGAGTTGGAAACAATCCACAACATTTCTGATTTTAAGGACATTCCGCACCACACTGTGGTGACCATCGGCACATTCGACGGTGTACATTTAGGACACCGCCAGATACTGAAACGTCTCACAAATAGTGCCAAAAACACAGGTCTTAAGTCAACAGTGCTCACTTTTTTTCCTCATCCCCGAATGGTATTGCAGAAGGATGTGGACATTAAATTGCTGAACACCCTTGAAGAAAAAAAGCAGATTCTGGAAACTTTGGGATTGGATTATTTGATCATACATCCGTTTACCAAACAATTCTCTAGACTTTCAGCTGTCGATTTCGTTCGTGACATTTTGGTGAACAACATAAAGAGCAAGAGAATCATCATTGGTTACGACCACAGATTTGGCCGCAATCGAAATGCCAATATCCAAGATCTGACCACATTCGGCAATACCTTCGATTTTGAGGTAGAGGAAATTCCCGCCCAAGAAATCGATGATGTTTCAGTAAGTTCTACTAAAATCAGAAAGGCGCTTTTGGAAGGCGATGTGGAAACCGCCAACAATTACCTGAGCTATGCCTACATGCTTACCGGAACGGTTAAAAAGGGCAAAGGTCTGGGAAGGGACTTTGGATTTCCGACCGCCAACCTTCATATTGCCGAAGAATACAAGCTCATTCCCAAAAATGGTGCCTACGTGGTCAAAAGTCAACTTAACGGGAAAGAGTTTTTTGGAATGATGAATATTGGTTTCAACCCTACCGTGGACGGTTCCCAAAAAAGTATCGAAGTCAATTTCTTTGATTTTGAGGGTGACCTGTACGATAAAAAAATCCAAGTGCAACTGTTGCACCGCATACGCGACGAGCATAAGTTCAACTCTATAGAAGAACTTAAGCAACAATTAAAAAAGGACAAAGACCATTCGTTGGACCTAATCTCCAAGTAAATGTTGGACCAATTTCTATTTAAGAAGATTGACAACGCACAACTTGTGGTTTTCCGGATATTTTATGGACTGTTGGTCAGCGCGGAATGCTATGGCGCCATAGCAACGGGTTGGGTGCGCCGAACCTTGGTGGAGCCCGACTTCACTTTTTCTTTTATCTGGTTTGAATGGTTGCAACCACTGCCAGGAAATGCTATGTACATCTACTTCGCTGTGATGGGCACTTTGGGACTTTTGATAGCATTTGGATACAAGTATCGATTTAGCGCTTTGGCATTTGCCATATTGTGGTCCGGTGTGTATCTGATGCAGAAAACAAGCTACAACAATCACTATTACCTGTTGATGCTGCTCGCCTATATTATGGCCTTTTTACCTGCCCATCGAGATGCTTCGTTGGATGCAAAATTAAACCCTGGGCTACGTTCACAATCCATGTACAACTGGGTTCGATGGATCATTATCCTTCAACTCTTTATTGTGTACACCTATGCATCCATCGCTAAACTATATGCAGATTGGCTGGATTTTAGCATGATAGACGTGCTCATGAGCTCCAAAAAGAACTATTATTTAATCGGTGATTTTTTACAACAAAAATGGGTCCATAAGATCATAGCGGTTTTCGGTATTTGCTTTGATTTGCTGATCGTGCCAGCCCTACTTTGGAAACCTACACGGAAAATGGCCTTTATATTGTCCATTTTCTTTCACCTGTTCAATAGCATCGTGTTTCAGATTGGTATTTTTCCATACCTGTCGCTAGCGTTTATCGTCTTCTTTTTTGAACCGCAGAGCATCAGAAACATCTTTTTAAGGACAAAAAAAATCATTCCAGAAACGAAGATTATCATCCCCAAAGCCAAGAATGCGATTTTGACGGTCCTTGGGATTTATTTTTTGTTTCAATTGGCTTTGCCGTTGCGACATCATTTTTTTGAGGATGATGTGCTTTGGAACGAAGAAGGCCACCGTTTGAGTTGGCGCATGATGCTCCGTAGCCGTGGAGGAAGAATCACCTACAAAGTAGTGAACTCCCAAACCAAGGATACGGTCGAAGTCGACCTGGAAAATTATCTGACCGCAAAACAACAGCAGCGAGTATCCTGCTACCCCGACTTTACTTGGCAGTTTGCACAACGCCTTAAAAAAGAATATGCCCAAAAAGGAGAGGAAATTGAGGTTTATGTGAACAACAGGGTCAAGATTAACCAAAGTCCGTATCAACAATTTATTGATCCCAATGTGGATTTGGCCAGCGTTCCATGGAAACATTTTGCCCACAACGACTGGATTCTGCCCTCTCCCAAGGAATAAAGTTGGGCACTTCTCCAGATTAAATTAAATTTGCGCCTCAAAACAAGGCCATGCTTCAATTACAGAACATCAGGGAAAACCAGGAAAGTATCATCACCGCTCTAAAAAAGCGAAACATCGATGCCGCACCTATGCTATCAAAGGTTTTGGAACTCGACGAAAAAAGACGTTCCATCCAAACCGAACTGGATGCGACCTTGGCCGAATCCAATAAGCTTTCCAAAGAAATTGGCATGCTCTTCAAAACAGGAAAAGCACAGGAAGCCAATGCCCTAAAAGAAAAAACCGCTGGACTCAAAGAAGCATCCAAAAAATTGGGTGACGATCTAAATACAACTGCCGATGAACTTCAGCAGCAATTATATTTGATTCCAAACGTGCCCCACGAATCCGTTCCAGCGGGCAGCTCGGAGGAGGACAACGAAGAAATTTTCAAGGAAGGCGACATCCCAACTTTGTTCGAAGGAGCACTTCCTCACTGGGAATTGGCGAAAAAATATGATATCATCGATTTTGAGCTCGGTGTTAAAATTACCGGGGCAGGTTTCCCCGTATACAAAGGAAAAGGAGCCCGTTTACAGCGTGCCCTCATTTCATATTTTTTGGATAAGAATGCCGAAGCAGGTTACACCGAAATGCAAGTGCCGCTTATGGTAAACGAAGACTCTGGTTATGGAACAGGTCAGTTGCCCGACAAGGAAGGTCAAATGTACCATGTACAGGCCGATGATTTGTACCTTATCCCAACGGCCGAAGTACCCGTTACCAATTTACACCGTGGCGACCTCTTGGCCGAAAGTGATTTTCCCATTAAATATACCGGCTACACCCCTTGCTTCCGTCGTGAGGCAGGTAGTTATGGGGCACACGTTCGTGGTTTGAACCGTTTGCACCAGTTTGACAAAGTGGAAATCGTGCGATTGGAGCACCCCGACAATTCATACCAAGCCTTGGATGAAATGGTGGAGCATGTAAAGAACATTCTTCGTGAATTGAAATTGCCCTATCGAATCCTTCGTCTTTGCGGAGGGGATTTGGGCTTCACTTCTGCATTGACTTTTGATTTTGAAGTGTTCTCGACCGCTCAGGATCGTTGGTTGGAAATCAGTTCCGTATCCAATTTTGAGACCTTCCAGGCCAACCGTTTGAAGCTTCGTTACAAGGATGAAAACGGAAAAAGTCAACTAGCCCACACCTTGAACGGAAGTTCGTTGGCACTGCCAAGGGTACTTGCCGGAATTTTGGAGAACTATCAGACCGATTCAGGCATCAAAATACCTGACGTACTGGTTCCCTATTGCGGTTTTGACACTATCGATTAAGGTTTAAACCATTAATTTGGATTCGGTTAACAGAATCCCCCACATTTCTGCGTTATATTTGAAAGAAAACAAGCTATTGCGACGTCTTTTATTTCTTATACTATTGCTTTCCAGTTTTATTGGAGCGGCACAAGAAGATTTCTTGGCCAAACAATACTTTCAGGATGGTGATTACGAGAAAGCATTGGTGTTCTACGAAAAATTAGTGGAGACCAATCCAAGACGCACGGATTATGCCGAGGGTCTCGTCGCCTGCTATCAGCAATTGGAACGTTACGATGATGCCGAGACGTTTTTACTTCAAAAAATAGAGGACAGCTACACTTTTCCAACCTTTTACATTGAGCTTGGTTACAATTTCACCTTAAAAAATGAAGAGGAAAAGGCAAATGCCTATTATGATAAGGCCATCAGCAAAATAGAGGACAATCCTAATTATGGCTATAGTGTTGGGTACCGATTCCAGAAATATGCCTTGTTGGACTATGCCATTCAAGCCTATAGCAAGGCGATGGAACTAAAGCCGGACCTTAACTACGATTTTCAGTTGGCGCGCATTTATGGCGAACAGGGCGATATCGCAAAAATGTATCAATCCTATCTCAATCTAATTTGGGAGGGACGTACCTCACGTGCCAATGTGCTACGAAATATCGATGATTTCATCTCCGAGGACCCATCCAACGAAAACAATGTGCTGTTGCGGAAGGTACTGCTTCAAAATGCGCAAAAAGCACCTGACATTCTTTGGAACGAACTGTTAAGTTGGCTTTTTATCCAGCAAAAACAGTACAATAGTGCTTTCAGTCAAGAAAAGGCCATTTTTAAAAGAAGCGAGGGTCAATCCGTTGACCGACTGGAAAACTTGGGAAGCATAGCTTTGGAAGATAAGGACTGGGAAACCGCCACCGAGATTTACGAATATATTGTGGACAACACCGAAAATCCCAGAACTCGACTCAATGCAGAACTCAATTTGATTGACATTGCGTTGGAAAACCCAACCGAAAAGGTTTTGGAAGATGTGGAAAAACAATTTGAAGACTTGGTGGAAACATACGGTAACCAAAGTCAAACCCTACAACTTCAGATAGCCTATGCCAATTTCCTGACCTTTAAAAAAGAAGAGCCTGAGCCCGCTATTGCGATGCTCAAGGAAAGCTTGGAACTCCCCATGGGACGGATGACCATGGCCTACGTAAAATTGGCGCTTGGGGATATCTTGGTGTTCGACCAAAGGTTCAATGAGGCCTTGATTCTTTTTACACAGGTACAAAAAAGCGTTAAAAACGATGTACTTGGCCAAGATGCCCGGTTCAAAGTGGCACAGACCAGTTTTTATAAAGGTGATTTTGACTGGGCCCTCACGCAACTTAAGGTGTTGCGCAGCTCAACCTCTCAACTCATTGCCAACGATGCCATGCAATTAAGTTTGCTGATTTCGGACAATTCATTGGAAGATTCCACACAAACCGCATTGAAAAAGTATGCCAGAGCGGATTTGCTGGCCTATCAAAATAAGAATACCGAAGCCATTGAGGTGCTAGAGGATATTTTACAAAATCATAAAGGGGAAAAAATCGAGGACGAGGCCTTGCTAAAACAAGCGGAACTCCTCGTTGAACAGAAAAACTATGAAAGTGCGGAGTTCAACTATCAGAAAATAGTAGAGTTTTATGGGGATGGCATTCTAGCCGACGATGCCCATTTTGCCTTGGGCGAACTGTACGAGAACATCTTGAACGAACCCGAAAAGGCAAAAAGCCATTACGAGAAAATCATCTACAACTATCAGGACAGTTACTATTTTCCCCAAGCCCGTAAGAATTTTAGAAGGTTACGAGGTGATGCAATCAATTAATTTTACCCTCAAAGAAAACAGAAGAAGCAAATGCTGATATACAACGTTACCATCAATATAGATGAAAGTGTCCATGACCAATGGTTGGACTGGATGAAGGACAAGCACATCCCCGATATGCTGGCCACGGGAAAATTTTCACACGCCAAAATGGTTAAGGTATTGGTAGAGGAAGATATGGGTGGAATCACCTATTCCATACAATACACCACCCAGAGCAGGGACACCTTGGAAGCCTATTACAAAGATGATGCGGAACATTTACGTGCCCAAGCACAGCGAATGTTTCCCAACAAATTCGTAGCCTTTAGAACCGAACTGGAAGTCATCAGTCAACAAATACCTTAACCATTTTGGAATATTTATTTTCCTACGGAACACTCCAGGACCATCAAGTACAACACTATATTTTTGGCCGTTTGCTCAAGGGAAAAACCGATTCCGTTTTAGGTTTTAAAAAATTGGAAAATGCCATTTATGGGCGTTACCCGTTGGTCATCAACACCAACGATCCAACGGATAAAGTTGAAGGTGTAGCCTACGAAGTGAATGACATAGACCTAAAAAAGGCGGATATTTATGAAACCAGTGCGTACAAACGCCAAAAATTTCCTTTGGAATCTGGGGATGAAGCTTGGATCTATATCGAAAATTCCAACTAACTTGCAAAAAAACCGGCCGTGTCCAAAAAGAAAAACAAGAAGTACTCCAATGGCGCCCCACACAAGAACAAATATGTGCAGGAAGATGGTGCCGTAAAGGCAAAAAAGCATTTGGGCCAGCATTTTCTTAAAGATGAAACCGTAGCTGAAAAAATTGCCCAGACCTTATCGCTGAAAGGATACAAAAATGTTCTCGAAATCGGGCCTGGAATGGGGGTGCTCACCAAATATCTTTTGCAGCGCGATTTGGATTTGGTGGCAATGGACTTGGATGACGAATCCATCGTGTACCTCAACCACAGCTTTCCCTTGGAACACGCTGCAATTTTGAAACAAAATAATCGCTTGAATGTCATTGAGGCCGATTTCCTCAAGTTTGATCTTACCGATCTGTATGGGGAGGAACAATTTGCGATTATAGGTAACTTTCCCTATAACATATCCAGCCAGATTGTATTTAAAATGCTGGAAATCCGGAAACAGGTACCCGAATTTTCGGGAATGTTCCAAAAAGAAGTGGCCAAACGTATTTGCGAAGGACCAGGGAACAAAACCTACGGAATCCTGTCCGTTTTGGTCCAAGCGTATTATGATGCGGAATATTTGTTCACGGTGCCACCCGGAGTTTTTGATCCTCCACCAAAGGTGGATTCCGGTGTGCTCCGATTGACCCGTAAAAAAGAACTCAAACTTCCTTGCGATGAACGTCTTTTCTTTAAAGTGGTGAAATCATCGTTTAACCAAAGACGAAAAACTATTCGTAACAGTCTTAAAACCTTCAACCTTTCCGATAATCTAAAAGAAGATGCTATCTTTGACCAACGTCCGGAACAGCTAAGCGTAGCTGATTTTGTAACCTTGACACAGAAGATAGCCGATGACTCCGTTTAAACTCACAGACGAACTTTTAGAAGAGATCAGGGAACTGATCGCCGAGAACAAGGACGCCGAACTTCAATTAATGATGAAGGAGTTCCACTATGCCGATATTGCGGAAATAGCGGACGAAATGGAAGTCGAGGAAGCCACTTATCTGATCAAGCTACTTGACAGTGAAAAAACCTCGGACATTCTTGCAGAAATGCACGAGGATATTCGTGAGGCCGTACTTAAAAACCTTACGGCCAAGGAAATCGCAGGAGAGCTTTCGGAACTGGACACGGACGATGCCGCGGATATCATCAACGAACTTCCAAAAGAACTCGTTCAAGAAGTAATCTCGGAAATTGAAGATCGCGAGCACGCCAAGGACATCGTGGACCTTTTGCGCTACGAGGAAGATTCTGCGGGTGGTCTTATGGCAAAGGAATTGGTAAAGGTAAACGAGAATTGGACAGTTACCAATTGTGTAAAGGAAATGCGGGCCCAAGCAGAAAATGTGACCAGGGTACATTCCATATATGTCGTAGATGAAGAAGGCAAACTAAAGGGACGTCTTTCCCTAAAAGATTTACTTACGGCATCCGCCAAAAGTCATATCAAGGACATTTATATTCCCAAGGTCGATTCCGTAAATGTCAACGAAAAAGGGGAAGAAGTGGCCAGGATCATGTCCAAGTACGATTTGGAGGCCATTCCTGTAATAGACGAAATAGGACGCTTGGTGGGCCGTATCACCATTGATGATATTGTAGATGTGATTCGTGAAGAGGCCGACAAGGATTATCAAATGGCAGCAGGTATCTCTCAGGATGTAGAAGTAAATGATAGCATCTGGATACTCACGCGCGCCCGGTTACCTTGGTTGATTTTAGGCCTATTGGGCGGTTTGAGTGCAGCGGCCATTATGGGAACCTTTGAAGATATGATCTCCAAGCACGCGGTGTTGTTCTTTTTTACCCCATTGATTGCGGCTATGGCGGGAAATGTCGGGGTGCAATCGAGTGCCATTGTAGTGCAAGGTCTTGCCAACGACGACCTCAAAGGAAGTGTTGGAAACCATTTGCTGAAAGAAATGTTATTGGCACTGCTTAACGGACTTATTTTGGCGCTGCTGTTATTGCTCTTTACTTGGATATGGAAAGGATCTTTTGCAACCGCATTGGCCATTTCGTTATCTTTAGTGGTCGTGATCGTGGTCGCTGGCCTGATAGGGACCTTTATCCCCATGTTCCTTCACAAAAGAAACATTGACCCGGCTATCGCCACAGGCCCCTTTATCACCACCAGCAACGATATTTTTGGGATCCTGATCTATTTTTGGATAGCCAAGATGATTTTGGGTATATAATTAAAGCTATGAAATCCATCAACCTAAAAGAGAAACACGCCGAGTTTACCAAACAATGGCATCCGCATCAAATTGCCATTGTTGATGATATGCAGGTACTTTTGGCCAAACTACAAGGAGAATTTGTCTGGCACGCCCACGAGAATGAAGATGAACTGTTCCATGTCATCAAAGGGACGCTCTACATGCAATTTCGTGACCGGACAGAGGTCGTAAACGAAGGTGAGATCATTGTAGTGCCCAAAGGCGTAGAGCATAACCCTATGACCAAAAATGACGAAGAGGTACATGTGCTTCTTTTTGAAAAAATGAGTACGGCCCACACGGGAAAGGTGCTCCACGAAAAGACACAAACCCACTATCCAAAAATCTAGGAGTTGTATATTTGCCCCCATGAAAGTTCTCCACTTAGACACCAATCACCCATTGCTCATTGAACAATTTGCCGAGCTCGGGTTCGAAAATCACGAAGATTACACATCCACCAAAGAGGAAGTAGAAAAGAAAATCCACGAGTACGATGGAATCATTATCCGAAGCAGATTTACCATAGACCGACAATTTTTGGAAAAGGCCACCAATCTTAAATTTATAGGAAGAGTGGGCGCGGGCTTGGAGAATATTGACACGGACTACGCCAAATACAAAAATATATTCATGGCATCTGCCCCCGAGGGCAACAGAAATGCTGTGGGAGAACACGCTTTGGGCATGTTGCTTTCCTTAATGAACCACATGGGCAGGGCCGACCGTCAAGTGCGAAAAGGCAAATGGAAACGCGAACCGAACAGGGGCGTTGAACTGGATGGTAAAACTGTCGGAATCATAGGCTACGGAAATATGGGCAAGGCTTTTGCCAAAAAACTACGTGGTTTTGATGTAGAGGTCATCTGTTACGATATTGTTGGTGGTGTAGGTGATGAAAATGCACGCCAGGTAGGAATTATGGAATTTCAACAGCGCTCCGATGTTATTAGCTTACACGTTCCACAGACTGAGAAGACCATCGGCATGGTAAATTCTGAATTTATTGAAAAAATCCATAAGCCGTTTTGGTTATTGAACACTGCACGCGGAAAATGCGTGGTGACCAAAGACCTTGTAGAAGCCCTTAAATCTGGAAAAGTGCTCGGTGCCGGACTGGATGTTCTGGAATATGAACAAAAGTCCTTCGAAAATATGTTCGCCAAAAAACCTAAGGCGTTTAAATTTTTACGAAAAGCAAAGAACGTTCTGCTCACCCCACACATAGCTGGCTGGACCGTGGAGAGCAAAGAGAAATTGGCTCAGACAATTGTTGACAAAGTCAAAGAAAGATTTTGTTAACTTTATAAACCATCCAATAGCTTTTGGCTCTGGTAGTTTTTTAAATTTTACCAGATATGCCGATTGAAGCCAAATCACTGGACGAATACATAGCAAAGCTTCCCATTGAACGACAGGAGGCAGTTTCCAAACTTCGGGACTCCGTAAAACAGAATTTGCCCACCGGATTTGAGGAATGCATCAACTATGGGATGATCGGATTCGTTGTTCCGCACTCCATGTATCCGGATGGATATCATGTTGACCCCACCTTGCCCCTCCCTTTCATAAATATTGCCTCACAGAAAAACTTTGTGGCCCTTTATCATTCAGGAATCTATGCCGACCCAAATGTGCACGAATGGTTTGTGAGCGAATATCCCAAACACGTAAAAACAAAATTGGATATGGGGAAAAGCTGTATCCGCTTTAAGAACATCAATACAATTCCTTATCAGCTTATAGCCGCTCTTTGTCAAAAAATAACTCCCCAAGAGTGGATTGCACTGTATGAAAAAAACACTAAAAAACCATGAAAAACAGAGTTACAGGATTAGGAGGGTTTTTCTTTAAAAGCAAGGACCCCAACCACATAAAAGAATGGTATAAAAATCATTTGGGATTGAACACCGACGCATATGGCTGTACCTTTTGGTGGAAGGACAAAGATGGCAACGATTGTTCCACCCAGTGGAGCCCCATGGATGAAAAGACCGAATACTTTAAACCGAGCGAGAAACAGTTCATGATGAACTTTAGAGTGGAAAATTTGGTAAAACTGCTTGAGGTCCTGAAAAAAGAAGGGGTCACGGTGGTAGGGGAAATCGAGGAGTACGAATACGGAAAATTTGGTTGGATATTGGATCCTGAAGGAAACAAGTTGGAACTGTGGGAACCTGTTGATAAAGCATTTCTGTAGCTATTGAATTATTTGCTACATTTAACCTTCATTAACCAACACATTAAATAAACATGTCAGAAGAAAAAAAAGACTTTGGAGACAGGGCCGAAGAAGCTGCTAAAGATTTCAAGGAAGATGTAAACAAAGCATTTGACCCTGCAAATCCTGAAAGTGGAAAAACAGTGGCCATTATTGCCCACTTAACTTTTATTGGGTGGATTATTGCGATTATAATGAACAGTAGTAACAAAACGGAAATTGGTTCCTTTTACATAAGGCAAACGCTAGGTATTTTCCTTCTCCTAATTGTGACCTCTTTTATTCCTTTCGTAAACCTTATCGGATGGTTATTGGGTGTAGTTCTTTGGATCGTTAGTTTGATTGGTTCCATTAACGCCAGCCATAAACCCGTATTCTTGGTAGGAGAATATTTTCAAGATTGGTTCAAAAGCTTATAATAACTTTTTAAAAGCCGGACATGATCCGGCTTTTTTCAATATTTGTTCATCGTAATATTACAATAAATACCGAAATAAAATATGGTTATCAGAAGTATGGCTCCCTCGGATTGGGAGCATGTTTCCAGAATATATCTTGAAGGTATTTCTACAGGATTTGCCACTTTCGAGACCCAAGCTCCCAAGTATCAAGATTGGGACAGGGCCCACACCAAGGAATGCCGCTTGATCGCTGAAAACGAGGGTGAAATTTTGGGATGGGCGGCACTTTCCCCCGTATCCAGTCGTTGTGTGTATGGCGGGGTCGGTGAGGTTAGCGTTTACATTTCGGACAAAAGTCGCGGAAAGGGCGTTGGAAAATTGTTGATGCAACACTTGATCGAAGAAAGTGAAAAAGCAGGTTATTGGACCATACAGTCGGGCATATTTCCCGAGAACCTGGCAAGCATCAAACTGCATGAAAAAGTAGGATTCCGATATATTGGCAAACGCGAACGTGTTGGTAAGATCCACGGGGTTTGGAAAGACAACCTCCTTTTTGAAAAACGCAGCCCTAAGGTCGGAACGGATTAGTCCTCCTCAATAGTTCCATTGCCTTCGGCCACCTTACGTTCCAGCTCTGCTTGGAACTCCTCCATAACGGGCTTTACCGTACTTTCCGGAAGGTCTGCGATACGGATGTACATTAAACCGTCCACCGAATTATTGAACAAGGGGTCTACATTGAAAGCCACCACCTTAGCATTTTGTTTGATGTATTTTTTAATCAAAACCGGCAAACGAAGACTTCCCGGTTCCACTTCGCTGATCAATTTATCGAACTTGTTCAGATCAGCCTGCGTCTCGTCAAATACAAATTCCTTGTCGGCATCCTTCAACTTTACCTTGAATTCTTTTTTAGGCCGAATATATTGTGCCACGTAGGGGTCCCAATAATTGGATTTCATAAACTCGATCATCAACGATTTGGAGAAATTGGAAAATTGGTTGCTGATACTCACTCCGCCAATCAAATATCGGTGCTCTGGATGCCTTAATGTCGTATGCACAATGCCCTTCCAAAGCAAGAAAAGGGGCATTGGTTTTTGCTGATACTCCTTTATGATATAGGCACGGCCCATTTCGATGGATTTCTCCATCATGCCATACAGTTCGGGTTCAAAACGGAAAAGGTCCTGAAGGTAAAAACCATCGATACCGTATTTGTTGAATATTTCCGACCCCAATCCCATTCGGTAGGCACCGACTATGGCCTTGGAATCATCGTCCCATAAGAACAAATGATGGTAATAAGAATCAAACTTATCAAGGTCGATGGCGTTGTTTGTCCCCTCCCCCACTTCACGGAATGTTACCTCTCGCTGGCGGCCGATTTCATTTAGGCAAAAGGGCATATCCTTGGCCTGTGCAAGGAATACCTCGTAGTTTTTACTCTGCAGCATACGGCAATCCTTTTCCCTCAGCTTTTCAATCTCACCTTCCAGCACCTTTGCACTAATCGCAGTGGCTATTTTCTTGGGCGGTTTTGGAATTTTTAGAGAAGTGGGCACCTTATCGATAAAACGCTCTTTTTCAAAAGCATTGGCCAGCAAATAGGTCTTTTTCCGGAGCAGTTCCGCAAAACCTTCCAAAGTTTCCTCCTCGTTCTGTGTGTTCACGGAGATAGGCTGACCTATCCTTACCTTGATCGGACGTCGACTCTGAGAGGTAAGCTCAGAAGGCAATTTTGCCGTTCGGAACACATCGTCGATTTTTGACAATCGATAAAACAAGCGGCTATTTTTGGCATGAAAATAAATGGGCACTACAGGCACCTCGGCCTTTCGTATCAATTTTATCGCCGCTTCTTCCCAAGGCCGGTCCACAACCAATCTTCCATCTCGGTAAGTAGACACCTCCCCAGCAGGAAAAATCCCCAAGGGATGACCGTCCCGGAGGTGCTTTAGCGCATTCTTGAAACCCACAATGCTACTCTTGGCGTCCTTGTGGTTTTCAAAAGGGTTCACGGGCATAATATAGGGCTTCAAAGGCTCTATCCTGTGCAATAAAAAATTAGCGATTATTTTATAATCGGGTCGTTCGTTCAACAATAACTTGAGCAGCAATACGCCATCAATTCCTCCTAAGGGATGATTACTGATCGTAATGAAAGGACCAGATTTTGGCAAACGTTTGATATCCTCCTCGGGAATGTCAAAATCGATTTCGTAGTGATCTAAAATGGCATCCAGGAATTCTGGACCGGAAAGGTCTTTATTTTTATCGTAAAATCTATTGATGGTACTAATTCTGGTAGCCACCATTAAAAGCCATCCTACAAAAGTGCCCAAAAAGCCATATTTGTCCAGATGGATGACTTTCGCCACCTCTTTAGCAGAAACCAAGCCCATAGAAAATGTATTTAGGTACGTGTAAAGATAGGAAATAAACCCTATAGCACTTTCTACCTAAATATTGGGCGGAAACCTTTATTTTACAACAAGTTGCACAGTTTCCTTGCCCCTTTGCTCCACTAAAACGGATTTCCCGTTTTGAAGCGATTTGACCGAATCATCATTAAAATGGCGAATGGTATAGAGGGAAACGTCCTCGTGGCAAACAACTTTAAATTTCCGCTTAAGCTCTTCCAATAAAGGTTGAAGCCCCCTGAACTTATTGTCCAAACAGACGGAAAAACTAATGGCGGAATTCTGGATCAAATCCACTTTAAGTCGATGGTCAGAAAATAGTTTGAAGATTTCGCTGATGTTATCCTCAACAATGAAGGAAAAGTCCAGAGAAGACAATTTTAGCAGGACTTGATTCTTCTTAACTATGAAGCAGGGAACTTTTGGTTCTATGCCATTTCCTTTTCCAACAGTGGTCCCTTTGTCCTTGGGATTCACAAACGATTTTACTTTCAAGGGAATTTCCTTGCGCTGTAAAGGCTGCAAGGTTTTAGGGTGAATTACCGAAGCTCCGTAAAACGCAAGTTCTATGGCTTCCCGATAAGAAATCTTGTCCAACAATTGGGCATTCTCAAAGTTTCTGGGGTCCGCATTCAACACTCCCGGAACATCCTTCCAAATGGTGACCGATTCCGCATTGAGGCAATACGCCAAGATAGCCGCGGAGTAATCGGAACCTTCCCTGCCCAACGTAGTGGTAAAGTTGTTGTCGTCGCTTCCCAAAAAACCTTGGGTAATGTTCAATTTGGAAACATCTACACGAGACTGTACTTCTTGTTGGGTTCGTTCCCAATTTACTTGAGCATCCCTATTACTGTTGTCCGTCTTGATAAGCGTTCTCACATCCAACCATTCGTTGGCAATACCAATTTCGTTTAGGTAAGCACTTACTATGGTGGTCGACAATAATTCCCCGTAGCAAACCACTTGGTCGTAAACAAAAGCATACTTGGGCGATTTGTTCCAAGCCAAAAAACCCTTTACCTCTTCAAAAAGGACTTTCACCTTGGCGTAAACGGGATGACTCAGGTTTTGAAAAAGGTCGGACAGTATTCCATGGTGGTAATCCATAACTTCTTGAATGGAGGCATTCACCTGATCCCTATCGTTAAAATAAGATTCCACCACCTTTTCCATGGCATTGGTGGTCTTGCCCATGGCAGAAATGACCACTAGTGTATCGTTGTAACCTACCTCCCGTAAAACGTTCACTACATTTTTTACCGCATCCGCATCTTTGACCGATGCTCCTCCAAACTTAAATACCCTCATGTATTTTATATTCTGATATTTGGTCGGCCTAGTTTAGGCTTTCTATATAATTTTTGATTCCTTTTTCATCCAATTGAACCACATCCCAATCTCTAAGCACATTGGCTCCCTTTTTCTCATAAAAGGCAATGGCGGGTTCGTTCCAGTCCAACACCTCCCAACAAATGCGTTTTACCCCTAATCTGGCACCATACTTCACTACTTCATCCAACAAGGCGGTCCCCAATCCACTCCCTCGCACCTTTTCAGATACGATCAGGTCTTCCAAATGAATAGCCGGACCCTTCCACGTAGAGTATCTTGGGTACACCAAAGCTATGCCGGCGATTCCATTTTGTGTATCTGCCACAAAACAATGGAACAACTTGTGATCACCGAAACCATGTTCCACTAAATCCCGCTCAGTGACTTCCACAGCATCAGATTCCTTTTCAAAATCAGCCAATTCTTGGATCAAGTTCAAAACCTGTTCCATATCCGTTGGTCGCGCTTCTCTAATTGTATATTCCATAATTGTTACAAATAAAACTCAAAGTTATAAAATTACACAATTAAAGCTCTTCGAAAACGTTGTAGTTTCACAAAATGCCCGATATTTGTCCATAAATAAAACAGTACTTCCATGTTTGAGAAGCAGCATCGCACACTCGGTGAATTTATTATCGCAAATCAAAATTCTTTTCAATACACTTCCGGGGAACTATCGAGATTACTGAACGGCATTCGACTGGCGGCAAAAGTAGTGAACCATGAGGTGAACAAAGCCGGGCTCGTCGATATCATTGGAGCTGCAGGTGAGACTAACATTCAAGGTGAAAACCAACAAAAATTGGATGTTCTTGCAAACGAAAAGTTTATTCAAACCTTGAAGAACCGTGAAATTGTTTGTGGTATTGCTTCGGAAGAAGAGGATGATTTTATCAGCATCAATAGTTTTGACAAACAGCACCAGAACAAGTATGTGGTTTTGATAGACCCTTTGGACGGTTCTTCCAACATTGACGTGAACGTATCCGTAGGAACTATTTTTTCCATCTATAGAAGAATTACACCTGTTGGAACCCCCGTTACTTTGGAAGATTTCCTTCAACCTGGCAAAAACCAGATTGCTGCTGGTTACATCATTTATGGTACATCCACCATGCTCGTCTATACCACTGGCGATGGCGTGAACGGATTTACCCTGAATCCAGCTTTGGGCACCTTTTATCTGTCCCACCCCAATATGCAATTTCCGGAAAAAGGTCAAATTTATTCCGTGAACGAAGGGAACTATATCCACTTTCCACAAGGAGTAAAAGATTACATTAAATATTGCCAAATGGAGGAAGGTGACCGACCCTATACTTCAAGATACATTGGGTCGTTGGTTTCTGACTTTCACCGAAACATGATCAAAGGTGGAATTTACATGTACCCCAAAAGCAGCAAGGCCCAAAATGGTAAGCTACGTTTATTGTATGAGTGCAACCCCATGGCTTTTTTGGCCGAACAGGCCAACGGAAAGGCCAGCGATGGTTATCAACGCATCATGGATATACAGCCCACCGAACTCCATGAACGTGTTCCCTTTTTCTGCGGAAGCAAAAAAATGGTGGAAAAGGCGGAGGAGTTTATGGCAAAGTCCTAGCTCCTGCGCTGCATCAATTCGTGGTAATCCTCGAAAGGGATTCTTCCAGTAAATATTTTGATGGATTTGTCGACGATTTCTGAAGCTGATTTTGGTGAAAAGCCAAGGCCTACAGCATACTTTTCTACAATTCTGCGCTCCTCGTCATCGATATCATGATCGGAGAAGATAATCTGAAAAAATTCGAATAGCCTCATATACCTTTGCTCACCGCTGTGAGGTGTCTCAATAGGATATTTGTTCTCTTTTTTCATCACCTCTTTGAATTCTTCCTCGGTAATGTCGAGCTTAAAGGCAAACTTTTCCAAAATGGCTTTTTCTTTTGGATTGATTTCCCCGTCTACCGCAGCCAAACTCGCCAAAGTGGCAAAATGAGCCAAATTCTTTCTATGGTCTCCGTGCTCGTAAAGATCTAAAATCGGCATATTTCAAATTTTGTGGCACAAATATAAATGTTTAATAGAGATAAAAATATTAAAAAGGGCACCAAAAGAAATTTGTAATTTACGACTGCTATGAAAACACCTTTGCTCGAATTTACCTCCAAAGGAATCTATTGTAAAAAAGCAGATGTTTATTTGGACCCCTGGAAACCCGTGGACAAGGCCATTATTTCACACGGCCATGCCGATCACAGTAGATGGGGCCATAACAAGTACATTACCCACCATAAGAATGTTCCTATCGTGAAGCATCGTTTGGGCGATATTTCCATTTCAGGAAAAGACTGGGGCGAAACATTCACGGTCAACAACGTGAAGTTCAGTTTCCATCCCGCCGGGCACATTGTGGGCTCCGCACAAATACGGGTAGAGCACAATGGCGAAGTATGGGTGTTCACCGGAGATTACAAAATTGAAGATGATGGGCTCACTACTCCATTTGAGCTTGTAAAATGTAACACCTTCATCACCGAATGCACCTTTGGGTTACCGGCATTTCGCTGGCGACCACAAAAAGAGGTGTTCAGTGACATCAACCAATGGTGGGCGCAAAACCAATCGGAAGGAAAAACCTCGGTGCTTTTTGGTTATTCCCTGGGCAAGGCACAACGTCTGATCAAACATTTGGACACTTCCATCGGAAAAATATACACGCACGGAGCCGTAGAAAACATGACCGAAGTGCTCCGACCCCTTACCGATTTACCGCCAACACATCTGATTACAAAAGAAACCAAGAAAGACGAGCTTTTGGGCAATATTGTGGTTGCTCCGCCCAGTGCCCATGGAAGTCCCTGGATCAAAAAAATGGTCCCATATGTCACGGCGACCGCGAGCGGTTGGATGGCTTTTCGAGGCGCACGAAGACGGAGAGCGATTGATAAAGGTTTTGTACTAAGCGACCATTGCGATTGGAGGGGACTATTGCAGACAATCGAAGCCACCGGTGCTGAAAAAATAATCTGCACACACGGCTACACCGACATTTTCTCCAAATATTTGATGGAATTGGGCTACGATGCCCGAACCGAATCTACGCAATACGAAGGCGAACTGTCCGAAATCAATGCTAACGAACAAGAAAAATCGAAAGCGGAATGAAACAGTTTGCCAAGCTCATAAAAACATTGGACGGCACCAACAAAACCAGCGTAAAAGTGCAAGCACTGTCCCAATACTTTAAAGAAGCGAGCGACCAAGACAAGGTTTGGACCATCGCCATACTGTCCCACAGAAGACCTCCGCGCCCCGTGAACACAACTTTGCTACGCACTTGGGCCGCTGAACTATCCCATATTCCAACTTGGCTTTTTGAGGAAAGCTATCATATTGTGGGAGATCTGGCGGAGACCATTGCCTTGGTGGTGCCCTCAACAGAAAAAGGCTCAAAAAAATCACTGACCTCCTTTTTACAGGAGATGATGGCCTTGAAACAAAAAACGGAAGCAGAAAAAAAGGAATACCTTTTTCAACACTGGACCATATTAGATTATTACGAGCGTTTTGTTTTCAACAAACTGATTACGGGCAGCTTCAGAATCGGAGTGAGTCAAAAATTGATGACCCGTGCACTATCCAAAGCCACGGGTATTGAAGAGGACATTCTCGCTTATAAACTAATGGGCAATTGGGACCCGAACCGCATCAGTTTCCACGACTTGGTTTTGGAGGAGAAAGAGAGCGATTACCTCTCCAAACCATATCCCTTCTTTTTAGCATATGCCGTTGAGGACGACGTCACAGATTTGGGTGAGGTAACCCAATGGTCCGTAGAGCATAAATGGGACGGCATTCGGTCTCAAACCATTCTACGAAATGATGAAATCTTTGTTTGGAGTCGGGGTGAAGAACTCGTCACCGATAAATATCCAGAATTTGAAGCCTTTGTGGGCAGTATTCCAAATGGGACCGTGTTGGACGGGGAGTTGTTACCGTATCCCAAAGGGGAAATCGGCACTTTTAAAGACCTTCAGACCCGAATAGGCCGCAAGAACGTTTCAAAATCATTGTTGGAAAAAATTCCTGTCAAGTTGAAAGTCTATGATATTTTGGAATGGAAGGGGAAGGACATCAGGAATAAAACGTATCTGGAGCGAAGAAAAATTTTAGAATCTATGATTTCGACTACGCTCAATAAACAGGTCACTGAGCGTAGTCGAAGTGACAAATTACCCTTACTCCTGTCCGAACGGATGCAATTCAATTCTTGGGAAGACATGGCAAAAGAAAGGGAATTGTCCAGAGAAAAACACAGTGAGGGCCTGATGCTCAAACGCAATGACTCCACCTACCAAGTGGGACGAAAAAAAGGGGATTGGTGGAAATGGAAGGTCGACCCGCTCACTATTGATGCCGTGCTCACCTACGCTATGCGGGGTCATGGTCGGCGAAGCAACCTCTTTACCGATTACACCTTTGCCCTCTGGTATGAAAATGAAGAAGGTGAAAAAGAACTGGTCACCTTTGCCAAGGCCTATTCCGGCTTAACGGACAAAGAGTTTCGACAAGTGGATGCATGGATCAAGAAAAACACGTTGGAGCGTTTTGGTCCCGTTCGGAGCGTGACCCCGCAGCACGTTTTTGAAATCGCTTTTGAAGGCATTGCTCCCTCCAAGCGTCATAAAAGTGGTGTTGCCACACGCTTTCCCAGAATTTTAAGATGGCGGAAGGACAAAAAAATCGATGAGGCCAATTCATTGGATGATTTAAAAGCACTAATCCCGAGCAAAGCGAAGGAATCCCTCAACAAATAAACCAGAAAAATTGAATTTGTAGCATAACCCCAGTAAATAGAAACCGAACAGATTATTTCAAATGCTATTGTTTGAAATTTATGTGTTTAAAACACCATCAATGATGAAAGGGTATTGTTACATCTTAACGAATAAAAATAAAACCGTACTCTATATCGGGGCCACCAATGATTTACAAAGGCGTATAGGTGAGCACAAAAACGGCAAATATGCGTATTCGTTCACAAAAAGATATAATTGCCATAACTTGGTATATTTTGAAGAATTTGACACCATAAAAGAAGCCTTTGAAAGGGAAAAGCAATTAAAAGCTGGTAATCGGAAAAGGAAGGAAGATTTGATCAATGCAACAAATCCGGATTGGAAGGATTTGTCTTTGGAATGGTAAACCCATCAATTTGACAGATTCCTTCGCTGCGCTCGGAATATGAACAGAAAAGAACTATTAGAAATAGCCGAAAATTGGTTCCAAGAACAAAACTGGAAACCATTTTCTTTTCAAAAAGAGAGTTGGAATGCCTTTTTGGAGGGCAAACATGGCCTTTTGAACGCTCCCACTGGAAGCGGCAAAACCTATGCACTTTGGTTTCCGATCGTGCTCAACTACATCAAAAACAATTCTGATTACAAGACCAAGCACAAAAAAGGACTAAAAGCCATCTGGATTACGCCATTGCGAGCACTTTCCCAGGAAATCAAACAATCCGCAGAACGCATTACCCAAGATTTGGAAACCCAAATGACCGTGGGCATTCGAACTGGGGACACATCAGCAAAAGAACGGGCAAAAATGCGAACCCATATGCCCGACCTATTGATCACAACTCCTGAAAGCTTACAGTTATTGCTCTCATCCAAAGACTATAAAAAAACATTCAAAAACTGCTCCGCCATTGTGGTGGACGAATGGCATGAACTTTTGGGCACCAAACGGGGTGTTCAAATGGAATTGGGAATCTCCCGATTAAAAACTATCTGCAAGGAATTACGCATTTGGGGCATATCGGCCACCATTGGAAATCTGGAGCAAGCTCGCGAAGTCCTGTTCGGGCCAACATCGCCAGAATTGGAAAATTCGGTCTTGGTCAAGGCCAACCTCAACAAAAAAATCACGGTGAAAAGTATTGTTCCAAAGGAAATGGAAACCTTTCCTTGGCGCGGGCACTTGGGATTACATCTTTTAGATCAGGTGGTGCCCATCATCAACAACAGTAAAACCACCTTGCTTTTTACCAATACCCGAAGCCAATGCGAAATCTGGTTTCAGAAAATCTTGGAAAAATACCCCGAGTTTGCTGGCGAAATGGCGATGCACCACGGCAGCATCAACAAAGAAACCCGATTGTGGGTGGAGCAGGCCATCCGAAACCAAAGTCTAAAAGCCGTGGTCTGCACATCGAGCCTTGACCTGGGAGTTGATTTTGCGCCTGTGGAAACCGTGATCCAAAGTGGCGGTCCCAAAGGCGTAGCTCGTTTTTTACAACGTGCCGGACGTAGCGGGCACCGACCGGGCAAAGAAAGTGTCATCCATTTCTTGCCCACGCACGCCATCGAATTGGTTGAGGCTTCGGCCATGCAAAAAGCGGTATTGAACAGCGCCGTGGAAGACCGCATACCATACCTCAACAGCTTTGATGTCCTTATTCAGTATTTGACCACTTTGGCGGTTTCCGATGGGTTTTATCCGGATGAGATCTATCCTGAAATCAAACAAACGTTCTGTTATCAGACCTTGACCGAAGAACAATGGCAATGGCTGTTGAATTTTTTGGTGATGGGAAGTCAAAGTTTGAAGAGCTACGACGAGTATAAAAAGGTGGAGATTGAAGAAGATGGCAAATTCAAAGTGAACAGCAGGGCGGTTGCTATGCGACATCGGTTTCAAATCGGGACCATTGTGGGCGATGCCACCATCTCCGTTCGCTATCAAAAAGGAGGATACATTGGCAGTATCGAGGAATATTTTATTTCCAAATTGAGTCCCGGCGACGTTTTCACTTTTGCAGGACGTAATCTGGAATTTATTAGGATCAAAGGGATGGCCGCACACGTTCGAAATTCCAAAAAGAGAACCAACAAAGTGCCCAGCTGGATGGGAGGGCGTTTGAGTTTTTCCGCAAAGATGTCCGAACTGTTGCGGCAGGAATTGTACACCGCCGAATTGGAGTTTTCGGAACAGTCGGAAGAAATACAAGCATTGCAGCCGATGTTTGCCAAGCAGCGGGAAGAAAGCATAGTGCCACAGCCGCATCAATTTTTGATAGAAACCTTTAAGACCCGTGATGGCTACCACCATATGTTTTACCCTTTTGAAGGCAGGGCCATTCACGAAGGGATGAGCAGTCTCTTGGCCTATCGCATCAGTTTGTTGATGCCGATAACCTGCTCCCTCGCTTTTAACGATTATGGGTTTGAGTTGCTATCGGACAGGGAAATCAACATTCAGGAAATTTTGGACAACAACCTTTTTACGCCGGAGTATATGTTGTCCGACCTTCAAAAAAGTTTGAACTCCAATGAAATGGCACGAAGAAAGTTCCGTGATATTGCCGTCATCAGTGGAATGGTTTTTACGGGCTATCCCGAGAAAGGAGTCAAAATGAAGCATCTGCAAAGCAGTTCGGAATTGCTGTTTGATGTGTTCCGTGATTTTGAAGATGATAATCTGCTCTATCAGCAAGCCTATAGCGAAACTTTTGAGCATCAATTGGAAGAAGGTCGACTACGATTGGCCTTGGAGCGAATTGCACAACAAGATATAGTTTGGAAACAATGCTCCCAACCTACGCCTCTCTCCTTCCCAATTATTACGGATAGGCTACGCGAAAAACTATCCAACGAAAAATTGGCGGACCGCATCCAACGGATGGTGAGTAAACTAACCAAATGACCAACAAACATCCAAGCACCTGTCATTACGTGCCCCGACACGGAATCTCTCTCATCCGAGTGATACTGGAACAAGTTCAGCATAACGCGAGAAGGTGTCATTTCGAAATGAGGAGGGCAACGACGATTGAGAAATCCCATTCATTCCAAAACACATTGAAAAAAAAGATTTCTCACGCTCCCGCTGGTCGGTTCGAAATGACAATTGAACTAAATTTGTAGTATCGAAGGCAAATGAGACAAAATATTCAAATACATAATCAAGAGTTTCAACTGCACCCTTTGGGTGGATTGTTTTGGGAGGAAAAATCACTCTTACTGATCAGTGATGTACACTTGGGCAAGGTATCCCATTTCAGAAAATTTGGAGCTGCGGTACCAAGAAAGGCCATTCACAAAAACTTTCTGCTTTTGGATAAACTCGTTTCGGATTTTCAGCCTTTTCAAATCTGCTTTTTGGGCGATCTGTTCCATTCATCGCTCAACAAAGAATGGGAATTGTTTGAGAATTGGGTAGGCAAAACACCTTCCGAAATCCTTTTGGTGGCAGGCAACCACGACATTATTGCCCCCGAAAAGTTCAAACAACTTAAGATTTCAATATTTCCAGAGTTGGTTATTGACTCTTTTTTATTGACCCATCATCCCGAAGAACGTGAGGGCTATTTTACGTTTTGCGGCCATATTCATCCTTCCATTAAACTCAAAGGTTTTGGAAGGGAACACATCAAATTGCCCTGCTTTTTTAAATCCAACAATCAAATGATTCTCCCAGCTTTCGGTCAATTCACGGGCACCCATTCCCTTGACCCTAAAGATTCGGATGAAGTTTTTGCCATTGTTGAGGATAGTATTATTAAGGTTTAGATTCTTCGCTCTCCTCAGAGTGACATAAGTAAAGACTGTTATTCCGTGCTTGACACGGAATCGTATCCGAGTGAGACGCTGAAACAAGTTCAGCGTGACGATAAGAAACTCAAAAAAACATTTTTAGTACAAGTTTTCGCGGTTTATCTTTGCCGCAAAGTTTTTTGGATTGACCAAAACCCTAATTCCCAAATTATTTGAACAGTCTCCCCAACTCGGGAAACTGAGGGAGATTATTGCCCAACCTCTCGACTCCGCTCGAAGTGATAGTCAAAAAATAAGCCTTAAAGGGCTTGTAGGTTCATCCCTTTCATTTGTGATTTCAGAAACTTTCAAGTCTGCCGAATCACCATTCTTGCTGATTTTGAACGACAAGGAAGAGGCTGCTTATCTTTTGAATGATTTGGAGCAGTTGATTGGAGAAAAAGATGTGCTTTTTTATCCCGGAAGTTATCGAAGGCCTTATCAAATCGAGGAAACGGACAATGCCAACGTACTTCTGCGTGCCGAGGTATTGAACCGCATCAATTCCAGAAAAAAACCGGCGGTAATCGTTACGTATCCCGATGCCCTTTTTGAGAAAGTGGTGACCAGAAAGGAACTGGACAGAAACACCCAAAAAATTAAATTGGGCGATGAAATCTCGTTGGATTTTTTGAACGAAGTGCTGTTTGAATATCAGTTTAAGCGGGTGGATTTTGTAACCGAACCCGGTGAATTTTCTGTTCGCGGCGGTATCGTGGATGTTTTCTCCTTCTCGCACGATGAACCTTATCGCATCGAGTTCTTTGGGGATGAAGTGGACAGTATCCGAACTTTTGATGTGGAAACCCAGCTTTCCACGGACAAGGTGAAGAAAATTACCATTATCCCAAACGTAGAAAATAAGTTTACCGAAGAAATACGGGAAAGCTTCCTAAAATATATATCCGCCAACACGGTGGTCTTTGCGAAAAACCCTGCGCTGATCTACGATCGCATTGATTCCTTTTTTGAAAAAGCTGAGGAGAGCTTTGCCAAGTTGAGTCAAGAGATCAAACACGCGAAGCCCAAGGAACTCTTTTTGGATTCAGCTTTGTTGAAAGGGCAGTTGAAGGATTATTTATGTTTTGAGATTGGTACTTCGACTCCGCTCAGCAACCAAAATACAGGAGAAATGGTCACTGAGCGAAGTCGAAGTGACATCATTCAATTCAACACCAAACCCCAGCCAGCTTTCAACAAAAAGTTTGATTTGCTCATTGAAAATCTTAATGACAATCGGGATGCGGGTTACAGCAACTATATTTTCTGCTCCACCGAGCAACAGGCTAAACGCTTTCACGACATTTTTAACGAAGTGGATGAAACGGTGCACTACCAGACCATCATTTTTCCGTTGTACCAAGGTTTTGTGGACCAGAACCTAAAGATTGCGTGCTATACGGACCACCAAATTTTTGAGCGGTACCATAAGTTCCATTTGAAGAATGGCTACGCCAAAAAGCAAGCCATCACGTTGAAGGAACTCAACAAACTGGAAATCGGCGATTATGTGACCCACATTGATCATGGTATCGGCAAGTTTGGTGGGTTGCAAAAAATTGATGTGGAGGGCAAAAAGCAGGAAGCCATCAAACTAATTTATGGCGACCGTGATATTCTCTACGTCAGCATCCATTCGCTGCATAAAATTTCCAAATACAACGGCAAGGACGGAGCACCTCCCAAAATATTCAAACTGGGTTCCGCAGCTTGGAAAAAACTAAAGCAAAAGACCAAGGCAAGGGTCAAAAAGATTGCTTTCGACCTTATAAAAGTCTATGCCAAACGGCGATTGGAAAAAGGATTTCAATATGCCCCGGACAGCTATTTACAGTACGAATTGGAAGCCTCTTTCTTATACGAGGATACTCCGGACCAAGAGAAAAGCACTCAGGATGTAAAGAAGGATATGGAGAGCGAACGCCCTATGGACCGCTTGATTTGTGGGGATGTTGGTTTTGGGAAAACAGAAGTCGCGATACGGGCTGCGTTTAAAGCCGTGGACAACGGCAAACAGGTGGCTATTTTAGTTCCCACCACGATTTTGGCTTTTCAGCATCATAGAACATTTTCCGAACGATTGAAAGAAATGCCGGTAACGGTGGATTACCTCAACCGTTTTAGAACAGCGAAGGAGAAAAGGGAGACCCTAGAGAATTTAGAAAGTGGGAAAGTGGATATCATTATTGGAACGCACCAGTTGGTCAACAAAAATGTAAAGTTCAAGGATTTGGGCTTGCTCATTGTGGACGAGGAACAGAAATTCGGGGTTTCCGTAAAAGAAAAACTGCGTTCCATCAAAGAAAATGTGGATGTGCTTACACTGACCGCCACACCGATTCCAAGGACGCTACAGTTCAGTTTGATGGCCGCTCGTGACCTTTCCGTCATCAATACGCCGCCACCGAACCGGTACCCTATCGAAAGCCACGTGATTCGATTGAATGAGGACATTATCCGTGATGCCGTGTCCTACGAAATCCAACGGGGCGGACAGGTGTTCTTCATCCATAATCGCATTGAGAACATCAAAGAAGTAGCTGGGATGATTCAGCGTTTGGTGCCCGATGCCAAAATTGGGATTGGACACGGACAAATGGAGGGCAAAAAACTGGAAACCTTGATGCTTTCCTTTATGAACGGTGAGTTTGATGTTTTGGTTTCGACCACCATCATTGAAAGTGGTTTGGACGTGACCAACGCCAACACCATTTTCATTCACAACGCCAACAATTTCGGTTTGAGCGACCTTCATCAGATGCGCGGACGTGTGGGCCGAAGCAACAAAAAGGCTTTCTGCTATTTTATCACACCACCTTATGAAGTGATGACCACCGAGGCCCGAAAACGTATCGAAGCCCTCGAACAATTCACAGAGTTGGGCAGTGGTTTCAACATTGCGATGAAGGATTTGGAAATTCGTGGTGCCGGTGACTTGTTGGGAGGAGAGCAGAGTGGATTTATCAACGAGATTGGATTTGAGACCTATCAAAAAATACTGTCCGAAGCCATAGAGGAGCTCAAGGAAAACGAGTTCAAGGAATTGTATGATGAAGTTGAGGGCGATAAGGAAAAAGTATATGTAAAAGAGATGCAGTTGGACACGGATTTTGAACTGCTCTTCCCCGATGATTACATCAACAATATTACCGAACGCTTAAACCTCTACACCCAATTGAACGATGTAGAGGACGAGGAAGGCCTACAGAAATTTGAAGCGCAATTGGTGGACCGTTTTGGCGAGTTGCCCGAGCCTGTAGTGGATTTGATGAATTCCGTCCGTGTTAAATGGATCGCCACTCACATTGGTTTGGAAAAGGTGATCATGAAGAAGGGCAAATTTATCGGTTACTTTATTGCGGACCAGCAATCCAGTTTTTACCAAAGTGCCGTGTTCACCCAAGTGCTGCAATATGTACAGAGCCATCCCCAACAGGCCAAGCTTAAGGAAAAACAGACCCGAACAGGTTTACGGTTACTGTTGACATTTGACAGAATCACTAGTGTGGACAAGGCGTTGAAGGTTTTGGCGCCTTTTACGCCACAAGAACAAAATGTTTCAGCATAGGATTAGATTTCTCACATCCGTTCGAAATGACAAGTAAGCACTCGTAGTCATTTCGACAGAGCGTAGCGACGAGAAATCCCAAGTAGCCAAGATTCCGTGTCATACTTCGACTCATTTCGACTTCGCTCAATGACCAGCGCTCAGCATCCGCACAGAATGAATTTAAAAAGCCTCATACACCTGCTTCACAAACTCCCCGATTTTTGAAGGTTCCAGCCAGCGCGTCACAATGACCAAACCACTTTTTTGATCCACCACAATAAAGTTGCCTCCAAAACCTGCGGCGTAGAACACATGTTCGGGAACACCATCCCAGTGGCGTCCTCCTTGTTGGTTCAGCCACCACATATAGCCATAATTCACATTGGGCACAGAAGGCGTAGTGGCTTTTTTGATCCAATCTTCGCTGATGATTTTCTCATTTTCCCATATACCATTGTTTAAAAAAAGTGTTCCAAAACGGGCCATATCCTCTGTGGAGATAAAAAGTCCAGCTCCAGAGTGCCCACCACCGGTCACGGATTTCATCTGTATCCCATCGACTACGGTCCAAGCATCTTCGTAGCCAAACCAACGCCAAGTTGTGGTCGCCCCGATCTTATCCATCACCTCTTCTTTGAGGACCATGGGCAGCGGTTTTCTCCACACATGGGTCAACGAATAGGCCAATACGTTTACGCGAACATCGTTGTACTCCATTACCGTACCGGGTTCGTTGAGCTTTCGGAATTTCCAATCGTCCAGACCACCTTCACTCGGTGGACGGTCCGCCCAATCCTTACCGCCCCACAATTCCCCTGACCAGTCTGAATTTTGTTGCAATAGGTGTTCCCAAGTTATTTTGGAGTTGTGCGCACCATCAAAAGTTCCATCCCAAATGTAGTCCCCCACTTTATCCTTGGTATCGTTGATCAAACCTTGGTCTTCGGCCAGTCCAGCAACAGTGGATAAAAAGCTTTTGGTGACACTGAAAGTCATATCCACACGTTTGGTGTCTCCCCAAGAAGCCAGCAGGTAGCCATTTTTCATAATCATACCTGCTGGACCGCCTCGCTTTTTGGTAGGCCCCAGAATTTGATGAAAAGGTTCATGTTTGAAGCCTTCCAATATGGCAATACGCAAATCTCTGGAACCTGAATATTCATTGGCATTGGCGTATTCTACCGCCTTATCCAAAGCTTCTTGATTCCATTTAAATTGTCCCTTTTCTGCAGCTTTCCACGTTTCGTAGCGTTGTGGGAAATTGATTTTTTGGGCGTTGACAGTAAAGGTTGTGGTGAACGCAACAAGAAGTGCTGCTGCAACTAGGGTGTTTTTCATTTTTGAGGTTTGGTTTGGACCAGAAAGGTAGTGATTGTTGGGGAATTTAGCCTTTGTCAATTCAAAGGATATTTTTATAGATTCTTCGCGGCGCTCAGAATGACAAATCAGATTTCTCACTGCGTTCGAAATGACAATTAGCACTTATGGTCATTTCGACTTCGCTCAATGACCAGCGTTCAGCATCCGTAAAGAATGACAGTACTGCTAAAACCGTTTTTTATGAACCTGATCACCCTCTTTGTTGTAATAGCGCCAAGTGCCCACTTGCTCATCATTGCGGAAACGGCCACGGATTTTTTGGGTGCCGTCGGGATAGAATGCTTCGTAACGACCGTGCTTTAGGCCATCCTTTAAATCCACCTGAAACCGAATGTTCCCGTTGGCATATTTTTTACTAAAGGACTTGGCATTCAAATCATTGGGGTAAATGGGCCTTAAATCAAAAACCGCATCAGTGATTTCTGTGGATGCTGTACTTTGATTTGTGGTCACAACTTCAGTCTCGGGTTGGGCCATATCCATCGCCTTTTTCACCTCTTTCACATCCTGATAATTGAGCACCAATATGCTTTCAAACAAGTCATCTTCTGGGGACAATTGCAATCCTACTTGGGGGAAGCAGATAATAAAATCCTTGTTCTTCCGCATTTTTTGTTTGGTAGATGCATCGGCCAGAGCGTACATATTATCAAACAACAAAGGCACATTGCTGTAAACAAACACCGTGGACTCTGAATCGAATTGTTCATCAAAATTTTTGAACTCCTCCGAAGTCGCCAGGATATCGCCCTCCGATACTTTATCAATTATACCCTTTAGGGTATTGGGACTGTCACTAAAAATCACAAAGTCATCAATTTGGGTAAAGTAAGGTTTGTCAAACTCATCAAACCTACCGCCCAACAACATCTTAAAGAAACCCTTGATGGACAAAAAGTTGATTTCATAATCCTTATAGTTGACCGCCTTGAACTTTACAGGCGTCTTTTTACGGATCTGCTCCACCACAAAATCCAAATTGGTCTTGGCATCTTCCGCATCATTGGCTTTGAGCACCAGCGCCACATCATTTTTACCTTTAGTAATGTGGGATTTAATCTGAAGCACGCCAATTTCGTCACCAATCCAACTTACAAAATTCTCTTTTACATCAATCTTTAGGAATTTTTCCACTTTGGCAATTCCCTTTTGATAGCTCTCGAACTGTTCGGGATCGTTCTGCTGGACCATCTCAAAATTCTTGTAGAACTCAGAAAAACTATCAAATCCATAGCTGATATAAAGTGCCGTGCTGTTCGGCGCCACTTGGGGAATGGAGCGTTCCGCGGTGCCCGATTTTTGCAACGCCTCCAAATAGTATTCGTTTACGGCGCTAATGTTGGTGTATCCATTGGCGGTCAATGTGCTGTTCTCGTCCAAATCAAAATAAAATCCAGAGAACAAAAAGTTTTCACTTACACGGTTTACCCAATCGGAAGGTTTATCGGAATACATTTTAACGTAATCATCAAAATAATGGTATTGCACATACATTCGGAAGAGATCTTCGTGGCCCACTTTTCGGTTGATTTCCAAAAAATTAAGGTTTCGGCCAAGCACAGGTTCCTCATACTGATCTATGGAAGCCTCTACCAAGGTGTGGGTATACGAGGCCACCAACTGGTTTTTGATGAAGGCCAGATACATCGTTTCCTTGCTCTCACGATTGTGCACTTCTAAAATCTCGTGTTCGTGGTAAATCCGTTTGCTCAGCACATAGCCATCGTCCAGTAAAGTGTTCAAATAGGTTTTGAGCAGTTGCAGTTTGGCAATGCGCTTCAAATCCAGCACGTAGAAAATTCCATAATCCTTCGGGGAAATCATATGGATGGAAATGAACAGGGAACGATTATCGAAAAACTCGAACAACTTGTGGTTATCATTGAAAATCGTATCCACCTTTTGAATGTTCTCGGTAAGCTCTGAAAAATAATCGTTCTTTTTGAGGTGGTGCCAACCTTCACTTTGGCTGACTTTTTCCCAACTTTCCACGGGCTGTTCCGATTCAATAATGAAAACTGCATCCTTCGGAATCAGATAAATGGACTGAAGATTGGTCTTGGGAGATAGAATAAAAATATAGGCCAAATAGCACAAGTACAGCACAAACAGGCCCAACAAACCGAAAAGAATCCTTTTTTTGGTCATTTTTCCAAAAAGTGTCTTTTTCTAGAACGAAGAAGATTTCGTTTTAGTTTAGACCGAGAAAAGGAATCTTAAATTATAATGATTTTAAATCCTTGATGGTTTTGAAAGCAACGTCTACCTGTTCATCGTTCACCAAAATGGTAAACTCATTGGTCGTAGAGATGACCTCGTAGAGAACAATGCCTTCCCAAGCCAATCGCTGAAAGATGAAGTAGTAGATTCCAGGAACCGAGACGTTCTCTGCGGGCAACTTCACGGTAATGGAGGACAGCCCCTCCGCTTTTTGTGTGCAGCGTTCCATTTTAAAGTACTTCTCCACTACACCATCCATCACATTGCTGATCACAATATTGATTTCGTTCACACCACGTGAAGACGTATAAAAAACATCTTGATTGGCATTCACTTCCTCCAACAATCGAGCTTGTTGTTGCAAAATAGTGTCCGAAGCCAAAAAGGTGTAGTCCGTAAGGTTGGAACGCACGGTAATCTCCCCGATGTTCTTGAGTACTTTTACGATTTTATGGGTTGCCCTGAACTCAAGATCATCCGACAAACGTTTAAGGGCCATCACTATAGCGCCATCTTTTACATCTTTGCCCAGCTCTTCGGCAATTTCAGGTTTGATCTGTCGGGACAAAGAAGTCAAATTGATAATCCCTTGTGCCAATGCGGTCTGCAAAAAAGGCTTTTTCTTGATGTAATGTTCTACTACAGCAGATATTGTTTTCATTATCGGTTGATTTTGAACAAAAATAACATATTGTTACAAAACAAACAAATGGTTAAAAATGATAGAACGCATTTTCAAAGTGCTCAATTTCAAATTTTTCGCCTTTTTGGATTACCGTGACAACATCAAATCGGACTTCCACATCTAAATTGTTTTCCTCCAAATAATGATTGGCCGCTAACACTAAAAGTTTAATTTTTTTAGCAGAAATCACTTCCGAAATTTCCTTGAGAAACCTTGTTTTTCTTGACTTTACCTCAACTATGACCAAGAGGTTGTTTTTCATTGCAATAATATCGACCTCAGCTTTTAAATAGCGATAATTAATTGCCCTTACTTCATAGCCGGAAGCTTTCAAAAAACCCACTGCTTTTTGTTCTCCTAGTTTTCCGAATGTGTTATGATCTGCCATACAATTTGTAAAAATCCAAAAAAATTATGCATTTCATCGAAAAATTTGGTCGTTCACGGACTTCAGAGCGTTAAGATTGTAATTTGTTGGCTCAATTGAACCACATCCAACACTAGCATAAGCATATAGTTGCCCCACTATGTACCAAAATAACGCCAGACATTGCTATGGAGTACTTTATCAATTGTAATTCCTCAACCTTGGCGCCGTACACAACTCCATTGGACGAGGTACGTGCCGCCCACTTGTACCGAAGGCTCGGTTTTAGTGCCTCTGTGCAGACCATTAATGCCGCTGTTGGACAATCGGCCGACGCCCTTGTAGACAACTTGGTCAATCAAGCACTCGCCGCCCCAACGATTCCTGCACCGGAATGGGCAGATTGGAACAATGCAAACTATCCGGCCGACGATGACCTTGCCCGGCAAATGAGAAACGGCCAAATCGATGACCTTACGACGGCTTACGGTAACGCTCTCGTTAACAATGAGTTGCTGGACAGACTCAGTTTCTTCTGGAGCAACCACTTTGTCACACAATTGGAAACTTATAACTGTCCTGGGTTCTTGTACTATTACATCAATTGCTTGCAACGCAATGCCCTGGGAAACTTTAAGACATTCACCAGTGAAATTGGGCTTACCAGTGCCATGCTCTATTATTTGGACGGTGTACGAAACCGAGGAAACAATCCCAATGAGAATTATGCCCGTGAACTATACGAGCTTTTCACCTTGGGAGAAGGGAACAATTACACGGAAGAAGACATCATTGAGACGTCCAAAGCCCTGTCCGGATATACCGAACGTGGTGAAGAGGGATGTACTGCGGTTACCTTTGACCCCACTGAGTTCAATACGGAGAACAAAACCATATTCGGGCAAACTGGAAATTGGGGCTACGACGATGTAATGGATATTCTTTTTAATGAAAGACCGGATGAGATAGGATGGTTTATCTGTAAAAAATTATACGAGTTCTTTGTCCACCCAGATTCTACTAATGATGAAGGTGGAATTGCCCCACAGATTATCGATGGTATGGCCCAGACCTTTATCAGCAGTGGGTTTGAAATTGCCCCAGTACTTCGACAACTGTTTAAAAGTCAGCACTTTTTTGATGAAACCGCCATCGGGGTCATTATTAAAAGTCCGGCGGATCTGTATTTCAACCTTTTGAAAGAAACAGGGTTCACTTACGATGACATGACCATTATTAACATTATAGATTCATGTGCATTGATCGGACAACGATTTTTTCAGCCTCCCGAAGTGGAAGGTTGGCAACGGGACCGAACTTGGATCAACACCAATTTCTTTATAGGTCGATGGTTGACCGTAGAGTTCTACTTGCAACGTTTTTACCAGAACAACCCAGAACAGTTCAGAGACTTGGGCTTGGAGCTTTCGGGCAATGCTGGACTTACAAGTAATAACCCTGATGAAGTTGCAAAACCCATTATTGAAAAATTTGTGCCTAAAGGTTTGTTGACCGAAACAGACTATCAAAGGGCATATCTTGCATTTAGGAGCGATGTAGACGTTAATTATTATGAAGGTGGGACAACTCCTTCATGGACTTTACTTGGATGGGAAACAGGGCCTTCACAGGTATATCTTTTACTCCGTCACTTATCCAGAGAACCCGAATTTCAACTCAAATAACCCCATCACCATGTGCGACAATCACCACACCCACGATAATTCCCCTCACAAAGGCATCGAGCACGATGGCCACGATCTAGAACATAAAAAATGGAGCCGACGTTCCTTTATCCAAGCTCTGGGCATAGCAGGTTCTGGTTCCATGTTTTTGGGCAGCCATTTTATTTCGGCCTCCTCACCTTCACCGCTTACAGCTGCCGTAGCTGCCGCGGAAACGGACAATATTCTGATTCTCATCCGACTATCTGGCGGAAACGACGGACTTAGTACCGTAATCCCGATCCAACAATATGATACGTATGCGAATGCAAGGCCCAACATCTACATCCCAGAAAGCAAGGTCTTAAAACTTACCGACGATTTTGGGGTGCCCACTTACATGAGCGCCCTGGAATCCCTTTGGGGGAATGGCCAGTTCAAGGCTGTGCATGGAGTAGGTTATGAAAATCAAAGTCTATCCCACTTTACCGGCTCCGATATTTTTGCCAATACGGATTTGACTACGACCGGGTTTTCAGGAGAAAATACAGGATGGATGGGCAGACATTTTGAGGAACTTTATCCCGATTATTTGATTACTCCTCCACCTGCTCCCGCTGCCATTCAAATCGGAAACTTGGCAAACATGATTTTCCAAGGTGAAGAAACCAACTATGCCTTCGTGACCAATAATGTGGACCAGTTGGAACAAATTGCGGAAACCGGTGCTTTCTATGAAATCGAGAATGCTCCTTTTGACAACTGTATGTATGGCGACCAACTCCGTTTTTTGCGAGGTGTTGCCAATACAACCTACGAATATGCAGGCACCATTCACGATGCCTACATGAGGGGACAGAACCAAGTAGAATATCAGGACAATGGCTTTGCTCGTCAATTGGCCCTCTTGGCCCGTTTGATCAAAGGAAACTTGGGCACCAAGGTGTATATGATCTCTTTGGGAGGTTTTGATACCCACGGTAATCAGCCCATTGTACACGAACGTTTGATGTCCAATCTTTCCATTGCCATCAATAATTTCTATGAAGATTTGGCATTCACCGAGCAAGATGATAATGTCCTCAGCATGACCTTTTCCGAGTTTGGTCGACGCATCTTTGAAAACGGCTCCAATGGTACCGACCATGGAAAAGCTGCCCCTACCCTGTTCTTCGGTTCTGGATTGAGCGGAAGTGCCTTTGTAGGCGAACATCCATCGTTGGACGAACCCAATAACCGTGGTAACTTGGAATACACCATGGATTTCAGGAACCTTTATGGCACCGTATTGGCCGAGTGGCTATGTGTACCAAGGCAAACCGTTGAGCAGCATTTATTGGGCCATCCCTATCAGGCCATCGACCTTGGCTTTAACTGTAGTGGCGAAACCTTTGATGACATTGCCATGGACAACGACCCGCCCACACTACCGGAAACACCACCAAGCCAAGACCCCAATAACCCAGATATAGATATTTTGGATGGCATACAACATGCAGCCATATATCCAGCAACATCTCCACGGAACCCACATATTCATTTAGAAATGCCGGTTGCCGCACATGTGGACATTGAACTGTTCAATATTTTGGGGCAACGTGTTGGCACCTTGTTCAATGAAATGATGATGGAAGGTCCAATCGACATCAATATACGGGAGCGTATGCGAGATAGCCTATCCACAGGAAAATATATTTATAGAATCTCCGTAGGAGAAAAAAAGATGAGCAAATCAGTAATGATTGCGTAAGAAGCGGGACACTTTGATATCCATTATTTCGAAGCCCTTCGGTAATGCACCCCTCACCCCAAATAGGGTCGCATTTCCAAGGGTTTCGTTTTTTGTGTGTATCCCGTTAAAATCAGTATTTTTGGGGCCTAATTAGATTTAAATGGCTCAAAATACTTCACCTTCCAGATACACTATTACTGCGGCACTGCCCTACACCAACGGTCCTATCCATATTGGGCACTTGGCCGGCGTATACGTTCCTGCAGACATTTACTCCCGTTATTTACGGTTAAAAGGCAACGATGTGGCCTTTGTCTGCGGTAGCGACGAGCACGGTGTGGCCATCTCCATGAAGGCCAAAAAAGAAGGTGTCACCCCAAAAGAAATCATAGACAAGTACCACAGCATCATCAAAAAATCGTTTGCTGATTTTGGTATTTCTTTTGACAATTACTCCAGAACTTCAGCCAAAGTTCATCACGAAACTGCTTCCGAATTTTTCAAAAAAATGTATGAGCAGGGTGACTTTATCGAAGAGGAGACCGAACAATTGTACGATGATGAGGCCAAACAGTTTTTGGCAGACCGATTTGTCATTGGAACCTGCCCCAAATGCGGACACGAAGAAGCCTATGGCGACCAATGTGAAAACTGTGGCTCCTCTTTAAATGCTACGGACCTTATCCATCCAAAATCCACCATAACCGGAACAGTTCCTTCTTTAAAAAAGACAAAACATTGGTTTTTGCCTTTGGACCGCTATGAAGGATTCCTGAAAAAATGGATTCTAGAAGAACATAAATCCGATTGGAAACCCAATGTGTACGGACAATGTAAATCTTGGATAGATGAAGGCTTGAAGCCTAGAGCTGTCACTCGCGATTTGGATTGGGGCATTCCCGTACCTGTTGCTGGTGGGGAAGGCAAAGTACTTTATGTATGGTTCGATGCGCCCATCGGCTACATTTCATCCACCAAGGAGTGGGCCGAACGTGAAGGTAAAGATTGGGAACCGTATTGGAAAGATGAAAGTACCAAATTGGTACATTTTATCGGTAAGGATAATATTGTGTTCCACTGTATTATCTTCCCAAGTATGTTAAAGGCCAATGGTGATTTTATTTTGCCTGACAATGTGCCTGCCAATGAGTTTCTGAACCTTGAGGGCAACAAACTTTCCACCTCCAAAAACTGGGCGGTTTGGTTGCACGAGTATTTGGAAGAGTTCCCGGATATGCAGGATGTACTTCGTTATGCGTTGACGGCAAATGCACCGGAGACTAAGGATAACGATTTTACGTGGAAGGATTTCCAGGCGAGAAACAACAACGAACTCGTAGCCATTTTTGGAAACTTTGTGAACCGAGTGGCTGTGCTGACGCATAAATATTATGATGGAGTTGTGCCAGCACCGGCTGAATTCAAAGCTGTTGACAAAGAAGCCTTGGAAGCGCTGAAAGCGTTTCCGGATACCCTTTCCACATCATTGGAACGCTACCGTTTCCGCGAAGCCAGTCAGGAATTGATGAACTTGGCCAGATTGGGCAACAAATATTTGGCAGATCAAGAACCGTGGAAATTGATAAAAACCGATGAAGAGCGCGTCAAGACCATTATGTTCGTGGCGCTTCAGATTGCGACGGGATTGGCAGTGCTTAGTGAGCCATTTTTACCTTTTACTTCGGAGAAATTAAAAGGAATTCTCAATGTCATTTCGAACGAAGGTGAGAAATCTATCGAATGGGATGATGTTAGTTTAAAAGAAACCTTACTTTCAGCAGGACACACCATCAACAAAAGCGAACTGCTCTTCAGAAAAATCGAGGACACCGAAATTCAACAACAACTGGATAAATTGGAAGCCACTAAAAAAGCAAATGCTTCGACTACGCTCAGCACAAGTGCAATGGATAAAGAAGCATCTCCGCTCAAAGACACTATCACTTTTGATGACTTTGCTAAACTTGACTTGCGGGTCGGAACCATTATCGAAGCCGAAAAAATGCCCAAAGCCGATAAACTTTTGATTTTAAAGGTAGACATGGGACTTGATACCCGGACCATTGTATCCGGTATTGCCAATAGCTTTACACCCGAGGACATTGTGGGCAAAAAAGTAACCGTTGTTGCTAATTTGGCCCCTCGTAAACTACGTGGTGTGGAAAGTCAAGGTATGATTTTGATGACGGAAAATAAAAATGGTAAATTAGTTTTTGTCAACCCGGACGAACAAGACGTCACGAACGGGGAAACCATTAACTAATACAACCTAACGATGAGAAAAGTATTTCTGGTCCTTACTCTTTTATTTATCAATTTCATTAGTGCTCAGGAAAAATTATTAGAAATATCCAATGATTTAAAAGTAGGTAGCAGAAAGGTACATACAGCTTTTACAGTTATCGACGAAGAGACTGGAAATTTTGCGCTATTCTTGGACGATGACAATAAAATGTATGGCTTTTTGTTTTCCCCTTCCTTAAAATTGATCAACAGGTTTGCCTCTGAAGGACTTCCGAAAAAGTACAACCAAATTATAGGTTATTCCATACTTGATAAAAAGATTCGTCTCTTTTTAAAAGATAAAAATGATAAGACTTTCGGAAGTGTCCTGTTTGATTTTGAACAAGGTATCACCCAAGAAACGCTCTATGATTTCAAACTAAAACAGGAGTTTTTCGTAGAAGGTTACTCCAATGCTTCAAAATTTCATTTGATTACCATCCCGAAAGATAGTAACCTGTTTCATGATTATATTTTTGAAGAGGGCAAAGAATTGGTAAAGGAAACCATAGACCTATCAAACCAATCCTTTTTGGATGATCAAGGAACTCCAAAAAGCCTCAATACCATTATGGCTACTGGCGGAAATGTTCAAACTATAGGAAGCCAATATAGGTTTCAAGTGGATAAAATTGATTCCGAAGCCCCAAATTCTGTTGAAAGCACCAGTAACATTGTAAAAATGTATCCTGGGAAATCTGGTTTTAAGTTATCGATCGATACGCAAAGGCGTACCTATATCATTGATATTTCAACCCAAGCATTACAGGCTTTGGTCTCTTCTATAGAGAAACCTTATTTACCGGCAGCGGTTGTAAACTCAAACTCTTTCATCCTTGAAAATAAAATTTATATGATTTCTGCAACAAGTGATGATATGGGATTTTCTGTAAAAACTCTGGATTCTGGGGAAGAACTGAAAAATATAATTATAACCAAAGATGATGAAATAACCTTCAGCAACACTCCAATTATTCAAGAAGGGGGCATGTATAGCAGTTACCGGGAAATGGAAAAGACCAGTAAATTTCTAAGAAGGCTCGGAAAGGAAGATATAGGAGTAGCAGTTTCTAAACATAAAGGCAATTATGTGGTCACCATGGGTTCCAAAAAAGAAATTTCGAGAGGTGGAGCACCTATGATGATGCCCGGTGTTGGTTTTCCCATGGCATCTGCGGGGGCATTTGCAGTAACCTTTAATCCCACCTTTTTTGCCTACGGTAGCTACTCATCCACAAAAGCCACCAGAATTGAATGTTTGTTTGACGAGAATTTTAATCACAAAGAAGGTGAAATTCCCAAAAATAGCTTCGACCGTATTAAGGAGGCGGCAGACAAGTTTCCTTCCACAGATGCCGAAACAGTATTTCGATTGGACGATTCCTACATTTGGGGATTTTACAATAAAAAATTGGACAAATACATGATGTATAAGTTTTAGAAAACGGTTAATCAATCACCCAAATTTATTCTCTATTTAAACCTATTTAGCAATGCAACTTGTCCCTTATATTGTCCGGCACACCCATCTTTCGGAGAAAAGTGTGGAGAACACCGTTTCTCTTTTAAACCAAGACTGTACCGTTCCCTTTATTTCGCGATACCGAAAAGAACGCACAGGAAATCTGGACGAGGTGCAAATCGGTTCCATTGTGGAGTACAAAGCGCAGTTTGAAGCACTGGAGAAACGAAAATCAGCCATCATCAAAGCGGTAAAGGAACAAGATGCGCTAACGCCCGAACTGGAATCCAAATTTCAGAACTGCACCGACCTGACCAGTTTGGAAGATTTATATCTCCCATTCAAGAAGAGCAAAAAGACCAAGGCCGAGACCGCAAGAAAAAATGGATTGGAGCCTTTGGCCAAGATCATTATGGCACAACGAAGCGATGAAATTGAATACATTGCCTCCAAATACCTCAACAAGGACGTTATCAATGAAGATGAAGCCCTTGAGGGTGCCCGCCATATTATTTCCGAATGGATCAATGAGCGTACCGATATCCGTAACCAATTACGAGGACAGTTAGAGCGGCACGCCTTGATTACCACCAAGGTCGTCAAAACCAAAAAGGAAGATGAAAAGGCTCAAAAATTCCGTGACTATTTTGATTGGAGCGAACCGTTGGACAGATGCCCTTCTCACCGCTTTTTGGCTATTATGCGAGCTGAAAAAGAAGGTTTTATCCGAGTAAAAATCGAAATAGATAACGAAAGAGCTATCCAAAATATGGAACGGCGCTTGATCAAAACCAACAATGCGTGTGCGGAACAGATTGAATTGGCCATAGCCGATGCCTACAAAAGACTTTTGTTGCCATCCTTGTCCAATGAACTTTTAAAAGTGGCCAAAGAAAAAGCAGATGCTTCGGCCATTCAGGTTTTCTCCAAAAATCTGAAGCAACTATTGCTCGGTGCCCCACTCGGTGAAAAACGCATCTTGGCCATTGACCCCGGTTTTAGGACCGGCTGCAAAGTGGTTTGTCTGGACGAGCAAGGCGATTTAAAGCACAACGAAACCATTTATCCCCATCCACCACAGCGTGATACTTCAGGAGCCATCAAAAAAATAAGTTCGTTGGTAGATGCCTATAAAATTGAGGCCATCGCCATAGGCAACGGAACGGCATCCCGAGAAACCGAGCAGTTGGTAAAGCGGGTTGCGTTCAAAAAACCGATTGAAGTGTTTATCGTGAGTGAAGCAGGGGCATCCATTTACTCTGCATCAAAAATTGCACGGGACGAATTCCCCAATTATGACGTGACGGTACGGGGAGCTGTATCGATCGGTCGTCGTTTGGCAGACCCTTTGGCCGAATTGGTAAAAATTGATGCAAAATCCATTGGCGTTGGACAATACCAGCACGATGTGGACCAGATTCAATTAAAGACATCTTTGGACACGGTAGTGGAAAGCTGTGTAAATTCCGTTGGGGTCAACATCAACACGGCAAGTGTACCCCTTTTAAGTTATGTTTCCGGTATTGGGCCCAAACTTGCGGAAAATATTGTGGCCCATCGTAACGAAAAGGGAGCCTTCAAAAGCAGGGAAGAAATTAAAAACGTACCTCGACTGGGCGGAAAAGCTTTTGAGCAAAGTGCAGGGTTTTTACGCATCAAAAATGGTGATAATCCATTGGATGATTCAGCGGTGCACCCCGAGAGTTATAACTTGGTGTCGAAAATGGCGAAGGACCTAGGTGTTTCTCTAAAAGAAATCGTAGGGAACACATCCGCCCTTAAGGGCATCAACCTAAAATCTTACTGCACCGAATCCATCGGGATGCCTACGTTGGAGGATATTTTAAAGGAATTGGAAAAACCAGGATTGGACCTTCGCGAAAAGGCGAAGGTGTTCACCTTCAACCAAAATATAAAAGAGATTACCGATTTGCGCGAAGGGCAATTGCTGCCCGGGATTGTCAATAACATTACCAATTTTGGCTGTTTTGTGGATATTGGAATCAAGGAAAGTGGACTCATCCACATTTCCAACCTATCGGATACTTTTGTAAAGGATGTCAACGAACACGTAAGCCTGCATCAACAGGTGGTGGTTAAAGTCTTGGATGTGGACGTGGCAAGAAAGCGCATACAGTTGGCATTGCATAAACAAGGTGCCTAATGCTCAAGATTGCCTATCATCCCATTTACAAACACCCATTGCCCGTAGGTCATCGATTTCCCATGATCAAATACGAATTGCTCCCACAGCAATTGTTGTATGAGGGCACTTGCACGGAGGATAACTTTTTTGAGCCTTCCTTTCCAGAGGACCGTCATATTTTAGCGGCCCACGATGAAGAATATTATCGAAATCTGGTTGGTTTGCAACTATCCAAGAGAGAAGCAAGAAAGATAGGTTTCCCTTTGAGCGAGGCACTCGTGAAACGCGAACGCATTATTGCGGATGGCACCATTAAAGGTTGCCATTTTGCCCTTGAAAATGGTATTGCCATGAACATCGCAGGGGGAACGCACCATGCTTACTCCGACCGGGGCGAAGCTTTTTGCATGTTGAACGACCAAGCCATCGGTGCTCGCTATCTTTTGAATCAAAAATTGGCAAAAAAGATATTGATTGTAGATTTGGATGTGCATCAGGGCAATGGTACGGCCGAAATCTTCCAGACCGACCATTCTGTTTTTACTTTTTCCATGCACGGCAAAGGCAATTATCCCTTCAAAAAGGAAACATCGGACCTTGACGTTCCTTTGGAAAAAGGCACTACGGATGATGAATATCTTTCCATTCTAAAAAAGACATTACCCGAATTATTGGAACAAGTCCGTCCCGATTTTATCTTTTATCTCTGTGGTGTGGATGTACTGGAGTCGGATAAACTCGGAACATTGTCGATGACATTGGAAGGATGTAAGGAACGGGACCGCATTGTGCTTCAAACTTGCAATGATGCCCAAATACCTGTTCAATGCAGCATGGGTGGCGGTTATTCTCCTGATATCAAAATAATTGTTGAGGCACATGCTAATACTTTTCGGTTGGCACAAGATATTTATGAGTAATTTTGCCGACTATTTTTGTTTATAACCTCATGAAAGCTTTTAGATACCTCTTTCTTATTTTACTGACCTATCAGGTTTCAGGTCAAGAATTACAGCCAAAAAAAGAAAAAAATCTTTGGAACCACTTTACCTACGATGTAGGTAATATGTTCGGCGGCGTCGGATATTCCTATTCCCGTCCGTTTCACTGGCAGGGGAACGATTGGGCCAATTTTGGATATTTGACAGGGGGAACACTACTGCTCTTTACCGTCGATGAAGAACTGAACCGCTGGAAAAACGGTTTTGACCAAGACATCCCTGATGTGATTATGGATTATGGTCACGAATACGGGAGTCCAGAAAACAATTACATGCTCACTGGTGGGGTATATTTGGCAGGTCTCTTCACCAAAAATGAAAAACTAAGACGTACTGGTGTACTCTTGATTTCGTCGGCCACAGCCGGAGGTTTTCTTCAACAAGTGAGCAAACGTATCATTGGTAGGGCCCGTCCCAAAAGTGGAGCAGGTTCGGCAACCTTCGACCCACTGCACCTGGACCGTGTGTACGATTACGACTCATTTCCTTCGGGCCATGCCATGTTGGCATTCAGCAACGCCTATGCCATTGCAAAACAGTTTAAGAGCCCATGGATAAAAGGCGGATTGTACACCATCGGCATGATTCCCGGATTGGTAAGGGTTATGGATGATTTTCATTGGGTCTCCGATGTAGCTTTTAGTACCGTATTGAGCATTTTTATCGTGGAGTCCATTGACAGATATCTTGATTCCAAATATGATGAGAAGTATAATGACCAAAAGCCGAAAAACGTAAGTTGGAATCTTTCCTTTGGACCAAACACCCTTGGGGTTTCCCTTCATTTTTAACAGATTGCGAATATAATTTCTGTTAATTATTTATTTAGATTGATTTAAAATAATTATTTTCGTGCCCTATTTCGCAAATGGCCATGGGCAAAAAGAAAAAAGAAAAGAAGAAACTTAAAAAGGCTTTACTCCGAGAATTGCCTCCTACGGGCAAGGTCAAATCCAAGTGCTGCGAAAAATACAAGAAAAGCGAAAAAAAGCGCTGTAAAAAGTGTCCTTGCTTTGATTTGATGAAAAAAGTAGCCTAATCATCTCGCTTAAATCACCTGCCTCCTATTCAATTTCTGGTATTTGTCCTATTTTTAGGGCAAACTAGAAACCATGATCAAAAAAACCTCCCTTTTATTTACCATGCTCCTTTTGTCCGGCATATCCATGTTGGCACAGGACAAGGACGCAGTGATTGAAGCAATCATTCAAGAAGCCAACGAAAACTCCCAACTCGAAATCCTTGGCCATCAGCTTATGGATGGTATCGGACCTAGATTGGTCGGTACCCCACAAATGAAAAATGCCCACGATTGGGCCGTTGCCAAATACGAAAGTTGGGGAATTCCTGCCCGCAACGAACAATGGGGCGAATGGAAAGGCTGGGAACGTGGCATTAGCCATATCGATATGGTACATCCCAGGGTACAGAGCCTAAGGGGAACCCAACTGGCCTGGAGTCCAAGTACACCAAAAAAAGGTGTCACCGCCGAATTGGTGGTTCTGCCCACGGTTTCTGACTCCATGGAATTCAAAAATTGGCTTCCGAATGTCAAGGGAAAGCTCGTAATGATTTCTATGCCGCAACCTACGGGAAGACCTGACTACAACTGGGAAGAGTTTGCCACCGAAAAGTCGTTTGAAAAAATGAAGGATGAGCGTGAAGAGCAATCCAAAGCTTGGGATCAAAATATGGGTAACATAGGTTTGAACAGACGCTCCTTGCCCATTGCCCTTGAAGAAGCTGGTGCTGTCGGAATCGTAGCCTCCTATTGGTCCAGAGGGTTTGGGGTAAACAAAATTTTCGGTGCCTATACCAAAGAAATCCCGACCGTTGACTTGGAATTGGAAGATTATGGGATGCTGTATCGATTAGTGGAATCGGGGCAAAAACCGCAACTTCATATTGTAGCAGAATCGAAAGAATTGGGCAAAGTACCCACCTTCAACACTATAGCCGAGATCAAAGGTTCCGAAAAGCCGGATGAATATGTGATTCTATCCGCCCATTTTGATTCTTGGGACGGTGGCACCGGAGCAACCGACAACGGTACTGGAACTTTGGTAATGATGGAGGCCATGCGTATTTTGAAAAAAGCCTATCCCAACCCAAAACGCACCATTTTGGTCGGACATTGGGGCAGCGAAGAACAGGGATTGAACGGTTCCCGCGCCTTTGTTGAAGACAATCCAGAAATTGTAGCTGGCGTACAGGCTGTTTTCAATCAGGATAACGGAACGGGTAGAGTGGTTAGAATATCAGGTGGTGGATTTTTGAATTCCTATGATTATTTAGGAAAATGGTTGCATGAAGTTCCCAAAGAAATTACCGATGAAATAGAAACGACCTTTCCCGGAACCCCTGCCCGTGGCGGTTCGGATTATGCTTCTTTTCAAGCAGCAGGGGCACCAGCTTTTAGTTTGAGTTCCTTGAGCTGGTCCTACTGGAACTATACTTGGCATACCAACAGGGACACCTACGACAAAATTATTTTTGACGATGTAAGGAACAATGCCATCCTCACGGCAATTCTCGCCTACATGGCCAGCGAAGACCCTGAAAAGACTTCAAGGGAAAAAGCTGTGCTTCCAATAAGTGATAGAACAGGAGAACAATTGGAGTGGCCAGAGCCACGCTCACCTGAACGCAACGGAGGTCAAAATTAAAACTACATGTAAAAAAAACGCCCCTAAATTGGGGCGTTTTTCAACTAACTAACTAAAATCTATGTTTACAAAATTCGGGGCGATGCTATTTGCTGCGCCTCAACAATAGCCTCTTTCGAGATATCTTGTTTGGCTTTATATGTAAAGTATAAACTGGTTCGTTGATAATAATAGTCGCTATGCTCACAATGATTCCCACACGATTGCGCGTGCTCTGAGTAGGCAGATTGTTTGGCTTTCATATAAATATGGTAAGACGCATTATCTTGGGTCTTCAAATCATTTTCATAGCTTGTTTGATCTTTCCAAAAATCCTTCTCATCCTCCATAGAGAAAAAAACAGACAATTGTTCATGTTGGGCATCCTTACGAGCCTGTTTTTCATAAAAAGGTATTTCATTATCCTGTGCGGATATTTTAGTGATTACCCCTAGGGCAAAAAGTGCTACTATTTGAACTCTTAATCTCATCCCTCGCATTTATTATATGTACGTTGTTCATTCGAAAAAAGTTCTGGCGTTTGTACTTATAACAACTAAAAAAGAATTTACCCTAATACCAAAAACAAAAAAGGAGGCCAAACCTCCTTTTTTGTTTCGAATTCATGATCACTTTCCTAACATCGAACTCATTTAAACTTTTTTGGTTTGATTTTTTTCAGGGCG
>NZ_JAHZSV010000003.1 GCF_019457905.1 Flagellimonas abyssi | reverse complement strand
AAATTGCGTGCAAATGAAAAAGGCTCCAGAGTGTGGATTTCTCTGAAGCCTTGCTGTTTCTGCTCCCCCTCTTGGGCTCGAACCAAGGACCCTCTGATTAACAGTCAGATGCTCTAACCAACTGAGCTAAGGAGGAATATTTTACCTTAAGCGGGTGCAAATATAATGGATTCTTTTTTACACCACAAACAAAAAAATTGCTTTTCTATTTAAAAAGCCACTTGTACAAATCGTTGCCATTGGCAAACAGCAACAAAGCGATCAAAATAAAGAAGCCTATCATTTGGGCATATTCCAAAAATTTATCGCTCGGCTTGCGTCCCGTAACCATCTCGTACAACAAAAACATCACATGCCCACCGTCCAATGCAGGAATGGGCAAAATATTCATGAAAGCTAAAATAATGGATATAAAAGCTGTTGTGGCCCAAAATGCCGGCCAGTTCCAAGTGTCGGGGAACATACCTCCAATAGCTGCAAAACCACCAACTTCTTTATACGCACCGGTATCGGGATTAAATATTTTTTTCATTCCCTTAATATAGTCCGAAAGTGTTTTTACACCCTTGTTCCATCCAGCGGGAATGGATTCCCAGAATGAATAAGTCAATGTTCTTTGCTCCAAATAGCCTTTTTCTTTGTATTCCTCTGGGGTCATCCCTAAAGCAACTCCCAAAGCTGCGTCTTCAGAAACATTTAATGTCAAATCCACCATTTGACCGTTTCGATTTACCTTTACGGGAACAGTACCTCCTTTATTAGCTTCCAATATGGGAATAACCTGATCTTTGTATTCCACTGGTTTTCCTGCCATTTCAACTACAGCATCTCCTTCTTGCAGGCCACTGCCCAAATTGGGTGATTTCTTAGGAATTCCACTAATAACAAACGGTACCCTGTAGTAAATAAAACGTGCTTTTTCTTTATCCTCCGATAAGGTTTCTATAAAATCAACCGGGATTGCTTTTTCAACAACCTTTCCATCTCTCTCAATGGTATAGGTTTCTCCTACTATCATTTCAGGAAGTATTTGCTGCAAAGCCTCCACCTTTTTACCATCAATGGATAAAACTTTATCTCCTGTCTGGACACCCAACTCATCTCCCAAGCTTTTCTCGGTAACCCAAATCCCATCCTTTAGGCTATCATTGGCGATGTACTGCTCACCATAGGTAAAAACAAGACCAATAAAAATAACCACGGCCAAAACAAAATTAACGGTAACTCCACCGAGCATAATGATCAAGCGTTGCCAAGCTGGTTTGCTACGGAACTCCCAAGGTTTTGGCTCTTCCTTCATCTGCTCCTTGTCCATGCTCTCATCGATCATCCCGGATATCTTCACATATCCGCCCAAGGGCAGCCAACCAATACCATATACGGTCTCCCCTATTTTCTTTTTGAACAGGGAGAACTTCACATCAAAAAAGAGATAAAACTTCTCCACCCTTGTCTTAAAAAGCTTTGCTGGGATAAAGTGTCCAAGCTCATGGAGTACGATCAAGAGCGATAAACTTAGAAAGAATTGTATGGTCTTTATAACTATAGGGGTCATCCGTCGTCTTTTGTTAAAACGCACAAAAGTAACCTTTTAGGGATTGATAAAAAAACCTCAAATTTTATCCTTTCATGATTTAAGAAAGATTTAGCAACAATAAGTCTCTTTCTCCTTGAAGAATAGCCAATTGGGGCGTAATTTTGCAACTATGGGATCATTCTTCGCGAAGTACAAAATGTTCGGAATTGTAATGCTGGTACTCTCCGGCGTCATCGTCTATCTCTTTTACAATGCGTTGCAACCAAAAAAAATGCTCCCTGTCTATCAGCCTTCCATGGTGGATAAATCACTAGTGGACAGCACCTTGCACTATACCAAAAAATACCACAAAGTGGCAGATTTTTCTCTGGTGAACCAAAATGGGGAAACTATCACACAGGAAGATTACAAGGACAAAATCTACGTAGCGGATTTCTTTTTCACTACCTGTCTCACCATTTGCCCAATAATGACCAAGAATATGGGCGAAGTCCAAGAAGCCATCAAAAACGACCCTAACATCATGCTTCTCTCCCACTCCGTTACACCACAAATCGATACCGTTGCCCAATTAAAACGGTACGCCTTGGAAAAAGGGGTGATCGATAGCAAATGGAACTTGGTGACCGGTGATAAAAAACAGATTTATGAACTTGCTAGAAAATCCTATTTAGCCGTTAAAAATGATGGGGACGGAGGGCCGTTCGATATGATCCATACCGAAAATTTTATTTTGGTGGACAAGGAAAAACGGATTCGAGGCTTTTATGATGGCACAGATCGGGAAGAAATAGATCGTCTACTTAGCGACATTAAAATACTTGAAGCCAGCTACAAAGAATAGTTTCCCATACCTTTCTGCATGAATAGACCTCCTATTTATCCTTTTTTACTTATTTTTGGCCTTACTTAAATTTATTCTAAATAAGAACAGTGGTGACCGTTGCAGATTTACAATATGGGCAAAAGGGGATAATCAAAGATTTTACCGAACATATACTTCCGATAAAGTTGTTGGAATTGGGGTGCTTGCCCGGAAACAGTGTGGAATTATTGCAAATTGCACCCTTGAACGACCCCATCTATATCAACCTCAGCGGAAGCCATTTGGCAATCAGAAGGTCCTTGGCTGCGCTTATTGAGCTGGAAATTATTGAAGAAACGCAGGCCAAATGAGCAAGAACATCAATGTAGCCCTGATCGGCAACCCTAATACAGGAAAAACCTCAGTTTTCAATCAACTTACCGGACTCAAGCAAAAAGTAGGGAACTATCCCGGCATAACGGTTGAGAAAAAAGAAGGAATCTGTAAACTTCCAAGGGGCGTAAAGGCCCATATCCTGGATCTTCCCGGAACCTATAGCCTTAACACTACTTCGTTGGATGAAAGTCTGGTCGTAGAGCTTTTGCTCAATAAAAACGACAAGGACTATCCCGATGTTGCCGTAGTAATCAGCGATGTGGAAAACCTAAAAAGGAACCTACTGCTTTTCACCCAGATAAAAGACCTAAAGATTCCAACCATTCTGGTCATCAATATGGCGGATCGTATGGACCGTAAGGGCATTTCGTTGGATGTGGAGACCATGGAAAGAAAGCTGGACACCAAGATTGCCCTCGTGAGTACCAGAAAAAATACCGGAATCGATAGAATTAAGGAGCTCATTGCCGACTATAAGAGCATTTCCTCAAAACCTATCTTGGATACCTCCAGAATTTCCCCGGAATATTTTGAGCGTCTAAAAAGCACCTTTCCACAAGAAGACCTCTACAAATTGTGGTTGGTGATCACGCAGGATGTCAACTTTATGCCCATCGAGAAAAAACGCATTCAGGATGCGACCGATTTCTCCACCAAGTCCAAGGACGAACTCAAAAAATTACAGCATAAGGAGACTGTACTCAGATACCAACTCATCAACAATATTTTAAGGGAAACCTACAAGGTCGATTTTATGGCCGCCAAAGGTCTTCGGGCATCATTGGATAAGATTTTGACCCACAAAGTCTTTGGTTACCTTATTTTCTTTGCCATCCTATTGCTTATTTTCCAAGCCATTTTTGAGTGGAGCTCCTACCCCATGGATTTTATTGATGAAAACTTTGCCTTGGCTGCGGAATGGATCAAAAACACCTTACCTCCCGGGGTTTTCACCGATTTACTTGCGGAAGGGATAGTGGCCGGTATTGGCGGAATCGTCATTTTTATTCCCCAAATCGCCTTCCTGTTCCTCTTTATTTCATTGCTGGAAGAATCCGGATATATGAGCCGCGTAGTATTCTTGATGGATAGGCTGATGCGTCCCTTTGGATTGAGCGGGAAGAGCGTTGTCCCATTGATTTCAGGAAATGCCTGTGCCATTCCGGCCATTATGGCGACACGGACGATAGAAAACTGGAAGGAACGTCTTATTACCATTTTGGTGACGCCTTTTACCACATGCTCTGCCAGGCTGCCTGTTTATTTAATTTTGATAGCGCTTGTAATTCCGGAAGGAAGCTTTTTAGGGTTAAGTTTCCAAGCGTTGACTTTGATGCTCCTATATCTCATTGGGTTTGGAATGGCTCTTTTATCTGCTATGGTCCTAAATAAGATCCTTAAAATAAAGAGTAGGGCCATTTTTATGATCGAGATGCCAACCTATCGCTTGCCCTTGTTAAAAAATGTTGGCTATACCGTGATTGAAAAGACCAAGAGCTTTGTGCTCGGTGCAGGTAAGATTATTTTGGCGATATCAATTGTATTATGGTTTTTGGGCTCCAACGGTTATTCTGATGATTTCCAGAATGCCGAAAGTATTGTAGCCGAACGTATCGAGAACGAAGGATTGAGCACCTACAGCAAAAATTATGTCCAGAACAATATAGATGCCTATCGCACCAACGCAAAAGCCGAAGGTATGGCCGCTGGTGCAATACAGGATTCCATCCAAATACTCAGGGAAGAACTTTCCGAAAGAGCCGTTGCCCAAGAAATTGCCAGCTACAAATTAGAGCACTCGTACATTGGTCAAGCAGGAAAAGCCTTTGAACCACTTGTAAAACCCTTGGGCTACGATTGGAAAATCGGAATAGCCGTTTTGACCTCCTTTGCCGCACGCGAAGTGTTCGTAGGGACCTTGGCTACCATTTACAGTGTGGGAAGCGATGAAGAAGAAACCATACAGAACCGAATGGCCGCGGAACTGGATGAAGATGGCGAACCACTGTTCAATTTGGCTTCCGGCATCTCGTTGATGTTGTTCTATGCCTTTGCCATGCAATGTATGAGCACACTCGCCATTGTAAAAAGAGAGACGAATTCTTGGAAATGGCCCATGATCCAATTGGGCTTTATGAGCGTTTTTGCGTATATTATGGCGTTGATGGCCTATCAAATATTAAGTTAACCCAAACATGGTTCAACAAATTTTAGCATACGGAACATTGATTATTGCAGCAGGTTATTTAGTGTGGAAATTCTTGCTTCCCAAATCACTCTTCGGTAAAGGGAGCAAAGATTCCAATTCCTGCGGAAGCGACAACTGCGGTTGCAGTTAACTCCTTTTTAATGCAGTTGTCAGGTCGTGCGCAGTCGAGACCTGTAGAATAGTAAATGATGATTGAATCATCGACTAAATATTATTACACTGAATATCATTATTTCACTACTTTAGTCCATAGGATATTCCCGCTAAGAACACGGAAAGAAATAAACAACTTTTGAACACAAATCTTGTTTGTTTAAACTTCGATAAGAATAGTAATAATCTACAAAGTAGTCTGTTCTCTATTTAAAATTATTCCTCAATTCATATATCTGTTCATAGTCAAGCCCTATTCCAAAACTATGGTTGATGATTGCCTTGCCGCCAAAAGCCAACCCCTATCGCTGGATATCCAAATATTCGTGAATCTCCTTGGTATCCATTGATTTTCATCTGTGGTCATACTTGGTGGTTGCTGCAACTCCTTTCCCATAACCACGGCAACATTGGCATTAAAGGTTATTCTCTCGATGATTCGTTTTACCTTGGGAAATTTATGCCCATTTTCCATTAGTGCAACTATCTCTTTGGGAGTCACTATTTTTCCTTTGGTATTGTTCACAACATAATCAGGAGACCAAATATCCAACAATGCGGCAGTATCCCCATCGTCCAGCAATTTCGTCCATTTTTTTTCCAATTTTCGAATTTCCATTTCATCCTTCGACTGCCCGTAGGTAAGGCATACCGTCAATAGCAACAGTGCAAGGGAACTTATCTTTTTCATTGTCATAAGGTTAAATCCATATTTTGCGTACGTAATTCCAATTATCCATAAAAGATAAATTATTTCCTGAAAGAATCTGATATAAAGGTCATAAAGTCGGGCAATATCCCACGCCAATATGTCCAGTCATGGGCACCATTCTGTATTCTGAACTCATGCTCCACACCCTTGGCCTTCAGCACTGTGTGCAACATCACATTGTTGGGCGACAAATGATCATCATCACCACAGCTTATGTACCATTTTATGTTTTGTTCCGCATCCTTAGGTTGGTTTTCAAAAAATGATATTACATCATAAGGTTTGTACCAATCCATCAATATCTTTTCACTGAGATTCGGATACTTTCCTTTCAGGTATTGGGAATCATATTTTCTTACTGCTCCGCTCAATGCGCAGGCCACCGAGAATTCTTCCGGTTGGTGAACGGCATATTGGATCACGGCCGCACCCCCCAAAGAAGCCCCGGCAATGGCCTTGCTATCCCTATCTTTACGGCATCGATAGTTTTGTTCGATATGTGGAATGAATTCCTTGAAAAAGAAATCCTCAAAATCAAAATCGCCTTCGGGATCATTAAAATAACTGATTCTCTTTGCTCCATAGTTGGCGTCCGGTGTCACCACTATCATGGGAACTATATCTCCATTTGCGATGGCATTGTCCAAATAATGCTTCAATTCCCCATAATAGAGCCAAGACCTATGATCTGGAACCGTGTTTCGAGGTCCCGCTGGATGCAATAGATAAAGAACCGGATAGGTCATATCGGAAGTATCATAACCCTGTGGCAAATAAATGGAATAGTGTCGCTCTTTCTTTAGAATGGAGCTTTCAAGCGTCTTAGCTTCGAATACCTTTCCTTGATTTTGGGCATTTACTGACAATGTATTCCATAAAATGACCCCTAGAACAATAAAGTATCTCATATTAGTTGGTATAAGTTAATTGTTTGTTTAAAGATAAGAGTGTGTAGTTTAAATTAATTAATCCAGATCAGCATCCAGATACATTCAATCTGCAATCCTATTGTTCTTGTCAAAAGACATAAAGAAATTGATCCAAATGTTCCTTGAAATCCTTAAAATCAAGGGTAGTGCCAAAATCATTACTACCACAATTGCACAATAGGTCGTAATTAAGCTTAAATCAAAAATGAGAAATCCCAACACAAATGTTGCAATGGCAAAAACAAGGCCCACAGGATAGCTTACATACATAGCACCGTAAAAAAAGGAAGGTTCTATCTTATACTTCGTTTTACAGTGGCTGCATCTTTCTTTCATTTTCAATGTACTGTGCAATTTATAAGGATTTGGTTCCTCATACATACTTTCATTTTGACAAACAGGACATTTACCAGTAAAAACACTATAGACCTTTGTACCTTCAAAAATTTCCATGATCAATTTTTAAAAACGCTAACCTTTTTAATTTAAATGACAAAGGTAAAAACGAAACCAATTTTAGTCTTATACAATACTCTCCATTATTTGTACATTTAGGACATTTATGTACAATAAACCCATGATTCCAATTTTAAACATATCGGAGTTTGAAAAAAAGATAAGCACAAATGAGGTGTACAGCAATGAACTGGGAAAGCACCTGATGAACAACAGTGACATAGTCCACACGGCTCATAAACATGATTTTTTCTTATGCGTCCTTTTTACCAAGGGAAGAGGTACGCATGAAATTGATTTCAACAATTATGACCTTGGCCCAGGGAGTGTGTTTTTCTTAAAACCAGGCCAAACCCATTTATGGAAATTTGACAGCGAGCCTGATGGTTTCATATTTTTTCATACCAGGGATTTCTTTGAAATTGGCTTTTCGGATACCAAACTTGAACAATTCCCTTTCTACTTTTCTAATGAAAACCCACCAAACCTTCACATAAATTTGGATAATCTTGAACAAATCAAGACACGGTTTGCCGAATTGAATTCCGAATACCATAAAAACCTACCCTTTAAAGAACAAAAGTTACAGGGCTTAATAAGACTAATCTATATTGACCTGTCCCGATTATATTCCTCATATGAATCGCACAAAATTATAGCTTCAACAACCTATCTCAACACTCTAAGGAACTTGGAAACCTTGATTCAAAAAAATTATAGCAAGGAAAAAAGGGTACGGTATTACGCGGAAAAACTAAACATCACTACAAAGCATTTGAACAGAGTTACCATGGAATCCATTGGCAAGTCACCCTCAGAACTAATCCAAGAACGTTTATTATTGGAAGCCAAGCGACTCTTGGTACATTCAGAAAATTCCTTGGTAAACATCTCTGACTTTCTGGGATTTAAGGATTATGCCCATTTCTCTAAAGTTTTTAAAGTTAAAACAGGGGCCACACCAACAGATTTTAGAAAGAAATACAAAAGTTCAGTTTCATGACCTCGCGACTACGTTCTCACATCCTATTTCCAACAACTTATTTTCACAAATCACAATTTTTTAATTTTTTCCCTCCCTTTTTGTAACCTTTCTTAATTTCCTGACTATATAAGATAAACGCCAACTAAAAAATAGCATTTGGAAACACTTTCAGATGAAATGATCATGCAAAAAGTATCCGAAGGCAATTTGGATCTGCTCAATGTACTATTTGACCGTCACCACAAACATGTGTACAATTTTCTGTACAAAATGTCGGGCGATCGCATGTTGGCCGAAGATCTTACACAAGATGTTTTTTACAAACTGATCAAGTATCGGAACTCATATAACAATGGATCCTTCGTGTCGTGGATGTTTACTATAGCGCGCAACAGCCTAAAAACATATTACACAAGAAACCATAAGTCGCATGATGATATCGAGGTATTGGCATACCAAGCAGTGGAAGAGGAAAATGATACAAGCGAGAACAATGCCCATTTGCAATATGCCTTGAGCCAGTTGGATCCTTATGACCGTGAACTGGTGATTTTGAACCGGTACCAAGAAATCAAGTACGATGACCTTGCCGAAATAATGGGAAGTACCCCAGGAGCCGTAAAAACCAGAGTGTGTAGGATCTTGAAAAAATTGAAGAATATTTATTTAGAAAGTATATAGCCATGGAAAAGAATCATGTTTTTCACCAAATACCGGACTATCTGGATGGCAATTTGAACAAATCGGCAGTAGCTGAATTTGAAAAGCACCTTGAACAATGTGCCGATTGCCAAAAGGAACTGGAGGAGATGAAGACCTTTTTTAATGTGTTTGAAGAAGAGGTTCCAACACCCTCGGATAGGCTTAAAGCAAAGTTTGAATCTACACTTGAACAGCAAAAATTGAACCAGGGGAAAGTAGTTCAACTTGAATCCAAACCATCATCAAATTGGACAGGAAATATTTTGAAAATAGCAGCGAGTATTGCACTGTTGGTTGCCGCCTTCCAAATGGGAAGTCTGTTCCAGCAGCGAAAAGTGAACGAAGATATTGCGCAGCTTCAGGACGAGACCAATCAGATGAAGCAAACGACCATGCTATCGTTGATGGAGAATCAATCTGCCAGTAAGCGTATTCAAGGTGTGAACTATATCGAGGAATTTGAACAACCCGATGAAGCCATCATCCAAGCCCTTGCCAACAGATTGCTCTATGATGAAAATGATAATGTTCGGATGACGGCTTTCGAGGCATTGGTCAACTTTACCTCCTCCGAAATCGTAAAAACAACTTTTATCGAAGCCTTGGAACAAGAACAAAATCCAAGTATCCAAGTGGCCATCATTCAAGCTTTGGTTCAAATCCAAGAGAAAAAAGCGGCCGAACCCATGAAAAAATTATTGGAAAAAGAAGACACACAACCCTTTATCAAAGATCAAATCAAGGCAGTATTGCCAAGTTTAACATAAACATCAAAAAAGCGAATATCATGAGAAAATTCACATTTATTTTAATGGCACTTTTTGTAGGCGTCATTACCAATGCGCAAAGCGATTACACAAAATCCCTAAACGGAATTCAATGGGTGAAAATCGAATCCAATGCAGACATTATTTTAAAAACCCATAGCGCCAATGAACTTTTGATCAAATCCGGACCCGAAATTAAAATACCTGAGAGAGCAAAAGGTCTAAAATTAGTGGGAGAAGGCGGTACCGACAATACCAACATTGGGTTTTCCGTAGTCCAAGATGGCAATACCTTGATTATCCATAACCTAAGAAAGAACAAGAAAGGAGAAATATATCTGCCAGCATCACAAAACGTTGCCGTAAAAAGTACGTGGAACGGCGATATTGAAATAGATGGATTTTCCGGGGAAATTGAAGCGGATGCACAACTTAACGGTAACGTAAAGCTATTAAACGTAAACGGTCCCGTAACCGCGAATTCATTGAACGGCGAGCTGGAAGTCGTTTTCGGAAAAGTTACACAGGATTCCCCTATTTCGCTATATTCCACCAATGGAGCGGTAGATGTGAGTCTGCCCGCCGATACACCGGCCAATTTAGCCTTGAGCACCCTCAACGGAAATGTCTACACCGACTTTGAAGTACAAGCAGAGAACAAAGACGGCCTAAAATCAGTTTTGGGAAGAGATATCAAAGCTTCCATTAACGGAGGTGGTGTAAAAATCTCCATGAAATCCACCAATGGAAACATGTACCTAAGAAAAAAATAAATCAACCTGTCACATCGAGCGCAGTCGAAAGGCTCAAGATGGCAAAAACATCAATTACATATTAAAATCAAAAAATCGAACAGTCATGAAAAAATTCATCATCACCGTTTTTGTGGGCTTCGCCACACTATCCTTGGCCGCACAAAAAATCATTGAAAAAAGCTTCAATTATTCTGGACAATCCATTGACCTGGATGTAAAATTTGCCAAAAACATCGAGGTTAAAACTTGGGATAAATCCACCGTTTATTTTAAGGCCGACATAAAAACAGAGGACGGTAAATTTATTGACCTCTATAAACTGAATATTGATGAGGGAAGCAGTTCTCTGCATATCAAATCAGATGCAAAACCTGTTTTTGAAGCATTCCACGATGAATGGAACAAAAACAACCCCAACAAGGAGAAGCGCTATTACTTTACGCATGACACCTACGAATTCAACTATGTGTTGTATGTGCCCAAAGGCGCAACTTTTAAAGTGAGCAGTATAAACGGTGACCTCAAATCTGAAATTATTGAAGGGGATTTTACCGCAGATTTGATCAACGGGGACATTGATATTGCCAAATATAACGGCGACATGGACCTACAGACCATCAATGGGGAAATAGATTTGGTGATGAAAAATTCCAGATTGGTCGCAGAGACCATCCATGGCAGTATCTATGCCGATGAGGGCATGGAACTAACCGTAAGTGACCGATATGTGGGCCAAAAAGTGGAAGGTAGTTTCGACAACGCCACGCACCGACTAAAACTGAATACCATAAACGGTAACATGTACCTAAGGCTTTAAATAATGGGTGGTAAAAATGTATTGTTTATTTTGACCTTGGTGGTTTGTACTATCATGTCTTGCCAAAAAAAGGGAAAAACAAGTCTTGAGGAACAATTTGTATTATCCGTAACAGCAAAGGGTTTTCCTGATAGCACTAAAGTTTATCTATACAACAGGGACATTGATAAAAACCTTGATTCCGCCTTTGTGATCAATCAAAGGTTTGAATTTAGTGGAAAAGTGGACTTGCCCTCTTTGTGCTATCTCAATTTTTATGATAAAGAAAATAACCCACTGGAACCGTACCATTATTTCTTTTTGGAAAATGATTCTATCTTCATAGAAGGGGATTATTCCAATTTTATAGATGCAAAGGTGGTCGGTTCTGAGCAATCCGACCTTCTTGCGGCATATTATGCAACTTTAAGGAATACCCCAAAGGAAAACAGAAAATCCAAGCAATTGGACTTCCTGTTTTCCAATGCCGATAACCAAATGGCACTGAACCAATTGTTATATATTAAAAAAGAAGTGTCCAAGGACAGTTTGTTATTGTTCCATGAGCGTCTGGATTCCATTAATTCCAGTTCACCAAAAGGACTGGAACTCCTGACTTACGCAAAAACTAGCGACATAAAACCAGGAGATAAATACAGAAACATCGTTGGATATGATCTTGATGGGGAAGAGCACCAATTGTTCGATTATAAGGGCAAGGTTATTCTTTTGGATTTTTGGGGAACAGGTTGTGTTCCCTGCCGAAAGCAGAACAAGGAAGAATTTCCAAGATTGATGGAAAAATACAATGAAGAAGATTTTGTGCTCATCAGTTATTCTCTTGACAAGGAGAGAAAATGGTGGGAAAAAGCCAGTAAAGAGGACAAAATCAATTGGATAAACATATCAGACTTGGTGGGAATGAAAAGCGAAAACGTGCAAAAATATGCTGTTACCGCCATCCCTAACTCTTTCTTGATCGACAAAAACGGTACCGTGGTCAAATCTTTTGTTGGATTTTATGAGAGAGAGAACAGTATTGAAAGAGAAATTGACAAATTGCTTGCCAAATGATTTAAACCAAATTGGAAACAAAGGAATAGAGCAACAAGGCCCATCCCGCTGTCAAAAGCAATCCACCAAGCGGGGTCACCGGGCCCAGAAACTTTGGTTTATTGCCTTTCGCCGCGCCCAAACAAAGGGCGTATATGCTGAAGGAAAATAATAGGGTCCCGAAAATAAAACAGTTGACTATCCAAGAATCCAGTGGTTGATCAAAGCTTAAATTAAATCCTAGCACCAATAGCACAATAGCGTGATACATCTGATATTTGACCCCTGTCTCAAAACTTTGCAGCAGTTCGGGGGTCAATTTCTTTTTAAGCGCGTGTGCGCCGAAAGCACCAAAAATTACTGCTAAAAGTCCATAAAGGGCGCCCATTAATTGGGCCATAAATAGTGTTCCCATATTTTTTAAAGATCTATATGAATTTTGTGATCGGAACTCATCTTAAAGGCACATTCCTTAAACTTGGGCGGACCAAACGTTTTCATCTTGCCTCTGGAAAAAGCCACCTTTTCCTTTGGAATCCCCAACCAATTGGTATCCAGTTTTCCATTATTGTTCTCATCATGGAAAATGGCCAATGCATACTCGCCAGCAGGAAGATCGGTGATATGCATCATCACACTTCCTTGGTGGGCCACTACACTGTTCGTTTTCAATACATGATCAAAGGACAAAAAAGCTTCGTCGGAATCATACACGGCCACACTCACCTTGCCCTTCGCGGACTCCACATTGTTGACCTGTATGGAAAGTGTATTCTGAGAAATGCCTATTACGGGCAACAACAATAAAAAAATAAAAGTTTTCATATCTATTTATTGGTTCCTCTGGCGGTTTCTTGATTGTTCATCAATTCAGTCTGTAAAATTGCAAATAATTCCTCTGTTTTAAGACTGTCCTGAAGATTTATATACATTTTAAGGGAATCGTGGTGCACCACTTTTATTTTTTGTTGATAGAGGTCGTCCACAAAAACATAGACTTTGGTATTGGTAATGGAGTCCTTGAAAACTCCCTTTTCCTTTTCCATCCAAGAAAAACCATTAGATCGCTCCATTTCTGGCAATTTCTCCACCCAAACCACACTGTCCAGTTCCGTTAAAGGTATTTTTTGATAGTAGATCCCTGAATAGATCTTTAGGTTTCCATCCTCAATTTTGTGCCAGTTTTTATAGTGTTCCACAAAGGCGAAAACACATAGCGCCACGGTCAGAATGATGAGAACATTCCACAACCAATGTCTTTTTTTTGATTTCATAGTATTTCTCGTAATTCCTTGTGTTCAAAAAGAGAGTCGACCACAAAGAAACATAATTAATAGAACAACATTGAAATCCATCCAATATTGTGCCCTATCTTTTTATCTTTAAAAAATCAAAACTCGAATTGTTTTCATCACCCAAGTAAACCTATGAATTTCAACAACAAAAACGTATTGGTCACAGGTGCCTCGCGAGGTATCGGCAAGGCAACCGCCATGGCATTCGCCAAAAAAGGAGCCAAAGTGGGCATCAATTATCGTAGTAATGATGAAGTGGCCCATCAAACGTTATCAGAATTACCTGGGGAAGGGCATCAACTTTTTAAAAGAGACATTTCCCAAAAATCTGAAACGGAAGCTCTTATTGCTGATTTTGTAAAAACCTATGGCCAACTGGACGTTTTAGTGAACAATGCGGGCATTTCTATTTTTCATGAAATAGACGAAGTTGATTTTGACCATTGGACGAATGCCTGGGAAAAAACGTTTGAAACCAACTTATTTGCCGTGGCTAATTTATGCTATTGGGGAGCCAAGGCCATGATGAAAACAGGTGGCGGGCATATTGTAAGCGTATCCTCTCGGGGTGCGTTTCGGGGCGAACCCACCAAACCAGCCTATGGGGCCAGCAAAGCTGCATTGAATTCCATGAGTCAGTCCCTCGCCAAGAAATTGGCGCCTCACCACATTTATGTCGGAGTGGTCGCACCTGGATTCACCGAAACCGAAATGGCCAAAGAGACCCTTACCCCTGCCGAGCGGGAAAACCTGTTGCGCGAATCTCCTTTTAAACGCATGGCACAGCCCGAAGAGGTGGCCCATGCGATATTGTTCCTGGCATCCTCCGAGGCCGCTTACTCCTCTGGAACCATCATCGATGTTAATGGGGCATCATACCTAAGAAGTTGATTATATGAAGGCCGCCACCGTAGCACAACTCAAAAAAGAACTCAAATTCAAATCGCAGGACGAAGTCCTTGAGCTTTGCCTTCGTTTGGCACGTTTCAAAAAAGAAAACAAGGAACTCCTTACCTATTTGCTGTTCGAATCAGACAGCGAGGAAGGATACATTGAAACCGTAAAAGAAGAGGTGGATGCCATGTTCGCCGACATCAACGTTAACAGTTATTTCTACATCAAAAAAAGTGTTCGGAAAATACTTCGCACCATCAAAAAATATATTCGGTATTCAGGAAATAAGGCTACCGAAGTGGAACTGTTGCTTTATTTCTGTGAAAAGATGAAATCATTCCGTCCTTCCATCAACAGAAATACCACATTGATGAATTTGTATAACCGTCAATTGGAATACATCAAAAAGAAAATACCCGCACTCCACGAAGACTTGCAACACGATTACGGGGTAATTCTTGACGAGCTTCATTTTTGATTGCATAAAAAAACGCATCAAATTCCCTAAAACAACTCAAAATATTCAAGAGTTTGGATGATTTGATTAAATTTTCTCATCCATATTGAGTAAATTGTGACTTTATTCTAACTACTCATAACCAACCTTGACATCATGAGAATGCCAACAACCTCCCTGAAGACATGGACATTACTTTCCATGTTTTTTTCAACCTTATTTATTTGCGCACAAAATGCATCCCCTATTACCATTGACACCAGTTTTTACAGCGGCTTTGAATGGCGGAACATTGGCCCGAACCGTGGCGGTAGAAGCTTGGGGGCTTCAGGAAGCCCTTCCCGACCCAACGAATATTATTTTGGAGCCACTGGAGGTGGTCTGTGGAAGACCATCGATGGAGGAAATACATGGAAATGTGTAACCGATGGCCAAATTACCAGTTCATCCGTAGGCGCCGTAGCGGTGGCAGAAACCAACCCAGATGTGGTTTATATCGGAATGGGAGAAACCCAACTGCGTGGAAGCATCACACAAGGTGACGGTGTTTACAAAACGACAGATGGCGGAAAAACTTGGAAACATCTAGGGCTGGAAGAAACCCAAGCCATTTCAAGGGTTCGCGTAGACCCCACCAATGAAAATATTGTTTACGTTGCCGCTTTGGGACACCCTTATGGAGAAAATGAAGAACGTGGCGTTTTTAAATCCATGGATGGAGGCGAAAATTGGAAAAAAGTACTCTATGTCAGCGATAAAGCAGGCGCTGCAGATTTGATCATTGACCGAAATAATCCCGATGTATTGTACGCCAGCACATGGCAAGTGTACCGTAAAGCATGGAAAATGTGGGGCGGTGGTCCAGATAGTAAACTTTGGAAGTCCACAGATGGTGGAGAAACCTGGACAGACCTCACCGAAAATCCAGGGATGCCCGAAGGCCCGATCGGTAAGATTGGGGTAACGGTTTCCCCAGCAGATTCTAACAGGGTTTGGGCCATTGTAGAGGCCAATGAAGGCGGTGTTTTCCGTTCCGATGACGCTGGCAAGACGTGGGAACTCACCAACAACGAACGTAAACTGAGACAACGTGCCTTTTACTATTCCAGAATTTATGCCGATCCCAAAGACAAAGATGTGGTGTATGGCCTAAATGTAGGATTCTTTAAATCCACCGATGGAGGAAAAACATTTGACGAAAAAATTAACACCCCACATAGCGACAACCATGATCTGTGGATCGACCCAAACGACCCTGATAGAATGATCAGTTCCAATGACGGAGGTGGCGTGGTAAGCATCAACGGAGGAAAAACCTGGACCGAACAGGACTATCCAACCTCGCAGTTTTATCATGTAATGGCCACTAGCGATGTTCCGTATCACGTGGCAGGTGCCCAGCAGGACAACTCTACCTTGGCCATGCCAAGCGAAGGATGGGACTTTATGCAAGCAAGGGGGCCAAGTTCCGAATGGTACTACGCCGTTGGTGGCGGGGAAAGTGGTTGGATCACACAAAGTCCGACCAACCCCGATATTTTTTATGCAGGAAGCCAAGGAGCACTTTTGACAAGGTATGACCGAAGCAATGGTCAGACCAGAGATATTCAAGTATATCCCCGATTTTTCTCTGGTGAACCTGCAAGTGCCCTTCCCGAGCGTTGGCAATGGACGTTCCCCATTATGTTCGCTCCCAAAGACCCCAATGTAATGTACACCTGCTCCCAACACGTTTGGAAAACAACAAATGATGGACAGACATGGAAAAAAATCAGTCCGGACCTTACCTATGCCGACCCGGAAACCTTGGGCAAGACGGGGGGTATTTTAACCATGGACATGAACGGACCAGAGATTTATGCCACCGTATTCGCTTTGGCTCCATCCCATCACGACATCAACACCATTTGGGCAGGTTCTGACGACGGCAAAATTCACATCACAAGAGATGGTGGTGAAAACTGGGAGGATATTACCCCAGAAAATCTACCAAAATATTCAAGGGTGAGCATTATTGAAGAGTCCATCCACAATCCTGGAACTTTATATGTGGCGGCCAACAGATACCAAGTGGATGACAGGGCGCCCTACGTTTTTAAAACACACGATTACGGAAAAACCTGGACCAAGATCATTACAGGAATAAAAGACGGTCACTTTGCCAGGGCAATCCGTGAAGACCATAAAAGAGAAGGACTACTGTTTTTGGGGACCGAACACGGAGTGTATTTTTCCATAAACGATGGTGCCGAATGGCAGTCGCTTCAATTGAACTTGCCCGATACCCCGATCAGGGATTTGGTGATCAAGGACAACGATGTGGTTCTGGGCTCCCACGGCAGGGGATTTTGGATCTTGGACGACATTCAGCCTTTTAGGGAGTATTCAGAAGATTTAAAAAGTGAAAAAAATGTCTTGTTCAAACCCTCCGATGCCATCAGAGGTATTTACAACGCCAATTTCCAGTACTATTTGGAAAAAGAGGTGGATACAGTCACCTTTTCTATTTTCGATGCTAACAATAACCTCATCGAATCCTTTGGCGGCAACAAACCAAAATATGAAGATTCTGGCGAATCTTCCTGGTGGAGCCGTTTTAGCAGTACCAAGCCCACTACGGCAAAAGGCATCAACACTTTTACTTGGAACTTGAGGTATCCTGGACCCACTACTTTTGATGGTATCATTATTTGGGGAGCTTCGGCCACCACAGGACCAAAAGCACCACTGGGCACCTATACCGTGCAAATGAAGGTGGGCCCTGAAGTCATCAAAAGCTATCCATTTAAAATTGAAATGGACCCCAACTTGAAAGGGATTACAGCGGAAGACCTTCAAAAGCAATTTGAATTGGCTTCCAAAATCACCAAGAAAGCGACCATCGCCAACGAAGCGGTCATTCAAATAAGAAGCATCCGCAAACAATTGGATAGTTTGGGCAAGGGGATTTCCAGTAGAAAGTTCACAAAGCTAACTGAAGATTTCATGGAGACCTTGACCGAAATCGAGAATGATCTTTATCAAACCAAAAACCAATCAGGACAAGACCCATTGAACTTCCCCATCAAATTGAACAATAGGTTCAATGCCCTGCAGAGAAGTATTGAAAACGGGGACGCCAGACCAACGGATGCCGCTTATGTGGTATACGATGAACTTGTTGCCGAGTTGGAGACTCACATGGCCAAACTGAACAGCACATTGGATAAAGAGCTTCCAAAAGTGAATGCTGTTTTGGAAGAAAACGGAATTTCAACCATCAAGGCCCAATAGGGCCTGATGGTTTTTAAAAATCAGACTCATTCTAAATTAAGTTTGGTCATCTATGGTGCCGCGTATTATTCTTAATTTTACGTTGTCAGGATGAATAAAATTATCACCATAGGGATATCCCTGCTCATTCTGCTCCAAGGAGCCAACATTCATTTTAAGGATTTGGTGGAACTTGGGCAACTTTTTGAGCATTACCAGTTCCACAATGAGGAATATGGTGATGACTTTACGGTCTTTGTTTCCAAACACTACGGAGAACTCAAAGCTTCGCACAGCGAAAAGCACCAAGAAGAGCAAAAAGAGCATGAAAAATTGCCTTTTCAGCATCAATCCCATTGTTCGCAACCGCATGTTTTTGTTCTTGGAGCGGATAATTTTATCAATTCCCGTTCTGAAATTCCAGTTACAGAAAAAGGAAATTTCCACTATCAAATATCGTATTCCCATATTTGGGGAGACAACCCTTTTCAACCGCCCAAACACGCATAATTCATAGTATTTCAGCTTTGCTGAACACTTCTATCAAGCCTTATTCTATTTAATAATGCTATCATACTCTATGAATCATGTTTTCAAAAATTATCAACTTTAGTGTAAAGAACAAGTTCATTGTTCTTCTGTTTACAGCGGCCATAGCCCTTGTTGGGTTATTTTCGCTATCACAAATACCCATTGGTGCTGTACCCGATATCACCAATAACCAAGTACAGGTATTAACCACTTCTAATCGTCTTTCCACACAGGACATGGAAAAGTTCGTCACCTATCCCGTTGAGTTGGAAATGGCGAACCTGCCCGGTGTAAAAGAAATAAGGTCGGTTTCCAAATTTGGCCTATCGGTGGTCACCATTGTCTTTGAGGACGATATGGGCACCTATCTGCCAAGACAGCTCATTGCCGAAAAGATAAAATCAGCATCCAGTCGTATCCCAGAGGGTTTTGGTAGCCCAGAAATGGGACCAATTACCACTGGTCTGGGCGAAATCTATCAATATATTCTGGATGTTGAGCCCGAGTACAAGGACCAATACAATTCCACGGAGCTTAGGACCATTCAGGATTGGATTGTAAAACGTCAGCTTTCCGGTATTCCTGGTGTAGTCGAGGTAAATACTTGGGGGGGGCATCTTAAACAATACGAAGTTGCCATCCAGACCCAAAAGCTTAACGCTTTCAATATAACCGCAAGGGAGATTTTCACCGCATTGGAAAAAAATAACAGTGTCACTGGTGGAGGTTATATTGAAAAAGTAAACCAAGCCTATTTTATTCGCGGGGAAGGTTTGGTGAGCAGCCTCAAGGACATCGAGAATATCGTCGTAACCACAAGGAACAGCATCCCTATATATATTAAGGATGTGGCCAAAGTTGGTTTTGGAAGCGCCCCCCGTTTTGGAGCCATCACTGGAAATGGAGAGGGCGAAAAAGTGCTCGGCCAGATCATGATGCTCAAGGATGCCGATTCCAAACGCGTTATCGAAGCGGTCAAAGAACGAGTGGCCGCCATCTCGGCATCGCTACCCGAAGGGGTTTACATCAACCCATTTTTGGACCGTAGCGAACTTATCGGAAGAACTACCTTCACGGTTACCGAGAACTTGGTGTTGGGTTGTTTGATCGTGATTTTCGTGGTGGTCCTGTTGTTGGGCAACTGGCGGTCAGGACTTGTTGTAGCCTCCGTAATTCCGCTTTGTTTGCTTTTTGCCCTCACCTTAATGAACATTTTTGGGGTCGATGCCAACTTGTTGAGCCTTGGGGCCATCGACTTTGGTATCATTATAGACGGAGCAGTCATCATAGTCGAGTACATTGCGTTTCAAATTACCCGACGGCAAACCGAACTTGTCAATCTGGACAAAGAAGCCACACAATCCATAAAAGATAAAATAACTGTGGAGGGAGCCACCAAAATGATGAACTCCGCCGTATTTGGACAGCTCATTATTTTGATTGTTTTCATTCCGATCCTATCACTCAGCGGTGTGGAAGGTAAAATGTTCAAACCCATGGCACTTACCTTCAGTTTTGCCCTTTTGGGAGCTGTTTTGTTCTGCTTTACCTACGTGCCCGTGGCTTCCGCATTATTTTTAAAGCCCACCAAAGAATCGTCCAAGAACATCTCCACCCGTTTGGTCAACTGGATCAACAAGCAATACGAGCCCGTTATCGAATGGGCCATGAAAAGCAAAAAATTGGTACTTTCCATCGCTGCGGCTTTGTTGGTCGGAGCCATTTTGCTGTTCTCCTCAATGGGTGGGGAATTTGTACCTACCCTGGACGAGGGTGATTTTGTGATTCAACCTGTATTAAAAACGGGGACTTCCTTGGCAAAGACCGTGGAGACGACCACCAAAATCGAAAAAATCCTCCTAGACCAATTTCCTGAAGTGAAACAGGTGGTAAGCCGTATCGGTGCAGCAGAAGTACCCACCGACCCCATGTCCATGGAGGAGAGCGATGTGATCATTTCCCTAAAACCTAAAGATGAATGGGTCTCTGCGGAAACCAAGGATGAACTGGCCGACAAGTTTAAGGAAGCCCTAGCCGTGATACCTGGAATGGAAGTAGAATTTACCCAGCCCATTGAAATGCGCTTCAATGAATTGATTACGGGAGTACGGGCGGATATTGCCATTAAGATTTTTGGGGAAAACCTGGAAATATTGAATAAAAAAGCCAACGAGATCAAAGACCTCATCCAAAATGTGGAAGGTGCCTCGGACATCATTGTTGAAAAAGTAGAAGGGCTTCCACAGATGAACGTGTCCTTCGACCGGGCCAAAATTGCACGTCACGGACTCAACATTGCCGACCTCAACGAAATGATTTCGATGGGCTTTGCAGGTAAGGTCGTTGGAAGCATATTTGAGGGAGAGCGTCAATTTGACCTTGCCGTTCGGTTGGATGCTGAAAATCGCCAGGATATTTCCAACCTCAGAAACCTTTATGTGGATATTCCCAATGGTGGAAAAATCCCGATGAGCGAGCTTGCTGAGATCACCTATCAAAAAGGGGCTGCAAAAATTTCCCGAGATGATACCAAACGACGGATTGTTGTGGGTATCAACGTAAGAAATCGTGACCTTCAATCCGTTGTTGACGATGTGCAACTATTGGTCAACGAGAACATCTCGTTGCCGCCAGGCTACACCATTACCTACGGCGGCCAGTTCGAAAATCTACAAAATGCCAAAGCCCGATTGATGATTGCCGTGCCCATTGCTTTGCTGCTCATCTTCATCATGCTTTATTTTGCCTTCGGCTCGGTAAAGGAAGCTTTGCTCATTTTTTCCGCCATTCCACTTTCCGCAGTGGGAGGTGTCCTCTTGCTTTGGCTGAGAGATATGCCTTTTAGCATATCGGCGGGTGTTGGTTTTATAGCCCTGTTCGGTATCGCCGTTTTGAACGGAATCGTATTGATAGAGCATTTCAAGGAACTCAAAGGAAAAGATTTTGATTCCATGGAAGATCTCATCAAACAGGGAACCAAAGATAGGCTCCGTGCCGTATTATTGACGGCTTCCGCAGCTGCTTTAGGTTTCTTGCCCATGGCCGTATCCACCAATGCAGGTGCCGAGGTGCAACGTCCGCTTGCCACGGTGGTTATTGGCGGATTGGTAACGGCCACCATGCTCACCTTGGTAGTTTTGCCCGTTTTATATGCCTATACCCACAACATTAAATTCCGCGGAATGAGAAAAAGAAGAAGAGAACGCAAAATGAACAAAAATACGCTGACTGTGCTATTTCTTTTAGTGACTGCTTCGGGATTCTCTCAAACTAAATTGGACCTAGAAGATTTGATGGCCCTTTCCTTGGAAAATAACAAGGGCATCCAAGCTGGGTCGTTATTGGTAGATCAGGCGGAAACCCTTAAGGGAACCGCTTTTGAATTTGACAAAACAGATATCTACTACCAGTATGATGAAAACAACTTGGCGCTAAATGGGGAGCCATTAAAGGTTTTTGGGGCACAGCAACAATTTGAGTTCCCGACAGTGTATGGGGCCAAGAACAGGCTTCAAAAATCGAATTATGAACTTCAGAAATCATCATTTGAGATTCAAAAGAAGCAGCTGTACCAATCGCTGAGCAATGCGTACTATCAATACCAGACATTGAATCAAAAAGTAAAGCTTTACAGTACGCTAGACAGTATTTACAGCAATTTTGCCCATGCGGCCAACAGGCGTTTTGAGCTTGGCGAGACCAATTATCTGGAAAAAGTGACGGCCACGGCCAAGCAACGGCAGATTGCCAACACTTACTCCAAGATAAAGCAACAGATGTTGACAACCTATGGTCAAATCGTGAGTTTGGTGCAAAGCGGGGACAGCTTGCAAATCGTGGATGAAAAACCAGAAAAATTAACGGTAGTGAATGTCCAAGGAATGTTGGACGCGGAAACCTCCTTTTTGGACCATCGGCAAGAGTTGAGCAATGCCAAAAAGAGTTTGGAGGAAAACAAATTGTTGCCCGATCTGAACCTTGAATATTTTCAAGGGACAAACAGTGGGCTAGGGACTTCACTTTACGGAATTCAATTGGGTGTCCGTGTCCCAATTTTCTTCTTTGGTCACAGTAGCAAGCTAAAATCATCCAAGATACAGACCAAGATTACAGAGATGGAGAACACCGAAATTTCCGTTGCCATGGACCAGCGCTATAAAACCTTGATGGGACAACTGGAGCAACAGGCCAAGGAACTTTCCTATTACGAGGACGAAGGCGGTCTACTTTCTGATCAAATTTTGAAAGCGGCTTCCGGGAACTTTCAAAATGGGGAAATCGACTTTTTCCAGTACATCCAAAGTTTGGAAAACGCCTACGACATCCAACTCAATTATCTGGACGTGCTCAACCAATACAATCAAACCGTAATCGCCATTAATTACTTGACAATAACATTATAACCATGAAACATATATTTCAAATAGCCGCTGTTTTCCTTCTATTGATGGGCTGCGGTAATAAGAACAGCGAAGCATCGGCTTCCGAAGAACAAGGGGAAGAAACAGGGATCGTGGTCTCGCAAGATCAATTCGATACCAACAACCTAACAATGGGTACGATGGAGAAAAGAACCTTCCCCAAAATGGTGGAGACTTCTGGTATGATAGATGTTCCGCCAGAAAACCGAGCCAGTGTCTCGGCCTTTATGGGCGGTTTTGTGAAACAGACATCGCTTCTGATCGGGGACAAAGTAAAAAAAGGACAGCTTTTGGTGGTCTTGGAAAACCAGGAATTTGTGCAAATGCAACAGGAATATCTCGAAGTGTTCAACCAACTGGACTTTTTGAAAGCGGAGTTTGAACGGAACCAGATCCTTTTTGATGAAAAGATCGCTTCCCAAAAGAATCTTCTTCAGGCCAAGAGCAATTACCAAACGGCCCAAGCCCGCTATCAAGGTTTAGGGGAGCAGCTGCGAATGCTCAACATCTCTCCCAGCAATGTGGAAAAAGGAATTATAACATCCCAAGCTTCAATTTACGCCCCGATTTCGGGCAGCGTCACAAAAATGAACGTGGCCAAGGGAAGCTATGTTTCTCCTGCCACCGAAATATTGGAAATCGTTGACAACGAACATGTGCACTTGGAACTCACGGTCTTTGAAAAGGACATTCTAAAAGTGAAGAAGGGTCAAAAAATAAAATTCAAGATTCCTGAAGCATCTGAAGAAGCTTTCAATGCAGAAGTGCATCTGGTGGGAACGTCAATTGATAATACCAAAAGAACTATAAAGGTACATGGACACTTGGAGCAAGAAGACGGTAATTTTCTTCCAGGTATGTTCGTGGATGCCATGATCATGACGGATACCATCAAAACTTGGTCATTGCCCGAAGAGGCCATAATCGAATCAGAAGGCAACCACTACGTGCTTAAATTGATAGCAAAAAAAGACGGAAGCTACACCTTTGACAGGGTAGCTGTAAAACAAGGAGGCACCTTTGACGGGTATACCGAGATCATATCTAACGAACTGAACGAAACAGACCAGTTTTTGACCAAGGGTGTCTTTGATATGATTGGGGGGTAATCTATCCCAGTCCCACGTCCAAGGTCATCATAATAATAAATCCACCGATAAAGCCCATTGTAGCGATATCGGTGTATTTGTCCTGTTGCGTTTCTGGGATTACCTCTTCCACTACCACAAAGATCATCGCACCCGCAGCAAACGAAAGTGCGTAGGGCAAAATAGGCTCAAAAGTCAACACGGCCCAAGCACCCAATACTCCAGCGATAGGTTCCACCAGTGCGGACGCCTGTCCATACATAAAGCTTTTTGTTCGGCTAAGCCCCTGTCTTCTTAAGGGCATGGCCACGGCAAATCCCTCTGGGAAATTCTGTAGCCCGATACCCAAGGCCAATGCAACCGCCCCACCAATGGAGGCTCCCTCAAAACCAGCTGCGACACCGCCGAACAAGACTCCTACGGCCAATCCTTCGGGAATATTGTGCAAGGTAATCGCCAAAGTGAGCAAAGTGGTTCGGTGCCAAGGGGTTTTTACCCCTTCGGCTTCACTCATTTTAAAGTTGATATGTAAGTGGGGCAAAATCTTGTCCAATCCAAAAATAAAACCTGCTCCAAGCAAAAAACCAACCGCAGCTGGAATTACCTTTACAAAACCATCGCCCGGGCTCATTTCTATTCCTGGGGCCAACAAACTCCAAAAACTGGCAGCAACCATAACCCCTCCCGTAAATCCCAACATTCCGTCCAAAAGTGCCCGGTTCATCCCTTTAAAAAAGAATACCAAAGCTGCTCCCGCCGCCGTTAATCCCCAAGTGAAAAGAGTTGCGTACAATGCCGCCAATACGGGGTCTATTTCTTGAAAATATTGAATTACTTGTTCCATCAGTCGTTCTTTTTTACATAGAGGTTAGCTGCAATTTGATGTGATATCCGCATTTCCTTTCCTTCCATTTGAATACGAAGAGAATTGTCAAAATCTTCCTTGTCCAATACTTTGATGGTATTTCCCAAAGCGATTCTGTTCTTGTCCAAAAACTTTAAAAAAGGTACGGAGGAGTCTTTCACCCCCACGCAAACTCCTTGAGAATTGATGGGCATTTCACTGAGCAATTTTTCATCCCGCTCTTGGAACTTTCCATCTTTGGTGGGAATGGGGTCCCCATGCGGATCATACTTGGGAAAATCCAGAAGCTCATCGATTTTATCAACCAATTTTTCACTTTTGATGTGTTCCAACTGTTCCGCTACTTCGTGCACCTCATCCCAGGTAAAATCTAGCTTCTTTACCAAAAAAACTTCCCATAGACGGTGTTTTCTGATAATGGACAAGGCCGTTTTCACTCCCACAGCTGTCAACGACACCCCTTGATAACGCACATAGTCAACCAATCCTTTTTCTGACAATTTCTTGGCCATGTCCGTTACCGAAGATGGTTTTGTCTCCATCTGCTCTGCAATGGCATTGGTGGTAATGGACTTGGAGTCACCACCTCCCAAATGAAAAATTGTCTTTAAATAATTCTCCTCTGATCGAGTCATCAAAAAAACATTTTACCAAAAATACATTTTTATTTGACAAAATCTATTTTTAGATTTGTCTAAATTTAATTTTATACTAATTGAAATCATTTCATAAACATAGCATCCTTTTATGGATAGTCTTAACTAGCAGCTATTGTTTCGCACAGACTACATCCCTGAGCGGAAAGGTGACCGACAACGGGGACCCCTTACCCTTGGCCAACGTATTATTGAAAGGCACGGAAATTGGTACCGCTACGGATATTGATGGTGTATTTGAGTTGACCGACATTCCAGCAGGAGATTATATGATATTGGTGACATCATTGGGGTATCAACCGTATCAAACCAAAATCAACATTGAAGCAGGAGCGAATAAAACCGTCAACATACAGCTGGAAGCTTCGGCACAAAGTTTGGAAGAAACTGTGGTGACGGGCACCCTTAAACCTGTTAGCCGATTGGAAAGTCCAGTACCCGTAGAGGTCTACTCCCCTGCTTTTTTGAAAAAGAATCCCACAGCCAGCGTTTTTGATGCGCTCCAAAATGTGAACGGGGTTCGACCACAGATCAATTGCAATGTGTGCAACACGGGCGATATCCACATCAACGGATTGGAAGGGCCTTATACCTTGGTTCTTATTGATGGAATGCCCATTGTGAGTGGTTTGGGTACGGTCTACGGACTCACTGGCATCCCAAACTCGCTGATCGAGCAGATTGAAATCGTAAAAGGTCCGGCTTCTTCGCTCTATGGAAGTGAAGCAGTAGGCGGCTTGATCAACATCATCACTAAAAATGCGCTGAGTGCACCAGAGTTCTTTGCCGATGGCTTTGCTACGGGTTGGGGCGAATACAATTTGGATGTGGGCAGCAAAATATCGGTCAGCGATAAAGCAAACCTGCTTTTGGGCGTCAACTACTTTAATTACGATGTTCCCGTGGACAAGAATGGCGACAATTTTACCGATCTTACCCTGCAAGATCGTATTTCGTTATTCCAAAAATGGGATTTTGAACGAAAGGATAATCGACTGTTCTCCTTGGCAGGTCGCTTTTTTTATGAGGACCGCTGGGGTGGTGAGATGCAATGGACCCCAGAGTATCGTGGCGGGGATGAAATTTATGGGGAAAGCATCTATACAAGACGTTGGGAGCTGTTGGGCAAGTATCAGTTGCCGTTTGAGGAAAAGTTTCTCCTCTCCTTCTCCTATAACGACCACAACCAAAACTCGGTATATGGCGATACGGAGTACTTGGCCGACCAACGCATTGGTTTTGCCCAGTTGACCTGGGACAGGACCGCAGGCAACCATGATTTGCTATTTGGGAGCGCGGTTCGTTATAATTACTATGATGACAATACGCCAGCGACCACCGAGGCGGACAACATTTGGATTCCAAGTGTATTTGCACAGGATGAATACTCCTTTGCTCCCAAACATTCTTTTTTGGCAGGCCTGCGGTATGATTATGATCAAAGGCACGGCAATATTCTAACCCCGAGGGCCGCGTACAAATGGAAGATTTCTGACAATGATATTTTCCGTGTAAATGCTGGGACAGGGTTTCGCGTAGTTAATTTATTTACGGAAGATCACGCAGCACTGACGGGGTCTAGAGAAGTGGTTATTGCCGAGGAATTGAAACCAGAACGGTCTGTCAATGTCAATATCAATTATTTAAAGAAAATATATAGCGATAACGGTACCTTCATCGGATTGGATGCTTCAGCTTTTTATACCCGATTCTCGAATGTAATCTTGCCCGATTATGAAACCAATCCCAACCAGATCATTTATGATAATCTGGATGGCAAATCCGTTTCTCAAGGGATAAGTGCCAACGTGGATATTGCTTTTCCGAGCAGTTTTAAGATTATGGTGGGAGCTACTTGGCAGGATGTAAGCAACACCGAAAATGGGGTCACCCAACAGCAAATCCTTACCGAAAGTATTACCGCTACGTGGAATCTATCGTACACTTTTAGGTCGCTCCACCTAACGGCCGATTATACGGGAAATTTATATGGCCCGATGCGCTTGCCGCTATTGGGCGATTTGGATCCACGAAGCGAATACTCCCCTACTTGGAGCATTCAGAATATCCAGTTTACCTACAAGGGGCTCAACAATTTTGAAGTGTACGGAGGTATCAAAAATTTATTGGACTGGACCCCGAACCGTGGCAATCCGTTTATCATCGCCCGTGCCAACGACCCTTTTGATAAGGAAGTAACTTTTGACAACAATGGCAATGCCGTAGCTACACCAAACAATCCTTATGCCTTAACTTTTGACCCAAGTTATGTGTACGGACCCAACCAAGGGATCCGAGGGTTCTTTGGGTTACGGTATACTGTTTTCTAAATCGTTTCTCGTACTCTAACCCCATCCTGAATATAAAAAACCCAATTCTATCAATAATTTAATCGAATGGAGCAATGATGTCTTTGTATCACGTTTAATTTTACTAAGATGTTAGTTATTAAATAATTACAATAAAATCAAGGTATATGAAAATTTACAAGGCAATTAAACAGGACCATGACATCCAACGGGATTTGTGTGATAAAATAAGCAACACATCGGGGGATACTGAAGAACGAAGGGAACTTTGGAAAAAACTAAAAAAAGAATTGGAAGTGCATGCCGTGGCCGAAGAACGCTATTTCTATTCTCCATTGGTTGATAGCGACGACATGCAAGAAGATGCCAGACACGGAATGGCAGAACACCATGAAATGGATGAGCTTATCGAAGAAATCAACGATACGGACATGAGCTCTCCCCATTGGTTGGCAACCGTAAAAAAATTGATTCACAAAGTAGAGCACCATCTGGAAGATGAGGAAAAAGACTTTTTTGATAAAGCAAAAAAGCTGTATTCCGAAGAGGAAGCTGAATCATTGGCGAAAAGTTATGAAACAACGATGACCGAATACCGTGATTCTTGGCCAGCATCAATTCCAGGTAAAGATGAATAAAGTTCACTTATAAAAACATTGATATGAAGGGAAGGCACATGTCTTCCCTTTGTTTTGTTTATGTATTTTTACTCCATGCCCAAATACGACTACATTATTATTGGAGCGGGAGCTGCAGGGCTATTGTTAGCCGATGCCTTGGGCAAGGATGAATTCTTTGCTTCCAAATCTATTTTGGTGTTGGATAAGGACGATAAATCCAGAAACGACCGAACTTGGTGTTTTTGGGAGCGTGGCAAAGGTCAATTTGATGACCTCATCTTCAAAACGTGGGATACGATTTATGTGGGCGGACAACAACTTCAAAAATCAACTTCCATTGCACCATACACATACAAGATGCTACGAGGTATTGACTTTTACAACCACTTTTTACCTAAGATAAAAGCGTATCAGAACGTTACTTGGGTGCAGGAAGAAGTGCAACACATTGAAGAACAGAAAAACGAAGTTTTGGTTACCACTTCCTCTCAAAAATATATAGGACAAACGGTATTTTCCAGCCTCTATGATTCTTTCCCCCCGTTAAAACAAAGTAAATTTCCTGTTTTGCAACAACACTTTGTCGGATGGCAAATTAAAACCGAACAGTCGGTATTTAATTTAAGAGAGGCTACTTTTATGGATTTTTCGGTGGAGCAGAAAGGCAACACACGATTTATGTACGTGCTTCCTTTTTCCGATAACGCAGCGTTAGTGGAATATACCTTGTTCTCCGAGCACCTTTTGGAAAAAAGGGAGTATGAGGATGCCATCAAAACATATATTTCCACTAATCTTGGGAATACTCCTTACACTATTGAAGAAACCGAACTCGGCAGCATTCCAATGACCTGCTATCCGTTTCATGGACATAATACAAATCGGATTTTTAATATAGGAATTGCAGGTGGATGGGCCAAACCAAGTACGGGCTATACCTTTTACAACACTAGTCGAATAGTGCCTAAATTGGTGAAACACCTAAAAACGGCCAAGCCGTTGACAGAATTCAATCAAAAAAGTAGGTTTCTCTTCTACGATATGCTCTTGTTGGATATTCTGTATGAGAACAATCACTTGGGGCACGAAATTTTCGAGTCCATGTTCAAACGAAGAAAAGCTTCATTGATCTTAAAATTTCTCGAGAACGAAACCAATTTGTGGGAAGAGCTTAAAATAGTAACAGCTCCTAAACCCATGCCCTTCATCAGAGCTTTGTTTAAGCGAATGTTCTAAACGGTCCGTTCCATTAAACTTTCACCAAATTGCTTTAGCAAAGCCTTGTTTTTCTCAGGCAAGTCAGTTTCGGACAGGGCATCAAATGCTTTTTGCGTAAAACTCTTTATCGCGTACTTGGTTTCTTCCACTGCGCCACTTTCCTTGAAAATAATTTTTACCGCCTCGACTTTATCAGTAGAGTCATCAGGTTTAATGGAATAAAGGTGTAACAACCCTTCTTGGTCATCTTTGGAGGCTTTTTCCAAGGATTTTAAGTACAAATAGGTCTTTTTGTTCTCCATGATATCCCCTCCTACTTGCTTGCCGAAGGTTTTAGGATCTCCAAAGGCATCCAAATAATCATCTTGTAATTGAAAGGCAATGCCCAGGTTACGACCAAATTCATAAATGGCATCGGCATCTTTTTGGGACGCATTGGCCACGATGGCCCCCATCTTCATAGCGGCAGCGACCAAAACAGAGGTCTTATATTCAATCATTTTGAGGTATTCTACAATGGTTACATCGTCCCGGGTCTCAAAATCCACATCGTACTGTTGCCCTTCACATACCTCAAGTGCAGTTTTACTGAACAATTTAGTGAGTTCAACATAAGTTTCTGCAGGATAACTTTCAAAGAACTGATAGGACAAAATCAACATGGCATCGCCCGATAAGATTCCTGTGTTCACATCCCATTTTTCGTGTACGGTAATTTTACCCCTTCGCAACGGTGCATCATCCATAATATCATCGTGGACCAAGGAAAAGTTGTGGAACATCTCCACTGCCAATGCGGCGTCCATAGCATACTCTACCTTACCTCCAAAGGCCTCGGCGGTCATTAAGGTGAGGATAGGCCTCATTCTTTTACCCCCCAATCCCAAAATATATTTCACGGGCTCGTAGAGATTCTTCGGCTCCCCTAACTGGTTCCTTTCATTGAGGTACGTAACAAACTGCTCCCTGTACTGACTAATGATATCGATATCTGACATAGAGCCAAAAATACATTCAAATATTCAATTTGTGATGGACTTAGCATCTTAAAAGCCGGATACAAAGTATCCTCCCTTCCAAAAAAGGAATCTTTTGAAAAAAAAATTCAGAAAAATTGCAATGAAATAGTTTTTGTTCGTCTCTATAAGTGAAAAGCAACCTGATTCGACCGAATGGCAGCCAAAACCGATAATCGCAACAACCTGACCGACTTCTTTAACGAGGAGTATGGCTCGCTGCGCTCCTATGTGCAGTCCAAGATCAGGGATACATCGGAAAGGGATGCGGAAGATATTGTGCAGGATGTTGCGCTGCGAATGTTTTCACGATCGGATGATGCATTGCCCATAACCAACGTGGGCGGCTTTGTGTACAATGCCATTAGGAACAGAATCATAGACATTATGCGCGGCAAAAAGGAAAGGAAATTGCCTAGTGAGGATATAGACCAACAATGGCGGGAATTTGCTGAGTTCTTTTATGGGGATGCGGACAACCGCTACTCCCAAGAAATGGAACAAGCGCTCAAAAGAGCCGTAGAAGATTTAAAACCTGCGTACAGAGATATCATTATCGCCATTGATTTTGAAGGATACAATTACAAACAACTAACAGAAAGAACAGGAATACCGCAAGGCACCTTAATGTCCAGAAGGCACAGGGCCATGTCGGAACTATCAAAAACATTAGAGAATTTAAAAGAACTGAGTTATGGAACATAAAAAAGAATTCGAGAAAGCGGTAGAAAAGAAGGTGGAGAGAACCGTGAAAAAGGTGGTTAAAGTTATTGCCATGGTCATATTGGGGGTAGTTATATTCTTGCTGGCCAATTATCTGCTGATGCGGCTTTGGAACTGGTTGATGCCAGACCTTTTTGGTGTGGGAAGCGTTACCTACTGGCAAGCTTTGGGCGTCTTTATTTTAGCTAAACTGTTGTTCGGTTTTGGCGGAGGCGGTGGAAAAAGCAAGAGCGGCAGTCACAAAAAGAAGATTAAATCGTCCAATAAATGTGGGTCTTGGAGAAGGGATTTTGATGAATGGAAGCACTACGACCAATTTTGGAAAGAGGAAGGTGAAGAAGCTTTTAAAACATATGTAAGAAAAATCAAAAACGAAAATCATGATACAACAGAAGAAAACTAACAGCAAGAAGAAATACTTACTTCAGTTCAGTCCCTTTTTTTGGCGGTTGGGAAACATTGATGGCAATACCATCGACAAAGATGCACAACTTAGCCCTGTGTTCGCCAATACAAAAGAGTCCCGTTGAAACAAATGATAAAACCCCTTCGTTAAAAAATTGTAAAACCATGGAAACTTTTTTTGTTTTTAAAGTTTCCATCTTTACATTTGCCCCTGATTATGAGGGAAAAGATTATTCAAAAAGCAGGTGAGATGTTCTTAAATCTTGGGTTTAAGAGTATTACCATGGACGATTTGGCACATGAGATGGGGATATCCAAGAAAACGATTTACTCCCATTTTAAGAACAAAACAGACCTAGTTCAGCAGACCGCTATGTCAATGACCGATTTTATTGTATGTGGCATAGATGATATCGTGGCATTGCAAAAAAATCCTATTGAGGAGCTTTATGAAATCAAAAGGTTTGTGATGCTTCATTTAAAAGATGAAAAATCATCACCGCTGTATCAATTACAAAAATATTATCCAAAAATCTATACGTCCCTCAAGGAAGTACAATTTGAATGCACCCATCGTTGTGTAGCCAAAAATGTGAAGCGTGGTATGCAAATGGGAATTTACAGGGACAACCTAAACGTGGAATTTGTATCTCGAATTTATTTTACGGGGATAACCAGTTTAAAGGACAATGGCCTGTTTCCCACGGAAATTTTCAGTAAGGCGGAACTAATGGATTATTATCTGGAATATCATTTAAGGGGCATTGTAACTCCAGAAGGAAGAAAAATACTCAACTCAATCATCAATTCAAATAAAGAATAAATGCAAAAAACGTTAATCAGTCTATTACTTATACTACCATGGCTGGCATCCGCTCAGGATACCATACCAAGCCTTAGTTTGGACCAGGCCATTGCCTACGCATTGGAGCACAACTATAGCTCCATAAACGCTGAGCGAGACATTGTAGATGCACAAAAGCAAAAATGGGAGACCATTGCAACCGGACTTCCGCAGATCAATGGTGCCGTTAGCTATCAAAACCAGTTAAAACAACCTGTTTCACAGATTCCTGCCGAGTTTTTTGGTGGGGAACCTGGAACGTATCAAGAAGTTGTATTTGGTCAAGCACAATCCATGTCAGCAACAGCAACCCTAAGGCAACAGATATTTGACGGCTCCTACATTGTAGGTGTTCAGGCCACCAAAACTTTTTTGGAATACAGTCAGAACAATAAGGAAAAAACGGAACTGGAAGTCCGAAAATCTGTGGTGGAAGCCTACGGAAATGTGCTTTTAGCTCGAGAAAGTGTTCAGATTTCGGAAAAGAACAAATCCACACTGGAAGAAAACCTCTACGAAACCAAGCGAATCTATGAAAATGGCCTTGGTGATGAGGAAAGCGTAGATCAATTACAGATAACACTCTCAACGGTGGACAACCAGCTGAAAAATGCCCGTCGAATGGAGAAGATAACCCTTCAAATGTTGAACTTGGTACTGGGGCTTCCCATTGAGACACCGACGATTTTGACCGAAAATCTGGATGACCTTACCAAAAAGGAGATTGATTTTGGGTTAATTGATTCCGAATTTAATATTGAGAACAATGTGGACTATAAAATGGCCGCCAACCTCAACGAACAACGGTTTTTGGAATTAAAATTGGCCAAGAGTCGTGCGCTTCCCACATTGAATGCCTTTATCAACTACGGAGGAAACTCCTTCAGCAATGATTTTAACTTTTTGGACAGCGGTCAGCAATGGTTCGGGTCGTCCATTTTAGGAGTAGACCTTAACATACCTATCTTCAGTTCTCTCGGCAGAAGTGCAAGCACACAGCGCGCCAAGATAGCTTTGGAAAAGGCCAAGACACAGTTCACCGAGGCTCAAGCACAGATCCGTCTCCAATTGGAAAGTGCCAAAAGTGATTATATCCTTGCCATAGAGCAGTATGGAACTTCCAAAGAAAACTTGGAACTGGCCGAACGCATAGAAAACAAAAATCAGGTTAAATACGAGGAAGGATTGGCAACCAGCTTTGAATTGAGACAGGCCCAAACCCAATTGTACACAAGCCAACAGGAATATTTACAGTCCATGGTAGATGTCATCAACAAAAAGACAGCACTGGAAAATATTTTAAACAAATAACAAAAGAGAAAACCATTCCATCATGAGAAAAGCAATATATATAACACTAACCGCAGTAGTTCTGGCTTCTTGCGGAGGCAACAGCAACAAGTCTTTGGACAAAGCGTTGGCCAGCAAGGACATTGAGACAATCCGTTCCAAACATGCAGAGGTTTCCAGCCAAAAGAAAGCGTTGGAAGGCCAATTAAAATCCTTGGATTCTGCCATTGCCCTGCTCGACAAATCCGAAAAACTGCCCTTGGTAACCACAATCGAGGTACATCCAGAGAAATTTGACCACTACTTGGAGCTCCAAGGAGATGTTATGACCAAACAAAACGTACTCATATATCCCGAAATGTCCGGAACCTTGAATCGCGTTTACGTAAAAGAAGGTCAAAAAGTTTCCAAAGGACAATTACTGGCCACTATAGATGATGGTGGACTTTCCAGTCAGTTGGCACAGCTCAAAACACAGGCTGAATTGAGCAAGACTACTTTTGAACGTCAAAAAAGACTTTGGGAACAGAACATCGGCTCAGAAATACAGTACCTACAGGCCAAGACCAATTACGAAGCACAACAAAGTGCCGTAAAACAGATGGAAAGCCAAGTAGGGAAATCGAGCATCCGTGCCCCGTTTACCGGTATAATCGACGATGTTATAAAAGATGAGGGGACCGTAGTAAGCCCAGGTCCAGGTTCCGAAGTGTTCCGAATTGTGAACCTCTCCAATATGTACATTAACGTGGAAGTTCCCGAGAGCCACTTACCAAATGTTACCACTGGCAAAGATGTAAAAGTGTTCTTCCCTGTTCTTGGTGATAGTGTTACCACCACAATCAGGCAAACCGGAAATTTCATCAACCCCAGCAATAGATCTTTTACAGCAGAAATTCCAGTACCAAGTCTAGGTGGCAAGGTAAAACCAAATCTTACCGCAAGGGTAATGATCAATGATTATACCAGTGAAAAGGCCATCCTTATCCCGCAAAGTGTACTGTCAGAAAACGCCGATGGCGAGCAATATGTGTATTTGGTGGATGCCGATTCCATTCAGAATGATCCAGTAGCCAAAAAAGTGGTGATCACAACAGGAAAAACACAAGGCGATTACGTTGAAGTACTTTCCGGAATAAACGAAGGGGATGCCATTATCGATGAAGGTGCCCGAAGTGTGAAAGAAGGACAAAAAGTCAACATAAAAAATAGCTAGACAGCCAAAGCAAATAAATTATGAGCAAACAAAAGAAAAGTGTAGACAAGGAGTTTCGGCTGTCCTCATGGGCCATCGATAACCAGACCACAATGTATGTGCTGATCCTGGTTATCCTTATCCTTGGTGGCATGGCTTATTTCAGCATGCCCAGGGAAAGCTTCCCTGAGGTAAAAGAGACCAAGATATACATCAGTTCAATCTATCCGGGAAACACCGCGGAGGACATTGAAAAACTCATCACAGACCCACTTGAAGACGAACTCAAGACCGTAAGCAATCTGGTAGAGATCACCTCTACCTCACAAGAGGATTACTCCATGATCATTGTGGAGTTTGATGAAAACATTTCGGTCGAGGCAGCCCTTCAAAAAGTAAAGGACGAAGTCGACTCCAAAACAGCCGGGGAGGATTGGCCCACCTTTAACGGGGCCAAAGTAGAACCCAATGTTTTTGACTTGAGCCTTTCCGAGGAAATACCCATACTTAACATCAACATTTCCGGAGACTACCCTATTGAAAGACTCAAAGAGTTCGGTGAATACTTGGAAGACGAAATAGAAGGCCTTCAAGAAATCAAGCAAGTGGACATTCGCGGTGCCCAAGAAAAAGAAGTGGAAGTTGCCGTGGACATTTACAAGATGATGGCCGCCAAGGTCAGTTTCAACGATGTCATAAACAGTATCAGCAACGAAAACCTGACGACCTCTGCAGGAAATCTTATTGCCAGCGGGCAACGTAGAACCATTAGGATAGTTGGAGAAATCGATGAGCCCAACGAACTGGAAAACTTTGTGGTGAAATCCGAAAACGGAAACCCGATCTACCTAAAGGATATCGCCAAGGTTGCCTTTAAGGAAGAGGAAAAGACCACCTATGCACGGGAGTTTGGACACCCCGTGGTAATGCTCGATGTAAAAAAACGTTCCGGTAAAAACATGGTCGACGCAGTGGACCAGATCAAAGTAATCGTTGACCATGCCATTGATAATGAATTTCCTCAAGATCTTACGGTAACCATAGCCAACGACCAATCGTCCAAGACCATTGGTCAAGTAGATGACCTGGTAAACAATATCATCTTCGGTATCATCTTGGTGGTAACCGTCCTGATGTTCTTTTTGGGCTTCAAAAATGCATTGTTCGTAGGTTTCGCCATTCCAATGTCCATGTTCATGTCGCTGATGATACTCAACGTTTTGGGCTACACCATGAACACCATGATACTTTTTGGACTTATTATGGGACTAGGAATGTTGGTGGACAATGGAATTGTGGTCGTGGAAAACATTTATCGTCTTATGGACGAGGAAAAAATGCCACGTATCGAAGCTGCGAAAAAAGGTATCGGCGAAATTGCGTTCCCCATTATCATATCCACACTGACTACAGTTGCAGCCTTTGTGCCCTTGGGACTTTGGCCGGGCATCATGGGGCAGTTTATGAAGTACTTCCCTATTACCCTATCGGTGGTTTTGGGGTCATCCCTATTTGTGGCGATTTTCTTTAACTCGGTTCTGGTATCTAGATACATGACCACTGAGGACAAGGAGATGCCCCTAAAACAGATTGTGCGCATTACATCCATTATTTCCGTTATCGGTATTCTCATCGTTATCTTCGGTGGAGCATATAGGTCATTAGGGTCGCTGATGGTGCTAACTGCGATTATGTTATGGATTTATCGTTTGTTCCTAAGAAACTGGGCCGGGATATTCCAAAATAGGATCCTTCCCAAATGGGAAAGCTTTTACGAAAAGACTCTTCGCTATTCCCTTGCTGGAAGAAGGCCCATTTTTATTGCCATTACCACTTTTGTCCTACTTGTAATTGCCTTTATTGGTTTTGGTGCTTCAGTAGGCAGCCAAAGAACCAAGGTGGAGTTTTTCCCAGATAATAAGCCCAACCAGATCATTGTCTATATCGAATATCCTGAAGGGACCGATATAGAAAAGACAAATCGAATCACCAAGGACATTGAAGAGCGGGTATACGACATCATCAATTCGGACGCTTACATAAACGGTGACTACAATTTTATGACCGAAAGTGCCGTATCCCAAGTAGGAGAAGGTGCCGGTAACCCCCAGACCGATGGTGGTTCCAGTGCGGAAATGCCGAACAGGGGTAAAATCACGGCCACCTTACGGGAATTCAAATACCGTGAAGGTGCGGATAGCCAAGAACTTTTGAGAAAAGTACAGGAAGCATTGAAAGATGTGTATCCTGGTGTTGCCATTTCCGTTGAAAAAGACGCCGTTGGGCCTCCCGTCGGTTACCCCATCAACATAGAATTGGAGGGAGAGGATTATACCGAATTGATCAATACCGCGGAAAGAATGCGAAATTTTATCAATTCAAGGAACATTCCCGGAATTGATGAGCTCAAGATAGATGTAAACAAATCCAAGCCATCCATGTTGGTACAGGTAGATCGTAAAAAAGCAGGTGAGCTGGGCATTGCAACCGGTCAGATCGGCCAACAGCTCCGTAGTTCCATCTTTGGTTCCAAAGCCGGTATTTACAAAGAAGGTGGTGAAGATTACGACATTTATGTGAGGTTCAACGAAGAGGACCGGTACAATACCAGTGCCCTTTTCAACCAGCGCATCACATTTAGGGACCCGTCCAGTGGACAGATCAAGGAAGTTCCTATTTCGGCTGTCACCAAGCAAACGAACAGCACCGGGTTTAGTGCTATAAAGCACCGGGATGTAAAACGGGTGGTAACCGTATATTCAGCATTGGCTTCGGGCTATACGGATGCCGGTGCCATTGTGGGCAAAATTCAGGAAGAAATGAACGATTTCGAAAATCTTCCGGATGATATCAAAATAGATTATACAGGTCAGATAGAGGAACAAAATAAGCAAATGGCCTTTTTGATGGGTGCTTTTTTCACCGGTCTTGGACTGATATTCTTTATTCTGATATTCCAATTCAACTCAATTAGTAAACCGGGCATTATCATGCTTGCGATTTTCTTGAGTTTGATAGGCGTATTTGGCGGTATCGTTGCTACGGGAAGTGCATTTGTTATCATGATGACCATGATGGGAATTATTTCCCTAGCAGGTATTGTAGTGAACAATGGTGTGGTACTATTGGATTACACCCAACTGCTAATCGATAGAAAAAAGGTGAAATTAGACCTTGATGAAGATGGGCTTTTGGAGCCTGATGATTTCTTGGAATCCGTTGTAAGAGGTGGAAAATCGAGATTGCGTCCCGTATTGCTAACTGCCATTACCACCATTTTAGGTTTGATTCCATTGGCAACAGGATTCAATATCAACTTCTTTACCCTAATGAGCGAGTTTGACCCTGGTATTTATTTTGGAGGTGACAACGTAATATTTTGGGGACCGTTGGCTTGGACCGTAATCTACGGATTGTTGGTGGCGACCTTCCTGACACTGATTGTTGTACCTATCCTATTCACCTTGGTATACAAGCTAAAGCTAAGGATTAGAAAAAGAAAGTTGGCACGGCAAGAACGCAAACAAGAACAAATTGAAACTGCAACTACATAATGTAGTGCAAAGCAATAAAAAAAGCCCCGACCATTTGGTCGGGGCTTTTTTTAAACATTGGTTTATTCGCTTATTTGTTTACCGTTACGGCATCGCCTTGGCTCCAACTTTTTACTTGAACAATACGGTTATCCGTAAAGTCAACTTCGTTTAATTCATCATTTTTCCAAAAGAACCATTTCCCGGTTTTTTCTCCATTGTCGTATTGGCCGGTGGCAATTTTTTTTCCTTCAACATTGAACATTACCCAATCTCCATGTAACTTTCCGTTCAACATATAACCTGTTTGGGCAATTTCACCATTGTCATGAAAATAAGTGGCTTTCACCATATTTCCCATTTTTTCAAAGGTCGGCTTGGTATCTTGTGCAGATACACCAACCGCAAACATCACCGCCAAAAAAAATACTGCTTTTTTCATATTTATATGGGATTTAATATTGTTAGTATCAATATGATAACGTATCAAAGTTACTTAAATTTTACATTAATCACACATTTACATAACATTTAGTTTACATTAAATTAACGTTAAACACACAATCTACACTATATCAATCAGTTATTTAATTCATAAGTATTAAAATTGAATCGTTTTGTCGGAGAATTTTGCCTTAAAGCTCACCAAAAGTTACTCAACTTTCATTTCTAATGTTAATTTAACGTTAAGAGATATGAAGTTTAACGACCATTTTGGAATTTCAAAACACAAGTCCAAGAGAAAAACAGTATATCTCCTATAAAATATCCACATTCCTATTAAATTTGCGCTCTCATAACAAACATCATGTACAGAAGCAATACTTGTGGTGCCCTGAGGGCATCGGACATAGGTTCAGAGGTAATATTAAGTGGATGGGTCCACAAGCTACGCGACAAAGGTTTCGTGGCATGGGTAGACCTTCGTGACCGCTACGGCATCACCCAATTGGTGTTCGACCAAGAACGCACTTCCAAAGAACTATTGGAACAAGCTCGCGAACTGGGACGTGAAACCGTTATCCAAGCCAAGGGGCAGGTTATAGAGCGGGCTTCCAAAAACCCGAATATCCCCACAGGGGAAATCGAAGTACTGGTCACCGAACTTACCATACTGAACAATTCCTTGCTTCCTCCCTTCACTATCGAAGATGAAACCGATGGCGGAGAGGACATACGAATGAAGTACCGCTACTTGGACATTAGAAGAAACCCAGTAAAGAACAAACTTATATTTAGGCACAAGGTGACAATGGAGGTCAGAAAATATCTGTCCGACCAAGGTTTTATCGATATTGAAACACCTTATTTGATAAAATCCACTCCCGAGGGCGCGAGGGACTTTTTAGTGCCCAGCCGCATGAACGAAGGACAGTTTTATGCCCTTCCCCAATCTCCCCAGACCTTCAAACAATTGTTGATGGTCGGCGGAATGGACAAATATTTCCAAATCGTGAAATGTTTTAGGGACGAAGACCTCCGTGCCGACCGCCAGCCCGAGTTCACACAAATCGATTGTGAAATGGCATTTGTGGAACAGGAAGACATCCTGAAGACTTTTGAAGGTCTGACCAAGCATCTTCTAAAAGAAATCAAAGGTGTGGAAGTGGACAAATTCCCTCGCATGACCTACGATGACGCCATGCGACTTTATGGAAACGATAAGCCCGACATCCGATTTGGGATGGAATTTGGTGAGTTGAACTCTGTGGCGCAGCACAAAGATTTCAATGTGTTCAATTCCGCCGAATTGGTTGTCGGAATAGCAGTACCGGGAGCAGCTTCTTACACTCGAAAAGAAATAGATGGGTTAATTGATTGGGTCAAGAGACCTCAGGTTGGTGCTAAGGGAATGGTGTATGTAAAATGCAACGAAGACGGAACCTATAAATCATCTGTGGACAAGTTCTACGACCAAGAAGATTTGGCCAAATGGGCAGAGACCACAGGAGCAAAGCCCGGAGACCTAATCTGCGTTCTTTCAGGCAACACCAACGAAACACGCGCTCAATTAAGCGCATTACGAATGGAATTGGCAACACGCTTGGGCCTTAGAAAAAAAGATGAGTTCGCGCCATTATGGGTCGTGGACTTTCCATTGTTGGAACTGGATGAGGAAACAGGAAAGTACCATGCCATGCACCACCCCTTTACCTCTCCAAAACCAGGCCAGTTGGAATTGTTGGACACAAAACCCGGAGAAGTAAAGGCCAACGCTTACGATTTGGTACTGAACGGAAATGAAATTGGCGGTGGTTCCATACGGATCTATGACAAGGAGACCCAAGCGACCATGTTCAAACATTTGGGCTTTACCACAGAGGAAGCAAAAGCACAGTTCGGCTTTTTGATGGATGCCTTCCAATATGGAGCGCCTCCCCACGGTGGTATCGCTTTTGGTCTGGATAGATTGGTGGCCATTTTGGGCGGACAGGAAACTATTAGGGACTACATCGCTTTCCCAAAAAACAACAGTGGACGCGATGTTATGATAGATGCCCCGGCGAACATCGACGACGAGCAACTAAAAGAGCTCCATTTAAAATTGGACTTGTGATATAATTAAATCCCGTTTTGTAAGCGGGATTTTTTAATACTTTTAATCGGTATTACGGACCTCCATGCCCTACAGCAATAAAAAAGTGCTCACCCGATTCCTAAAATGGCGATATAGAAATATCTCCAACAGGACCTTTATTCAGATAATGAGCCTAATCGTAGGTTTTTTGGCGGGATTGGTCGCTGTTACCGTAAAAAACACAACATATTTTATTGAATCACTTCTAAAAAAAGGAATCGTTTTCTCTGAGAACCAACTGTACTTTATCCTTCCGACCATAGGTCTAACCTTGGTCTACCTCTACGTAAAATTCATACATAAAGAGCCCTTACAACATGCCGTCTCCTCCATTATATTCTCGCTTTCCAAAAAGCGGGGGCTGCTCAAACTCAAGGACATTTACACCCCTTTGATCACCGCTCCCCTCACCGTAGGTTTCGGTGGTTCGGTGGGTTTGTTGGGACCAGCCGTAAAATCCGGTTCGGCGGTCAGTTCTAATTTGAGCCGATTTTTCCATATAGATGCAAAGACAAGGACGCTCTTGGTCGCTTGCGCATCCGCCGGGGCCATAGCCTCCATTTTCCAGTCTCCCATTGCCGCCATCATTTTTGCAGTCGAAGTTTTTACGTTGGATTTGACCATGATGTCCATGCTCCCTTTGCTTTTGGCTTCAATTTCAGGGGTACTTACCTCCTATTTCTTTTTGGGAAACGAAGTATTGTTCAGTTTTTCCCTATCCGAAGGTTTTAAACTGGAAGACACGGCCTTCTACGTTCTCTTGGGTGTGGGCACAGGTTTTGCATCCATTTATTTTACCAAAATGTATTTTGCGATTTTATCGCTTTTCAAAAAATTGAAAAGTCCCAAATACAAACTTTTGGTAGGTGGTGTTGCCATTGGAATCATGTTGTACGCCATTCCCCCACTCTATGGTGAAGGTTTCGGATTCATTAACAATCTGTTGGATGGCGACCATTTAAAAGCTCTGGGCACAACACCTTTCGATGCTTTTACCGATAATATTTGGGTAGTAATAGCGCTTCTGTTCGGAATCACCATTTTTAAAGCAATTGCCATGACGACCACCATAGGAGCAGGAGGAGCAGGAGGAGTGTTCATTCCAACCATGGTAATGGGCAGTGCATTGGGCAACGTTGTCGCCAAGGTCATCAACAATTTGGGGTTGGGTTTATCGGTTTCGGAAAGCAACTTTACATTGATCGGTATGGCAGGTCTCATTGCGGGAGTAATCCACGCACCCTTAACCGCAATTTTCTTGATTGCAGAAATTACAGGTGGATATCAACTCTTTGTCCCTCTAATGATTACAGCGGCAATCTCTTATTTGATAACCAAAAACGCCCTGGACTACACCATTTACACCAAGGAACTTGCCAAGATCGGAGCGCTCTTATCGCACAACAAGGACCAGATGGTACTTGGACTCATGGAAATGGACGATGTTGTTGAAAAGAATTTTAAGCCAGTTCACCCTAAAATGTCCTTAGGAGAAATGCTCCATCAATCCGTATCCAAATCCAAAAGGAACCTGTTTCCTGTGCTGGATGATGAAAAGAAACTGATTGGAATCATTGTGCTGGATGACATAAGGCCCATGATGTTCGATACCGAACTGTACGACACGGTTTTTGTGAAAAATTTGATGCATGCCCCGCCAGAGATTATATTCTACGAAACGGACAATATGAAACAGGTAATGAAAAAATTTCAGGATAGCGGTGCATGGAATTTACCTGTCATTAAAAATGGCAAGTACGAAGGCTTTATCAGTAAATCAAAAATGTTGACCGCGTATCGCAGAAAATTAATCAATTACTCTCAATGAAGATAAAACTCAAACATATCGTTTTTCTGATTATGCTCGCTTCCCTTGGCTCCATATTCTACGGTCTTTCCTTGGAAGATGGGCATCCACAGGCACCCAAATACATTGGAGGAGGCACAATTGGTCTATTTTTGGTGGCCATGCCGCTTTTCCTGTGGAAAGAAAGCAAGGTCAAAAACATGAAAGATTACATGCTTACCAAGGAAAATATTAAGAAAATGCAAGAAAAAGAACGAAAAAAGACTGAAAATCAATAATTTTCATAAGATTTAAACTTCATTTCATCCAATCAGTCATAAAAAAAGTTACATTCGTATTTTAACATTTTATTTATTTTTTAATGACTGGTACAGTAAAATTTTTCAATGATTCCAAAGGTTATGGTTTCATTACGAACGACGACACAGGAAAAGACATCTTTGTTCATGTTACAGCATTGAACGGAGTGGAATTGAACGAAGGCGACAAAGTAGAATACATCGAAGAAGAAGGAAGAAAAGGAGTGGTTGCTGCACGCGTGCAAGTAATCGGATAAAAATATTTTATTTTGATTTGATTTAAAACCTCGGCAATGCCGGGGTTTTTTCTTTAGTTAAGGTTTCTTCGTTGAATAAAGAATCGCTTGAGCATTTCTGAAGCCTCCCTTTCCATAACACCTCCTACGACCTCGGTTTTGGGATGGAGATGCCCTCCCATAACACTAAACCCACGCTCCAGATCCGAAGCGCCATAAACCACTTTGGAGATTTGGCTCCAATACAATGCCCCTGCGCACATTTGGCAAGGCTCCAAGGTCACGTACAACGTACACCCCTGCAGGTATTTTCCGCCTAAAAAGTTCGATGCAGCCGTAATGGCCTGCATTTCGGCATGTGCGGTAACATCTTTTAAACGCTCGGTTAAGTTGTGAGCCCTTCCAATGATCCGGTTGTTCACCACTATGACCGCACCAACAGGTACTTCCCCATTTTCAAAAGCGATTTCCGCCTCTTGCATGGCTCTTTTCATAAAATAATTGTCGTCAAATGGGTTCTCCACGATTTTTATGTCATTTTTCAACAGATTGCTAAGCTACACATAAAATAATTTTGAGGAGAATCGATACTTTTGTTTTTTATTCATTGGAAAGACTGCTAAAACATATCGAATCCCCTAAGGACCTCAAAAAATTAACCTTGGACGAGCTGCCCAAGCTCGCTCAGGAATTGAGGGAATTTATCATTGATATTGTTTCTACCAAGGAAGGACATCTAGGGGCAAGTTTGGGGGTTGTGGAACTTACCATTGCCCTTCATTATGTGTTCAATGCTCCGTATGACAAACTTATTTGGGATGTGGGCCACCAAGCTTACGGACACAAAATTTTAACGGGACGCAAAGAAATTTTCGATACCAACCGACAATTGGGTGGAATCAGTGGTTTTCCAAAACGAAGTGAAAGCGAATACGACGATTTTGGGACCGGGCACAGCTCCACCGCCATATCTGCTATTCTTGGCATGGCCATGGCCTCAAAACTCAACAAAGACTTTAACAAACAACATATTGCGGTAGTTGGGGATGCTTCCATTGCGAGCGGAATGGCATTTGAAGGACTTAACCATTTGGGCGTTACCAATGTTAACACATTAATTGTCTTGAACGATAACGCCATCGGAATCGACCCAAGCGTAGGTGCGTTAAAAAAATACCTTACCAATGTTAAGGCTGGAACCGCCAAGGACGAGAACATTTTTGAATGCCTAAACCTCAACTACACAGGACCAATCAATGGTCATGATCTAAAAGCTTTGGTAACAGAACTGGAACGCTTAAAACATGTTGATGGTCCAAAACTGCTTCATATTATCACCACAAAAGGGAAAGGGCTAAAACAGGCCGAGGAAGACCAAGTGGTGTACCATGCCCCTGGAAAATTTGATAAAATTACTGGGGAGCGGTTTAAAAAATCGGGGGAGGTACAGCCTCCCAAATATCAAGATGTGTTTGGACATACCCTTGTGGAATTGGCCAAGTTAAACGAAAAAATTGTTGGGATTACCCCTGCGATGCCCAGCGGAAGCTCCCTTAAATTTATGATGGAAGACATTCCAGAGCGCGCCTTTGATGTAGGCATCGCCGAGCAACATGCCGTAACCTTGGCCGCAGGTATGGCCACTCAGGGATTGGTCCCGTTTTGCAATATTTATTCTACTTTTTTGCAAAGAGCCTATGATCAGGTCATACACGATGTTGCGCTACAAAAACTTCCTGTAATTTTCTGTTTGGACAGGGCTGGTTTGGTGGGACAGGACGGTCCTACGCACCATGGCGTTTTTGATATGGCCTTCTTGCGCTGTATTCCCAACTTGATCATATTCTCCCCAATGAACGAGATGGAGTTACGAAACATAATGTACACAGCACAATTGGGATTGGATGGACCGATTGCAATAAGATACCCTCGAGGTCGTGGCGTGACCATAGATTGGAAAAATGATCTTGAATCCATAGAAATAGGTACTGGGCGCAGTCTTAAAAATGGGTCCAAAATTGCTGTTCTGACCATTGGACATATTGGCAATACGGTTGCCGAACTCATTCAAAAATTGGATAGGCCCGAAGAAGTGGGGCACTATGATATGCGCTTCGTAAAACCGCTGGACAAGAATCTTCTCCGCACTGTTTTTAATACATACGAGCATGTTATTACCGTGGAAGATGGCACAAAGCTGGGTGGTCTTGGTTCTGCCATACTCGAATTTGCCAATGAAGAGGGCTTCACAAAGCAAATAAAGATATTTGGGGTTCCTGACCAATTTGTAGATCATGGCGATGTCTTGGAGACCCACCAAATGGCTGGTATAGATTTTGATACGATACACACATACATACAATCAACCTTGAACCAATGCGATTAAACTGTTTTTTAATTTTATTTCTAGCTGTTTTTCTATCTGCCCATTCCCAAGTGACCCAGTTAAAGGCGTTTGAAATTGATAGCACCAATGGCAGCTTTAAGATAATTCGCATTAAGGATGTAAAGCTCAAATACCTTACCCGGAATGCAAAACTGACCGACCCACGTACGGTATTGAACCGGGTAAAGCCTTTGAGTATATGGTACAATCGTTTCAAACCAACATCTTTCTGGAAAAAGGTCAACAAATTTGGTCTCAACGTCAGTGAAGTTTCTTTTGTAAACTGGAACGCAGGGGGAGACAACTCTGTTTCGGCTCTTGCGAGCGCTGATTTTGCCCGTAACTATAAATTCCGCTACCTAAGTTGGAACAATGAAGCCCAGCTTCGATATGGCCTCAATGCACAAGAAGGACGAAAACTCCGCAAAACGGACGACCAGATTCGACTCTCCACCACGCTCAGTTTTAGGAAGGACACCATCACCAATTGGTACTATTCGGTAAAGGCCAACATTCGGACGCAATTTTCCAATGGTTATAAATATCCTGATAGAGATACGCCAATTTCAAGGTTTATGGCCCCTGGATATTTGTTTGTCGGTGTGGGTACATCATACATACCCCCAAAAGATCAGTTCAACCTTTACATTTCACCCGCGACCATGAAATCTACCTTTGTGTTGGATGAGGCTCTCTCCAATCAGGGCGCTTTTGGTGTGGAAGCCGGGGACAGAGTGTTTTTGGAACTTGGTTTTTTGGTGACAAATACTTGGGAAACCGAAATTGCCAACAATGTTCTTATGAGCCATCGCCTCAACCTATATACAGATTATGTGCGGAGTTTTGGGAACATAGATGTGGATTGGGAACTTAACTTCAATCTCAAGGTAAATGACTTTCTAAATGCAAATATTGGAACTCATATCATCTTTGATGATGACATCAAATTTGATGAGGAAGTTGCTGAGGATGGAACCGTAATAAGCCCGGGCGTGGCCAAAATCCAGTTTAAGCAGTTACTGGGGGTAGGACTGCTCTATTCGTTTTAGACCTTTCGACCTGTTAATTTATCATGGATATGAACGGCGGCACTATCGGACAAACTGGCCACAAAACAACTGGTGTCCAATAATATCTTATAGATGGGCACATCCGTATTCCTATAGTTTTCAGGTAAACTTTTGATGAGCAATCGGTCATAATTGGTATCCTCTCCCTCCTTTACATTGATAAGGGCCGTAGTATACATATCCAATAAGTCCGAAATAATTCGATATCCCGCCAATTCCTTATCCACTACCTCGGTGGATTGATATATCTTTTCCACGCTCAATTTGATGATGTCATCGACCTGCGCTGTGTACTTTCCCTTGTCCAGTAAAGATGCATCAAACTCACCATTGAGAATCTTCTCCTCGTTATTTACAAAAACCTCTACTGCATCTCCTATCAAGGTACTGATGGCAAGCGCCCTCAAATAGCTCAATCTATCACTGGAGGTGGTCATGGCATTATACTTTTTGGTATTGATGTTGTCCTTTACCAAATTGATAAGGTACTCCAAGGCATATTCCTCGGGTATCAATCCCAAATTGATGCCGTCCTCAAAATCGATAATTGTATAGCAAATATCGTCCGCTGCCTCTACCAAATAGGTCAATGGATGTCTTAAAAATCCTGTTTTGGGGTGGGCAGGATTGGGCAAAAGACCTATTTCCCCCACTAATTCATTAAAAAACTCTTTTTCGGACTGGAAAAAACCAAACTTCTTATCGGCAATGTTCCTCGACGGCTTTTTTGGCAAAGAAGCTTTGGGGTACTTTATGAATGCTCCCAGAGTAGCGTAGCTCAACCGCAACCCCCCAGGCACTCCTTCACGGGATTCTGTTAACAACTTAAACCCGTTGGCATTACCTTCAAAATCAATCAAATCTTGATACTCTTCTGCTGCGAGAACATCTTCGTAGAATTTTCCTTTGCCCTGTTTAAAGTAATTGCCGATGGCTTTTTCCCCACTGTGCCCAAACGGGGGGTTACCAATATCATGGGCCAAGGCTGCGGCGGCTACAATAGCTCCAAAATCGTTAAAGTGATGGCCATGAACTTCGGACAAGAACGGATACTTCGCTAAAACCTGTTGTCCGGCAATACGCCCCAAACTTCTTCCTACCACGGACACTTCCATGCTGTGCGTAAGGCGGGTATGCACAAAATTCTTCTGTGAGCCTACTGCAATCGGCATTGGAAACACCTGTGTTTTGTCCTGTAAACTCCTAAATGCCGATGAAAAAATGATTCGGTCGTAGTCCACCTCGAACCCTAGCCGGGTTTCGTTCTGTTCCTTCCGCAGGCGTTTTCCGGTGTCCCCGTATCTTTTTAAAGAGAGTAGCTGTTCCCAGTTCATAATGATTTATTGGTGCAATATACGTTTAACCTAAATCATAGACCAACATAGGGGCTTTACATTGCTTTACAATGCTTAATGATTACTTAAACTTAAAATTACAGTAAAGAAATTTCCAAAGTTCAATTTTGAATTGGATTTCTTTATGGATATTAGTTTTTGTCGACTATTCTTCGAAATCTGAGGGCTACCTTTCAAGAGGTAGCCTTTTTTATTAAAATGACATACATAAAATAACATACAGGAAATGTTAACTTAACATTGGGTGCGGTTATTTGCAGCGACAAAAACTAGTACCGTAATGAATACCAAAAAGTTAACCCTAATTGGGATTATCTTTATATTCACTTGCACGCACCTTTCTTATTCTCAAGAAATTAGATCAACGCATTTTGGCAACGGATTGCTCAACATTATGGGCAAAGACAGCACTTGGTCCATGAAAGTGGGAGCAAGAATGCAATTATTGTCCAATTTTAGCTGGACTGATGAAGGGCAAAGTAAATTTACCAACCCAGAGCAGGATTTTTTGGTAAGACGTGCACGGCTCAAATTCAACGGCTTTGCCTATTCCCCAAAACTTAAATACAAAATTGAGCTTGGTCTGTCGAACAGGGATATGTCGGGGTCATCAGAGTTTACGGGCAATACGCCAAGGTACATCCTTGATGCCGTGGTCATTTGGAATTTCTACCAGAACTTTGAACTTTGGTTTGGACAAACCAAGTTGCCCGGCAACATTGAAAGGGTCATCTCTTCCGGAAATCTTCAACAGGTAGATCGCTCATTGTTGAACAGTAGGTTCAATATAGACAGGGATATGGGCTTTCAACTCCGACATCATTTCTATTTGGGCAATAGGTTTTTGGTCCGTGAAAAATTAGCATTCTCACAAGGTGAGGGAAGAAACGTTACACAGGGTAATCTAGGAGGGCACCAATACACCTCAAGAATTGAGCTGCTTCCCTTTGGGAATTTCGTTAAAAAAGGAGACTATAGGGCTGCCGACCTCAACCGTGAGCAAACCCCAAAGCTAATGTTCGGAACTACTTATGACATAAACAACAACGCGGTTAAAACTAGGAGCAATATGGGAAGTTATATGCCCAATGATATTGGGTTCCACGAAACCAACATCTATACTCTGTTCCTTGACCTTATGTTCAAATACAGGGGCTTTTCACTTATGGGGGAGTTTGCGCATCGCGATGCCAGTGAACCCGTGGCATTGAACTCAGATAACACTCCTACGGGAGACGCTGTGCAGGTAGGAAATGGACTTAACCTGCAATCGGGTTACTTGTTCAAAAATAATTGGGAGGTATCGGCCCGATTCACTAACATTGAATTGGATATGGAAATCACAGGTAAAAATCCGCAAAAACAATATACATTAGGGCTATCAAAATATATTGTAGGACATAAACTAAAGGTTCAAACAGACCTTAGCTATTTAAATATTGACAATGGTTTGGATGAGCTGATGTACCGCCTACAGGTAGATGTACATTTCTAAAAAATAACCTTAACATAACTTATCAAAAGTGTATTCTCTTGATATTTGAAAAATTTTTTTGAATTCTAATTATGGACAACATTTACTTTTTAATCCTTGTAGCCTTGGGCATTCTGGCCATTGCAGATCTTGTTGTTGGCGTCAGTAACGATGCTGTAAATTTTCTGAATTCTGCTATTGGTTCCAAGGCAATATCGTTCAAGACCATCATGATCGTGGCAAGTGTGGGCATAGCCTGTGGAGCCATTTTCTCCAGCGGTCTTATGGAAGTTGCAAGGAAAGGTATTTTTAACCCCGGTGAATTTTATTTTGATGAGATCATGTTCATTTTTATGGCCGTAATGATCACTGACATACTGCTATTGGACTTTTTCAATACCATAGGAATGCCTACATCAACCACTGTTTCCATAGTTTTCAACCTTTTGGGGGCCGCTGTTGCTATGGCAATTTTAAAAATAGCAAATGTAAATGGTAGTTTCTCGGATATTGTTCATTACATCAACACGGACAAGGCCATTGAAATAATCATAGGTATACTTTCGTCAGTTGTGATTGCATTTTCCATTGGTGCCTTTGTGCAATGGGTATCCAGGGTATTGCTCTCGTATCAATTTCAAAGAAAGGCGAATTGGGTCGGGGCCGTTTTTGCGGGAATCGCGCTGTCCGCCATTTCTTATTTTATCCTTTTAAAAGGAATAAAGGGAACTCCTTTTGCCGACCAGACTTATGGTTTTATAGGAGGTGTAACCATTAAAGATTATTTGGAGACAGAGGTCTACAAGGTGGGCTTTATCAATTTTGCTTTTTGGGCTATTTTGTCCTTTGTACTGATACAGTTCGCCAAAGTCAATATTTACAAAGTTATCATTGGGGTGGGCACGTTCGCTTTGGCGCTTGCTTTTGCAGGCAACGACCTGGTCAACTTTATTGGTGTGCCCATTGCTGCTTGGCAATCCTACATAGCATGGTCGGGATCAGGAGTGGATGCTTCTGAATTTAGCATGGGAATCTTGGCCAACACAGTTGAAACCCCTACCCTTTTGTTGTTCCTATCAGGAATGATTATGGTAGCCACCTTATGGATGTCCAAAAAAGCCAGATATGTTGCCGATACCGAAATAAACTTATCCAGAGAAGGTGAGGCCAAGGAAAAGTTTCAGCCAAACTTTCTATCAAGAGGTCTGGTAAGATTTTCCATAAACTTGTCAACATGGGCATCTTCTATAGTTCCCAACTCCCTACAAAACAAAATCAATAAACGGTTTGAAAAGCCCACTATGAACCTTTCAAAGGAAAAAGTGCTTCAATTACCCGCTTTTGATATGATCAGGGCTTCGGTCAATTTAATGGTTGCCGGTATCTTGATTTCCATAGCCACATCTTACAAACTCCCCTTATCAACCACCTATGTCACCTTTATGGTGGCCATGGGTACTTCTTTGGCCGATAGGGCCTGGGGTGCTGAAAGTGCGGTTTACCGAGTCGCTGGGGTTTTGAACGTAATCGCCGGATGGTTCAGTACGGCCATAATCGCTTTTATTGCTTCAGGAGTGGTCTTGTCCCTCATTAATTTTGGGAAAGGTGCCGCCATAGCCATGTTGTTGTTCGCAGCGGTTCTTCTTTTGGTAAGAAATTATATCTCCTATAACAAAAAATCCAAGGAAATCAAGGTCGAAGATCGTTTAAGAAGAGCAGAAAGTAGCTCCATACAAGGCGTTATCGAAGAAACCGCGACCAACATTGCCAATGTGGTAAAGCGTAGCAACAAAATTTACTCCAACTCCATTAATGGTCTTGCCAAGCAGGCTTTGGATTCCCTGAAAAAGAACAAAAAACAAGGAAACAAACTGGCCTTGGAAATAGAAGACCTCAGGGAACACACCTTTTATTTCATCAAGAACTTGGAAGAGGCCCATATCGGAGCCAGTAACTTCTACATAAACATAATGGGGTACCTGACAGATATGTCCCAATCCTTGGAATACATTGGAAAGGTGAGTTACAACCACGTTCAAAACAATCATAAAAAGCTAAAGTACAATCAAATAAAGGAGCTCAAGGAAATCGACCATAAATTGGAGGAAATCTTCAACAGTACCCAAAAGGCGTTCGAAGAAAAATCCTTTGAGCAAATAGGCGCCATATTGGATTCCAAGCAAGAACTTTATGATCTGGTTTCCCAAAAGATAGACATCCAAGTATCCCGAACAAGAACAGAGGAATCGAGCCCAAAGAACACCACTCTTTACTTCTCACTATTGCTCGAAACAAGGGACTTGATAACCGCTATGATGAACCTTTTGGAACAATATTATCGCGAACATGATAGTACGGTTCAACCAGCCACTATCGAAAAAAAATAAAAACGGTATCTTTTCGTCCTCATTAATTTTAATAGGATGAAAAGATACTGTTTTGCTCTACTTGTTTTTGGTCTGTTATCCGCTGCCTCCGGGTATTCACAATCAGTTTCAGCGGAAGAGGTTTTGGAAAAAGCCATTGCTTTTCACGATCCGAATGGAAATTGGCAAAGCTTGCAGGCCACCTTTAAAGTTGTGATGGAAACCCCGAACCGACCAGAAAGGACTAGTGTAATTCAGGTCGATTTTCCAAAACAGGAATTTAATCTGGATGTATCCCAAGGAGATCATACGTATTCCTACCAAATCCAGGACACATCCTGCGAGATTACCTTGAACGGAAGTAAAGAATACACCCAAAAGGAAGCCGAGCAGTTCAGACTGAGCTGTGAGCGCGGTAATTTTATGAAGGATTACTACACGTATCTCTACGGACTCCCCATGAAGCTGAACGATCCAGGAACCAACTTGGACCCAAAAACTAAAAAGAAAACATTCGAAGGCAAAGAGTATCTTGTTCTAAAGGTGACTTATGATGCAGAAATAGGAAAGGATACCTGGTATTTTTACTTTGACCCTACCACCTATGCCATGGAGGTATACCAGTTTTACCATGATGAAAACAAAAATGACGGGGAGTACATCATTTTAAAGGGACTGGAGACCATTGAAGGGATAAAAATGCCAAAAACAAGAGCGTGGTACATGAACAAGGGCGATAAATATTTGGGCACCGATACCTTGTCAAAAGAGGTACAATAGCCTACCTATAAAAATTCATTTCATCCATATACTTCCAAACCTTATATGGCAATAACGGACGGATGTTTTTACCTGCCTTGTGCGCCTTTCGTATAAAGGTGGAGGAAATTTCCATAATCGGGGCATCGACCCGAGTGATCTTGGGATGGTCTTTAAATTCTTGTTCCACTTTGCCCTCTGAAACCCTAGGATAGACATGAATGGAATAGTGCTCCAAAATGGTTTCATAATTCTTCCATTTATGGAAACTCTTCAAATTATCTTCTCCCATGATCAGTGAAAAACGATGGTCCTTCCCGTAGTTGTCATCCAAATGGGCCAGTGTATCTGTCGTATAGTTTGGCTGTGGGAGGTCGAACTCTATTTTACTGGGCTTTAGTTTGGGATACTCCTGTACTGCCTCAAAAACCATTTGATACCGATGATTATTGTCCAGAAGCGATTGCTTGACCTTAAATGGACTTTGTGGGGTAATAACGAACCAAACCTCATCCAGATCGGAAAACTCCACCATATGGTTCGCAATGATCAAGTGACCAATATGTATGGGGTTGAAGGTCCCGAAAAAGAGCCCTACCTTTTTCATGGTCTAGTTTTCTTTTGGAGGTATCTCGACACCGAGGAATTCGGCCACCAATTTATGGGCTTCGTCCAAGGCGACAGGTAAATCGTAGTTTTTGATGACCTTATCGAATTGAGGTGCGGTAGCAAGCTCCACAGAGGCCTTTGCTATCCTCATATTGATTTTGTCATCACTTTCGGTACTTCTCTTTTTAAGCCTAATCTTCAATTCGTCCACACTGGGCGGCTTCACGAACACGGCCAATGTTTTATCGGGAAATTTCTTTTTGATTCGGAGTCCGCCCGATACGTCTATATCAAAAATTACATTTTTTCCCTCTGCCCAGAGTCTTTCCACTTCGCTTTTAAGGGTGCCATAAAAATTGTCCCTGTACACTTCCTCCCATTCCAAAAAGTCCCCCTCCTTGATATGCCTCTTAAATTGCGAAACGGACATAAAATAGTAGTTGACACCATTCTTTTCCTTGCCCCTGCGCGGGCGCGAGGTGGCCGAAATGGAAAAGGCCAAGTTGAGTTCGGGTTGATTCAACAAATGTTTCACAATGGTTGTTTTTCCACTGCCGGATGGTGCAGAGAAAATAATGAGTTTACCGCCTTCCGTCATAACACATTCAGCATTTGTTCTTTGATTTTTTCCAACTCGTCTTTCATTTGCACCACCAATTGTTGCATAGGTGCATAGTTTGCCTTGGATCCTATGGTGTTGATTTCCCTTCCGATTTCCTGAGAGATAAAGCCCAATTTTTTACCGTTGGAATCATCGGAGTTTAAGGTCGATTCAAAATATTTCAGGTGGTTGGCCAACCGGACCTTCTCTTCTGTGATATCGTATTTTTCCAAATAATAGATGAGTTCCTGCTCGAACCTGTTGGCATCGAGCTCCACTTTTAGGTCGGCAACCGCTTTCTCCAAGCGTTCACGCACTGTCCCAAGTCGCTCGGGATCCATGGTGTTCACCTTTTCCAATAAATCGTTCAAGTTGTTGAGCCTTGCTACAAAGTCTTCTTCCAAAACTTTTCCTTCTTCATTCCTAAACTCAACTATTCTGGAAAGCGCTTCGTTCATTGCTTCAATTATGGACTTGTACTCCTCCTCATCAATATCATCCTTATCCGTTTTTAACGTATCCGGCATCCGCAGGGCCATCTCCAATAGTTTAATATCATCCCCATTGACAATATTTGCCAATTGGTCCATGTAATTTCTAACTACTCCTTGATTGACTTCCGAAGTAGTCTCCTCGCCTGTAATTTCGACATAAAGATTAAAATCGACCTTTCCCCTTTCCAAAGCGCCTGCAATCATTTTACGCAGCTCCAGTTCCTTTTCGCGATAAATTTGCGGAAGCCTGGCATTGATGTCCAAACTTTTGCTATTGAGCGATTTGAGCTCTATGGTAATCTTTTTGGAAGGAAGCTGTACAATATGCTTCCCAAAGCCTGTCATGGATTGAATCATAGACGTATGATAAATTTTGCCAAAGGTAACCAAAATAGGTTACTGGCACTTTAAAGATTCTATCTGGCAAATGGTGAAAGGGAGTTAATCCAACTCCCTTACCCAAATATTCCTAAAGCTCACCCTACTGTTGTCCCCATGATCCTGAAGCCTAAGCGGCCCCTTTCCATGTGGTGGGTTTTTGGGCCAACCAATGTAAGGGGTGGTTCCTTTGATCTCCACATGATCTTGCACCAAAACACCATTATGTATCACGGTAAGGGTGCCGGACTTTACTTTTTGACCTTTTTCAAACTCGGGTGCGTGGTAAATAATATCGTAGGTATTCCATTCCCCAGTGGGCACAGAGGCCATCGCCAAGGGTGTATGCTGTTTGTAAATGGAGGCGACTTGGCCGTTTACATAGGTATCGTTATCATTGTTATCCAACACTTGAACTTCGTAGAGTCCGTTCAGAAAGATTCCGCTATTTCCTCTATTTTGGCCATCTCGTTGCACTTCGGCAGGTGATTTCCATTCAATGTGCAACTGAATGCTCCCAAAATTCTGCTTGGTCTGAATGTCTCCCGTTCTATCCTTCACGGTCATGCTACCGTCCTTGTTCAAAGTCCATTTGGCGGCAGTACTGTCCATGGTGCTTATCCATTTCTCCAACGAGGTACCATCGAACAACACAATGGCATCGCTTGGAGGCGCCCCGTTCTCACTAGGGGTCACTTTTGGCGGAACAGGTTTATATAATTCGGTCGCTTCGGGTTTTGTGGGTTCCACTTCCTGAGCATTGATAAAGAAACCTGCCATCATGGCAACTACGCCCAAGGTATATCTCAATCTTTTCATGCTACAACTCTTTAATCTTGATGTTTCTGAATGCTACTACATTCCCATGGTCCTGCAATCCAATTTTACCTGTTTTAAAGGCGGCAAAATCTTCCCAGTCCGCAAATTTAGAGTTGGCTATCAATTCATCCCACTCTGGACCTTCCACCGGGAATTCAACGATTTTGGTACCGTTTTGAATCACATGACCTTGGTTGGTCTTGTGATTGATCATCAATTCTACGGAATTCCATTCCCCTGCCGGCTTTACTGTCTTTTCGGATGGTGGAACAATGTCGTACAAGGATCCCGCCAAACGATCTTCGCCATTTTTTGCATCAGGATGTCTCTCGTCATCCAAAACTTGAATTTCCGGACCGGTAACGTAAGGTTGGCCATATTCCTCCCCTTCTTTTACGCCCCAAAAGAATCCACTGTTTCCTCCTTCGGCGATCTTCCAATCCAGGGTCAGTACAAAATCGGTAAACTCTTCATCGGTAACCAAGTTGTAGTTGGCTCCTTCGGGTCTTTCTTCCATTGGGTAAAACACCATGGCCCCATCTTCCAGTTTCCAAGGTTCGGTTACTTCTCCCCCATTGTACATGTGCCAACCGTCAAAACTTGTCCCGTCGAACAGGGTGGTCCATTCAGGTTCTTTTTCTTCAACGACCTCAGTCATTTCTTCTTGAACTTCTTCTTTGTTTTCCTTTGGTTTGTCCTTACAGGCAAATACTGCTGCAAGAGCTATAAACAACAATGGTTTTTTCATAATCCTAATATGTTTTTAAGTTTTTGTTCATCGATATCCGCTCCGGCGAAATCATCAAATGTTTTTGTGGTTGCTTCTATAATATGATCCTGGATAAATTTCGCACCTTCGCGGGCTCCCTGCTCCGGACTTTTAATACAGCACTCCCATTCCATCACGGCCCAAACATCACATCCGTATTGGGTCAATTTGGAGAAAATGGTCTTGAAATCTATTTGTCCATCCCCCAAAGAACGGTATCTGCCTGCTCTATCCCCCCAATCGTTGTAACCGCCAAAGGCTCCTTTTTTCCCAGTTGGATTAAATTCGGAATCCTTCACGTGAAAAGATTTTATAAACTCATGATAGTGGTCAATGTAGGTAATATAATCCAACTGCTGAAGTACGAAGTGACTCGGGTCGTACAAAATATTCACTCTTTTGTGGTTGCCGGTAGCTTCCAAAAAGCGTTCAAAAGTATCACCATCATGCAGGTCTTCTCCTGGGTGGATTTCATAACATACATCCACGCCTTCTTCATCAAAATGATTAAGGATGGGCATCCACCTATTGGCCAGCTCTTCAAAACCCATCTCTACCAATCCAGCCGGTCTTTGCGGCCATGGGTGAGCGGTGTGCCAAAGCAAGGAACCTGAAAATGTGGCATGGGCCTTAAGTCCAAGTCTTCGGCTTGCCGTAGCAGCTTTTTTAACGGTTTCTATCGCCCATTTTGTGCGCTCTTTTGGCTTTCCGTGCAATGCTTCGGGAGCGAAGTTATCGAACATGATATCATAGGCAGGATGCACCGCTACCAATTGCCCTTGCAAGTGCGTGGAGAGCTCGGTAATCTCCAAACCATAAGAATTTACTTTTCCTTTGAGCTCATCACAGTAATCTTGGCTTTCGGCCGCTTTGTCCAAATCTATCAGGAAGGATTCCCAAGTTGGTATCTGAATCCCTTTGTATCCAAGATCTGAAGCCCATTTGCACATACCATCCAAAGTATTGAACGGAGGTTGGTTGTCCACAAATTGCGCCAGGAATACGGCCGGTCCTTTAATTGTCTTCATTTAGTTAAAATTTAAGGAATTAGGAAATCCCGAATAAATTGGGATTTATCTTTTATATTTAAGAAAAAAACTATGCTATTTTTAGGTCTCATGTAGAAAAACATAAATATAGGAATTAGCTAACAATTAAAATAACATTAAAGTGATTGAAAACAAAGTTTATGATGCCATTGTTGTAGGAACGGGCATAAGTGGCGGTTGGGCCGCAAAGGAATTATGCGAAAACGGACTCAACGTATTGGTGTTGGAACGAGGTCCCATGGTAAAGCATATCGAAGATTATAAAACCATGAACGATGATTCGTGGGATTATAACTTTAAAGGGGAGCTTTCCCGTGAGGACAAAGAAAAATATCATAAACAACTTAGGGTCGGGTGGGCGCCCAAAGAAGACGTAAAACACTTTTTTGTGAACGATTTGGAACACCCTTACCAAGAGACCAAACGTTTTGATTGGATTCGGGGCTACCAAGTCGGGGGAAGGTCCCTTACCTGGGGCAGACAGAGCTACAGATGGAGCGATATTGATTTTGAGGCAAACGAGAAAGAAGGCATTGCAGTGGATTGGCCGGTACGCTACAAAGATATTGCCCCATGGTACGACAAGGTTGAATCCTACATAGGCGTTAGCGGCCAGGCTTTGGGACTCAAACAACTGCCCGATGGAATTTTTCAGCCCCCCATGGAACTCAACTGTGTTGAAAAGGAACTCCAAGAGTCGCTCAGCAAAAAGTTTGATGATGGTCGCCTGCTCACTATTGGGCGCGCCGCCCATATTACAGAAAACACAACCGACTTTAAAGGTCGAGGGCCTTGCCAATACCGTAGCCGTTGTTGGAGAGGATGCCCTTTTGGCGGTTATTTCAGTAGTAACTCATCAACATTGCCCGCTGCGGAAAGAACCGGAAACCTGACCTTGAGACCAAATTCGATTGTCCACGAAGTAGTCTATGATGAAGATCGGAACCAGGCGACTGGCGTAAAAATCATAGATGCCGTGACACACGAAAAACTGGAGTTCAACAGTAAGATTGTATTTCTTTGTGCCTCTTCCATGGCATCGGTGGGTATTCTACTACAATCTAAATCCAACAGGTTTCCAAATGGAATGGGGAACGAGCATGACCAGCTAGGGAGAAACATCATGGACCATCACTACCAATTGGGCGCATCTGCCAAGGTCGATGGACATTTGGATAAATACTACAAGGGCAGAAGACCCAACGGGGTCTATATCCCGAGGTTTGTTAATTTGGACGAGAAAACCAAACGCCCAGATTTTCTTCGGGGTTTTGGGTATCAAGGTGGCGCCAACAGGGGCGATTGGTCGGAAATGGTAGCGGAAATGGGATACGGCAAGGCACTTAAGGAGGCTATATTACAACCTGGAGGCTGGGAAATTGGATTAAGCGGCTTTGGAGAAATGCTACCTTATCACGACAATCGGGTAACATTGAGCAAGGACAAAAAAGATCAATGGGGACTGCCCCAACTGGATTTTGATGTTGAATTCAAGGAGAACGAATATAAGATGCGGGAGGCCATTAAAGAGGAGGGCGTGGCAATGTTGAAAGCGGCGGGCTTTAAAAACATTTCCACATACGACAGGGAAACCGGTCCCGGTCTGGGCATTCACGAAATGGGAGGTGCCCGTATGGGCCGCGACCCCAAAACATCTGTACTGAACAAGCACAACCAATTGCATGCGGTTCCCAATGTATATGTTACCGATGGGGCTTTTATGACCTCATCCAGTTGCGTAAACCCTTCTCTGACCTATATGGCCTTTACGGCCAGGGCCGCAAACCATGCTGCGCAACAGTTCAAACAAAATAAATTTGCCTAAAAACCCTACTTATGGAAAATACTTCAGCCCGAAATCTGTGGGGCGATTTTTTGGATGCCCATTTGGAGTTTGCTTCTGAGGATGCGCCCAAGACCATCCACTTTTGCGATAATGAAAAGGATGCGGACCTGTGTGCTGATTTAATCTGTAAAGAGACCAAAAGGGCCACCACACACTCGCTAAAAGGAATACAGCTCCGCAATGAAGCTTTGCCCAAAATCGGGGATTTTTATGTGGTTACGGACTGGAGTGGCGATGCCAAATGTATTATACGAACCACTGCTGTTAAGCTTCTTCCCTACTTCAGCATCAGGGAAGAGCATGCCCGTTTGGAGGGTGAAGGAGATAAAAGTCTGGATCATTGGAAAAAGGTCCATTGGGAGTATTATACCCGGGAACTATCTGACTTAGGGGCCAGGCCTACCGAGAGTATGATTGTGGTCTTTGAGCAGTTTGAGATGCTGTACAAAAAATAATGGCTGCCAATCGGCAGCCATTATCTATGCTTTTTTGAACGGGGTCAGGTTTAATCCATGTCCACCCAAATGTTCCCTTGCTTGTGGGATGCTACCGTGTTCTCTATAAAGTTCAGACCGCGTACACCATCCATCATGGTAGGGAATTCACCATCATTGTATTCTTCCCCGCGAATGGCTCTTGCCACGCCTAAATAGATATTGGCCATGGAATCAAAAATACCTTCTGGGTGCCCAGGGGGCAACTTTGTTCCGTCCAAAGACAGTTTGGAATTATACTCATGTCCTGGCTTGTATACCTGCAACGGTTCGGGGTCGTTCAATTTGTATAGATAATTGGGGTTTTCCTGTTCCCATTTCAACCCTCCTTTTTCACCGTAAATGGCTATGGTCAGATTGTTTTCCTCTCCAGTGGCCACTTGACTTGCCCTAATGACTCCTTTTACGTTCTTGTCCATACGTATAAGGGCGGTACCATCCATGTCCATCACATTGTCATCGTACATGTAGTTGAAGTCGCAAAGCAAGGATTGCACCTGCAGACCGGTGGTGTATTCTATCATGTTAAAGGCGTGTACACCGATATCTCCCATACAGGAACTGATTCCCGCTTTTTTGGGGTCGAGCCTCCATACGGTTCCTCTCTTTTCCTTATCGTGGATAATGGGGTTCATCCAACCTTGATAATATTGTGCATCAACTTTGTGTACTTTCCCAATAACACCGTCCTTTATCATCTCGCGCATTTGGCGCACCATGGGATAACCTGTGTAAGTGTGCGTTACAGCAAATACCTTTTTGACCTCTTTAAGGGTCTCTTGAAGAATTTTAGCCTCTTCATATGTGGTGGTCATCGGTTTTTCACAAATGACGTGGAAACCGTTGTCCAACAGCTTTTTTGCCATGGGAAAGTGCAAAAAGTTGGGCGTAAGAATAGAACAAACTTGAATACGTTCGTCTTCTGGAAGCTTCATTTCTTCTTCTATCAACGTATCAAAATCTTTATAGATACGATTGGTTGGAATATCAATTTCCTTGGCAAAGGCTATACTTTCATTATGGTCTGGGTTAAACACAGCACCAACAATCTCGTAATTATCATTAATGAAGGCTGCCACCCTGTGCAGCACACCAATAAGCGAATCCCCTCCTCCTCCGAGAATTCCAAGTCTAATCTTTTTAGGCATTTTTATTGTTTTTTTTCTAATTATACTACTTCTTCTGTATGGCCCTGCGGCACTCTTCTTTCTTCCAATTTCTTACGGAACACGAACAAAATGGAAAACAGAATCAACACTGCCAACGGAAAAAACATCATTTTCCCTAAGGTTGCCTTTCCTGCTGCCAATTCCGCCACCTCATCGGCAAGTCCAGATGAAACTGCCGTTTCTTTTGCAGTGTCCAACCACCCACCGATTACCGGTTGCCAAATGGCCGTGGAGAACATTCCCGCACCCCCTACCAAGGACATTCCCAATGCCCCTGTTTTTGGAAGATATTCCGAGGTAAACCCTATCATGGTAGGCCAAAAATAACAAACTCCCAACGCAAAAAGAACGGCTGCCAAATAAATCATGGAGCCTTCGGCAACACTCATACTATAAACTGCGGCTGTTGTGATCAAGGCGGACATCACCAAAACCCCGATGGGATTGAGCCTATGTACAATGGGCCCGGCAAAATATCGGCCTATCGCCATAATACCTGTCACCATGGCCAAGACCAGCATTGGACTAGCCCCAGAATTACCCAAAATTCGTTCCACCCATTGTTGAGGGCCAAATTCTGAAATTGCAGTGAGGGTCATACACAACATGATAAAAATAAACAAGGGGTCTGCAAGACCTTTGATGTTCTTGGTGGTATCCGTTTCGATATGTTCGCTTTCTGGAAACTGTTGCTTAAAGAACATATATCCGTAAATAAGCGTAGGTATCAACATTACCGCAATCTGTAATTGCCAACCCATTCCAAAGTCGGTCATAAACTTGGAGATAAGTGAGCCGATTACAATTCCTCCAGGGAACCATACGTGGAACCTGTTCAGCATCGCCGTCCTGTTCTTGGTGAACATATCGGCGATCATTGGATTACAGGCCGCTTCCACCGAACCATTGGCGAAGCCAATAAAGAAGGTGGATATAATCAGTGTCCAAAAACCTCCTGCCATCATAGTTAGGATCAACCCAAGCATATGGCAGACAAAAGCCGTTACCATAAGTTTACGTGCTCCGATTTTATTGTAGAGCAATCCGCCAAAGATCATGGCAATGGGGAATCCAAAAAAGCCCATACTGTTTATCCAACCCAATTGTTGATTGGAAAGCATGAACTCCTCCCCTAATTGGGTCAATATACCAGCCCTAATGGCAAAGGTCATGGATGTGACCACCAGCGATATACAGGCTGCTAGAAATAGCTGATTCTTGTTTACGTTTTTCATGTTTGTTTCGGTTAATTGTGGTTTAATCTATAAATCTTATGTCACTTCTTGTTTTTATCATATTGAATCAAAGGATGTCCGAGCATGTGCATTCTCGGTTGCCTAAGATTTATATTCGACTTTCTCGTTCTTGAATATTAGTGCAAATAGGATAAATACGACTGCCGCGAACGCTGCTGGATAAATCCAGATACTCTCCCAAGCATGGGCACCGTCTTTCATGGTAAGTGAATCTGTAATTTGTCCTGCAATCCAGAAACCTATGAGCATTCCCACTCCATAAGTAGCCAATGTGATCAACCCTTGAGCGGCACTCTTGTACTTTTCTCCAGCTTTGGTATCCGTGTAAATCTGCCCGGATACAAAGAAGAAATCATAACAAATTCCGTGCAGTGCAATTCCAAGAATCAACATAAACGACAATTCATCCGCATTACCATAGGCAAAAAGCAGGTAACGAACAGTCCAGGCCAACATACCTACCAATATGGTCTTCTTAAATCCAAATCTGGTAAAAAAGAAAGGTAGTGCGAGGATAAAAAGTGCTTCGGAAATTTGGCCTATGGCCATTTTACCGGTTGGATTTGGCAACCCTATTTCTGCCAAGAACGGATTGGCGTTTTGATAATAGAAAGCCAATGGGATACAAATCAATACCGATGAGATAAAGAACACCAAGAAATTTTTGTTCTTCAAGAGTTTCAATGCTTCAAGTCCCAACACATCAGAAATGGTCACTTTTTCGCTTTTGTCCACTTTTGGTGGGGTCTTTGGCAAAGTAAAGCTGAAAAGTCCCAAAACTGCCGAGGCAATTCCGGCCATTAAAAATGTATTTTTAAGCATTCCCGCTTCCAAGGCTTCTGGAGAGTCCCAAACAAAAAGGTAGCTTATTACCAATCCCGCAACAATCCACCCAATGGTTCCAAACACACGGATGTTCGAAAACTCCTTTGCCGGGTCTTTCATTTGATTAAAGGAAATGGAATTCACCAAAGCCAATGTTGGCATATACAAAATCATGTATCCCAACACATAGGGGTAGAAAGCAACAAAATCCTCCGACTGATACATCTGGTACATTAAAAAAGCACCAATAAGGTGCAGTACTCCTAAAATTCGTTCGGCATTAAAATATCTGTCGGCAATCAGTCCTATAATGAACGGGGCTATGATAGCGCCCCAAGATTGTGTGGAAAAAGCCATTGATGACTGCCCTGCAGTTGCTTCTAGATTATTCCCTAGGAATGTTCCCAAGGTAACAAACCAACCTCCCCAGATAAAAAACTCGAGGAACATCATAAAGGATAGTTGGAATTTGGTCTTAATATTCATTGTTGGTATTCAAAAATTAGTAATTATCGTTTGTAATGCACATAGTCCAAAGGCTCGGGCACTATCCCCGCATTTCTCAACTCCATCATAATTTGCCCTCGATGGTGCGTGGAATGATTGATGATATGAAACAGGATGTCCTCCAGTTTATTTGAAAAATTCTTTCCTGTGCTGTTGGTATATTCCACTCGTTTATCAAAAGTATCCGTGCTGGATACAATTTCAAAGGAAGTTCGTTGATTTTCGTAATGAATGTCTTCCCATATATCTACCTTATGCAGGTCCCAGACTCCAAATTCAGTTGGGGATTCCAGTATCCTTTGGTTCCAAATATGATGGGCATTGAGTATATGACTAAAAAGTCTAATGCAGTTGTCCGGAACCTGGCCCGGACCACTGCATTGTTCAATTATTTTTTTGTTACAATAAAAATTGTAATCGAAGAGCTGTTGTAAAAATCCCTTCATCTACCCATTTATATTTAGTAGGATAATTATTCCAGTACTTTTTCCAAAAGTTTCTTGGTTGCCAATATTCCTTCTTCTTCGCTAAGTTCAGAGCCTTCGTACTCCACTCCCACATAACCTTCGTATCCAGCCTCGATAACAATATCCATGAGTCTTTCAAAATCAATGACGGTTTCATTACCATTCTCATCAAAATTGTAGGACTTCGCGCTCACCCCTTTGGCGTAGGGCATCAATTCTTTTACACCTTTATATTTGTCATACTCTTCCAAACATTTGGACGAATAATAGTCTCCTTCTTCCCTTTTGATACAGAAATTTCCAAAATCCGGCAGTGTCCCACAATTCTCCATACCTACTTTTTCCATTACCTCGGCCAGCATTTCCGCATTGGAAGATGGTCCTCCGTGATTTTCCACTATTATATTGATGTTCTTGTCCTTGGCGTACGTGGCCAATTGCTTTAGTCCGGCCACCGAAGCTGGCATCCATACTTCGGGTTCCATGCTTCCGTTAAGGTTAACGCGAATGGAATGGCAGCCCAGAGCAGCAGCTGCATCTACCCATTTATAGTGGTTTTCCACGGCTTTTGTTCTTTCAGCTTCATCAGGAACCGCGATGTCGCCCTGTCCGTCCACCATGATTAAAAGGTTTTTTAGACCATATTTTTCACTCTCGGCCTTACTTTTTTCCACCCAGTGGCTCATGGCTTCTTCAGAAAAATTGGCTGCTTGCAGTTCTTTATAGTATAGGGCACTCACGTATTCCAAGCCTTCAAACCCCCATTTGCTTGCTTTTTCCGCAAACGTGTAGGGATCAACGCCTTCTTCAAAGATCATTTTGTGTATGGACCATTGTGCCAAAGAAAGCTTAATGTCCGGTTTAGGCTCATCTTCTGCTACCACCTCGGTGGCAGATTCCTCAGCTGTTTCCTTCTTTGAATTCTCTTTACAGGAATAAAATCCTAAAAAAGCCACGGCAATAAGTGTGACAATACTTTTCTGTGCTAAACTACTTCTGTTCATATTTTTACGTTAGTTAATTTCGTGCGGAATCCAAAAACTACAACGTTATAGTGCTGAATTCTCAATAAACATAGGGATTAAATGTAGAAAATTAATTTAATAATTAATACATTTAGCAAATAAACAATCCGAATAAATGAGTAAATTTTATTACAATCAGGAGCAGGAATCCTACGATGCCATAGTGGTAGGTACGGGTATCAGCGGTGGTTGGGCTGCAAAAGAATTGTGCGAAAACGGTCTCAAGACTTTGGTCTTGGAGCGTGGCCCCATGGTAAAACACCGTGAAGATTACCCTACGGCCAATATGGACGATTGGGATTTTAAGCATGCGGGCAGAGCAACCCGAGAAGACGTTAAGCAACAAGAGAAACAATCCAGAACTGGTTATACCACCGGTGCAGCTTCAAAGCATTGGTTTGTAAACGACTTGGACCATCCTTACAACGAGACCAAACGTTTCGATTGGATGAGAGGTTACCACGTAGGTGGACGTTCTATTATGTGGGGACGACACAGCTACAGGTGGAGCGACATTGATTTTACTGCAAACAAAAACGAAGGAATCGCCGTTGATTGGCCAGTACGTTATAAGGATATAGCTCCTTGGTACGATAAAGTTGAAAGTTATATCGGGGTATCCGGTGAAAATTTAGGTCTGCCTCAACTTCCCGATGGACAGTTTGAGCCCATGATGGAACTCAATTGTGTAGAGGACCACGTAAGAGGCAAGGTCGCCGAACATTTTGGTGGCCGTGTCATCACCGCAGGTAGGGTGGCCCACATAAACAGTGACAAACAGTTTGATGGTGACGGTCGGGTTCGTTGTCAATTTAGGAACCGTTGTATTAGAGGATGTCCTTTCGGAGCATATTTCAGCAGCGTTTCCTCTACATTGCCAGCTGCCGAAGCTACAGGAAACATGACGCTTAGACCGGATTCCATTGTACACGAGGTAATCTATGACCCCAACACCAAGAAGGCTACAGGCGTTAAGGTCATCGATAGAGAAACCAAAGAAGAGTTTGAGTTCAAGGCAAAAGTTATTTTCCTATGTGCTTCTGCCATTGCTTCTACTTCCATTTTGATGCAATCCAAATCGGATAGGTTCCCTAATGGTTTAGGAAACGACTCCGGAGAATTGGGCCATAATGTTATGGACCACCATTTCTTGGTAGGCGCATCCGGTAAGTTTGATGGGTATGAAGACAAATACTACAAGGGTAGAAAACCAAACGGAATCTACATCCCAAGATTTAGAAACCTTGGCGGTGATTCCGATATGAAAAACTTTAAACGTGGTTATGGCTACCAAGGGGGCGCAGGTAGAGGCAATTATGAAGAATTGATCGCGGAAGCTTCGTTCGGTAAAGATTACAAGGATGCCGTTCTTACCCCGGGAGGGTGGACAATGAACATGCTCGCGTTCGGTGAAACCTTGCCTTACCATGATAACAAAATGACCTTGGATTACGACAAGAAAGACAAATGGGGGCTTCCTACCGTTACTTTTGATGCGGAAATTCGTGAGAATGAGCTGAACATGAGAAAAGACATGCAAGATCAAGCCGTTCAAATGCTCGAAAAAGCAGGCGCGAAAGACATTACCCCTTACGATGCGCCCTATGCATTGGGTCTAGGTATTCATGAAATGGGTACCGCAAGAATGGGACGTGATCCAAAGACTTCCGTTGTAAATGGCAACAACCAAGTACACGGATGTGAAAACGTATATGTTACCGATGGCGCCTTTATGGCATCTGCAAGTTGTGTAAACCCATCGTTGACATATATGGCATTTACAGCAAGGGCTGCCAACCATGCTGCCCAAGAACTTAAAAAAGGAAATATATAATGGAAAGAAGATCAGCACTTAAAAATATGGGATTGGCCTTCGGTTATGCCGTGGCCACGCCGACATTGTTATCGCTATTGCAGAGCTGTAAAGACAAACCTGCATATGCGGAGTGGACACCTAGTTTCCTAAGCAAAGAACAAGGATATGCCATGGCTCAAACGTTGGATGTCATACTTCCAAAAACGGATACACCATCTGCAACCGAGGTGAACGTGCATACGTTTATAGATGCCTATTTGGATGAAGTTATGCCATTGGACCAAAGGGAGTTTGTCGTCATGAAAATGAACAAGTTCTATGACAAGGTCTTGGCCGATTCCGGGAAAGAATCTTTAATGGATATTGAAGCTGCCGATATAGAGCCTGCATTGCAAGCCTATCTTAGAAAGCGTTCGGACGAAGAGGAAAAGGTACATTCTGAGGCCATAATGAACTATATGCAGGCCATTATGCAAGGAGGTGAGGCTAGTCTGGACGAAGATATTGCCCGATTCTCTTTTGCAAACGATCTGAGGGATTTGGCCACTTGGGCCTATAAATCATCAGAATATGTAGGTGAAGAGGTATTAGCTTATTTGCCAATTCCAGGTGAATATATCGGATGTGGCGACCTTGAAACCTTAACAGGTGGAAAAGCTTGGTCAATCTAAGGCTTAGATAACATCCATAAAATTAAAAAACCTCCAAATTATTGGAGGTTTTTTTATGTCGGTTTCTAAAAAAATACCCCGGATGTTCTGTTGTGGGGTGAACATTTCCGAGGTATTAAATCAATAAACACTATCACCTGTGCCATTCTAGGCACAAAATAACTGTATACACAATACAGGAATATCTGTTGTATCGGCACAGTAATTTGTTGAAGATTTCCTAAAACGGTTTTAGTATCCTACGCTTTTCAGCGTGTGGAATCTACCTAATCTAGTTCTTGGGTCAACGCCGACAAAGATTTAAAAATACCTTGAGTTTTTAAAGATTCAACGCTAAAAACACCCGTAAAGTTTTTAACATAAAATGTTGAAATCTAGGCACTGGCTTAATTTGTAAGCAATACTTTACAAAATCTGTAAAAACAAAAAGACCAAGTAACATATCAGTATGTTTACTTGGTCTTGCTTTTATGATGAACCGGCTAAATAGTCAAATATTACCAAAGAGTACGGCCTCTTCAATCGAGCCTTACTAAATCTTTTTTTGTCCTAGGTAGTTCCCCCGAAACCTAAAATCAAATCCAGATTATGGCCAAACAGAAGTTAATTGTGCAAGCGGTTTATACAATCAAAAGATTGGTTGCCGTGGCCGTACAATTATTTGGTAATACAAAATTTTTAAGAGCTATCGTGTTACAAGATTATTTCCTTGCAACAACCTTATTCCAATCGCTGCCCAATTGGGCGTTGTTCTTTTCTGATACTGCGGCGAAAAACAGGGCCGCTATCAAAATCAAAAACAATATTGCACATTTTTTCATTTTCTGGCTATTTCAAAATTGTCCTCTCATTTTTGACATGCCGAATATAGACAACTAAATTTCACACATATAATGCGTATGTATAAACTGTTCTGTTTTATGTATAATTGGTTTTTGGGTATGGGAAACTAGCTTTAGCTTTTCTGTAAACTATAGTCCCAAACAGAAAAAACCAGTGATTTTTCACCTGATTCCCCTTTTTATACCAGTTATACGTGCTAAATATCCATTAACACATTATTTTATTGCCATGTAGAGAATAATTCTAAATTTGGTATAACCTATATTAGATTATGCTAGAAGCAGTAATAGTTGATGACGAGATAAAAGCCCTCCAAAGCCTAAGCTGGGAACTTACCAACTTGAGCGATGAAGTGGATATTATTGCATCTTTTACAGATGCCAGGGAAGCTTTGGACTATTTGGAAAAGAACACTCCCGATTGTCTATTTTTGGATATTGAAATGCCCGCAATGGACGGGTTCCAGTTTATAAAAAACTTGAAAAACAAGGATTTTCCGGTAGTCATTACTACAGCCTATAACCAATATGCCCTGCAGGCCCTAAAAAATGAGGCCATCGACTATCTCCTAAAACCCATAGACTCGGATGATCTGGAGGAAACCATAGCCAAAATAAAAAAGTTCAACGCTAAAAATTTGACCGTTGAACGCTTGGAAAGAATTCTTCTTAACTTTAATTCGGAATCGCAAAGCAAAAAAATAACCATCAATACGGACGGTAAATTGGTCTTTTTGAACAGCGATGAAATCCTGTATGCAGAATCGGATGGTAATTACAGTACTATTTTTTTAAAGGATGGACAAAAAATCCTTCTCACGAAAAAATTGAAGGAAGTCAATGCTTTGTTGCCAGAAAGCAGCTTTTTTAGAATACACAACTCATATATAATCAATCTCAACAAAATAAAAGAATTCCTCAAAACCGACGGCTATGTGGTTCTGGAATCCAATCATAAAATCCCTGTTTCCCGGCAAAAAAAATCCGACTTTTTGGATATGCTATAATCTCAAAATGTTCCCGTGCCTATAGTAAAGTTCCTCCTTATCAAAAACCTGCATCGAGCGCGAACCGGGTCTCTGGTCACCTTTTTGCTGTTCTCCTTTTTATATACTTTACACGCTCAAAATCTCTCCGACGAGTTTATTGACAAAACGGAAATACTGGTAAAACTTAAACCCAAGACCTACGAGGCACTGGATGAAGAGCTATCTTCCGAAAAACGGGACACCTCCTTATTAAGATACTTTGCCGACTTTAGCAAAAAAAACGACTATCTAGAAGGACAATCTTATGCCTTGAACCAATTGGGCATGAAGTATCGGAACTTTTCCCAATATGAACAGGCCGTAGCATTGCACGAACAAGCCTTGGCCGCCTCTGAAAAAGCGAACAACATTGATTTTAAAGTACTCAGTTTAAATATGCTAGGTGTGGTCTATAGACGTACCGATGGGATAAAGACCGCATTGGATTATCACCAAAAGGCGCTTGAACTGGCAGAACAAATAGAGAACCCATCCAACCATATTAAAAGAAGTATAAATGTTGCCCTGAATGGTATTGGAAACCTTTACCAAACTTTGGAGCAGTACGATTTGGCCATATTACAATTTAGAAGGGCATTGAAACTGGAAGAGGAACTGGGCAACAAACTGGGGTTGGCCATAAACCATCAAAATATTGGGCATTGCCTAGAGGAAAAGGGCGATTTGGAAGAGGCTCTGGAAAATTACAGGAAATCCTTGGCCTATAACGAGGAAATCGATTCGGAAGTAGGCCGTGTTATATGCAAGAACAGTCTGGCCCAAATCTATTTAAAACAGAACATGCCCTATTTGGCGTTGGTACTTTTAGAGCCCCTACATTCAGAATCCGAAAAAATAGGCGATTTCTCCGTAACAGGCCTGGTGTATATCAATACGGGATGGGCACATACCAAATTGGGCAACTATGAGGAAGCAGAAACCTTTATCCAAAAAGGACTTACAATGGCGCAAAACCGAAATATGCCCAGCAATATTTTGTATGCGTACGAAAAGATGTCCGATCTAGAAAACGCCAAAGGTGATTTTAAAAAAGCCTATGAGTTTTACAAAAAGGCCAGTGAACACGAAAAGGAGATTTCCAGTGCAACCAACCTACGGTACATGAACGATATTATCGTTAGGTACGAAAACGACAAGAAGAACAGCCAAATCGCAGTTTTGGCGAAAGAAAATGAAATCGTTCGGCTAAGGCTTAAAAAAAATCAGACAACTCTTCTGGTAAGTGCATTGATCGTTGGGCTTATTTCATCCATACTCTACATTCTTTACCGACAATACCAGAGTAAGAACGAGAAGAGGGTACTCACTTTGGAGCAACAAATGCTGCGCAGCCAAATGAACCCCCATTTCTTGTTCAACTCCTTGAACTCGATTAAGCTGTATATTATAAACAACGAGCAAAAAAATGCCGTTCATTATCTGAACAAGTTCTCCAAACTTGTCCGAAAAATTCTAGAAGCATCTTCCCAAAAGGAAATCCCGCTATCCGAAGAACTGGGAACCATGGAGCTATACATGAATATCGAAAATATCCGGTTCTCCAACGAAATAGATTTTAAAATAGAAGTAGAAAAGAACATCAATATAGATAATATCAAAATTCCATCTTTGACACTTCAGCCTTTTTTGGAAAACTCCCTTTGGCATGGCCTATCTCCCAAAGAAGGAGAAAAGAAAATTCAAATTAACGTGAAACACAAGGACCGAGGACACGTTACAATTGAAATTGTGGACAATGGTGTTGGGCGAACCATGGCCGAGGTAAACAAAGAAAACCGTGTGCTAAAAAGGAAATCCTTGGGTATTCGCATTACCAAGGAACGATTGGCCAATTTTGCCAAAGACTATCAAAACAAATTTGATGTGGATATCTTGGACCTGTTCGATGAGAACGGTGATCCCATTGGAACCAAAGTTGTGCTGGACATCCCCACTATCTAGTCTTTTCTGCAGCTACTTCCTCCAATTCCCTGTACCAGGCCTTTCCGAACTTTTTGATCAAAGCATCTTTTACAAACTTGTAGATAGGGACTTTCAATTCCTTACCCAAGGAGCAAGCCGGGTCACAGATTTCCCATTTATGGTAATTGACTGCGGTAAACTCCGAATATTCCCTTGTACGAACCGGATACAGATAGCACGAAATAGGTTTTTTCCATTTGGTGGCACCGGCCTCATAAGCAGCTTCCAGTCCACATTTGGCTATGCCATCATCAGAAAAAACCACATAAGCGCATTCATTATTGTTCACCAAAGGGGTTTCCCATTCACCATCCTCTCCTTTTACAAAAACCCCATGTTCTTCAATGGCAGCAATACCTTCCGGGCGCAAAAAGGGCTTTACCTCATCATAAATATTGAGTAACTTGTCCGTCTCGGAATCCTCCAACGGTGCACCATACTCGCCACCCACACAACAAGCTCCTTTGCAAGCATTCAGATTGCAAACAAAATCATTTTCCAGTATCTCTTCGGATACTATGGTTTTTCCTATCTGGAACATAATATGTCCTTACTTTTTGGGCAAAGGTAAATCAAAACCAAAAAATTGATGATTTATAAACACTTTATATGATCCAAAAGTGTTTTTTACCCGTAAATTTGCCGTCCAAAAAAAAGACGCCATGAATTTTAATTTTAAGGAAATAGCGACCGCTGGAATGGTATTGTTTGCCGTAATCGATATTTTAGGAAGTATCCCTATTATTTTATCGCTCAGAAGCAAGGTGGGTCATGTACAATCGGAAAAGGCTTCCATCGTGGCCATTTCGATCATGATTGCTTTTCTTTTCGTTGGAGAAAGCATTCTTTCTTTGATAGGAATCGATGTAAACTCCTTTGCTGTCGCTGGGGCCTTTATCATCTTTTTCCTTGCCATTGAAATGATTTTGGGAATCTCGCTCTATAAAGACGATGAACCGGAAACTGCTTCCATTGTGCCCATTGCCTTCCCGTTGATCGCGGGTGCGGGGACGCTTACTTCTATTTTGTCCTTGCGAGCGGAATACCATGTGGAGAACATTATAGTGGCCATTATTATAAACGTTATCTTTGTGTACATCGTGCTTAAATCCAGTGCCCGGATTGAACGTATTTTAGGCAAAAACGGACTTAACATTATCCGCAAAGTATTTGGAGTGATTCTTATGGCTATTGCCGTAAAGCTTTTTGTGACCAATGTAAACGGGCTACTATCGCACGGTGCTTAAAACATTGACATGAACAGGACATTTGCTTTAATTTTGATACTACTGGCGTTGGGTCTTATCGCCTACAACGTGACTTTGGTAGATTTTGAAAATCCAATACAAGGTGACAGTACGATTGCCCTAATAGGAATCGTAGCTTCTTTATGTGCCATTGTATTGATGTTGATTTTTATGACTTCCAAAAAGATTGACAAAAAACTGAAGAAGTAAGTTAAGGCTTGATGTCTATTGCCCCTAGTTGGGATTCATCAATCTTGGCCTTGTCCAAAGCCTTTACTTTTTTGAGCATTGGGTCGTACTCTCCTTTTATTTGGGCCGATAGGTTTGGCGAATACAGTTGTTCCGCAATATTCGCCTTTATGAACGCCTTGATCTTGTCCTCGTAGGCATAAAAATCCAGTTTTATCTTACGGTCCAGTACAAATTGGATAAAGTTATCAAAAAGGATATCGTCCACTTGGAATTCGTCCAAAAATTGGTTCTGTTCATAACTATCGTACATGGTTCTGTCCTCTTCTAAATGCTCGAACACAAAACGTGCGAAAAACTGATAGGTATCGTCCATACTCTCGATGGCCTCCTCCTGATTGTTCCCGATCGGAACAAAAACATCGGGGATGATTCCTCCACCTCCATAAACTACTTTGCCTTTGGGTGTAACAAACTTTAATGAGTCCGCCACCTTGATACTGTCCGCCGACTGAAGTTCGCCACTTGCATAGCGCTCCATAAACCTTTGGTAATAGTCATGGTTCCCGTCTTTATAGGATTTTTGGATGGATCGCCCCGTTGGGGTATAATAGCGTGAAACGGTCAAACGAACGGCAGACCCGTCGCCCAAATCCATTTCTCGCTGTACCAATCCTTTTCCGAACGAACGGCGTCCCACAATGGTGCCTATATCGTTGTCCTGTAAAGCTCCTGCAATAATCTCACTGGCAGATGCCGAGCGTTCGTTGATAAGAACATATACCTCTCTATTTTCAAAATCACCTTTTTTAGTAGCGTAAGCTTTTTTGACTCTTCCCTTTTTGTTTTTTGTAAATAAAATAAGCTTATCATCCCCCAAAAACTCGTCTGCCAATTTTTCGGCTATGCCCAAATAGCCTCCAGGGTTGTCCCTAAGGTCCAAGGTCAGTTTTTCAGCGCCTCTTAGTTTCAATTTGCGCAAAGCATCTTTGAACTCATCAAACGTGGATTCGGCAAAACGGTTTATTTTAATATAGCCCATATCCTTGGTCAGCATATAATAGGCCTCCACACTTCTGATGGGAACCCGATCACGGACCACGGACATATTGATCATCTTGTTTTCCGTTTTTCTATAAACTTTCAGATTGACCTTGGTACCTATTTTGCCCTTTAGGGTAGAGACCACATCATCGTTAACTATTCTTTTACCGTACAGTGTATCGGTGTCGGCCATAAGAATACGATCGCCAGGTTTTATACCGCTGATGTAACTGGGGCCGTTCTTGATGGTTCTTATCACGGTAATAGTGTCCCGGTACATATAAAAGCTAACTCCTATTCCCGCAAAATCGCCCTTCATGCTTTCGGCGACATCCTTCATTTCATCCTTTGGAATATATACAGAATGAGGGTCCAACTTGCCCAAAATATTATTGACCGTTACATCCACGATGCTATCGGTATCTACATCATCCACATACTCGTAGTCAATATAATCGATAAGCCGGTTGAGCTTGTCCTTTTTTGAATTGGTGGAGAAGAGCTTCTCCGGGGAATCGTTAAAATGGAGTTTGCCCCCTATAAAAATACCTATGGCTACTGCCAAAGCAAGTAGGGTGGGCCAAATATATCCTTTAATCTTTTTCATATAGCAATATGGTCTTAAACCATTTCTTCCAGAACTGGCAAATGAACAATCTCCACACCTGCCCTTTCCAGAAATTTTATTCCAGAGTCATCTTTATATGCACTCTGGTATACCACACGTTTTATGCCAGCTTGGTGCACTAGCTTGCTGCACTCCCTGCATGGGGACAATGTGATATATAATGTGGCACCCTCGCAAGACTGCGTTGAAGAGGCGACTTTAAGAATTGCATTGGCTTCAGCGTGAAGGACATACCATTTGGTGTACCCTTCCTCATCTTCACAATAATTTTCAAATCCTGTTGGGGTACCATTGTACCCATCGGAAATGATCATCCTGTCCTTAACTATAATAGCTCCGACCTGCCTTCTTTTACAATACGATAATTTCCCCCATTCTTGGGCCATCCTCAAATAGGCTTTATCGTACTTTTCTTGTTTGCTCGCCTTCATAAATCAAAAAAACGCTGATAATTAAATAAATATACCTGCTTTGATAGACCCTCACAACCTTCTTCAATAAATTTTAACTAAGGGCCTATATGGGGAACGTTGCTATGAGCAAGGGTATTGTAATGGCTATGATCAAAATTGAAGCGACCGTAATATAAATAGACCGTTTTACCTTCAAAAGACCTAAAACTACATAGGCAATAGCCAACACAACCAATATGATGGTCACTTGCGATAATTCTATACCGGTCGCAAAACCTAATAGAGGGGTAATCTTGTCCTCTTCTTCGGCCATCAACATCTTAAAATAGTTGGAAAATCCAAAACCGTGTATCAAACCAAAAAAAGCTGTGGACAAAATATGCAGAAAAAGACCAATATCTAGGGATTCTTTGAACACATACGCAAAATTGAACAAGGCCGTAAGCAAAATGGTGACCGGTATCAAAAACTCAATAAGACCAACATCTGCCGTAGCCACCTCATACACGGACAATGCCAACGATGTACAATGGGCAATGGTGAAAATAGTGGCCAAGACCAGTACCTTTTTCCAACTTTTAAAAGTGAACGGAACTGCAAGGGCCGACAAGAATAAGATATGATCGTAGGCTCCAAAATCCAAAACATGGGTAAGTCCCAATTTTATGTAGAACAGAAATTCTTGCATGAAGTTTTGTTTTCAAATTTACCAATAAAAAACATTTCCTCATCCAAAAGCCGGTAAACACCTTGGAATTTATTTTAAATTAATCCAAATAATGATTCTGTTTTAGGGACCAGCCATTATATTTGCGAAAATTGGATTTCAACATTAAATCAATTAAACGATTGAACAGATGTGCAGTCGTATACCGGAATTTGATTCATTTAATCCAGTTGAAATAACATGAGCGCTTAATAATCGGTATGGGAAAAAATAAGAAATACGGAATCAGAGACTTTATCAACGACGTTCACCTATGGTTGGGGCTCGTTAGCGGTATCATTTTGTTCTTGGTCTGCCTAAGCGGAACAATTCTAACTTTTGAGGAAGAAATCGAGGGCTGGTTCAAAAAGGACATGAAGGTTGAGGCCGTAGGAACCAAAAAATCAATTTCCAATTTGATAAATGACCCTGCAATCCAAGAAAAAGGAATTCTCACATCCATCACCATTCCAACCGATGAAACCTCTCCGTATGAATTTTCCATTAAAGAAGACCCCAAGCAGCGAAGGGGAACAACATACGAGATAAACCCTTACACCGCGGAACTTTTAGCCCCTGAAGATACGGGAATAGACAAGTTTATGTTCAGTATGTTCCGTATGCACAGATGGTTAATGATGGACATTAAGTTGGGAAGGCCCATAGTAGGCATTGCCACCATTATTTTTATGATATTGGCCATTTCCGGAATTGTGCTATGGTTCCCTAAAAAGATAAAATGGAAAACCGTGAAAGCTGGCTTTAAGATAAGGACCAATGCCAACTGGAAGCGTATCAATCACGATTTGCACAACACTTTGGGCTTTTATGCCTGTATCTTGATTTTGATTATGGGCATTACAGGCCTCTGCTGGTCGTTCGAAGGTTACAGGGACGGTTTAAGTGTCATTATGGGCACTCGGGTGTTCGGGAACCGTGGTGGAGGTCCGGAAATTGATTTGGAAAGTTTCGACAACGAAAAATCAATCAGCTTGGAAGAAGCCATCGCCCTTGCAAACAGAGAACTGGATTACAAAGGATTCCTATCCATTGGTCTGCCAAGTGATGAGAACCCCATGTACAGTTTTAGAAAACTGGCGGACAATTCTTGGTCAACCATTGCGCAAGACAGACTGCAAATTCATACTTCCGGGGAGGTGGTCAGCAAAGAAATCTATGCGGATAAACCGCTAAACGTTAAAATTGCGTCGGCAATCAAGCCCATCCATACAGGAACCATTTTTGGAACGTTTAGCAAATGGATATACTTCTTGGCCTGCTTGATCGCGACCAGTTTACCCATCACAGGAACTATCATTTACATAAACAAACTTAAAAAGAAGAGTAAGCGAAAAAAGAGTTTGGCCACCGTTTAGGAAATGCCCCTTTCCTTTTGAATGGTCTCGTAGGCCTTTTGTACTTCTTTGAACTTTTCTTCGGCCCCTTTGCGAATGGCCTCATTTTCGGTTACCACGCGGTCGGGATGGTATTTTTTGGCCATATTTCGATACGCCTTTTTCACCTCATCATCGGTAGCGGTCTTCTCGATTTCCAAAATCTTGTACGCGTTGTCCGTAGATTTGATGAACATGGCCATGATGCTCTCAAAATCGTGTTGGTTGACCCGAAAATATCCAGCAATCTCTCTTAATTTTTCAATCTCGGCCTTACTTACCTGTCCATCGGATTGGGCAATACCGAACAAAAAGTGAAGCATTTGCAAGCGAACTTCGTATCGGGTACGCTGCACCATAAAAGTACAGATGCGCTGCGCCGATATCTCCCTCTTTTTAATTACCTCGTTGAAGGTCCTGAAAATGGCGTTCGCTTTTTCTTTGCCATAGGTGCTCAAAAAATATTGTCGCACATAATCGAGCTCCCGCTGGTTCACCTGCCCGTCGGCCTTAATAATGATGGAGCAAAGTGAGAGTAAGTTCAATTCAAAATCGGCCGGGGAAACGGATTGTCGGGTCACATTTTCAAAAATGGAGCCAGTCCTTTTTCCGGAACCTCCAAAATTATCCAGAAAGGTCCCTACGATAAACCCTAATACCGCACCTGGAAATCTAAACATAAAATAACCGAGCAAGGCGGCTATCCACTTGATCATGTTTCAAAATTTAAAGCGCAAAGATAGGGGTTTGATTAACAAACAAAGCTTTATGCAATGTTAACGGTGATGAAAAAATCCTCACAATACCGTATCTTTGTAACATAATCAAAAAGAAGTCTATGTATCCAGAAGAATTGGTAAAACCTATGCGCGAAGACTTGGCCAGTGCCGGGTTTGAAGAACTACATACAAGTGAAGCCGTAAACGAAGCTCTAAAAAAGGATGGAACTACTTTGGTAGTGGTGAATTCGGTTTGTGGTTGTGCCGCAGCGAATGCACGGCCAGCCGCTAAATTGAGCTTGCAAAACAGCAAAACTCCAAACAACTTGGTAACCGTTTTTGCCGGTGTGGACATGGAAGCCGTTGCTACGGCAAGAAATCACATGGTCCCTTTTCCTCCTTCTTCACCAAGTATGGCCCTTTTCAAAGATGGAGAATTGGTTCACATGATCGAAAGGCACCACATTGAAGGTAGACCTGCCGAGCTGATTGCAGAAAACTTGATGGAAGCATACAACGAGCATTGCTAAAATCAGGTAATTTAAGATATGAACACGCCACCCAAATGGGTGGTTTTTTTATTTTTACCTTAATTTAAATATGTATCCGTGCTAAAACTATTGTCTTACCCACTTACCGTTCTATTCTTTTTGCTTTTTGGTCTGGTTCTGGTCATATTCCATCCCATACAATGGTTTTGCCTAAAAGTATTCGGGTACAATGCGCACAAAAAAAGCGTTTCCATATTAAATTGGTTCATTATGCGATGCACCAATGTTCTGGGTACCGGATACCGTTTTATAAACGAACAAAACATTCCCACCGATAGGCCACTGATCATTGTTACCAATCACCAAAGTATGTACGACATTCCTCCCATTATTTGGTACATGCGAAAGCACCACCCCAAGTTTGTGAGTAAAATAGAGCTGGGAAAAGGGATTCCCAGTGTTTCTTATAACTTAAGACATGGTGGTTCTGCCCTGATTGATAGAAAAGACCCTAAACAGTCCATTTCCGAGCTTCAGAAATTGGCCAAGTACATTAATGAGAACAACCGAAGTGCCGTAATTTTCCCCGAGGGTACCCGAAGCAGGGACGGTGTGCCCAAACCATTCAAAACGACCGGGCTTAAAATAATGTTGAAGAATGCTCCTTCGGCCTTGATCGTGCCCATTAGCATCAACAACTCTTGGAAATTGTTGCGTTACGGAAAGTTTCCCATGGGATTGGGTTCCCAGGTTACGTTCGAGGTACATCCTCCCATTGAAAATGAAGGCAAAGCCGATGAACTTATCGCCCAAATAGAAAGCACCATCGTGGGAGGGGTCAATACCAACTAATGAAGGAAACACAACTTATACAACACACCATCGCTTTTGTAAAGGCAGAGCTCCAAGATGCCGAAGGTGGGCACGATTGGTTCCATATTGAGCGTGTTTTCAATACCTCCAATCTACTATTGAAACATGAAGAAGGAAATGCTACGGTCGTAAAATTGGCTGCTTTGCTTCACGATATTGCAGACCCAAAATTCCATGGAGGAGACGAAAGCATTGGGCCAAAAACTGCCAAAAGTTTTCTGGAATCCCTTTCCGTTGATGAGCGGACCATTGACCACGTAGTGAACATCATCAAGCATATGTCCTTTAAAAATAGCCTGGACAAAACCGGAGGATCATTTACCTCTAAAGAGCTTCAAATTGTACAGGATGCCGACCGACTGGATGCCATTGGGGCCATTGGTATTGCCAGAGCGTTCAACTACGGAGGTTTTAAAAATAGGGAACTTCACAATCCGGATGTCCCGCCCAACCTCAACATGAGCAAAGAAGAATACAAAAACTCCAATGCGCCCACCATCAACCATTTTTACGAAAAACTGTTGTTGCTCAAAGATAAAATGAACACCGCTACTGGAAAAAAACTGGCCGAGGCACGTCATCAATTTATGCTGGATTACCTTGACCAGTTTTACAAAGAGTGGAACGGTGATGCATAAAGCATAGGATTTCTCTTCCCCTTTTTTGTATCTTGTGGACTCACATAATATCAAACTAAACATAATGCAAAGAAGAAAATTCATCAGAAATGCCGCCGCTGCTTCGGCAGCATTTTCGATTGTACCCAGTCACGTACTGGGGAAAACCCACATTCCTCCCAGCGATACCCTTTATGTGGCCGGATTTGGAGTCGGCGGAAGGGGAAATTCAGTAATTAATGGCCTGAACGATACCGGAAGAGTGAAATTTGTTGCCTTTTGCGATGTGGATGACCGTCGTGCACAACAAACCTACGAGCAATTCCCTGATGTAAAACGATACAAAGATTTTAGAAAGGTCTTTGATGCGCATTTAGGTGACATCGATGCCATTGCCGTAGCTAGTCCGGACCACACGCATGCGACCATTTCCTTGCCCTTTATGCGCGAGAAAAAACATGCCTACGTGGAAAAACCTCTTACGCACAACATATACGAAGCTCGATTAATGACCCAAGTGGCAAAAGAGCAGGGCATTGTGACCCAAATGGGGAACCAAGGAGCATCCAGTGATGGAAGCAGAATTGCCCGTGAATGGGTAGAATCCGGCATCATTGGAAAAGTACATACCATAGACTGTTGGACCAACCGACCTGTTTGGCCGCAGGGGGTGCCACTGCCCACGAAAAAAGACAGGATTCCCAAAGGATTGGATTGGGACCTTTGGTTGGGCCCTGCAAAAATGAGAGACTACAACGATGCTTATCTACCGTTTAAATGGAGAGGTTTCTGGGATTTCGGAACGGGTGCATTGGGCGACATGGGGTGCCATATTATGGAAACACCCTTTAGCGTACTTGATCTAGGCTATCCTACCGAAGCAGAGGCCAGTTGCACAACGGTTTGGGTGGATGATTTTGTGGAAGCGGATTATAGTCACTCCTGTCCACCTTCTTCTAAAATCCATTTAAAGTTTGAGCACGAAGAACATGGGGACATTGCATTGAATTGGTACGATGGCGGCCTTAAGCCTGACCTACCGGACGAACTAAAAGACGATGAGACCATTGGTGATTCCGGTGGAGGAAGTATTTTTTATGGTGATAAAGGCATTTTGATTTGCGATACCTATTCCCGAAACGCTAGATTGCTCCCTTCCGAAGTGATGGATCTATACAAATCCCCAGCACCGAAATATGATAGGGTACCAGGGGGAATAGATGGCCACTTTGCCAACTTTGTGGATGGTTGCCAGAACGGTACGCCAACTTCTTCCAATTTTGAAAAAGCGGGACGGCTTACAGAGACCGTGTTGATGGGTAACTTGGCAGTAAAGGCCTACCAATACAAAGAACTTAAGGAAGGTAAAAAACTGGGGGATTGGGATCCATATGGTTTTCCTGGTAGAAGAAAGCTTTTCTGGGACGGCGACAATATGAAGATTACCAACTACGATAAAGCCAACGATTGGGTAACCCGCGATTACCGTGATGGCTGGGAATTGAAATAAACTCCCCATAATTATATTAAAATGGCCCAAATTGGGCCATTTTTTGTTTTATCATTCTTGGCAAATACGAATCTTTTACAAGGCGAACATCCTTTTTTTTTGGCCGGTTGAGGCTAAAATAATTTCATCTGGCCGTCTTTGTATTGTTCATGAAGCTCCATGTTCAATCTCGGAAAGTTTCTGTTCTTAAAATATCGTTTCCTTGCAATCTGTGCCATTTCGTGTATTTGCTCGGCAATTTTACCTTCACCCTTGGTTCTTGTTCCAAATCGACTATCGTTGACCGTCCCACCATGGCAATCCTGAATCTGGTGCAGTACCTTCTCCGCCCTGTCCGGCATGGCCTTCTTGATCCAGTCAGAAAAAATCTGTCCAATGGCACCATTGAGCCGTACCACCGTCAATCCAAAAGAAAGCGCTCCATGGTCCGCCACCGCCTTGGCCAAGGGCAATAACTCGTGCGAATTTATTCCCGGAATCATAGGTGCAAGCATGGCGTTAACAGGGATGTTGTTATCGGATAGAACTTGGATGGTTTTAAGCCGCTTTTGGATGGATGCCGTTCTGGGCTCCAGCTTCCGCCTTGTTTTTTCGGACAAAGTTGTAATCGATACATTGACCCCCACCAATTGATGCTCATTAAGTTGCCTTAAAATATCCAAGTCCCGTAACACCAAGGCATTTTTGGTGATGATACCCACGGGATGGCGATACCTTAAAAAAACCTCGAGGCATTTCCGTGTAATCTCGAACTTTTGCTCAGCTGGCTGGTAACAATCCGTATTCCCCGAAAGCACTACGGTATTTGCCTTCCAATTTTTATGTTTGATTTTTGCCTCCAGCAACTCTGGTGCAGATTTCTTCACTAAGATTCTACGCTCAAAATCCAAACCTGCGCTATAGCCCCAATATTCGTGTGTATTCCTGGCATAGCAATAAATACAACCATGCTCGCAACCTTGGTAGGGATTCATGGAATATCCCATGCCCACATCGGGGCTGTCCACTTTGTTAACGATGGTCTTTGGAAAAATGGGTATGTACTGGGTTTTATTGCTTTCGTATTCTTCACCTTCCAATCGACAGAACTCCAAAAAGTCGTCCCGCATTTCGAATACATGCTGCAAAAACCGATTGTCCGTATTCTTTTGAGCTCCCCTTCCCTTCAAGAATTTATTGAATGACATATATTGGATTTATTCCAAATATATGGATTATATCCTAGTCCAATTAAATGGTAATCATAAAAAAAGCCTCCATTGGAGGCCATTACTATCAAACTATGTATTGCTCAACTATTTAAAGCCAACTTTTACGAGTTGCTTTCTGCCTCCTCTTTTGGCATAGAACAACATTTTATCCTCTGCCTCATCCTTTAAGGGTTTGGAAACCATAAGTGGTAACCTGGCCTCTTGCTGATCAATGATTTTTTCATAGTCCATGACCCCATTCTCATCCAACGAGATCATAAACACATTCCTGTTACGGCTAAAGCCCTGTTTAAATATCAAACGTTCGTTGTTGATCAATTGAGGGTTTTCTGCCGCAGTACAGATAAAGAAGTAGGTATTTCCATCCTTACAATACGAGCTGTAGGAAGCGTATGCGCCATCTCCTTGGGTCACTTCTGTTTTGTTGATGTTCCTCGCCCATTCCATATTACCATTTTGATCAAGCTTTACACTGACTATATCGTTATGGTGATAGCGTTCGATTTTGACCCGCTGCCCCGCACCGGTAGTTTCCAAGCCCGAGGTTACGAAGTACTCTTCGGCATTAAAGAATATTTCGTTGTTCTCCGTTACTTCGACATTTTTGAAAACAAGGTTTTTAATGTCCTTATCCTCTTCCCGGCCAAATTTATCATCCATAAATTGCTGCGAAAAGGGATTGTATTTCTGAGAACGAATATCCATTGTGTTCGGATTTACATCAAAATAAACGATGCCATTGTACCTGTTGTCCTTTCTATCGGCATAAAATCCCGTACAGACCAGTTTGTTTTCTATCAAAACGGGGTATAATGCTTCAGGGTATTTTCCTGGGTCCACAAACGACTGTGTCTGGCTCTCACTTTGGGACACTTTTATCAATTCATATTGAAACTTTCTCTCATCGACCCTAAATCTTCGTTTTTTAAAGTAAGCCTTGCCTACTATGTATGCGGTTTGAAGATCATTTGAAAATGCAACGTTCTCAAAAGCATAGTTCTTTTCCTCTACTTCATCCGAAAAATCGAACTCGAACTTTTTATTGAGCGCCGTATCGTACATATGGATCATATGTTTATTGCTTTTGCCCCTTTTGTGATGCGTACTGATCACAAAACCTGTTTTTTCCTCATTAAAAAGGATAGCCGTAGTAAATCCGCGCGAGAAATCACGGTTATAATAATTCTTCCCGACCGGATCATCCACTTTTTCCGAAGCAATGGAGAGCAACTTTTTTTCTTGAAAATTGAAATCGATAATTGGGCTACTGTGCGCCCAATATTCGTATTCACCTCTGTTTGAGTTATAGTTTAGAAACAAAAGATTCAACTGGCCGTTTTTAAGGAATCCATCTACAAAATCAAGGTCCTTGAGTTTATAATTGTACTCTTCCACGAGCTCTAAATCGCTATTGTATTTTTCGATGAGATATCCTTTTGGCTTAAGAATAAGTCCTTGATAGTAGGCGCGCACCAAAATATAGCCCCCGGATTCGTCCTCATCGATGGCCACTAAATTGGAGTAGCGGTAACGGTCCTTGTATTTTTCACCAAAATCGTAAGAAACGGGCATTTTTTGTGCGTTTACGGCCATGCCCGACAGCACAAAGCTAAATAGAAGAAGCAGGTATTTTTTCATGATTAGGCTTGGTTAGGCCAATGGTCAAGATCCAGGGAAATCGGCTTTGCGTTTTTCCAAAAATGCAGAGGTACCTTCTTTAAAATCGTCGGTCCCAAAGCAAGTTCCAAAAGCATCAATTTCCGCCGAATAGCCATCAGCATCATACCTAAAACCAGCATTTACCGCTTTTATTGCATGTTTTATGGCAACGGAGGAATTATTCGATATCCTGCTCGCTATTTTGATGCAAAAAGGCAGGAGTTCCTCGCTGGCCACTACATGGTTCACCAGTCCGTAGCCAAAGGCCTTATCGGAATCTATCATCCCAGCGGTCATGATCATTTCCATGGCCCTGCCCTTGCCCACCAACTGTGGCAAGCGCTGTGTGCCTCCATATCCGGGAACCAGACCCAAGGATACTTCCGGAAGTCCCATTCTGGCATTACTGCTGGCTACCCTAAAATGGCATGCCATGGCCAGTTCCAATCCGCCTCCCAATGCAAATCCATTGATTGCAGCGATAACGGGGGTGGACAGGTTTTCAACGAAATCGAACAGGGTCCGTTGTCCAGTTGCCGCCAATTGTCGTCCCTCCTTTACAGAGAAATCGGCAAATTCAGAAATATCGGCACCTGCCACAAAAGCCTTTTCCCCGCTTCCCGTAATAATGATCACCTTGGTTTCCGGGGCCTCATCCAATTCCTTGAAAGCTACATGTAACTCTTCTATGGTCCTTTTGTTGAGTGCATTGAGCTTTTTGGGCCTATTTATGGTAATAGTGGCCAAATTGTTTTCTTCTTCAATGTAAATGTTTTCATAATCCATATCAATCGCTATTTGGGGCGGCAAGTGTACAAATTGCCGTTATTTCTTCTGTTCCTTGGGAAAATCTATGGTAAATACGGTGCCTTTCCCAACTTTTGAAGTAAAGGTAATGGTTCCTCCATAGTTTTCCACAATGTTCTTTACCATGCCCAACCCTAAGCCAGTTCCACTGGACTTGGTAGTAAACTTGGGCTCAAAAATCCGGTGTTTGTTCTCATCTGGAATACCCAGTCCGTTATCGGCAACAGAAATCTTTACCCGGTCGCCCACCGTTGCCACCGTAACCAAAATCCGTGGAGATTCCACTTCAGGAATGGCCTGAATGGCATTTTTGACCAAATTCGTAATTACCCGAATCAATTGGGTGCGGTCCAATTTGGCCACCAATTCTTCCTCATCGGCTATAAAATGAATATAGTCTTCATTAAAGATCTCCAATGCCAATTTTACCACCTTAACCACATTCAAGGTCTCATTTTGCTGGGCGGGCATGTCCGCAAAACTGGAAAAAGCCGTGGCAATATTGCTCATGGTATCGATTTGTTGGATCAAGGTCTTGGAAAACTCCTTCACCTTTTTCTGTATATCGGGGTCACTGGGATCAAACTTACGCTCAAAACTCTGGACCGTGAGACGAAGGGGCGTTAACGGGTTTTTGATTTCGTGCGCCACTTGCTTGGCCATCTCGCGCCAAGCCTGTTCACGTTCGCTACGTGCCAATTTCACCGCGCTCTCCTCGAGCTCATCGATCATTCGGTTATAGGAATCCACCAGTTTACCAATTTCTTCGCCAGGGCTTTCCAAATAGATTTTCTCGTTCTGACGGGTCAGATTCGTGCGATTCATCTTGTCCGATATGGTCTGAAGGGAACGTGTAATATATTTTGATATAAAATAAGCCAGAACAATGGCCACGAGCAGCATCAGAATATAGACCATGGCCAGCCTAAAAAGAAACTCCTTGAGTTCCATATTATTGAAGGTATTGTCCTCAAAATAAGGAAGGTTCAATATACCGATGGGTTTAAATTTAAGGTCGTAGATATACGTATAGATGGCCTGATAGTTGTCCCCCGCGGCTCTCTTTTCCTCAACAAACTTGGTTTCCCCGCTTTCCCTTAAAAAATTGAGCACTTCGGCGTCCAAACAGGTGGCAATGGTATTCGAATCAAAACTGGGCCTTGAATTTTTGATCAAATTGCCCTCAAGATCATAAATGTTGAAATTTACATTCTGAATGTTCGCGATTTCATAGATCTCCTCGCTAAAAATCAAGTGCAAATTTTCGGTGGTAACAGGATAAGTGGTTTCCTTTAGCGTATAGTTGATACTCTTGATGAGCTGCTCTTCTTTTCGCTCCAACCTTTCTTGGTGATAATCGTTTCCCTGCTCCTTATATTGATAAACGGTGACCCCAGCAATAAGAACAGAAGCCAGCACCACCAGGGTGATCATGGAAATAAATATTCTTGACCGTAAGGAAAGTTTTTTTAGCAAGCCCGCTTGATTTTGGTATTAAATTTAAGCAATTATCGAGCCAAACAAAGCGCAAATTCAGGAGCCAAGTTCAAATCCGTTGGATTTGCTACGCATTGGGATTACGGTCCCTCACCTTTTTGTACCATCGAATGCCAAGCATCAACAGAATCATAAGTACAAACATGCCCACTATGCCGTAAATCCAATTAAAGGCACTTTTTAGTACCACCAAAAAGACCACGGCAAAAAGAATAATGGTCGCCACTTCGTTCCATATCCGCATAAATTTTGAGGTGTATTTGACCTCATCGCGCTGTAGCTGTTTAAAAATTTGATGGCATTTAAAATGATATACAAAAAGCAGTAGCACAAACGCCAATTTTACATGCATCCAAGGTTGTTGCAACCATGCTGGCATTAAAATCAACAACCAAATGGCCGTAAGCGTGCACAAAATTGCCGATGGCCAAGTGATGATATACCAAAGCCGCTTTGTCATCAACTTGAGTTGTTCGGACAATATCTCCTTGTCGGGCGATGGTTTTTGCCAAGCCTCAATATGATAAATAAAGAGCCTGGGAATGTAGAACAGACCCGCAAACCAGGTCACCACAAATATGAGGTGCAACGATTTTATGTAGGGATACAACAATTGACCTGTTTTTTAGATGTTACATTCGAATGGCGCCGATGCCATTCTCCCAAAGTTTGGCGTTAAAATTAGGTATTTCTGAATTCATCAGTGCTTCTGCACGCCGTTTTAATCCCACCCATTGTGCATCCAGCTCCGCTTTTCTATCCTTTGATGGTTGATTGATCTGTGGTAAAGCGCTGTTGCTATGGTTCATCACAAACAGATATTCTGCGGTAAACTTGTTGGGAAAGTTCTCCACATCATCATACGCTTGTGATTTACGCTGGACCATTTCGCCATCCCATTCCTTTAATTTATCCAGCAATGCTTGGCCTTCCTTTTTAAGCACCTCATTGTCCAAATCCTTCAAAAGGGTCTCCAGCTGACCTTGCACTTCTTTCAACTTGTTCACTTTGTTGTGCATATCCGTCAACTTCTTCTCAAAATCCATCATTATGGAATGATACTCTTTAAAACGCTCCTCTGTCATGTTGGTATTCGGCGTAGGAACAATGGCGCCTACTGTGGAAACCATTTTATCTCCTGCTTTCAAATTAATGGTGTATGTGCCCGGTGGCACTTTATGTCCTGAAAAGTCCGCCTCGATATATACCCCGGGTACGCCTGGGACAATGGGAGTTTTTAAATCCCAAACAAAACGATTAAGCCCTTTATCCGTCCCCAAAACTGGTTTGGGCGGGGCACCGCCGCCGTTGTGGGGAATATAACTATCATCTTTCTTGGAGGTAAAGCTACGGACCAATTTACCCGCCTGGTCCAGAATTTCCATGGTCACTTCGGTCGAATCCATTTCCTTTGGAAGATTGTAATATATCACCATACCATTGGCCGGGTTAACTCCTTCATATGGATTGGTGCCTGTCACACTTTTGGAACTACTGCTGAGCGGACTTCCCCAATATCCATGAATGGCTTCTTCCGGCTTATAAATTTTCAACTCACCTGTATTTCCCTTGTATTGGGAAAGCAGGTTGATGTTGTCCAAAATCCAAAAACTCCTTCCCGATGTTGCCACGATCAAATCCCCTTGATGCACTTTTAGGTCGGTAATCGGTGTTTTGGGTAAATTCAGTTGCAGGGCCTCCCATGTTTTGCCATTGTTCCACGATGCATAAAGACCCTTCTCGGTACCTGCATATAACAATCCTTTCTGTTCTTGGTCTTCCCGAACCACCCGGGTAAAGGCTCCGTAGGGAATTCCTTCGCTAATGTTTGTCCAACTTTTTCCATAGTCGGTACTTTTGTACAATCCAGGTGTATAGTCGTTGAATTTATATCGGGTGGTGGCAATGTAGATAGTGCTTGGGTCATGAGGCGATACTTCAATGGCGTTCACCAAACATTCCTTTAAGCCCTTCGGGGTAATATCTTCCCATGATTCTCCTCCGTTTTTAGTGATGTGTACCAACCCATCATCACTTCCCGTGATCAAAACGCCCGCTTCATGCGGTGATTCAATCAGATAGGCCAGGGTACCGTAGTTTTCGGCTCCAACAGCTTCGTTGGTGTAGGGACCACCACCTTTTCCTTGCAGTTCGTCTTGATCTCTGGTGAGGTCAGGGGATATTTCTTCCCAAGTCACTCCATTGTCCCTGGTTCGCAAAACCAGTTGTGCTCCGTGATAAAATGTTCCAGGTTCATGCTTGGACCAAATAATGGGTGCGTTCCAATTATACAGATATTTCATATCGCGGGCATCGTGTCCCAAGTATTGAATGGGTGCCGCCATCACGTTGCTGGACATTTTGGATTCCATATCCAACAGTTCGATGGTTCCCAAATAACTTCCACCCATCACATAACGTGGATTATCGGGATCAAAACCCAAAAAGGCGCTCTCGCCCCCTGCGGAATAATGCCAATCTTCTTGGTTGATACTCCATCGGCCCATAGAAAGACTTGCAATCTTTACCGAGGTGTTGTCCTGCTGTCCACCGTAAATGTTATAGGGAAACAAGTTGTCTGTATTGATACGGTAAAACTGGGCTGTGGGCATATTGTCCTGAAGCGTCCAATTCTCCCCATAATCAAAGGAAATGGTTGCACCGCCATCATCTGCCAAAAGAATGTTTTTGGAATTGTTTGGGTTGATCCACAAGTCGTGGGTATCGCCATGGGGAACGGATATGGTTTCCCATGTTTTTCCGCCATCTTCGGAACGGAACATGGAAGCACTTAGCACATAGACGGTATCTTCATCATTGGGGTCGGCAAATACTTCGATATAATACCAAGCACGCTGTACCAAACGGTTGTCGCCACTTACCATGTGCCAGCTATCCCCTGCATCATTGGAAACGAACAAGCCACCTTTATCTTGATCGGAATCACTTTCTACCAATGCGTACACCTTATTGGAATTGGCGGCGCTCACCGCAATGGCCATTTTCCCTTTTTCTTCGGGTAGCCCTTTGGTCATTTCTTTCCAAGTGTTGCCGCCATCGGTACTTTTGTACAATCCGCTTCCAGGCCCGCCACTGATCACTTTATTTGGTTTTCGTTGATGCTCCCACATGGCCGCGTACAACACCAATGGATTGTTGGCATCCATGGAAAGTTCGGCTGCTCCCGTACCTTGGTCTACATAAAGAATCTTCTCCCACGTTTTTCCACCGTCCGTGGACCGATACACTCCTCGTTCTTCATTTGGGGCGTACAATGCCCCTTGCGCAGCTACGTAGACAATATCGGGATTGGTCGGGTGGATAATGATCCGCGAAATATGCTGTGTCTTTGCAAGGCCCAACTTGATCCATGTTTTTCCTGCGTCGTTGGATCTGTACATGCCATCACCATAAGAGGTCATTACTCCCCTCGGGGCATGCTCGCCCATGCCACAGTACACAATATTGGAATTGGACTGGGACACAGCGACAGCACCCACAGAGCCCATTTCAAAAAAACCGTCCGAAATGTTTTCCCAAAGGCCTCCGGCATTGGTGGTCTTCCAAAGGCCACCTCCCGTTGTACCCATGTAATAGGTCAAAGGGTCTCCCACTACGCCACTCGCTGTTACGGAACGTCCACCCCTAAAAGGACCAATGTTCCTAAATTTCATGGGTTCAAAATAATCGTTGGCGGTCTGTGCAAAAGTGAGCGATCCAAAAACTGCACTCAGCAAAAAAAGAAATCCTCTTTTCATTGTGATGGTTGATTTGTATTATTGGTAGGTGGTCTACAATCTAAAAGCCCCTATGCAAAAACATAGGGGCCGTATTACTATTCCTCGATGCTCAAATAATCCAATTTGAGTTGATTAAATTCTTCGTTGAAGGCTGAAATCTCCTTGTCGACCAAAGCATCAAAGGCTTCCAATTGTTCTTTGATTTGACCACCAATTTCATTTTTCACGGCAATGTCCTGCTCTGTTGGGGGGAAATCGTCAATAGAAACCAAGCTGTTCAAATGCGCCAATTTGTTGGTCAATTTGATAGGGAAGTTCAATGGGTCTTGATTACTTCTGTTCTTGGTCTGATAGAGCTCCTTTTCAATGGACCCGAATTCTTCCTTCATCTTTTTGGCTTTCTCTACCAAGGCCTTCGTAGCTTCATCATCTTTATACTTTTTGATGAAGTCGTCCAGTTTGCCGTTGATCGTCCTAATCTTTTTGATGGATTGGTGCGCCCTGTCCACGGTCTCGTTCACCTCGGTGATGAAATCGTACTGTTTCTGCATATCGGCCGCAGTGACCTCTGCCCTTGGATCGGGAAGAATGGTAAAGTTTTCGGTCTGGGTCTCACCGTTTACGTTCAGCGTGACCTTGTATGTTCCAGGTACTGCTTTGGGTCCATTTAAGTTGGCCCACCATAGAATCATGCCGTCCAATCTTTCAGCACCTTTGCCACGGGTATCCCACACATAGGTGTTCCCGCCTTTCTTAGCTTCCAGTTTTTTGTCCTTTTCCTTGGCGTAAGTGCTGTAGGTTTCCAACGTATCGCCATTCATTTTGGAGTAGGTCAGGGCAATACTGTCCTTTTCCGAGAAATCCTTTAAATAAAAATGGGTGATTACACCATTCGGCAGGTTTTCCCCTTCTGTTTTTGATGGTCTGCTTGAAGCTCTTCCTTTGGTTCTATAGCTGTCCCTTGGTTTGTACAAAATGGCATCGGCCGATTTTTTCACATCATCCAATTGATGAAGTACGGTAAGGTCATCAATAACCCAAACGCTTCTACCTTGGGTGGCTACGATCAAATTGTTGTCCTTAATGGCCAAATCGGTGATAGGCACTATGGGCAAGTTCAACTGGAATTTTTCCCAATCGGCACCATCGTTGAAAGAAATGTACATTCCCGTTTCGGTTCCTGCATACAGCAATCCTTTTCTTTTCGGGTCCTCCCTTACCACACGGGTAAAGTGCTCATCTTCGATTCCGTTGGTGATTTTGGTCCAAGTTTTACCATAATCGGTGGTCTTGTAAAGGTACGGAGCAAAATCGCCTAGTTTATACCGCGTTGCAGCGACGTAGCAAGTACCTTCATCAAAAGTGGAAGGCTCGATACTGTTGATCATGTTCCATTCTGGCATACTCGGCGGAGTTACATTTTCCCATGTTTGGCCTCCATCCTTGGTCACATGGATAAGTCCATCATCACTACCGACCCAAAGCAATCCTTCTTTCAATGGACTTTCGTTGGCCGCGAAAATGGTACAGTAATATTCCACACTCGTATTATCCTGTGTAATGGGTCCGCCACTGGACACCAATTTTGTGGGGTCGTTCCTGGTGAGGTCGCCACTCAACAGTTCCCAACTCTGACCTTCATTAGTGGTCATATGCACATGGTTGGAGAAGGTATAGAGTTTATTAGGGTCGTGCTTACTGAACATGATGGGGAAGTTCCACTGAAAACGGTACTTCATCCCTTCGGCACCATGGCCCATGGGGTTATCTGGCCATACATTGACGGCCCTTGCCGTATTCTTCTCATGATTGACACGTGTCAACAAACCACCGTAACTACCCCCATAAACAATGTCGTTATTCTCGGGGTCCACTGCAATATGGGCAGATTCACCACCAGCGGTTTCTTCCCAATCATCCTCACCTATGGAACCATCATCACTCCTATAATTGATTCTAAGGGTAGAGTTGTCCTGTTGCGCCACATAAATACGGTATGGAAAAGCATTGTCCGTAGTGACCCTATAAAATTGTGCCGTAGGTTGGTTGTGATAGGTACTCCATGTTTCTCCGCCATCGTAACTCACTTGAGCTCCACCGTCATCTGCCATGATCATACGATCGGAATCTTCTGGAGCTATCCATAAATCATGATGGTCACCGTGGGGAGCATTGTTAGATTCAAACGTTTTTCCTCCATCGGTACTTTTATGATAGCTTACATTGAGCACATATACAACATCCTCATCATTGGTGTCCGCATAAATTCTGGTGTAGTACCAAGCACGTTGTCTTAGGCTTCTGTCACTATTGATCAGCGACCAAGTTTTTCCTGCATCTTCGGAACGATACAATCCTCCTTTTTCCTTGTTTTCCACCATGGCCCAAACCCTGTTACTGTTTTTGGGAGATACGGCCACGCCAATAATTCCCAATGTATCGGTTGCAAAGCCTTTGTTATTGGAAATTTCGGTCCACGTTTCACCGCTATCAGTACTCTTCCAAAGTGCAGAACCTTCCCCTCCACTATTCAAGCTGTAGGGTGTACGTTCAATTCTCCAAGTAGATGCATATAAAATTCTTGGGTTGTTGGGGTCAAAAGTAAGATCAACAGCTCCTGCCATATCATTGGCATAAAGCACTTTTTTCCAAGTCTCTCCACCATCCGTACTCTTGTAAACACCACGCTCTTCAGTAGGTTTATACAGATTGCCCATCACGGCGGCGTACACGATGTTGTGATCTTGGGGATGAATTCTCATTCTGGAAATATGACGGCTTTTGTCCAATCCCAAAGATTTCCATGTTTTCCCGGCATCCTCGGTCTTCCAAACACCGTAACCTGAAGACACGTTACCGCGAACGGTCTGCTCACCTCCACCTACATAAATTACATTATGGTCGCTTTGCGCTACCTCAACGGCACCGATACTTCCTCCAAAATAACCGTCGGAAATATTTTCCCAGGTGCGGCCTCCATCTTTGGTTCTCCAAACTCCGCCACCAGTGGCACCGAAATAATATAGGTTAGGTTCTCCAGGTACACCGGCAACTGTGCCAGAGCGTCCTCCTCGAAAAGGACCGATCAATCGGTATTCCAAACTGGAGTAAAGTTCTTGAGGGTATTCGGGCGAACTTTGTTTCTTGTTCCTGCGCTGAGAATGAGCAGGGGAAATAAATAATGTGGTGGCAAGCAAAAGCATACCAATTTTGAAAAAGCAAGTCTTCATTTTTAAAGTGTTGAGTTAGTCGGCTTTAAATGTAGTGAAAAAGACACAAAAAAAGTTGTTCAATATTTTGTACTTTAACCCAGCTTATTAAACCTAAAACTAAACAATGCTTAAATTTTTAAAGGTCGCCATTTTGATTCTGGCGATAACCGCCTGCAAAAATCAAACAAACAAAAAAGAAGAAACAGCAATCCCAGAGCCCGAAAAGGAAGAATTAGAATGGATCTATCTTTTTGATGGCTCCAGTCTGGAAGGCTGGCGAGGGTACGGAATGGACTCCCTGCCCCCTGGATGGACCATACGAGACAGTATCCTCACTTTTGATACCGAACTGGGACTGGAACAGGACTATACCGGTGGAAAGGATATTATTTACGGAGCCGAAGAGTTCGATAATTTCGAACTCTACCTTGAATGGAGAATACCTGAGGGAGCCAATAGCGGAATTTTTTATCATGTAAAAGAAGGGTATGATGGTCCTCCCGTGGTTGCACCGGAATATCAAATTATAGATGATGAAAACTATGGGAACATCCATGATCTTACAGGGTACAACTCTCAATTTGGTGCAGAGCACCCAGAACTGCTGCAAGACTGGCAAAAAACAGGGGCCGATTATGCCATGCACACGGCCGATGAATCGCAAAAAAACCTTAATCCGGTCGGTGAATGGAATTCCTCCAAAATCGTGTTCACTCCCGAAAAGGTGGAACACTGGCTCAATGGCAAAAAATTATTGGAATTTGTCCCTTGGTCAGAAGAATGGAATGCAAAAAAAGCATCGGGAAAATGGGACAACGCCCCTGATTATGGAAAATACAAAACTGGGTACATTGCCCTGCAGGACCATTCAAGTCCAATTTGGTTCAGAAACATAAAAATTAAAAAACTATAACCTCCAGACCATGAACAAAAGAGAATTTTTAAAAAAAAGTAGTGTTGGGGCGCTCGGTATTATGCTGGCACCTTCAATTTTAAAGGCAGGATTCCCAAAAGACAAACTTCGCACCGCCCATATTGGGGTCGGTAACATGGGAATGGAGGATTTAAAAGCGGTCTCTTCCCATAGTGCTGTTGAAGTGATAGCACTATGCGATGTGGATGCAATCAACTTATCCACGGCACACAAAATGCACCCCGGAGCACGTATCTTTTTTGATTACCGTGCCATGTTGGAAGAAATGGGGGACGAAATCGATGCGGTAATTGTTTCCACCCCTGACCACACACATGCCCCGGCTTCCCTGATGGCAATGAACATGGACAAGCCCGTGTACTGCCAAAAACCGTTGACCCACTACGTTTCCGAATCCAGGGAAATGAAAAAGGTGGCCGCCGAGAAAGGACTGGTCACCCAAATGGGCATACAGGTACATTCCTTTTACGACTATAAACTGGCCACGCTTTTGATACAGTCCGGCATCATTGGAAAAGTGCATACCGTACATGCGTGGTCCCCTAAAAACTGGGGTTATGATGGCCCATTACCAGAGGGTGAAGACCCCGTTCCGGACCAGTTGGATTGGAACCTTTGGTTGGGAACATCAAAACAACGTCCCTATAAAGATGATATGTACCACCCGGGCAACTGGAGAAAGTTAATGGACTACGGTTGCGGTACCTTGGGCGATATGGGTGTTCACATTTTTGACACTCCGTACAATGCCCTTAATCTGGATGTGCCCAGAACCATTAAAACGGAATGTAGACCGACCAACGGATTCGGTTTTCCGGAAAAGAATACCGTAACCTACGAGTTTCCAGGAACAGAATACACCGGAAAATCCCTGAAATGGGTTTGGTATGATGGCCCCGGAGCACCAGAAATGCACGAAGACCTTTTGTTGCCAGGAATGGAAATGAAAAAGGACAAAGATACCTCCGGTAAGAGTGATGAAAACAGCATTTCATTGGATGCTGGTGTTGCTGGTGAAAATGAGTTGCCAGAACAAGGAGCCATGTTCGTCGGAACCAAAGGACGTTTATTGTTGCCCCACTTTATGCAATTGCCCAAAAAGATCGTTCGTGGCAAATATGTGGATATCTCCAAAGAAATAGCCAAGGTATCCGAAGAGCACAATTTGGGTGAACCCATCCGAAATTATGCTACCGAAGGTCCCAAGCACTATCATCAATTTGTGGACGCTTGTTTGGGGAAGGATACCACAACCGCTCCTTTTGATTATGCCGCAAGATTGACAGAAACCATTCTGTTGGGCACCATTGCCGGTCGTTTTCCAGGAGAAACCTTGCATTGGGATGCAGAAACTGCACAGTTCAAAGAAGAAAAAGCCAACAAATATTTGGCCGGGGATTATCGTGATTTTTAAAATAGATAAATAAAGATAATGCCAACGACCCAAGAATATTGGCTTAGTGGTGCCATACTCGATGTACCAGCACTGTTACAGCCTGCGGCCCATGCGCTTTTACAGTCTGTTCGAGAAATAAAGACCTATTTAGCGGATTTTCCCGAGGATAAACTTTGGGAAAATCCATTTGGTCGGGCTTCTATTGGCTTTCATTTACGACATATTACCGGAGTATTGGACCGTATGCTCACCTACGCCGATAACAAGGGATTGACCGAAGAGCAATTTCATTTTTTAAAAAATGAAGGCAATGGAGAATCCGCGCCCTGGTCCCAACAATTGATCGCCGATTTTGAAAAAAAGGTAAATCAGGCTTTGGAATATTTTAAAAATACTCCTGAATCCATTCTTACCGAGAAGCGTTTTGTGGGGCGTAAAAAATTGCCGTCAACGGTTATTGGACTGCTGTTCCATGCTGCCGAGCACAGTCAACGCCATGTGGGACAATTGTTGGTGACGGTTAGCGCATTGAAAAATCAATAAGTCAGTTATGAATGGACTACACCATCGTTTTTGTTTTTTATTTTTCATATTGCCAATATTGATGCTAGCACAAAGCAGACTTAGAGATCATGGTGTTGAAGTAGGCGTGTTGCGTCCAGGGACTTTAAATACCATTACAGATGTACCAGGGGTAAAAGTGGGTCAATTTACTTTAAACCAAGGATATGATATTCGAACGGGCATCACCGCAATTCTACCCCATTCAGGAAATATCTTTCAGGAAAAAGTGCCTGCTGCCATCTACGTGGGCAATGGGTTTGGCAAGTTGGCAGGATATACCCAAGTCAAAGAGCTGGGCAACTTGGAAACACCTATCATATTGACCAATACCTTGAGTGTTCCCACGGCTGTAAATGCCGTAATCGGTTATACGCTCAATCAACCTGAAAACGAAAATGTCCGTTCCATAAATGCCGTGGTCGGCGAAACCAACGATGGCTACCTCAACGATATTCGAGGCCGTCATATCACAGAAGAGCATGTGCTTAAAGCCATTGAAAATGCATCAACGGGCCCTGTTTCAGAAGGAAGTGTCGGAGCAGGAACGGGAACCATTTGTTTTGGTTTCAAAGGCGGTATCGGAACATCATCCAGAGTATTACCAAAGCAATCAGGAGGGTATACCGTAGGCGTATTGGTACAGACCAATTTTGGAGGTGTTTTGCAAGTAGCTGGAGTGGAAGTAGGGAAAAAACTGGGGCATTATTCCGATAGTTTTAAATATTCCCCCGATGGTTCCTGTATGATGGTCGTACTCACCGACGCCCCCTTGGACTCCAGAAATTTGGAGCGTTTGGCCAAACGGGCCATGTTGGGGCTTTCACACACAGGCGGCATTGCAAGCAATGGTAGCGGTGATTACGTGATTGCCGTTTCTACGGCAGAGGCATGCCGAATTCCTTATGAGAGTGAAAATCCGATTCAAAATGTTCCGACCTTGAGAAATGAGGCCATGACCCCACTATTCCTTGCCACCATCGAAGCGACCGAGGAAGCTATTCTGAATTCCCTTTTTGCAGGAGAAACCATGATTGGTAGAGATGGGCATAAAATTGAGGCACTTCCAAAGGAAAAAGTGTTGGAAATGTTGAGGGAGGCAGGAAAACTTGACAGATGACACGCCAACTGTAACAATCCGACGTCATTTCACACTAATCTAACGGAAGTAATCTTCATTTTTCATAAATTAAGCATCATTTAAACTAAAAACACGACCATGGATATTTTTGGAAAAATAAAAGAAAAGCTCAGCAACGAGTTTATTGACATTGTTGAGTGGCTGGACTACACGGACGATACCATTGCCCATCGTTTCGAACGCTATCAAAATGAAATAAAAAATGGAGCCAAACTGATTGTGCGCGAAGGGCAGACCGCCGTTTTTATCAACGAGGGGCAATTGGCCGATGTATTTGCCCCCGGCACTTACGACCTCACCACAAAAAACTTGCCTATTCTGGCCACTCTAAAGGGCTGGAAATATGGATTCAACTCTCCTTTTAAAGCGGAGGTGTATTTTGTGAACACTCACTTGTTCACTGACGAGAAATGGGGGACCAAAAGCCCCATCACTTTAAGTGATGACCGCTTTGGTCTGGTGGAAATCCGAGCTTTCGGGACCTATGCTTTTAAAATTTCAGATGCTGGAAAGTTTATAAAAGATATTGTAGGTACGGACAGTAACTTTACCAATTTTGAAATCAACGAGCACTTAAAAAGTTTGATTGCTACACGGTTCACGAATACCGTGGGCCAGGCCAATTTGCCCATCGAACTCTATGCTGCCAACACCACCGAGCTTTCGGACACCTGCCGCGAGGTCATGTCGCCCGAGTTTGAAAGCGTGGGGATTTCCTTGGAAAAATTCTACATCGAGAACGTATCCATGCCAGAAGACCTTAAAAAGGAAATCTTCGAATACAGCCGTATCGATAAGCTTGATTTGGATAAATTAACCAAATTCAAAACCGCCAAAGCCATTGAGGCAGCTGCCCAAAACGAAGGCGGAACCGCCGGTGCCGGAATGGGCATGGGCATGGGATTTGTGCTGGCCCAACAAATGGGCGGTATGATGGGCGGAAACACGCAAGCAGCCCCACAACAAGCGGCGCAATCGTCGGGTGGAGCAGTACCTCCGCCAATGCCTGCACAAACGATGTATTTTTATGCTTCCAACGGAACACAGCACGGCCCCGTGAGCTTTGAACAAATGCAATCCCTTTTTGCTTCGCGGACCATTAACCGCGATAGTTTGGTTTGGAAACAGGGCATGTCCACATGGACCGCCTTGAAAGAGGTGGATGAGTTGAAATCGTTCTTGGGAGGCAATACACCGCCGCCCTTACCAACGGAATAGTTTATTATTCAATGTCTTTTCGAAATGAGCTTGCTCGGCAACGATTGAGAAATCCCTGCGTTGCAATTTAGATTTCTCAGTCGCAAACTCCTTCGAAATGACAAACAGAACACTAATTATACTATCATTCCTGTGAAAGCAGGGATCCTTAAACCATCAAGATTCCCGTCTTCACGGGAATGAAGATATGGAAGAGCAAAAAATCCAAAAGACCGAACTCAAAAAAGCCTGCACCAATTGCGGGGCGGAGCTTAAATACAAGCCTGGCACCACCAGTATCAGTTGTGAATATTGTGGCCACCAAGAGTCCATTGAAGTGGACAAAAACGGGTTTGAGGAATTGGAGCTACAGCCATTTTTACAGGAAATGGGCTCGCAAAAGCACAGTGAGGAAATCTCCATGCTGCATTGCAAAAATTGCGGTGCCGACCAACATGTGGAAGAAAACTACAAATCGCTCCATTGCGTGTATTGCGGCCAACCCTTGGTTATAGAGGACGCCTACAAAGAGAATTGGATATTGCCCGGTGCGGTGCTCCCTTTTCAAATTGATAAAAAACAATCCTTCATCATTTTTAAGAAGTGGGTAAAGCGTTTATGGTTTGCACCGAACAACTTAAAAAAAGCCTCTCTGGACCCTCAGTTTACCAAAGGGCTTTATTTGCCCTATTGGACCTTTGATGCACAATTGTACGCCTCCTATACAGGTCAGCGCGGGGAATATTATTATGAGACCAAAAGAGTCCGTAATTCGAATGGAAAAATGGTGACCCAACGAGTCCGTAAAACCAGATGGTATCCAGCCGCTGGAGAAGTTTCAGGTTTTGTGGACGATACGTTGATCAAGGCATCACATCAAAAGGCTGGAAGAATCCCTGGAAAAATTGCCTTTTGGGATTTGAAAAAACTTCAACCTTTCAACAGCGGTTTTTTATCTGGATTTGTTACCGAAAAATATACCATCCCCTTAAAAGATGGGCATTTGCATTCCAAAGAGGTGGCAAAGGACATTGCAGATTCTTGGTGCAGGCGCGATATTGGTGGCGACACCCAACGTGTGCTTTCCATGGACATGAAACTCTCCGAGGAGACTTTTAAGCATATTCTATTGCCCGTTTACGTGAGTGCCTATCGCTACAATGGCAAAGAATACAATTTTTTTATCAATGGGGAAAACGGGCAAATTTCGGGCACACGACCTTATAGTTTTTGGAAAATATTCTTTACTGTTCTTGCTGGACTAATTTTGATTGGTGTGATTGTTTTTCTTTCCAAAAAGTAAATATCATGCGTGTAATATTCATTCTAGCAGTTGTTTTGATAACATCTTGTTCCAAAAGCAACCACAGTGTCAAATTGAATTTTCATAAAGATTTGATTCCAGAGGGCATCGCCATTGATCCTGTTTCCCAAAAAGTTTATCTGAACAGCCTTTTTAAAAACAAAATTGTAAGGTCCAATCTGGATGGTACGCAACCTGAAGTTTTTATAGAAAGCAACCAATTTGGTTACCTTTCTGGTTTTGGAATGACCATAAAAGGTGATACACTTTTTGCTCTGGGCAATAGCCATACAGGTCCGGACAACCAATCCATTTTACTGTTGTTAGATGTTTCGACCGGTCAATTGATCAATACGTATTTATTGAAGAATTTTGATAAATCTTACCTCAACGATATAGCTGTAGGTCATAACGGTAATTTTTACATCACGGATTCTGAACATTCCGCCATATATACACAAAATAAGAAAAATGGACATTTGGAAATCTATTTTTCAAATACAGAAATACAGCACCCGAACGGAATTACGGTTTCCGACAATGGGCAGTACCTTTATATTGCTTCAATGAAAAGTGGAATCCGCATATTGGATATTGCCACCAAAAAACTGCTAAATTTTCCCAATGACCACAAGGGAATCGATGGAATGAAGTTTTATAAAAATACTTTGATCTGCATCGTGAATGCTCGACGTAACCCTGAAAAGAATGGTATTTTTCAGTTTACCTTAAATAAATCGGGAACCAAAATTACTGGGCAATCCAAACTTGGGTCATTTGAGAACCCAACGGATATCCCAACAACTTTTGCAATTCACAACAATCACATGTACTATGTTGCTGATTCTCAAATGGACATGTTCGATGAGACATCAGATCAAATAATAGACACTTCCAAATTGGAGGACTACCACTTGATTCAATTGAACCTAAATCCTTGATCTATTCTGTAAAAACCAAACAAACAGGGTTAGGGTGTTCCGTCTCATTCAAAAAAGTCAGGGTTCCGTTTTCCGTATCTCTTTTGAAAACCACGATGTTGCTGGTCTTTTTGTTGGCGACCAATAAGAATTCACCTGTTGGATCTATGGAAAAATTTCGGGGCCAATCCCCGCGTACCGATTCCCTTCCGACCAATTCCAATTTTCCTGAAGTACCATCCACAGCAAAAATTACGATGGTGTTTTCACCACGATTGGAACCGTACAAAAACTTTCCATCGGGTGATAGGTGAAGATCGGCACAAAAGCTTTCTCCATCAAAATCGGGAGCCAAGGTTGGAACCACTTGAACCTCCTGGTAATTTCCGTTCTCAACCCTTTCAAAAACGGAAATGGTACTGTTCAGTTCATTGATGACGTATAGTAGTTGACCTTCATTACCAAAGGTAAAATGGCGTGGCCCTGCTCCATCTTCAAACGGTATGGATGCTTGTTCGGCTTGAACGAACTTACCATCTTCTTTTCTGTATCTTTTTACAGCATCCAATCCCAAATCGGTTACCATAAGCCCATCCATATTGAACTGTGCCATGTGAGCATGCGATGTTTTTACGGAATCCAATGGTTTATGATCTATTACCTGCGGATTATCGGCCAAGGAACCATCACCATTAAGTGAAAATATGGCAACATTACCGCCTGTGTAATTGGCTACGGCCAAATGGCCATCACCCGAAAATGATACGTGGCAAGGATGTGCGCCCTGAGTGCCCATACTGTTTTGAAGTTCCAGTAAATCCTTGTTCAAACTAAAGGCCGTAACACCGCCACCCAAACTATCGAAATCATCGGTTTCCTGAACGGCATAGAGGTGTTTTTTATCTTCTGAAATGGCCAAATAGGATGGATTGGTCAACTTGGCAGCCAGTTTTTTACTGGACAGCTCTCCAGTATTCGCATCAAAAGTGTAGGTGTAGATGCCCTCGCTATCACCATCGGTGTAGGTTCCAACAAATAAGGTGTACATGGGTTTTTCTTCAGGTTTTTCGGAGCAGGCCAATGCTAAAACTACAACCAAGCCCGCAAGAACAAATTTTTTCATGGATGTTTAGTTAAACGACCCAAATTAAACATTCTAGATCAAACTGGAAGTATTTAAGATAGTTCGGCCCTGATTTCTTTCTGAAGAAAAAATCCTGTGACGACCGTTGAAAGCACATCGGCAATACAAAAGGATAGCCACACCCCTATTTCTCCCATAAAATTGGGAAGAATCAAAATCAACGGGATAAAAAAGAAGCCTTGACGCGTCAAGGTCAGCAACAAAGCAGGAATGGCCTTGCCAATGGCCTGAAAATAAGCGGCTCCTATCAATTGTATGGCAATGATCGGCGTTGCGGCAAAAACCAATCGCATGGCCAAGGGCGTATGTTGGCGCACAAAATTATTGGTCTCTATTTCCTCTGGGGACAGCTCAGGGCGATTGCTCAAAAACAGGGATGCTATTTCCGAAGGAAAAACCATCAACACCACAAAAACAAGGGTTGCCACCAAAGCTGCATATTTAATGGCAGTGTAAATGGATTCCTTTACCCGATCGTACTTTACCGCTCCATAATTGTAGCCAGCGATGGGCAAAAATCCTTGGGTGACACCAAAAACGGGAAATAGGGCGAACATCAGCATTCTACCGATTATGGCATACACGGCGACCATGGCCTCCCCGCCCAAATTGAACAATATATTGTTCATCAATAAATACGTGATGCTAGTAACCGCCTGTCGGGCCAAGGTCACAAATCCCAAGGAACCGATTTCCCGAAGAATAGATCGATCCAATCCAAAATGGGAGATATCGATTTTTAATTCGGAGTTGTCCGATAAAAAAAAGTAAAACACATAAAAAAAGCAGAGCAAGTAGCCCACCGTGGTGGCCCAAGCCGCACCTTGCATGCCCCAATCGAACACATAAATAAAGATATAATCCATCAATAGGTTTCCCACAGATGGAATGATCATGGCGATCATGGCAAAACGAGGCTTGCCTTCTGCACGGATCACGGTATTTCCCATCATACAGAGGGCCAAGAAAGGAACTCCGTACAAAATGATGGTATAGTAAATCTTGGCGGGTTCAAAAATGGCACCTTTGCCGCCAAAGGCTGGAATCAAACTATCCACAAAATAAAGGCCTAGAGCCACCATGGTGATGGTAACCAACAAGGTCAAAGTAATCTGGTTCCCGAAGGTTTTTAGGGCCTTATCGCGATTATTGGCACCCAGTGCCCGCGAAATAATGCTGGATCCCCCGATACCGATGGCCATTCCCAATGCGGCGATAAAGAAAGATACCGGAAGTACCACGTTTATGGCGGCAATGGCGATGGAACCTATCCAGTTGCCCACAAAAATGGAATCCACCAGCACGTTCAGGGACATCACCAAAATACCAATAGAAGCGGGTACGGCCTGTTTGATCAGTAATTTTCCAATGGGTTCCTGCCCAAGTTCCTCGGAGGTTATTTTGGCCATGCCAGCGGGTATTCTTTATTTAAAATGAAGGCAATTCTGGTTCAAAACTACAACGCATTCACCAAATTCCCTTTGTTCTCTTTTAGTTTTTCGGCAATACTGTCCCAAAGCTCGATTCGGAATTGGAGCGCTTGCTTGCTGTATTGTAAAACATCGTTCCACTTTTTGTCGTCGGTACCGCAAAGTGCCTTAATCATGCGCAATGCCAAAGGGCCGTGCTCGTCCCCATCCAATTCAATATGTCTTTTGAGGTAATATTCCAGTTTTTTGTAGTTGCTCGCACCTTTTTCCCCAGATTGCTCAATGATGCCCAAGAACATATCGGGAATCAAGTCTTCGCGACCAAAGGTAAAGGCAGCCGCAATACGATGCGGTTGTTGACTATTGATGACCTGGAAAGTAAATTGAAGAAAATTCTTTTCGGCCCGATTGAGTTCTGCCCCTTCAATTTGGTTTGAAATCGTTTTTAAATCAGTGAAAGACGAAATGATGGCTTCAGCCTTCTGGGTGTCCGCCTGCACCTCCTGCATGGCATCGAGGTACATTTCAAAATGACTTTTGGGTTCTCCCTCCTCGTTGAAATCGCTCTCTTCCTCCAGCACAATCTCATTAATGAACCGTGCCACCGAAGTATCGTCGGCGGGGTGCCATGGCAAGCTCACACAGGTCAAATGTTGCTGCAGGGCTTTTAAAAGTGACATAAAATCCCAAACGGCGTAGATATGGCTCTCCATGAAGGTTTTAATATCCTCAACGGATTCCAATTGAGCATACAATGGGTGGTTCTTTAATTTTTCACGAAGGGGTTGAAGCTCGTGCTCCAAGTTTTCAATTTTCATGGCAACTATTTTGTTCTCTTCTTCTTTACGCAATTTATCGGATGTTGGTTTCGGGCAATAGATCCCTTTCTTCCCAATTCTTGATCCATTTGGCCATCAATTCGGCCCAATCATCACGGTCGTTCAAACAGGGAATATGGATGTAATCACCCCCTCCAGCTTCTTGAAACTGCTCCTTTCCCTCCATGGCGATCTCTTCCAAAGTCTCCAAACAATCACTGACGAATGCTGGGGTGATCACGGCCAGTTTTTTGATACCTTCTTCCCCCAAGCGCTCAAACTCTTTGTCCGTGAAGGGTTGCAACCAAGGGTCGCTTCCCAATCTGGATTGGAACGAAGTGCTCACTTTATCCTCTGGCAGGCCAAGTTCCTTTTTTACCAGCTCGGTAGTATCATAACATTGGTGCCTGTAGCAGGTTTGGTGGGCCACAGAATTCGTCTTGCAACAAGTTCCGTTCAATTGGCAATGGAACTTGGTAGGGTCCGATTTTCTAATATGCCTTTCGGGAATTCCATGATAGGAAAATAGAATATGGTCGTAGTCAAATCCCTGTAAACCTTCGGCAATACTTTTTGACAATATTTTAATGTAATCTGGGTTACTGTAAAAAGCGGGCAATGTGGTTATGTGCATCTCGGGAAAATCCTGTTGTTGCACTTCAAGTGCTTTTACAACGACTGTTTCGTAGGACGACATGGCATAATGTGGATACAATGGTACCAAGAACACCTCATCGACCCCTTTCTCCTTTAATTCTTGTAAACCTTCTTTAATGGACCCCGAACCGTAACGCATCCCAAGGGCCACGGGAAGGTCTGTATGTTTTTGCACTTTTTTCGCGAATCTTTCGGAAATAATGATCAACGGAGACCCTTCATCCCACCAAATTTTGGAATAGGCCTCCGCGGATTTCTTGGGACGGGTATTTAATATAATCCCCCGTACAATGATGTTCCTTAACACAGGATTGACGTCGATAACGCGTTCGTCCATCAAAAATTCATCCAAATATGGCTTTACATCCTTTGCGGTAGGGCTATCGGGAGATCCCAAATTGACCAATAAAACTCCTTTTTTCACGGCATTTTAGTTTAGGCCGCTAAAATACAACACGAAGCGGACTTCACCTTTTCCACATCAAAATACTTTTTTATGATAAAATAATGATTTTCGATTTTGTTTAAGCATTCTTCCTTCCTTGGGCTTTTCTGTCTTATTTTTGAAATATGGAGTCCTTCTACGACAATGTTTCCAAAGAATCCCTTATTTATTTGGGCATTGCCCTTTTTGTACTGGTCGTACTGTATTGGAGCACATCCGTTGTGCTGAAACGTTTGGGCAAAAACCCAAAATATCTTTTGCCAAAAAGCGCATTTCGTCGCTTGGCCATTCCATTGGTATTGATTTTTATATCGGTTCTCCTACGAATGAAAGCGCTCCGCGACCTCTTGAATTTGGAAAACGCGGAATACTGGTTTAAAAAAGCCAGTACCTTGCTCTTTATCTTTGCGATGGCCTGGGCCATGATCGCTTTGCTTAAAATCATAAAAAAAGCAGTCATTCAAAATTATGATATTGGAGTAGCGGACAACCTAAAGGCACGAAAGGTGTATACACAGTTTACCATTCTAGAACGCATCTTCATTTTCATTATAATACTGTTGAGCGTAGGCTTTATTTTGATGAGCTTTGAAGAAATCCGAGAAGTGGGCATCAGTATTTTTGCCTCTGCGGGTGTTGCGGGAATCATTATTGGTTTTTCGGCACAGCAGTTTATCGGGACAATTTTGGCCGGTATCCAAATTGCCATTGCCCAGCCCATAAAACTGGATGATGTGGTGATCGTGGAAGGCGAATGGGGGCGAATCGAGGAGATTACTTTGACCTATGTGGTGGTGAGCATTTGGGACAAAAGACGTTTGATCGTGCCCACACCCTACTTTATCAACCAACCGTTCCAAAACTGGACCAAGACCTCATCTGAACTACTGGGGACCATATTTTTATATGTGGATTACAATGTTCCTTTTGATAAAATTAGGGAAGAACAAACACGTATCTTAAACAACACGGACCTGTGGGACGGTAATGTAGATGTGGTGCAGGTTACGGACACCAAACCCAATTATGTAGAAATCAGGTGCTTGGTCAGTTCCAAAGATTCGCCGACAGGATGGGATTTACGGGTGCATGTCCGTGAGAAGCTTATTGAATATTTACAAGAAAATTATCCCGAGAGCATTGCGAGGACTACGCGATTGACGGTTGAACGTAAAGAGGACAACCGCACCAACGCTTAAACTCAACCTTGTTTTTTACTGTTTGCCAGAGTTTTCTACGGTATTTTATTGAGATACTTATCTTTAAAGCAACCAAACTATGTACATGAAAAACCTATTCCCATTGTTACTGGGCATTCTTTTTATTTGTAATGGATGCTCCAAAGACGAATCCCAACCACCTAATCCCAATCCTACGGAAGGAGAAGAACCAACAAATGAAAACCCTGACGAACAAGAGCCAGAAATGGTGACCTATTTTACTTTTGAGGCTTTAACCAACACCGGTGATACAGATGATTGGGTCATCATTCATGATGAAAATGGCGTTTTGTTAGACTTTAAATCGTTCGAGTTTGGAGACAAATTTGAATTTCAGGTTTTAAAAGAAGAACCCCATCCCGATAATTTCACCATTACACTATTCAACTACAAAAACTCAGTTGAAGGAGAAATGTTGCATACAATTAAATCCTATCCAAATATATCGACGGAATCAAATTGGAAACATACTCCTAATGCTAAAGCAAACAACGAAGTTGAAAGGGGAAGCCCACTTGGCAGTGTAAGCATAACCGTGAATGATGCCATATCACCCAAATATCAGTTCTTTTCGGACACAGGAGGTTTTATTCAATCCGATTACGGTCCGGATTTTGAAGGTGTCACACAAAATATTTTCAATGAAAATATTTCTATTTATCAAGAAGAAAAGTTGTTCTACTCATTCTATGACTCCAACAACCAAGTGAAATATTATTCAATCGAAAATGTTTCCGACGGGGATGAAATCATCCTGGATTATTCAGATTTCCAGTCTTATGATAGCTATCTTGAGGTGAACCTTCCACAAGATAGTGCTCAACACAATCTATTGGCTGTGGTGAACACCTTTGAAGAAAATCAAAATATAAGTGTGTCCAACGGTATTCACTTCTATTTTATTATTGACATTGTTGATTCAGATTCCACCGACCCACTAAAGCTTGGCTATTTGGATGCCTATTCCAAATATCACAGCGTTTTATCATTAAACAATGACACCTATGCTTATAGCTTAGTGAAATTTGGTGACAAGCCGAATGAAATATCCATTCCTAATGATGCGACAATAACTGTTTTTGATGAATCAATCTCCAATTATCAATTTGAAACCAATCTGGATTTTCAAATGCAAGATGTTTCCTGGGAGGTTACAGAAGGCGAAAGATATGTAGATTTAGTTCAGACTAATTGGAATATTATTTCTGCGCCTGGGAGTTCAGGAACTATTGGGGACATTCCGGAAGAAATACAGTCAGCTTATCCAAACTTAAAGATTGAAGATTTAAATTTGACCTCGACCAAATTACATTTGGACTTCATCACCTATGATCAATTGTTACAGGTTGAATTTATCAACCCAGAACTTAAAACATATTACAACTCCCATGAGATATTCATTTTCAAACATTCTAACTAAAAGTTTTTTTCTGTTTTTTTTGATGTTGTTGGGATTCTTGACGAAGATAGAAGCCCAACAAATCACCTGTTCTACAAAGGACAAATCCCTTTTCGAGACCAAAATATCTGTGCTGGAACAAACAAAAGCATCGGGCTTAGGGGATACCATTGCTTTGGTCGGACAATCCTTTTTGGGAACGCCTTACGTGGAAAAAACCCTTGAGGTTGGCGATACGGAAACCTTGGTCGTGAATTTTGGTGGACTGGATTGCACCACTTTTGTGGAAAATGTGCTGGCCTTTAGCCTGATGCTGAAAAACCAACAGCAGGATTTTGAAAATTTCACGGAAAACCTAGAGACCGTTCGGTATAGAAACGGAAATTTAGAAGGTTACCCCTCTCGTCTCCATTATTTTACGGAATGGATTCGAAACAACGAGAAAAAGGGTTTGGTCAAGGATATCACCGCCGAACTAGGCGGAGTGGAGCTTGAAAAAGCTATCAATTTTATGGGGACACATCGAAACTTGTACCCATTTTTGGCCAGTGACGAGAATTATGAAGCCATGTTAGCTGTAGAGAAAGATATTGCCGAGGAAAAACTCTGCTACCTGCCACAGGGCCAAATTGAAGGCAAGGAACACCTCATCAAGTCGGGAGACATTCTTGCCTTGGCCACCTCCATAAAAGGGTTGGACGTGACCCACACGGGAATCGCCATCCATCAACCTGATGGAAGATTGCATTTATTGCACGCCTCCAGCAAAAATGGTGAGGTAGAAATATCCGAATTGCCCTTGGCGGATTACCTAAAAAATATCAAAAGCAACATTGGAATCATTGTGGCAAGACCGACCTTACTTTCGCTTTAGGCACCATTCAATGGCACCTAAAAGATGTTGGCGGAACATAGGTTCATCATAGGCGTCCTCGGTATGGCCACCGCCCGTATAGAAAGCTCTTCCTCCATCAAATTCGTGATACCATGCTATCGGATGATTGGAGCCATTGGTTCCGCCTTCGTAAGTGGTCTCATCCAAATTGAGCAAAACAGTAACGTCCTGATTTAAATCCTTAAAGTTGTACCACTCATCGGTTCTAGTCCAGGAATCTTGTAAGTGCTCCGTGGACGGATGCGCCTTGCTCACCACATCAATTTTTGCCTGCCGGACGTTGGGGTCGCTGGGGTGACTTACAAAATAACCCCCTACCAACTTTCCATACCAAGGCCAATCATATTCGGTATCCGACGCTGCATGGATTCCCAAAAAAGCACCTCCTCCTTTAATGTACGATTCAAATGCACGTTGTTGTGCGTCGTTCAACACATCCAACGTGGTGCTTAAAAACACGACAAGTTTGTAATTTTTAAGGTTTGAGGCCGTAAAATCCTCTCCTGATTCCGTCTGTAAAGCGATAAAACCGTTTTCCCTGCCCAGTTCCCTAAGCGTCTGCACTCCTTTCTCAATCGATTTATGCCGCCATCCTTTGGTTTTGGAGAAAACCAGTACCAATTCTGGCATTTTTTGGGCTTCCGATTCAGTTGTAGGTGTGTCTTGCGCCTCCATTTGAAATATAAAACAAAGGGCAAGCAAGGATAATGTGAAGATTCTCATATGCTGTTTGTTTAGACGTTTGAAGTTAAGTATTTTTTGGGTGTTGTACCGAACTTCTTTTTAAAAGAGGCTATAAAATGACTGGCCGTACTGTACCCGACCTTAAGTCCCACTTCGTTGACATTGTGCTTGCCGGTTTCCAGCATTTTGCGGGCATATTCCATTTTATAATCGAACAGAAACCCAAATACGGAGTCTCCATAGATTTGTTTGAAGCCTTCTTTCAACTTTTTAAGGCTCAATCCCACTTCTTGAGACAGTTCGGCCAATGTTGGCGGCTCGGCCATTCGAGAAATCATAATCTCCTTGGCCATACGGATACGACGGACATTATCCTCATCTGCCAAATAGGGGCATTGTTCCAGATCGGCGTCTTCGGTCTTGTTGAAATAGAGGGAAATCAGTTCGTAGACCTTACCCTTTAAATACAGTTTTTTGATGGATGGATGCAAGTTATAGTTCATCAATTGGCTTAGGACAACGGCCGTGGCGGGGGACACCATTTCTTGGGAATAATACTTTTTCTCCTTGTTTTCCTCACTCAAAAACGGAATGTAGTCCGCTTCATCTGAAAATAAAGAGTGAAATTTCCTGATGGTCATGACCACCGAGAGCAGCCAAGACCCTGGCGACACCACTAAATCAAGCGGTAAATCTTTTTGGGTATTGTAGAGCAAAAGGGAGTTTTCTTCATTTACCTCCAAATAGTAGTTGCCCTCGTTAAAATTGAACTTTGACTTTCCCTTCAAACAAAAGTGAAATTGAATGTAGGAACTGTCTATATCCCTTGCTATCAGCTTAGGTTCTTGGGTATCGTTCTGGATTTTGAGGATGTAAATTCCGTCTTCGACCAAAATTTCATCATATGAACCGCCAGCGATATTTTTCATATTGGTTTTCAATCTGATTTTGCTTTTGACTTAATTTAGAATCGCTCTAAATTGTATTGTTGATTATCAAATTTATCAATAATACCAATGTGTTATGTCATTTTAATCAAAAATAAATCATAAAATAACAGCCGTAGTTATTTATAGTACCGCTAGCGTTATTTTTTGACCTATAAGCCTGTTATTTTTGTGCTGCGATTTATATCCTTTATGAGGGACTACCATATTTCAAAACATAATTCCTTCTATGCCGTTGGGTTAAGTTACAAGAAGGCGGATGCAGAGGTGAGAGGAAAGTTCAGTCTGGATGTTCCTGCCATTGACCATATTTTGGGCAAGGCCAAGGAAATCGGAATTGATGGTCTTCTGGCCATCTCTACTTGTAACCGTACAGAACTCTACGGTTTTGCACAACACCCCTACCAGCTTATCAAATTACTTTGCGACGAGACCCATGGAACGGTTGAAGAGTTCCAGGAAGTGGCCTATGTGTACAAAAATCACGATGCCATTTCGCATATGTTCAAAGTGGGAACCGGTCTTGACAGTCAGATTTTAGGTGATTTTGAAATCATCAGCCAAATTAAGCAAGGGTTTTATCGTGCCAAAAAGTATGATATGGCCAATCCGTTCATGGAGCGCTTGTGCAATGCTGTGATTCAGGCCAGCAAGCGTATCAAAAACGAAACGGAAATATCTTCTGGTGCCACATCCGTAGCTTTTGCTTCGGTAAAATATATTTTGGACAATGTTGATGACATTTCCGACAAGAACATCCTCTTGTTCGGAACGGGGAAAATTGGAAGAAACACCTGCGAAAACTTGGTAAAGCACTCCAATAATTCCCATATTACCTTGATCAACCGAACTCGGGAAAAAGCGGAGGACATTGCAGGCAAATTTCAGTTGACCGTTAAGGATTATGGCGATTTGCAAACCGAAATACGTAAAGCAGATATTCTTGTGGTTGCCACGGGTGCCCAATTACCCACCGTTTCCAAAGCACTCATCTATCCCAAAAAACCATTATTGGTGTTGGATTTGTCAGTTCCCAAAAACGTATCGGACGATGTGAAGGAACTGGACAACGTGACCTTGGTGCATTTGGATCAACTCTCACAGATTACCGACGAAACCTTGGCCAAACGAAAAGAATACGTTCCCAAAGCGGAAGCTATCATAGAAAAAGTAAAAAAGGATTTCCTGAAATGGCTGGAAACCCGCAAGTTTGCCCCTGTGATCAATGCACTCAAGGACAAACTGAACACGATGAAAACCGAGGAAATCGATTTTCAGACCAAAAAAATTGAAGGATTCGACCAAATTCAGGCAGAAATCATCTCAGACCGGATCATTCAAAAAATCACCAAGCAGTTTGCCAACCACCTGAAGAGCAACGAGGTCGATACCGATGATAGCTTGGAGCTGATCCAGAAAGTTTTTCAGCTAGAACTACACTCCAAATGAGCAAAATAATCCGCATTGGAACCCGCGACAGCGAATTGGCGCTGTGGCAAGCCACCACCGTACAACAAAAGTTGGAAGCACTTGGGTACGACACCATTTTGGTTCCGACCAAATCTTTGGGAGACCAAGTGCTGGACAAGCCACTTTACGAGTTGGGCGTTACGGGCATTTTTACCAAAACTTTGGATGTTGCCCTGCTCAAAGGAGACATTGACATTGCGGTACACTCCATGAAGGATGTACCCACCCAACTGCCCAAAGGAATAGTTCAAGTAGCGGTTTTGGAACGCGCGATGACCTACGATATTTTGGTGCACAAAGGGTCAGCCTTTTTGGAAAATGACCAGCCCGCAACCATCGCGACTGGAAGTTTGCGGCGAAAAGCGCAATGGTTGAACAAATATCCCAACCACAAAGTGGTTGATCTCCGGGGAAATGTCAACACCAGATTGCTGAAACTCATTGAAAACGATTGGGAGGGTGCCATTTTTGCTCAGGCCGGATTGGAACGCATCAAACTATTGCCCAAAGATGCCATTCAATTGGATTGGATGATTCCCGCTCCAGCTCAAGGCGCCATGTTGGTCGTGGCCAAGGAAGAAGACGATTTCACCAAAGAAGCATTGGGCAAACTCAACCATCCCGAAACCGAGATGGGAACCACCATCGAGCGTGAATTTTTACGCACCTTGGAAGGAGGTTGTACCGCACCAATAGGTGCTTTGGCGCAAATAAAAGACCAAACGGTTCATTTTGAAGGTGTTGTTTTCTCTTTGGATGGCAAGCAGAAAATCGATATCAAAAAAGAAGTGAAATTGTCCGAAGCCAAAGACCTTGGAAAAATAAGTGCCGAAGAGGTATTGCAAAAAGGGGGCGATAAATTGATGCAGGAAATCAGAAATGAAAACAGTGCTCTCCACTAAAATACTGACCCCATCACAAAAGGAACTCTTTCTAAATTCCAGTTTGGGATTGGTGGAGTACGATGCCTTAAAAATCGAACCGCTGGACGTGAAGATTCCCTTCAACTACTCCAACTATATTTTTACCAGCAAGAATGCCGTGAAGGTATTTTTGAATCAATCCGAGCGTCTGGAGAAATCAAAGTTCCGCGCCTACTGTGTGGGGGAAAAAACAAAAGCACATTTGGAAGAAAATGGCGTAAAAGTGGTTGAAATGGCCCAAAATGCATCAGAATTGGCTGAAATTCTTGTGAAAAATCATCAAAACGAGTCTTTCCTATTTCTTTGTGGCAACAAGCGAAGGGATGAACTCCCTGAAACTTTGACAAAAAATAACGTTCAGTATAAAGAGCTGGAAGTCTACCGAACCCATTTAAATCCAAAGGCGTTTCAAAGGGATTTTGATGGTGTTCTGTTTTTCAGTCCAAGTGGCATCCGAAGCTATCTTTTGGAAAATTCATTAGGGAACAGCATCTTGTTCTGTATCGGAGAGACTACAGCTGCTGAAGCTCAAAAACATTCAAAAAATATAATTACAGCTAACAAACCAACCGTGGAAAATGTGTTGGTGCAAGCGATAAAAGAATTATCGATTCGTGGGGATGCTGAGCGGAGTCGAAGCGCCTTTCAAAATCGAAAAAACAATTAAAAGATTCCTGCCGGAGTTTATGCTGAGTTAAACGAAGTACAGGAATGACAAATTAAAATCTATGATAAAAAATGACCTGTTCCTAAAAGCTTTAAAAGGTGAAACCGTTGAACGTCCGCCCGTGTGGATGATGCGACAGGCAGGGCGCTATTTGCCCGAGTTTATGGAACTCCGTAAAAAATACGATTTCTTTACCCGCTGCCAGACACCGGAATTGGCTTCCGAGATTACCGTACAGCCCATTCGCCGATACGGAATGGATGCCGCTATTTTGTTCAGCGATATTTTGGTGATTCCCCAGGCTATGGACATCGAAGTGCAGATGAAACCAAATTTTGGACCTTACCTGCCAAACCCTATCCGTTCGCAAGCTGATTTGGACAACGTAATCGTGCCCGATATCCAGGACACTTTGGGCTATGTGATGGAGGCCATAACCATGACCAAGGAAAAATTGAATGATGAAATTCCCTTGATCGGGTTTGCAGGTTCTCCTTGGACATTGCTTTGTTACTGTGTCGAAGGCCAAGGAAGCAAGAGTTTTGACAAGGCCAGAGGATTTTGCTTTACCCAACCGGAAGGTGCACACGAATTGCTTCAAAAAATCACGGATACCACCATCGCCTACCTAAAAGCTAAAGTCAAGGCGGGTGTCAATGCCGTTCAAGTATTTGATTCGTGGGGCGGGATGCTCTCGCCTCGGGATTACCAAGAATTTTCTTGGAAATACATTCAGCAAATCGTGGATGCATTGAAGGACGAAGCACCCGTAATCGTTTTTGGAAAAGGATGCTGGTTTGCGTTGAAAGAAATGGCCAACTCCGGGGCTTCCGCTGTAGGCGTGGATTGGACGTGTTCCGCCCAAAATGCAAGGTACTTGACAGGGGGCAATGTTACCCTTCAAGGTAATTTTGATCCCGCCCGCTTGCTTTCGCCTCCATCAACCATCAAGGAAATGGTCACGCAAATGATTCGTGATTTTGGCAAGGATAAATATATTGTAAACTTGGGTCACGGTATTTTGCCACATATTCCCGTAGAGCACGCAAAAGCATTCATCGATGCGGTTAAAGAGTACCAAGAGTGAACCTTTTTGCGGTACTGAAACGGGTTGATTTTAAAAATATACTGAAAGTTATTTTTATAGGACTGAGCCGTCCTCACTTTATAGGGCCAACCATTAAAGCCACCAAGGATTGCATCGCCATATCGACCGATAATTATGGGAGACTCCATCATAAAAATGGTCCGGCAAATGCTTTTAGACACGCCTTTTGGAATTATTTGATCGCCAAACGGTGTTTTAGATGGCAGCAAAATGAGGAAACTGTTTTGGCCTGGGCCAAAAAAGTGACGGATTGGCACGAGGATTCATTTCCGAACAAAAAATTGGAAAAGGCAATGGATTTGCACAACAACGAAGCGGGTCGTTTCATTTTTGAGCAAAATACCGATAAATCAGAAGAAGAAGTCATCGAACTATTGAGGCAAATGGCTTTGGAATCCATCAAAATTGATGAGAACTCAACACTTTCTGAATACAAAAACCGAATGGTACATATTTTGGAACAATGAAAGATAGATTTTACACATACATTCAACAATTACAGGACGCTATTACCTCCAAACTGGAAGAACTGGACGGAACCGCCAAGTTTCAACAAGATTTTTGGGAACGTGAAGAAGGTGGCGGTGGCAGGACACGCGTCATTGAAAATGGGGCCGTTTTTGAAAAGGGCGGTGTCAATATTTCCAAAGTCCATGGGCCACTGCCCAAAAGTATGCAGAGCTACTTTGGAGTGGAAGATGTGGATTTCTTTGCCTGTGGCCTCAGTTTGGTAATCCATCCCAAGAGCCCTATGGTGCCGACCGTGCACGCCAATTGGCGTTATTTTGAGATGTACGACAAAGATGGAAACATTGTGGATCAATGGTTTGGTGGCGGTCAAGACCTTACCCCCTATTATTTGTTCGATGAGGATGCAGCCCACTTTCACGCGGTTTGTAAAAAAGCTTGTGATAGTCATAATCCAGCGTTTTATCCTGCTTATAAAAAGAAGTGCGACGAATACTTCTGGAACGCCCATCGAAATGAAGCCCGCGGTATAGGCGGGTTGTTCTTTGATTATTGCAAAGCGACCGAAGAGACCAGTATGGAAGATTGGTACAATTTTGTTGCCGAGGTCGGGGACAGTTTTTTGGATGCCTACGCACCTATTGTTGAAAAGAGAAAGGACCTTCCCTATTCCAAAGAGCAGCGCGACTGGCAAGAAATTAGACGGGGCCGTTATGTTGAGTTCAATCTCGTGCACGATAAAGGCACCCTGTTCGGCCTAAAAACCAACGGCCGTATTGAAAGTATTTTGATGAGTCTGCCTCCGCACGTACAATGGCGATATGACCATCATCCTGAAAAAGGAAGTGAGGAAGAACAGTTGATAGCAGTGCTGCAAAATCCAAAAAATTGGGTTTAATCCTTAGCTTTGCCTTGAAACCAAGCCTATGAGACAGAAAATTTACCAAATAGATGCATTTACCAGCCAGACCTTTGGCGGAAATCCTGCCGCGGTCTGTATTTTGGATTCGTGGTTGAGTCCAGAATTAATGCAAAAAATCGCCCAGGAGAACAACCTGGCGGAAACCGCCTTTGCCGTAAAGAAAGACGGGCAATATGAAATTCGCTGGTTTACCCCCGAAGTGGAAGTGGACCTTTGCGGACACGCGACACTGGCAACTGCCTTTGTGCTCTTTCATTTTTATGAATTTGATGAAAATACCATTCAGTTTTATTCAAACCGAAGTGGAAACCTCAACGTGAACAAGGCAGACAATGGTTGGTTGACTTTGGATTTTCCAACCGATAATCTGATTGCCATTCAAAATATTGAAGAGTTGGACACGGCCATCGGGCAAGCCCCAATAAAAACCCTGAAGGGCAAAACGGATTATATGATGGTCTATCAATCACAAAAGGAAATTGAAGCCATTGAACCCAACCATCATTTGCTTGAAAAATTGGATGTTCGTGGCGTTATCGTAACCGCACCTGGGGACGAAGTGGATTTTGTTTCCCGTTTTTTTGCTCCCGCTTGCGGCATTCCCGAAGATCCTGTGACCGGTTCCGCCCACACTTCGTTATCGCCATATTGGTCCGAAGTTTTGGACAAAACCAAAATGACGGCCAAACAACTTTCCCAGCGAGGAGGTGACTTGGTCTGCGAATATTTGGGCGAGCGCGTTAAAATTTCCGGTAAGGCCGTGCTTTATTTAACTGGGGAAATCGATATATAAATAAAAACATCGCTTAAAACTAAATATATGTACCCACTCATAAGAAACAGAAGACTTCGAGCATCCGAATCCATTAGAAGATTGGTGCGGGAAACCACATTGACACCAGATGACTTTTTGGTGCCTTTATTTGTGACCGAAGGCAAGGGAATCAAAGAAGAAATACCTTCTATGCCCAACTATTTTAGGCTGAGTTTGGACAATTTGGAGAAAGAAGTAACGGAACTTTGGAAAATGGGATTGTGCTCTGTCCTTCTTTTTGTGAAGGTCGATGATAAACTGAAAGACAACAAAGGAACCGAAGCGCTCAACCCCAATGGTTTGATGCAACGTGCCATAAAAACCGTGAAAAATGCCTGTCCGCAGATGCTGGTTATGACCGATGTTGCCTTGGACCCGTTTTCGTCCTACGGACACGATGGTATTGTGGCCGAAGGGCAAATCTTGAACGATGAAACGGCTGAATTGCTAGCGGAAATGAGCGTGTCCCACGCCAAGGCAGGGGCCGATTTTGTGGCCCCCAGCGATATGATGGACGGCAGAATTTTGACCATTCGCGAAGCCTTGGAAGATGAAGGCTTCCTCAACACTGGGATTATGGCCTATTCCGCCAAATACGCCAGCGCCTTTTATGGCCCGTTCCGGGATGCTTTGGATTCCGCTCCCGTGGATATCGCCAATGTACCCAAGGACAAAAAGACCTATCAAATGGATTATGCCAATCGGTATGAAGCTATCAAGGAAACCCAAATAGATATTGACGAAGGGGCGGATATCGTGATGGTAAAACCGGGGTTGTGCTATTTGGACATTGTTCGGGAAATCAAAAACGAAGTAGAAGTTCCGGTTGCCGTGTACCAGGTTTCTGGAGAGTATGCGATGGTAAAAGCCGCTGCAGAAAAAGGCTGGTTGGACCACGATGCCGTGATGTTGGAACAGCTTACGGCCATTAAAAGAGCCGGTGCCAATATCATTGCCAGTTATTTTGCGAAGGATTTTATCCGAACTTTGGGCTAAAACTTGACCAAATGAAAAAACTGGCGGTTTCGTTCTTTTTCATCACTTTAGTGATGCCCTTTGCATTTGCCCAACGCGAACTAATCCACGCCGTGCCCTCCAAATTGGGGTTCGATGAGGCTTTCATCGACCAAAAGGTGGATTCCATTATGGAAATGGGCATCGATAGCTTGGCTTTTCCCGGTGCACAGCTCTTGGTGGCCAAAAACGATACTGTCATTTTTCATAAAGCCTACGGTTTCCACACCTACGACAGCATTCAACCCGTGGCTTTGAACGATCTATACGATTTGGCATCCGTCACCAAAATTTCCGGTCCCTTGCCGGCCTTAATGAAGTTGGTGGACGAAGGCAAGCTAGATTTGGACCAACCTTTCAGCACGTATTGGAAGCCTTGGCGGCACCGAAAAGACAAAAAAGACCTCACGCTTCGGGAAATTTTGGCGCATCAGGCTGGTCTTATACCCTATATTGTTTTCTTACAGCAAGTACTCCGTAAAAACGGTGAGGTCAAAAAAAGATTTGTGCACAATTCATCAAACAAAAGATATCAAGGACAGGTTTACGAGGGCCTGTATATCAATAATCGTTTTGAACGCAAGATGAACCGAATCATCAACCGGTCCAAAGTATCGGAAGAAAAAAAATATGTGTACTCTGGTCTCACTTTTCTGATTTTTCCAAGTTTGATTGAGCAAATCACCGGAACGGATTACCAAACCTATTTGGATGAAAATTTCTATCAACCATTAGGCTGTCATACCCTAGGATATCTTCCCAAGGAAAACAACTACGTAAATGCCATTGTCCCTACCGAAGTGGATTCACTCTTCAGGAAAACCTTGGTCCAAGGATGGGTGCACGATGAAAATGCATCCCTCAAAGGAGGTGTTTCGGGCAATGCGGGATTATTCGGTACGGCAGATGACTTGGCCAAACTGATGCTTTTCTATCAAAATTATGGGAACGTCGACGGCAAACAACTCATTTCAGCTGAAACCGTAAAGTAATTTACCAAGGTGCAATATCCTGAAAATGAAAATTACCGGGGTCTAGGTTTTGACAAACCTCTCTTGAACAATGCCGAACTGCCTTTGGAAGAGGCCTACCCCTCCCCTTTGGCATCGCCGGAGAGTTTTGGCCATTCGGGCTTTACCGGAACCTTTGTTTGGGCGGACCCAGTAAAAAATCTGACCTTTATCTTTCTTTCCAATCGGGTTTACCCATCAAGAGACCATCGAAAACTGTACAGTTTGGACATTAGACAAGCCCTACAAGATGTTTTTTACAAAGCTGATGGATTAAGCATCCATAATTAATTCCTATTCCCTATCTTGGTACTAAAGATTCTGCCATTCTATGGGACTACTACTATTTTATGCCCTTATTTCCATATTCTTTTCGTTTCTGTGCTCCATATTGGAGGCGGTGCTGTTAAGTATCACACCCACCTTTATCAATGTAAAAAAACAAGAAGGGAAAGATTATGCGGCCACGTTGGAATCTCTTAAGAAGGACGTGGACAAACCACTGATTGCCATTCTTACCCTGAACACCGTTGCCCACACTGTGGGTGCCATTTTGGTAGGTGTACAGGCAAAAGTCGCCTATGCAGAAATGTATGGTAGCACAGCGCGAACCATATTCGGATTCACGTTGACCGAAGATTTGATGGTAGGTATTGTTTCCACTTTAATGACGATATTGATTCTAGTGGCCTCGGAAATAATTCCAAAGACCATTGGGGCAACTTTCTGGAAGCAACTGGCCAACTTTACCAGCAAAGCACTAAACATAATGGTATTCATCTTAAAATGGACAGGGTTGTTATGGCTTTTGCAACTGTTTACCAAGCTTGTTGGCGCCAAAGGGGAACATGGTAGTGTTCTGAGCCGTGAGGATTTTAGTGCCATGACCGAAATCGCACACGAAGAAGGCGTGTTTCAGGAATCGGAATCCACGATGATCAAGAACCTGCTCTATTTTGATGAAATACAGGCGCGGGATGTGATGACTCCCAGAACGGTTATGAAGATCGCATCCGAAGACACCCCTATAAAAGAGTTTTTTGAAAAAAACAGACCGTTGCGCTTTTCCAGAATTCCCTTGTACAAAGATCGTATGGACAACATCACGGGCTTCTTTTTAAAGGATGAACTCTTGGAAGCCATCATCTCCAACCAAGGAGAAGAAAAACTATCAACTTTGAGAAGGGAGTTATTGGTTACCGAAAGAAATAAATCTATCAACGAGCTTTTCAAAAAATTTGTACAGAAAAGAGAACATGTTTCATTGGTAGTGGATGAGTATGGTTCCGTAAGTGGATTGGTCACGATGGAAGACGTGATCGAAACCCTTCTTGGTTTTGAGATTATGGACGAAAGCGACAATGTGGAAGACCTCCAAAAGCTTGCCCGAAAGAACTGGCACGAACGCGCCAAGCGTTTGGGAATTATTGAAGGTGAAGATGAAATAGAATAATGGAAACTGCTTACGTACAGACACCTATCGGAACAGCAGAATTAAAAGGAGATGTTCATGGACTATCCTCCATAACCGTTTTGGAAAACAAAAAACCAAATGGTACAATTTCTGATGTTTTAAAGGATGCTGTAAAGCAGTTTGAAGAATATTTTAATGGAGACCGAACGGTATTTGACCTTAAATTGAATCCATCGGGCACCGATTTTCAGAAAAAGGTTTGGGATGCCTTGTTACAAATTCCCTTTGGAAAAACCATTTCTTATTTGGAACTTTCCAAACAACTCGGTGACGTAAAGGCCATTCGTGCTGTAGCCTCGGCCAATGGCAAAAATCCACTTTGGATTGTGGTTCCCTGTCACCGTGTAATCGGAACCAACGGAGACCTCACAGGCTATGCAGGTGGACTGCATAGAAAAAAATGGTTATTGGAACACGAGAGTCCTGCAAAACAGACGACTCTTTTTTAATTGGCTACCATGCTTTATAAACTTAACCTGGAGCATATCCTTTTTTTGGATATCGAGACCGTACCCCAACAACAACATTTCACCGATTTGGATGAAACTGCCCAGCTATTATGGGAACAAAAAACACAGTACCAGCGAAAAGAAGAGTTCACGCCCGAGGAATTTTACGACCGGGCTGGCATTTGGGCCGAATTTGGTAAAATTGTCTGCATCTCCGTAGGCTATTTTAAAATACAAGGAGATCTAAGGACATTTAGGACCACTTCCTTTTATGGTGACGAGACTAAAATCCTGAAAGAGTTCAAACAACTGCTGACAGGTTATTTTAGCGGCGTAAAGCATCTTTTGTGCGCCCACAATGGCAAAGAGTTCGATTTTCCGTATATCGCCCGCAGAATGATCATAAACGGCATCAATCTGCCCTACAAGCTGGACCTGTTCGGAAAAAAGCCATGGGAAATACCCCATCTGGACACCATGGAACTTTGGAAGTTCGGCGATTATAAACATTACACCTCGCTCAAATTATTGGCGCATATACTGGGCATCCCTTCCCCAAAAGAGGATATGGATGGCAGTATGGTAAAAGATGTGTTCTACAAGGAAAAGGACATCGACCGAATCATCAACTATTGTGAACTGGATGTAGTGACCACCGCACAGGTTTTTTTACGCTTACGAAATGAGGAGCTCTTGTCGGACGAAGAAATCAAAAAGGTTTGATTTTGGATGTCGGTAGTTTGTATTGAGTAATGAGAAAATGGTCGCTTCGTTCAGTATGACAACTCGGTCGCTTCGACTCCGCTCAGCGACACGCATGTTATCGATATTTTACGAGGAAAAGCTATTGGTTTTCATTTGTGTAAAGCGATACAAATTCAACATTTTGGTATAAAAGCCCTTGTTTTTCCGATTTCTTGTGACGAACCCTCGTTCAACTGCGGGCAAAAACAGGGTGACTGTTCTGTTATCGTCCATTTCGATGAGTGGCTGTGGTTTGAGATACTTCGCTCCGCTAGGAATGACAACCCCGTCGCTGAGCGTCCGCCTGCCGGACGGGCAGGTAGTCGAAGCGACACGAATCGCACGGGCAATTGGCCAAAGGGAAAAAGTGAAGGGTAAAAGGTTCCGAGTGTCATTTCGAACGGATGTGAGAAATCTTGTGATGCGAAGGGCAAGGGAGATTTCCCGATCGGTGCCCTGCACCTCATTTCGAAATGACAAAACCTGCTCTCCAACAAGAAGTCCTATGTCCTGATTCTGTTTTCTTGATTCCTATCCCTTAACCCCAGACACGAATCCCACGAATTATCGCGAACTTGGGTCAAAGGCAGAAAAGGTAAAAGTTCAATGGTTGGTTGCGTAATTCTACTGAACTTCGCATTGAGTTTGAACTTGAGACTTGAACTTAAACTTGTTCTAGTTCTTGTAAAACTTGGTGCTTTTAAACCCGGAATAGTCCTGAACCACCAACACATACAGTCCTGAAGAAAGCGACGATACATTGATGGAACCCTCGGTCTTTCCTTTTTTAATCACATTGCCAGAAGTGGTCACGATGGAGAACTCTGCATCTTTGGATAGTTCTGCTTCAATATTTAGATAATCCACAGCAGGATTTGGGAATATGGAGATATTCAATTCTTGGGGTACAAACATGGGCGTATTCTCTATCAATACGGTTTCTTCGCCGTTAAATTCAAACTCGATGGTTTCGGAAAATTCGGAAACGGCATTTTCGGTACAGATGGAACGTACGCGCGCCTCGTACACTTTGCCTGCTTCCAAAGCGGTAAGTTCAAAATTGTTGTCCCAAATCAATTCGTTCGACCAATTGTCGGTATCAATACTCTTGTACTGAATCTCGAACAATGTTTCTCTTGCCTCTCCCCATGTAATAGTGGTGCCCTCGTTGGTTGAATTTTCCAATGCAACATCAGAAGGAATACCGATAGAGCAATTGGAAATCTGTGCTCCTGAAACTACCAGCGAAAAATCCTGAAAACCGTTCTTCAAGCTGCCCTTGTGAGAAATTGTAATGGTGTAGGCACCTTTTGCATTGTCTACCTCAACCCGTTCAAACGGGTCAACTTTATTGTCGCCCTTGGTGGCGACATCGTTTGCTTTTGCAGGGTTCAACTTCCAAGGGAAATAAGTTTCACCGTTCTTGGTTATCCTAATGTCCAAATCGTTTACCAAAGCGGGATTAGTACTATTGAGTTCGCCTCGGTTTATATTCTCCGATTCTGGGTCCGTCCAAGAAATCGAAGCCACCAATGGAGCACCATCAATTGCATTTACAGTTACGCTATAAGTTTCACCGTTTGAAAGGCTCTCTTCGTTCACTAAGGTGGTATAATCTTTATACTGAAGAACTTCTGCCGCAGATTTGGCATTTATTACTCCCCACCCCATTTTGTAATCCGGTCCTTTGGCATCAACATCATCAGCAGTATGAAGTGCAAGTCCCTTTAAGGTCGCCGCTTTCATATAACTGCCAAAAAGCTCTTCGTGGTACTGCTGCAACAACAACAATGATCCTGTCACTCCCGGTGCTGCCATCGACGTTCCTGCTGAAACCTGATAACTGCTATTGGTGGCCGAACTGGTGGAAAGTATGTTTCCGCCATCACCGGCAAGGTCAGGTTTTACACGGCCGTCATCCACAGGACCAAAACTACTATATCCCGCTACCGTGGCTTTTTTTAGCTCTCCATTGCTCCCTATCTCTGTATTGGCACCTGCGACCGTCAATCCATTTTTAGTAGTGGTAAAGCCCAACAGAAGGTCAAAGCCATCAGTGGTTTTACCATAAATTGGAGCTTCGTTGTCACTGGAGGTCCGGGCATTGCCCGCTGCGGTCACCATCAGGTAATATGGTGCATTGTACATGATTTTGTCCCAATCCTGGGTCACTTTAATATAGGCCCCAAAATACCAATCGGGTACTCTGTCCGACAAAATTCCGTAGGAATGGTTGCTCAAGAGCATACCATTGGCGGCGGCTTCCGCAACTTCGATTTTATCCCTGCTCCAATCGTGGGTCAGGGCTTGGGCACTATAGGCAACCCCTTTTGCATTGGGTTCAACACCAGCAGAAATTAAGTTTCCCGTAACCAAAGTGGCGTGCAGGCCAATTTCGTCTGCATTATCCGCATTTTTGGCCCGGGTATCAAATTCTTGATGGGACGATAGGGCCACGCCGGAATCCCATACGCCAACTTCCATATCTGTACCGGTAAGTCCCAGATTCAAAAGGCCTTTATCGTATAGGGTATATGCTCTGGAAGTTTTTGAGGCTGGGTCGTTGAGTGTGGTATAATATAATGGGGTGCCATCGGTGCCGATATCCTTTAGTGCAAGCTGTGTACCGTTGGGTTTGTTCTCGGTGGCCTTAAATCTTTTGGATTTGACTAACTCACTTATTTTCTTAAGTTTGGACTCATGCTCCATTTCCATGTCAGAAATCAACGAAGAGATTTTAGCTTGATCGTAGGAAAAGCTAATCTGCTTTTTGGCATTTTCAGACTGAGCAAGAATAGAGGCTCCGCTTAAAAGCGAAAGTAAAATGGTGAAGATCACTCCCTTGGCCCCTAAAGGAAATCTGTAATCCATAGTTAAGTTAAGGTAAGATTTGGATTACGAATATAATTTGATATGTAGGATTCATCGATAAAATTCCTACTTTATTCGATGAAATACATCGCTTTTATCTGTATCCGTTGTGAAAATTAACTTTTCTGTGGTGTAATTTTATTCCTACTTTCAGGCTTTGTTCACATCCATGAGTATGTAAACGGGAAAATGGTCGCTATACCCCCCTAAATATTTGTCTCCAGCATAAGTTCTAAATGGATTTCCCTTGTACCTCCCCTTCCATTCCTTTAGGAAAAGAGGCGCAAATATGTTAGCCTTTACAAAACTGTGGGTGTTTGTTTCGTAGTTCAAGAAGCTGTGCGAAATTAGGATTTGGTCGAAAAGACTCCATGTTCTTTTGTAGTTGGCACTTCCGGTGACGGGCGACAAGAGTTTTTTCATCGGATTTATCAATTGGCCGGTATCCATCAGGGTTTGAATACTTTCAGAATTTGGGCCATCGTTAAAATCGCCCATGATAATAATATTTGGCTTATTCTCTTGGATTTGGCCGATTCTGCTAAGTATGGTCTTGGCTGCTTTTATCCGTTTATAGCTTGTTATTTCTGCACCCTCCCTCCGAGATGGCCAATGGTTCACGAATATGTGGACCTCCTCTTGGTGCAGCTTTCCGCGTACATAAAGAATATCACGAGTGAGGTCGCGCTCGCCATTGGTGTTTTCCACCATCAATGGGATGGTCTCCGATTCTAGTACCATAAAACGTTCTTTATGATAGATAAGCGCTGTATCTATACCCCGTTCATCCGGGGAATCAAAATGGACAAATGCGTAATCGCTATCCCGAAGCTGCTTTGATTTCAACAAAGATTTTAGCACATTTTTATTTTCAACCTCCGCCAAGCCGATCAGAACCGGTGGAAAATCACTTTCGTTCGAACCTATCGCGGAAATTGTCCTTGAAATCTTATTGGCCTTGTTCCAAAATTTGGCCTTGTTCCACTTCTTAAAGCCGTTGGGCGTAAAGTCATCATCCAACAAATACGGATCGTTTACAGTATCGAAGAAATTTTCAAGGTTATAAAATGCTATTGTGTATCGGTTAAGATTTTTCTTCAAGGCAAACTCTTATTATAAATTTATTCCTGACCGTTTGATATTTCTATGACAGGTTTGCTGCCAATGGAAAGCCATTCATCACTGGTTTCTCTTTCTAAATTGGACAATTCATTGGCATACAGCAGGGCATTGAACAAAGTTCGATAGGTTCCCATGGGTTGTCCTCGCCACTGTGGTTGAAAACCAAATAGCAGTACATGTCCGTTGCCATATTTTACATCCATTGCCGCCGCATTTCCGTTCATATATTCCTCTCCGACCAAAAACCCGGACATTAGGGGTGAACCTTTTTTCTGATATTTTGCCAATATTTCCCCAGTGAACCCCTCTTTGGTATTAAAAATGGGGCTGTTATACACAAACACATTGGCATTGGATTGCATACCGGCCATTACCGGATGGTTGGGGTTGGTCTCTACCTGCATGATGGAGCCACCAGTAAAAAACCTGGCCCTATCCACTTTATTGACCACGTTGGTAACAGGCAGATGCAAGGCATTTATTGCAAAATCGGAGCTTTTGTTCAACGTTATCAATGTTCCTCCCTGTTTAACAAAAGTACTTAGATTTCGGATTCCCAGTTCACCCATTCCGCCGGTATATTCTGGAGGGGCAGAACCAGGTTCCAATCCATTTTCAATAGATTCGGGCCATTCGGATGCCATAACGATTACATCGAAACGTTCCCTTAAATTGTTGGATTTGAAGTCTGCATCCCGAATAGATGAATATGAAAATCCAAAATTATCCAGCAACCAGCGTGTCCAACCCATATCCATACTGGCGGTCCATGGTCGATAAACCGCAATTTTGGAATTCACTTTGGTATCACCTGAACCTGAACCCAGATTCGCCTGTATGGCGTAGTCATTGATCCATTGGTTGATTTTACCACGCGATGCCCCTCGCACTCCATATTTTTTGGTATCTGTATCATAATTGATGGCGTATCCTTCCTTGATCGCCTCTGCCAAAACACGAAAAATATTGTTTTGAGTTGGATCCAGCCACAAAGTGCTGCCGCCTCCGCTTAGTTTTCCCGGCAATGGTTTTATGCCTGACGCCACCTTATCCGTATCAAAGCCTGCACCTGGAGCGAAATCCGATTTGTTCAAATCCTTTTTCTCATCATCGGTAGTTTCAAGTGGAGAGCCTTCCACAGGTGTCAAAGCATTTCTAAATGCATCGCTCAAAGGAACGGTTCCCGTAACCACATCTACTTCCATTTGAAAAGGCAATGTCCACCCTGCAGCATCATACGGTTGTTCCAATGGCCCATCGGGAGACTCCCTTAAATCTGGGTATACCTGCACATCCAAAACCTGACGCGCCATTTCGGCAAACTCTTGATCCATCGGGATGACCCAAGTGCCTTTGGGATAGTTTACCCCTGCATAGTCCATAGCTTGCTCAAATTGTGAAACCTGGATACCATTAAAGGCCAATCGCTTCAACAATTCTACGGGACGAACGGGGTCGCGTTGTTTTTGTGGGATGATATAAGCATACGGCGGCTCGTTCCTATATTTTTCAATAGTGGTCATCGCCGCTTGGTACTTATTGAACAACAATGTTTCCTTATATTTTGATGCATAGTCCAAAACGGCAATGGAAGCCGTCTGCATGTATTGCATGGCATTGCTCAATCGCCACCATCCGCCTTTCCAAGGGCTATTGTACAACGATTCCACTCGTAAATCCTTTCTGGACTCAGGAAAATCCCGAAGGGTATAAAAATAAGGTGTCGCATACCGATATAAAGCCGTCTCGGTCCAAAATGAGGGGATATTTTGCATTGCAGGCAGGTAATCGATATAGCCTGGGTACCAAGCATCAAAACCCTTTCCCATATGCACGGCACCTGGCAACCCTTCGGTTTCCAGCTCTTGGGCCATAGCCATACCGATCATGTTCACTTCCCTTGCCACAATGGGCGGAGTTTGTGGGGCAATCGGCTCCGCAAAAGGCGGCAACCATATTCTAGTTGGAAAAGGGGAGGATTGGTGGTGTACATGGATTACGTTGGGCTCCCATTCTCGCCATGTCCTACCCACAACTCTTGATTCGAGCATATTGAGCATATACGCATCCCTATTATTATCATGGCCTACATATTTTTGATAGGGCCAGGGTGTTCGTGCCGTTTCGTAGGGCGTGCCTACATTGGACATGTACCAATTGGCAATAATATTTTGTCCGTCAGGGTTTAAAGACGGCCACAAAACCAAAATCACATCATCCAAAATGGGTTTAAACTTTTTGGAATTGGCCTCACTTACAATTTGATGGGCCAGGGTGATAATATGTTGTGCCCCGGCAACTTCGGAAGCATGAAGTCCACCGCTGATATCCACAATGGCCTTACCTTCCTCTGCCAATTTTTGAGCCTCTTCGCGGGTCATCCCTTTGGGATGGGCCAATTGTTGGGAAATCTCTTTGTAATGGTCAATTTTGGAAAGATTCTCCTCGGAAGAAATCAAAACATAGTACCAAGTAAGGCCCTCAGAGGTTTTTCCGGTTTCGCGCATCTGCACCAAATCACTGGCGGCATCCAACTTTTTGAAATACTCGATGGACTGTTCGTAGGTGGCCAAATGAAAATCGGAACCTACTTCAAATCCTATGACCTCATGAGGATTGGGAAGAGTAGTGTTTTGCGCTTTCAGGTTGAAGACAAGCAAGGGCATCATCAAAAAAGAGCCAATAAAACACTTGCCTTTTAAGCTCAAGAGAGGTTGAATTCCAGACATTATTTTGAGTTAGGTTGGTTTTGGGCATCAAGATAGGGAACAATACAAACAAATAATAGCCTTTCGCCCTGTTCATCAGTGCTTAAAAGGAAGAAAGCACAAAATAGCTTCCAAAACATTATGTAAATTTGTAGTCTAAATCCATCTGATGCTAGAAAAGAAATCAATAGAATATGAAAAGGCGGTACTTATTGGTGTATTGAACCAGTACCAAGATGAGGAAAAGGTAAAGGAATACCTGGACGAGCTGGAATTTTTGACCTACACCGCAGGTGGCGAGGTTGAAAAAAGGTTTGTGCAACGGATTGATGTGCCCAACCCAAAAACCTACATCGGGAGCGGTAAGATGGAAGAAGTACGCCAATTTGTAAAGGAAAACGAAATCGGCTCCGTTATTTTTGATGATGAGCTGTCCCCTGCACAACAGAACAATATAGAAAAGTTATTGAAGTGCAAAGTCTTGGACAGGACTAGCCTTATTCTGGACATTTTCGCCCAACGTGCCCAAACAAGCTATGCACGTACACAGGTGGAACTGGCACAATATGAATATTTATTACCCAGATTGACCGGCCTTTGGACTCACTTGGAGCGGCAACGTGGTGGTATTGGGATGCGCGGACCTGGTGAAACGGAAATTGAAACGGATAGACGTATTGTTCGTGACCGAATTGCCCTTCTAAAAAAGAAGCTGGCCAAAATAGACCGCCAAATGGAGACACAACGGGGCAACCGCGGGTCTTTGGTACGAGTGGCCTTGGTCGGTTATACCAATGTGGGCAAATCCACATTGATGAACGTGATCAGCAAGAGCGAAGTATTTGCGGAGAATAAGCTGTTCGCTACGTTGGACACTACGGTCAGAAAAGTGGTGTTGGGTAACTTGCCCTTTTTGTTGAGCGATACGGTAGGATTCATTCGAAAACTGCCCACCCAGTTGGTCGAAAGTTTCAAGAGTACGTTGGACGAGGTACGTGAAGCTGACCTACTGTTGCACGTAGTGGATATTTCCCATCCGAATTTTGAGGAACATATCGACTCCGTAAATCAGATTTTGGACGAAATCGAAAGTTCCGACAAGCCATGCATCATGGTTTTCAACAAAATAGACCAGTATGTTCCCGAAACCATTGATGAGGACGACCTGGTAACAGAACGTACCAAGGCGCATTTTACGCTCGAGGAGTGGAAAAAAACCTATTTCAATAAGCTCGGGGACAAGGCGTTGTTCATTTCTGCGCTCAACAAGGAAAACCTGGACGAGTTCCGAAAACGTGTTTACGATGCGGTACGGGACATTCATGTTACCCGTTTCCCGTACAACAACTTTCTGTATCCAGAGCATTTGGATGAATATTAAACCAATTCATCGAAGTCTACTTTTTCAGTGAAAAGCAAGGAATCTTTTGCTTCACAACAATTATGTGCCCATTCACAACAAAAATTTAGGGAAAGGCAACGTAAGGTATACTTTCACATTGTTTTTAAGTCATTTTAGTGTCGAACGCAGATCTTAATCGATCTTAACCTACTTAGACCATGGTCTTAAAAACATAGAAAACATTTTCACCCCACAAAAAAGCCACCGTTTCGGTGGCTTTTTTTATACTTAGTATTTATGTCAGAACTTGTAGCTGAGCCCTAAAGTCCAGTAGGTCTGCAACTCGTTATCAATGGCATCGAAGGTAGCATCCGGATTGGGGGTCGGGGCATTGTTCACGATATAGTTAAGCGTCTCTTGCTTGTTGTTTCTCAAACCAAAATCAAACCCTACCCCTATCATTTTCCATAATGTATAACTGAAGGAGTTGGTCCATGTCCAGTTACTCAGGTCGCTGCTTTCATAGCTTTGGAACAGGGATAGGTTACTCTTAAAGCTCACTGCTCCTATTTGTTTCGTATAGTCCGCAACAATCTTGGCACCCATGGACGATTCAAAAATGGTATCCTCATTGCTGAACACAAAGTTGTAGTTGAGCGGATGCATTACCACCACCAAATCTGGTATCGGGGTCCAAGTGGCACCCACACCAAGGTCTAAATACCCGGGGTCGTTAAAGTTGCTCAGTATTGTGGTCCGGTATTCCACAAGACCGGAAATAGCAAACTTCTCGCTTAATTTTCTACCGTACAACGATGAAATATTAAAGACATCCGTAGCTTGGCGAAAGCTATCATCGTCCGTTGGGTCGTCCTTATCGTCCAATTTTACCCATGCGAGATTAACATTGGCAGCGTTTCTCCAAAAAAACTTCTTTTCCTGAAGATTAGCGAAGGAATTTACCGTAAATCCGATGTTTCCTGATGAGTTGTTGGGAATTCCTTGTGCAAACCAATTGTTGAACTGCGATATACTCCCACCAATGGTGCCGAAAGCACCGATTTTCCAGCCGGGGAGGGCGTCCAATTGTTTCTGTAAGGCATTTACACGTGATTGTATAGCTACAATCGAGTCCTTCTTTGGAGCAATTTGAGCTTTAAGTTCCTCTTCCGTCTGGGCCGAAGCCATTGAAACAACAAAAAAGGACAAAGCAATAAAAAGTAGTTTTTTCATAGTATGGAGTTTACTGTTTAGAACCGCAAAAGTAAGAAATGTCACTACTTTTTCATTCAACAATGCACCATTACCAATTAAAAATGGGACAGGCTTGGGTGGATTCAAGAGCAAAGAACCAAGATATCAGTAGTCAGACATCAGACCTCTGAAATCTGACTTCTCCATAAAAGCTCGTGATAATCAGTGGAATTCGTGTCCATTCAATGTACAATCAATAAAATGTCGATAACATGCATGTCGCTTCGACTACGCTCAGCGACCGAGTTGTCATACCTAGCGGAGCGAAGTATCTCAAACCATGGCCACTCATCGAAATGGACGATAACAGAACAGTCACCCTGTTTTTGCCCGCAGTTGAGCGAGGGTTCGCCACAAGAAATCGGGAAAACAAGGACTTTTATACCAAAATGCTGGATTTACATCACTTCTGACATCAAAGAACCAACAGGCTTTCCTCGTAAAATATCGATATCCGGCCATATTGCTTCAACTTCTTGTCCGTCCGGCAGGCCGGGTGCTCAGCGACCGTCCACTGACTACAAAAACTACTATTTTCTCTTGAACAGGGGTACCGAAGAGCAGGCTTCCCCGTACATGATACTTTTGGCCACTTCTTGGATTTTGGCCACCGCCATTAGATAGGCATTTTCGGGTACGGGTTTTTTGGAGCAACCTTTTATGATTATAGGCTTATCTGCAAACTCGGTCACATCCAACTTTTCCAAAATAGTTTGATAAAGTGCCGTTTCCAAGGTTTCCAAATTTCCTTGAACTACTTTTTTGGCGTAGGGTTGCAGTTTGGAGGCAACCAACATAAAGGCCCAGCCTGGAATAATGGCATCCGAAGAACATTGAAGCGCCACATAAGCTTCCTGGTACATTGACCAATCATGCGCATCAACATGGGCGCGGAACTCCTTTTCACGAAGAATAAATCCCTCGTACAACCAATCTTTGATGTCCAAGACCTTACGCTCCCCTTTCGGATAATAATCCTCCAGGTCGAACGTGACCAACTTGCTTTGGGCTACTCTATTTACGATTTCCTTTTCCATATTTGTATTTTTCGCGAGGGCTGGAACCGCTATAATTTTTGATTCTGCGACCTAAATCTATTGGCCGGGGACGTTTTTTGGTGTTTGGTCTTTCTTCCCTTTACCCGTTTTCTCCACAACTCAAAAGAGCAACGTTTGAGATTGCTTCGCATCACTTCCCTCACGTCGTTTTCCTTTAAACCAAACTGGTACTCTATGGCTTCGAACGGGGTTCTGTCCTCCCAAGCCATCTCAATAATTCTATCGATTTGTCTTGTGGTCATGTCGTCATGTCTTTTAGGTTTACCGGGGTTTTACAAAAGGCCCAACTCCAATTTCGCCTCCTCGCTCATCAGTTCTTGGGTCCATGGTGGGTCAAAAGTGATTTCCACCTCCACGTCCTTCAGCATATCAATGGACTTCACTTTCTCCTCTACCTCCACGGGCAAGGTTTCGGCCACAGGGCAATTGGGCGAGGTAAGGGTCATCAAGATCTTTACTTCGTATTCCTCGTTTACGAACACATCGTAAATCAATCCCAGTTCGTAAATGTCCACAGGAATTTCTGGATCGTAGATGGTTTTGAGCACCTTTACGATTTTTTCGCCCAGTTCTTGTGTATCTATGGTAGTTTCTTCGCTCATTCTGTGTTATTTTAACTGTGTTTGATAGGCAACCGCATACAATTTCAATTGCTTGATCATACTTACCAATCCATTTGCCCGCGTTGGTGACAAATGCTCTTTAAGACCTATTTCATCAATAAATTCCACATCGGCATCAATAATGTCCTGTGGCTTTTGATTGCTGAACGCCCTGACCAAAATGGCAATGATTCCTTTCGTAATGATGGCATCACTATCAGCCGTGAACAGCAATTTGTCACCATCGAGTTCGGCATGCACCCACACCTTGCTCTGGCATCCTTTGATCAGGTTGTCATCGGTTTTGTACTGTTCGGCTATCAATGGAAGTGATTTTCCGAGCTCGATCATGTATTCGTAACGCTGCATCCAGTCGTCGAACATGGAAAACTCATCTATTATCTCTTCCTGTATCTCTTTTATGGTCATGCGATGGTTTTATTCAAAAGTACAACTCGGAGGGTTGCCATTCAAGTCTTTATGATAATGATAACGGTCTGGTTATAGCAACATATTCCTTGCACGTGTAACACCTTCCACCAGTTTATCCACTTCCTCCTTGGTATTGTAAAAGCTAAAACTGGCCCTTACTGTTCCCGGAATCTGGTAAAAATCCATTATTGGTTGTGCGCAATGGTGCCCTGTTCTAACGGCAATGCCCAATTTGTCCACAATGGTTCCGATATCATAGGGATGCACGCCTTCAATATTAAAGGATATTACCGAAGTTTTATGCGTTGCGGTTCCGTAGATTTTCAAACCGTCAATGGCAAGCAATTGCTCTGTGGCATATCGGACCAACTCATCTTCGTACTGGGCAATGGCATCAAAACTTATGCTGTTCATATAATCCAATGCGGCTCCAAAGGCAATGCCTCCACAGATGTTGGGCGTTCCAGCTTCAAACTTATGGGGCAGATCGGCATAAGTGGTCTTTTCAAAAGTTACCTCGGCGATCATTTCCCCTCCTCCTTGGTAAGGAGGCAATTTCTTGAGCCATTCCTCCTTGCCATAAAGCATTCCAACCCCCGTTGGTCCGCACATTTTATGGGCGGAAACGGTATAAAAGTCCACATCCAAGGCTTGTAAATCAGCTTTGATGTGTGCCGCAGCCTGCGCCCCATCTATCAATACGGCCGCTCCAACTTTATGTGCAGCTTCAATGATTTCTTCTATGGGGTTTATGGTTCCCAACGCATTGGATACATGGTTGCAGAACACCAATTTTGTCTTATCCGATAACAGGTTGTGGTATTCCTCCATGACCAACTCCCCTTCCAGATTCATTGGAACCACTTTTAGGGTTGCCCCCGTGCGTCCGCACAGCATTTGCCAAGGCACAATATTGGAGTGGTGCTCCATTGCCGATACCAAAATCTCATCCCCCTCCTTTAAAAAGGAAGTGGATCCCGATGCCACCAAATTGATGCCATGGGTAGTTCCCGAAGTAAAGATCACTTCGCGGGAATGCGCAATGTTAAAGTGCTTTTGGATTTTCTGCCGCGCCGCTTCGTAGGCATCGGTGGCCTCTTGAGACAAGGTATGTACCCCACGATGGATATTGGCGTTGTACCGCTTGTAATAATCAACAATGACATCGATTACCTGCTGCGGTGTCTGCGAGGTAGCTGCATTGTCCAAATACACCAAAGGCTTCCCATTGACCTCTCTTTGGAGGATGGGAAAATCCTTTCTAATGGCTTGTATGTCCAAAGTGGTCTCTATCATTGTAATGTAATCGTGAAAAAGTTTGTTTTACAGATCAAAGCCCATGCGTACACCCAGTTTATCCGCAATGATCTTATTGATCCGCAGCTTTAACTCTGGGATACGCACACTTTCCAAAACGTTGTTGGCAAAAGCGTACATCAGCAAAGCCTTGGCTTCTTTTTTTGGAATTCCTCTTGACCTCAAATAAAAGAGCGCTTCATCGTCCAACTGACCAATGGTACAACCGTGCGAACATTTTACATCGTCCGCGAAGATTTCCAATTGGGGTTTTGAGTTGATGGTCGATTTATCGCTTAACAAAATATTGTTGTTCTGCTGAAAGGCATCCGTCTTTTGGGCAATCTTGTCCACAATGATCTTTCCGTTGAACACTCCTGTGGAGCTATCCCCGAAAATACCCTTATAATCTTGATGGCTCTCACAATTGGGCTGTGCGTGGTGCACCAAAGTGTGGTGGTCCACATGCTGTTTATCGCCCAAAATCGTAATCCCTTTCAAGGTAGAGTCGATACGCTCCCCGTTCTGGTAAAAGTTCAGGTTGTTACGGATTAATTTTCCACCCAAGGAGAACGTATGCACCCTTACAACGCTGCTATCTTTTTGTGAGATATATGTATTGTCCACCAAGGAGGCGGTAGGCTCATCGTTCTGAACTTTGTAGTAGTCCACGATGGCGTCCTTGCCAGCAAAAATTTCGGTCACGGAGTTGGTAAACACTTCATTCCCCGTCAAACTTTGGTGGCGTTCTATAATTTGAACCTCAGCGTTGTCCTCGGCAACGATCAAGTTACGGGGTTGCAACATCAAGGCTGGTTCCTTGCCAGTGGCCAAATGCAAAATTTGGATAGGCTTCTTCGGCATTTTGTTCTTTGGAATGTAGATATAGGCACCTTCTTTACTGAACGCTGTGTTCAAAGAGGTCAACGACTCATCTTTGGAGGCCGCTTTGTTGAAATACACCTCTATCACCTGTTTGAACATGGGCTTACTGAAGGCAGAGCTCATCAAACAGACATCTACGCCATCATGTGTGGTTTCGGACAGGTATGAACTATACACCCCATCAACGAAAACAATCTTGTAGGTGTCTATCTCGTGGAGGAAGTATTTTTTCACATCCTTGTATTCCAACGTGGTCTCGTGCTTTGGAAAGATGCTGAAATCTATCTTTTCCAAGCCCCTCAACGAGGTATATTTCCAAGCTTCATCCTTTTTTGTCGGGAAGCCCTTGGTCTCAAAATTCTTTATGGCACTGGATCTTTCCTCATGTACTGGATGATCTAAATCCAAACCATCTTCAAAAGCCATAAAAGAGGAGACTAATTTTTCCTTTAAATCCATATCTTTTTAAGTTTTCAGTGGTCAGTTTTCAGTTTTAAGTATTCTGAAACCTGTTGTCTGAAGTCTTACATCTGTTTTTTAAACTGCAGCTTCTTCTTTTAACCAGTCGTATCCCTTTTCTTCCAGTTCCAGGGCCAATTCCTTGGTTCCGGATTTTACGATTTTTCCGTTGTACAACACGTGCACAAAATCAGGAACGATATACTCCAACAATCGTTGGTAGTGTGTAATCACGATGATGGCGTTGTCCTTGCTGCGCAATTTGTTTACACCATTGGAAACGATACGAAGGGCATCAATGTCCAAACCGGAATCGGTCTCGTCCAAAATGGCCAATTTGGGTTCCATCATAGCCATTTGAAAGATTTCGTTACGTTTCTTTTCCCCTCCGGAGAATCCTTCGTTCAAGGAACGTGAAAGGAACTTTCTGTCGATTTCCAACATTTCGGACTTCTCGCGAATCTTCTTGAGCATTTCGTTGGCTGGCATATCTTCCAAACCTTGTGCTTTTCTGGATTCGTTGATAGCGGTCTTCATAAAATTGGTCACCGATACCCCTGGAATCTCAACTGGGTACTGGAACGATAGGAACACTCCTTTGTGGGCTCTTTCTTCTGGGGAAAGTTCTTCCAAGTCTTCCCCTTCCAGAAGAATGCTTCCTTCGCCTACTTCAAATTCCTCCTGTCCTGCGATTACTTCGGCCAAGGTACTTTTACCGGAGCCGTTGGGGCCCATAATGGCGTGTACCTCTCCTGCGTTCACCTTTAGGTTGATTCCCTTAAGGATTTCTTTATCGTCTACGCTTGCGTGTAAGTTCTTTATTTCTAGCATTTTGTAAAATTGTGTTCTGTCTTAATAATTGTGATTTCGACTTCGCTCAATCACCAAATTGGATTGGGTAGCTGAGCGCCTGCCTGACGGGCAGGCAGCCGAAGTTATCCTACGGAGCCTTCCAAACTGATTTCCAATAGTTTTTGAGCTTCTACGGCAAATTCCATTGGCAGTTTGTTCAATACTTCCTTGCTAAATCCGTTTACGATCAAGGCAATGGCCTTTTCGGTATCGATTCCCCTTTGGTTACAGTAGAAAATCTGGTCCTCGCCAATCTTACTGGTCGTGGCCTCGTGCTCTATCTGTGCACTTTTGTTCTTGACCTCAATGTAGGGGAACGTATGCGCCCCGCAACGGTTGCCCATCAATAGGGAATCGCATTGGGAGAAGTTCCTTGCATTTTCGGCACGACTGTTCACCTGCACCAATCCACGGTAACTGTTTTGTGACTGTCCTGCTGAAATACCTTTGGAAATGATGGTACTCTTGGTATTCTTGCCCAAGTGAACCATTTTGGTCCCTGTATCTGCTTGTTGGAAATTGTTGGTCACGGCAATGGAATAAAATTCACCAATGGAATAATCACCTTTCAAAATACACGATGGGTATTTCCATGTTACCGCAGAACCTGTCTCGACCTGCGTCCAAGAAATTTTGGCATGCTTTTCACAGAGTCCGCGTTTGGTCACAAAGTTGTAAACGCCCCCTTTTCCCTCTTTGTTGCCAGGGAACCAGTTCTGAACTGTGGAATATTTGATTTCAGCATTGTCCAGGGCTATAAGCTCTACCACTGCTGCGTGCAATTGGTTCTCGTCCCGCATCGGGGCAGTACATCCTTCCAAATAGCTCACATAACTGCCTTCTTCGGCAATGACCAAGGTCCTCTCGAACTGTCCAGTTCCCGCTTGGTTGATTCGGAAATAAGTGGAAAGTTCCATAGGACACCTCACTCCTTTTGGAATGTAGCAGAAAGATCCATCGGAAAACACCGCTGAATTCAATGCCGCGTAAAAATTGTCCTTTTGCGGAACTACGGTTCCCAAATATTTTTTCACCAATTCAGGGTGCTCCTTGATAGCTTCGGAAATGGAACAAAAAATAATTCCTTTTTCGGCCAATGTTTTTTTGAAAGTGGTGGCCACGGATACGGAATCCATTACGATATCCACCGCAACACCTGCCAACTTTTTCTGCTCATCTACCGAAATTCCCAATTTTTTGAACGTATCCAGTAATTCTGGATCTACTTCGTCCAAGCTATCGTACTTCGGTTTTTTGTTGGGAGCCGAGTAATAGGAAATGTTTTGGAAGTCGGGTTTTTGGTATTTTACGTTCGCCCATTCGGGTTCTTCCATTTGTTTCCAGGCACGGAATGCTTCCAATCGCCACTTCGTCATCCAATCGGGTTCTTCCTTCTTCTTGGAAATGGCGACAACAATGTCCTCGTTCAACCCTTTTGGAAAGGTATCCGATTCAATGTCCGTGTAGAAACCATACTCGTACTCTTTGGTCTCCAATTCTTTCTTTAATTCTTCTTCTGTATAAGCCATATATTTTTAAATTAGCCAATTACAGGCTTTGAGTCAATGTTTATAGTGAAAAACTTTCTCCACATCCGCAGGTTCGCTGAGCGTTGGGGTTGTTGAACACAAAACCCTTTCCGTTCAAACCTCCGGAATATTCCAATGTGGTGCCCACCAAATACAAAAAGCTTTTTTTGTCCACGATGATTCTCACATCGTTATCTTCAAAAATCTTATCTGTATCTGTAGCGGAATTGTCAAAGGTCAATTCATAAGACAATCCACTGCACCCTCCGCTCTTTACGCCAACGCGCACATAGTCCGTGGTCGCATTATAACCTTCTTCGGTCATAAGCGACACCACTTTGTGCCTTGCTGATTCTGAAACCTTAATCATCTTACTTGAATTTAATCTAAATAGCCTACAAATATACTGTATCTAAAGGGTTTTACCATAGCAACTAACATTAATATAACGAATGATTCCATAGGTGTTTCCTATGAAAAATTAGTCCAATTTGACCACAAGTCCCATCAGTCGTGAATTTGCAAGTATTCTTAATGACTTTTGACAGGTTTTTGCCGAAAAAAATTTTATGTCCCGTCCGACTACAGGATTTACGATTATCCTCATTATTTTTGCAAAATGCTAGAAGACAAGAATCAAGAACGTACATCTTTGGAAGAATTGGGCGAATTTGGCCTGATCGACCAACTTACCAAAAACTTTGAACTGAAACAACCATCTTCCATAGTTGGGGTGGGCGATGACGCCGCCGTAATGGATCATAATGGCAAAAAAACCATTGTGTCCACCGACATGTTGGTGGAAGGGGTTCATTTTGACCTGAGCTATATGCCCTTGAAGCACTTGGGCTATAAATCGGTGATGGTGAATCTTTCCGATATCTACGCCATGAACGCCATGGCCACACAGATTACAGTTTCTTTGGCCATTTCCAACCGGTTTCCTTTGGAAGCGCTCGAAGAATTTTATGAAGGAGTAGCACTTGCATGCAAGCTATACAATGTTGACTTGGTAGGTGGAGACACCACCTCTTCCACAAGGGGAATGATCGTAAGCGTAACTGCAATCGGCGCTGCGGATGAGAACGACATCGTTTACCGAAAAGGCAGCAAGCCCAACGATTTATTGGTAGTTTCTGGCGATTTGGGAGGTGCCTATCTTGGCCTTCAGGTATTGGAGCGCGAAAAAGAGGTGTTCAAGGTAAATCCGAACAGTCAGCCCGATCTTGAACCCTATTCTTATATCGTAGAAAGGCAATTAAAGCCGGAAGCACGAAAAGACATTGTGGAACTGCTCAAAAAATTAGGGGTAAGGCCGACTTCCATGGTCGACATCAGCGACGGCCTTTCTTCGGAAGTAATTCATTTATGCAAGCATAGTGATATTGGCTGCAATGTTTTTGAAGAGAAAATCCCATTGGATCCCACGGTGATTTCCGCATCCGAAGAATTTAAAATGGACAGCACCATGATTGCCTTGAGCGGCGGTGAGGATTATGAGTTGTTGTTCACTATTGACCAAGCAGATTTTCCCAAGATCAAAGGAAACCCCAACTTGACGGTAATTGGACATATGACGGAAAAGAATGAAGGAATCCATTTAATTACTAGGGCGGAGACAAAAATTCCGATTACCGCACAGGGCTGGAACTCTTTCAATAAATAAAAAAATCCCGAAAATCAAGGGCATCCCTACATCATGGCATTGGGGCACGCAACCATTAGCAGTAGGTAATTACTTAAGTTTCCGGGATAAGATTTGGGCCTTTTCCTAAAACAAATAAGGGCTATGCCACTTGGTGCACTACCCTACTTTGCCTTTTTCTGTACATGTCTTCCAGTGTACTGTTGATCTCTTGCATTTGAGGTGTCAAGGCGGAGAGCTTTCCGCTGACATCTGTTGTAACTTGTTTTTGGCAGTGAATGCATTTGTACTCCTTTATGTGATGAGTCACTTTCTTGGAAACCGTATAATGGTGTCCGAACAAGCTGCAAAAGAAGGAAGAAAATTTGTTGCCATGCTGCGTAGTAGTTGTTTTCATAGGCGGGTGTAGTTTGGAGAAAAGCATATAATTACGAAATGGGGCTTCGAAAAATGCTTACTTTGGTTAATGGTAATTTTTTGTTATAAATTATTTTTGAGATTCAACTTTTATAGGAACGAATGTTGATAACTTTTTATTTTGTAAATGTATCGAGATAATATTTTTTTCGATGAAATACCTCAAAATCGATAAAAAGTCGCCTTTTTCCGTCAAAAAACGCTTTTGTAAGATACCGTATTGAAAACAAATTATCAACAATCCATCAATAAAAAATCGTTAACCGTCACTGCATTTGCGCTTTTTTCCCTGTTTTTTGGAGCGGGTAATCTGGTTTTGCCACCATTGCTGGGGTTTAAATCGGGTGATTTATGGTGGTTGGTGGCCTTGGGCTTCTGTATTTCGGGAGCACTTGTTCCTATTTTAGGGATAGTGGCCCATTCCAAACTACAGGGCACCCTGTTCGATTTTGCAAAAAAAGTATCTCCATCATTTAGTGTAGTATATTGTTATTTGATTTACGCAATTGCAATTGCTTTGCCATCGCCACGAACAGCATCGGTAACCCACGAAATGGCAATTCAGCCTTTTTGGGGTTCATCATCGTTACTTACCAGCCTTATCTACTTTATGTTGGTTTTTGTTTTTGCCACCAACAGAACCAAAGTTCTGGATGCTCTTGGAAAAATATTGACCCCTGGTATCCTTATCATCCTTTTGGTCATCATCATGACCGCCATATTTACCTTGGATTTTGATTTTGTCCCTTCTCATATGAGTCAACCTTTTAGTTCCGGTATTTTGGAGGGTTATCAAACCTTTGATGCCATCGGTGCCGTTGTGGTTGGTGCCGTAATCATAATATCGGTCAACATCAAAGAAAAAGCTGCTTCTTATGAAGAAAAACGAAGACTCATAAGGAGGGCAGGTCTTTGGGCAGGTGCTGGATTATTTTTAGTTTACGGAGGACTGATTCTCACCGGGGCCTTGTTTGGGAACTCTTTTGACAACGAAATAACCAGAACAGCACTCTTACGTGGAATAAGCACAAAAACTCTGGGCGAAACAGCCAATCTTTTATTGAGCATACTGGTAAGCTTGGCCTGTTTTACCACTGCTGTCGGAATTGTGACGGGCACTTCAGATTTTATAAAAGGCCGGTTCAACGATTCTTTATGGGCGTACCGAATCACAGCTTTTATAGGTTGTGTACTTGGTGTTTTAATAGGTCAGTTCGATGTGGGCTACATTATTACTGTGGCCGTGCCTGCTTTAATGTTTATATATCCCATAACTATCATTTTGATTTTACTGAACGTTGCTCCTGAGAAATACGCTTCTGAAAAAGTGTTCAGATGGGTTGTCGGCACTACAATCCTGTTCAGTATTCCTGATTTTTTGGGAAGCATTGGACTGGGCGAACACATTTCGCGTTATGTAGATTGGATTCCCTTGGGCCAACATCAAATGGGGTGGGTTTTGCCCGCATTGGTTGTTTTTATCGTCGCAAATCTAGGTGAGAAAAGTTAAAAGGTTGTCGAATATTCAAACCTGTCAGCAATATCGTCCGCTTCTGCCTTAGGCAGCCCCTCCTCTAAATTCTCCCACCATTCTGTCCAGATATGTTTAAGATCTATTTGACTCATGGTGTCCCCTGGACAATGAATGGGTCTCAGTTTTTTTAGTGGAAAGCTAAATCATTCTTAATCACAACAACAGTGTTTGTCACTTTTAGCTTTCTCGAAGCATTCCTTTCCCTCAGAAAGCGCAAAATAGGCCAAGCCCAAGGTTCCCAAACTATCCACATAAGGAATTTTGAAAAGTTCATAAACGCCACTACTTATCAAAAGGATAATGGACATGTACACACAGACCAAGGTACAGTTGGCATCTGCCAAAATGGGAGCCGAATCAAGTTCCCGCCCCACTTTCCTCTTCCACCAGACCAAAATCCACATAATGAGTATGGATATGAAGGAAATGATGACGCCCCAAAAAGTGGTCAGTGGTTTATGGCCGGTCCAAATATTGTATACGCTCGATACTACAAGACCTGTGAACAAAATATAAAAGGCAACACCTGTAATTCTTAAAGCTGTGCGCTCAAAATTGTCCCGATTGCTTTCGGGGTTCCTTTGGATGCGCAGTACCATATGGGCAATACCCAATCCCGAGATGACTTCGATAAAACTGTCCGTGCCAAAACCAAAAAGGGCAAGGCTTTCATCTTCAAAACCAAGATATGTGGAAACTATGCCTTCCACCACGTTATAGAAAATGGTGATAAGTGCTAGGACAAATGCGGTACGGTAAAGTTTATGCTGCTTTTCCAAACTATACGAATTTGCTTTTGTTGAAGTTCGCTTTTTTGTATGGAAAAGGCAAAAGATACATGTAACATATCTATTCCGAGCCCCGTTTCTTTTTATTATAGTGATAAATGGCATAGGCAATACCGGCCAACGCCACGAAAGGAAGGTAACTCCCGATCACTACGCCTATCTCGTAGGCACTGTCGGGAGCTTCCGCTATCTTTTTTTCAATGTTTGATTGTTGAATCAACCAAATTAGATTCATATTGTATCTTTTTTGTCCTTTGGAGCCAACAATGAATAGCTGTATCTCGACTGCACTCGATATGACTATTTACTTGTTCATCAACTCTTCGATTTCTTCAATCTCGATAGGGATGTTGCGCATTAAATTAAATGGCTCTCCTTTTTCTTGAATGACCACATCATCCTCCAAACGGACACCCATTCCTTCTGCCGGAATGTAGATTCCTGGTTCCACCGTAAATACCATATTGGCTTTCATCGGTGTTTTTAATTCTCCGTAGTCATGAGTATTCAATCCAATATGGTGGCTGGTGCCATGCATAAAGTATTTTTTGTACGCTGGCCAATCTGGGTTTTCATTCTGCACATCGGCCTTGTCCAATAAGCCCAAGCCTATTAATTCGGAAGTCATCAATTTTCCCACTTCTTTGTGGTATTCGGCCCAAATGGTACCCGGAACCAACATTTTAGTGGCTTCATCCTTAACACGGAGCACAGAGCTGTATACTTCTTTTTGCCTGTCGGTAAATCTCCCGTTGGCAGGAATAGTCCGGGTCATGTCACTGGAATAGTTGGCGTACTCAGCGGCAAGATCCAAAAGAATCATATCACCATCCTTCACTTCTTGGTTATTCTCCAAATAGTGTAGTACGTTGGCATTGTTTCCAGAGGCTATAATTGGACTGTAGGCAAAACCTTTGGAGCGGTTACGGACAAATTCGTGAAGGAACTCGGCTTCCATCTCGTGTTCCCAAACACCGGGCTTTACAAACCCCAATATGCGCCTGAATCCCTTCTCGGTAATATCGCATGCCTTCTGCATCAACTCAATTTCCTCGGGTTCTTTTACCCCTCTGATATTCTGCAAAATGGGATTGCTTTTGGCCCATTGGTGCGCAGGGTACTCTTTCTTGCATTTTTCTATGAAACGATCTTCACGGGTCTGCGTCTCCACCGCTTGGCGGTAATGCTCATTGGTGTTGAAATATATGGTGTCCGCTTCGGTCATCAGATCAAAAAAGATCTTGTCAAAATCGGTGAGCCAATACACGGTTTCTATCCCGGATACTTCGGTGGCCTTTTCTTTGGTGAGCTTTGCGCCTTCCCAAACGGCAATATGGTCATTGGTTTCCCTAACAAAAAGAATTTCCCTATGCTTCGAATCCATTGCATCTGGGAACAATAACAAAATAGTTTCCTCTTGGTCGGCGCCGCTCAAGTAGAATAGATCGCGGTTCTGCTCAAAGGGCAGGGTGCTATCAGCCCCAATGGGATAAATATCGTTGGAGTTGAATACCGCAATACTTTTGGGCCGCATGTGGGCCATAAATTTCTTGCGGTTTTTCACAAAAAGATTACTGTCTATCTGGAAGTATTTCATAGTTGAATTTTGATTTGCCCAAATTTAGGTAATTGCGTTACCGAAGACAAATTCTTACCTTCCATATCAAATTGAAAAAATGCAACTCAACCTTAGCATCCCCGCCCTACTTTTTCCTGCTATTTCTTTGACCATGCTGGCCTATAATGCAAGATATTTGGCCATTGCGGCACTGATCAGGCAACTCCACAAACAGTTCGAGGAGACTTCCGCCCAGCCCCTAAAGCAACAAATCAATCAGCTGAGAAACCGTTTGGGTATTATAAAAAATATGCAGGCGTCGGCCATTATCAGTTTTTTGCTGGCAGCAGTGACCATGTTCCTTGTTTATGTGGAAATGGAGGTTTGGGCCAACATTATTTTTGGCATAAGTTTGGTTTTTTTAATGATCTCCTTGATTCTCTCTCTTTTAGAAGTACAGCTATCTACAAAAGCTCTAGGGATTCAGTTAAAAAATATGGAGAAATAATCAGGCATTAAAACAATCTATGTAAGAATACTTCGTTACCGTTCTGTTACTAAAAATACAATCGTCAATTGAAAAGGCCCTTGCACCAATCCTAACTGTCCATTGGTAAACCCGACCATAATGGAACAATCGCTTACATTTACTTTTGCCGAGTAATTTTTATATATCCTCAAGAATAGATTTATGCAGCGTGTTAAGGATTTGGAGTTTTTTAAAAAAATAAAACAGATCAGGGAATATGAGTTTGGCACTTTTTATTTTTTTGATGGATTGGTCATCTCAGAAATGAACGAAGGTGAAACCTTTAATTGGTCCAAAGCGGAAAAAATAATAGATGTAGCTTACGAAGTCTCAGGAAAGGATAGGCCAATTGCCTATATCAGCAATCGAATTAACAATTATTCCGTTGTACCCACGGATTGGCTAAAGTTTTACAAAAATCGCCATAAACTGGAATTCTATTCCATTGTTGCCTACAACAATAGCGGATTGACAAGTGTGATTTTAGAAAAATTATTCTTCCAAGATAAAATACGTCAGTTCTCAAGTCTTGAAGATGCCGTAGGATGGAGCGTTGCCAAAATCAACAATAGCGAAATTGACCAGCATACGTAAATGCGTTTGCTTTATCTGCTACGTTTAGCATTTTTATCCACGAACTGAACTATTTTTTTGGCCACATTGACACCCGTTGCGGCCTCAATTCCTTTTAAGCCGGGCGAGGCGTTCACCTCGATCAACAAAGGACCGTTCTTTGACCGAATCAAATCCACCCCGGCCACACCTAGCCCCAAATGTTTGGTGGCATTTATCGCCATAAACTTTTCTCTGGGCGTTAATTGTACTTTTTGTGTCTCGGCACCACGATGAACGTTGGACCTAAAATCATCCAGTCCGCTGGTTCGCTTCATGCTGGCCACAATTTTATTGTCCACAACAATTATCCGAAGGTCTTCGCCATTGGCTTCCTCGATATACTCTTGCAACAAAATGCTTGTGTTCATATTGTACAGGGTATCTATGACAGATTTTGCAGATTTTTTGCTTTCGGCCAAGATAACCCCTTTGCCCTGGGTTCCTTCCTGCAGTTTGATGATCACCGGGGCTCCGCCCAAAAGTTCAATCTGGTGCTCCACATTATTGGGGTTGATGGAAAACACCGTTTTTGGTACTGGAATTCCCTTTTTGAACATCATTTGTAGGGTAGAAACCTTGTTCCTTGCCCGAATGATTCCAAGAGACTTTGCCGTGCTAAATACATGGTTCATCTCAAACTGTTTTACTATGGCAGCGCCATGCCTGGTAACAGTGGTTCCTATTCTGGGGACAATGGCATCGAAATCATCCGTAATATTCTCGGTTCCGTAAAAAATTTGTGGCTTGTCCCCTCCCAATTGTACCGAGCACTTTGTGTGATCGATATGCTCTACATAATGGCCTGCCTTTTCAAACTCCTCGGCAATTCTCCCAGAAGAATATACATTTAAGCTCACGGAAAGTATGGCAACGTCCATCGGTTCTTTAAATTTTATCCAAATTCGGACAATTATTTGGATTTTCCTTTTGCCGGCCGTTTTTCTTTTGATTCCAATTGGATTTACACCATAAGTTTTGGCAGGTTCACGATTACCCTTGTTCCCAGTGCCTTTCCAGTTTCTTCGTCTTTTATATCGTAAATGGTATAGCTGAAATCTTCGTGGTATTTTTTGGAAAAAAAATCCAACCGATCCTGAACTATTGACAATCCCAATGATTGGCCCTTGAGCGGATTTTGAAGGTTTTTAAGACGGGAAGCCTGTCGTCCCACACCATTGTCTTCCACTATAACCTTAAGACAGTCCTCTTTCTCGCTTTCCTGGACTTTAATAATCAACCGCTTTTTACCGCTTTTTGTTGTGAGTCCGTGCCAAATGGAATTTTCCACAAAGGGCTGTAATATGAGCGAGGGAATCAAAATAGCGTCCGTAGATACTCCATCGTCAATTTCGGCAATGTATTCAATATTGTTTTTGAATCGGTCACTTTCAATTTCAGTGTACATTTCAATAATGGCCAACTCCTCTTTTAAGGTGACAAGGTCCTTCCTTGAGCTTTCCAAGATTCCACGGATAAGCTTGGAAAACCTTCCCAAGTAATAAATGGCCTTTTCTTGATTGTTTTCTATCAAATAGGATTTGATGGAGTTGAGCGCATTGAAAATAAAATGAGGGTTCATTTGACTGCGCAGGGCATCGAGCTTGAGCTGTGCGAACCTGTTCTCCATTTTCATGGTGAGTTTTTCGGTTCTTTCCCTTTGGGCTTCCGAACTGAGCCCCTCTATTTCGGCCTTGGTCTGCAAAAGTTCATCCGACAGTGTTCGGTTAATACTCTCCTTGATCACTTGGTTCTCTTCTAGCTGATCTATGTATTTTTTCTGTACTTGGGCCTTATCCCTATAGACCATTTTTTGCTCTAAACCAATGGCGAGGGCAAACAAGAGACTTTCCAACAATACCCCCAAGTAAAAAATATACAGTGTTTCGTCATTGGCCCTACTATCCTTAAACGAATACAAAGTGATGATGAGGTAGGAAACAAAAAGTGCCGACATACCCGATAGGATGTACCACTTGATTATGCGATCCTGTTTCAGTACCAAATAGAATCCTCCCACAAACACGATCAAGCTCATGGGCAAAAAGAAAAACCCATGGAAATAATCAATCAGGTAAGATCGGCGATTCATCAATTGAACGGCCCATAAGGTCAAATATATCGGGGCAACGCCCAAATAGGCCCGGTATGCCCATTTAACGAATTTGGGATGTCCGTTTTTGAGCTGCATGATGTCCAGGACAAAAAAGCTGAACAGCATCGAGGCAAACAATTGTGTGGGGTAATGAACCCAGGCTACAAAGCCTCTTCCGGAAGGACTATGAAAAAAGTCCGAAAAAAAGGCACCTTCCACATATTTCATCAACGTAACGCCGGTAACCAGGGCATATAAACAGTAAAAGAGGTAAAATCTTTTCTTATGCTGAAAAAACTGTATCAGAAAAAAAACAAAAAGATAGAACAGTACGGAAACCACAAAGAAACCAAATCCATTTTGGTTACTTTCCTTGAAGAAGTCTGTCAAATTTTTCAGCATAAGGGCATATTAGCTCATCCTATTTAAAAAAGCCTCTTTTTTGGTCCTTGAAACAGGTATTTTCTTTTGGTTCAACAAGACCAAGTACCCTTCGGACCGCAAATACTCTTTTACCTTTAGCAAATGGACGATGTAGGAATTGTGTACCCTGAAGAACATTCGATTGGGAAGCATGTCCTCCAGCTCTTTCAGTTTTTTTGATACCAATAACTGTTCTCCGGATTCCAAAAAGGCTTTTGAGTAATTCCCGTCCGATTCGCAATACACAATTTCGTTCACACGCAAGAACAAAATCTTTCCACTTACCGGAATCTGGACGATCTGTGGTGAACTTGCCCGGGAAAGCGCCTCAAACGTTTGTTCGAATTGGTGTTTGAAACTTTGCGCTCCATTCAGCTTTTTCAGCTTTTCCACCACGCCCAAAATATCATCCTGATCTACCGGTTTCAAAAGGTAATCCACCGCGCTTTCCTTAATGGCCCTAATGGCATATTGATTGTATGCTGTGGTGATAACTATGGCAAAGTTGCGGTATTCCAATTTTTCCAAAAGAGAGAACCCGCTCATTTCGGGCATTTCAATATCCAAAAAAACACAATCGGGCTTTAGGTAATTGATTCCCGATATGGCCTCTACGGGAGAGGTGAATGTTTCAATGATCGAGATAAAGTCCGAGTGTTTCCTCAATTCCCAAGACAAGCTATTTATAGCGGCCAACTCGTCATCTACAATAATTACCCTCATGATGGTTTCTTCTTTACCCCAAATTATAAATTGAACCGCTACAAAACCCAACCATAGTGATATTTAACACAAAATGGTGTGTAAGCTACATGTATGCTGTACGAATGGTAAATCTTTCCAAAAAAGAAAGGAACGTCCCATTGGCAATAAAAAACAACCAGCCAGCATAATAATATACACCTATGGTAAGGAACGAGTTCATCAACTGGTCCAGCAATTCTAATTTGACCCCCTGAAACCCAAAAAATTTAAACATGAAAACAAGTGAATTATCAATTAAAGCATTTCTTTTAACAGTAATGTCGGTCGCGTTGATTGTCTCTTGCTCTCCAGAAGATGGTGAGGATGGTGCCGTTGGCCCACAAGGACCTCAAGGTGAGCAAGGGGTCGCCGGACCTGCAGGCCCTCAAGGGGAACAGGGGGAACAGGGCGAGCAAGGAGAAACAGGTACGGCCAATGTTATCTATTCGGATTGGATAGCATCCGAATTTGGAGGTCTTGCTGCAGCCGAAGAATCCGATCAATTGTTGGTTTCCTTTGGACTAGGGGAATTCAACAATGCAAATGACGTTCTCCTTGTCTACGGAAGACGTGAAATCAATGTAATATCAAACGAGGTCTATCAATTGCCCTTTGAGCTAATTTCCCAAAATGAAATCTATAGGTATAGATTGTCTGAAGGTAGCGGATTTATAGCGCTATATGTAGAAGCACTGACCACTGATGGAGGAAGCAACTTGTTTACTTATTTTGATGACTTTAGATATGTCCTCATCCCTGGTGGAGTATCCACTTCTGGTAAATCAAACATAGATTTTACCAAAATGAGCTACGAACAAGTCATCGAATATTTCAATATTCCTGAATAATCAGATTCTATAAAGTTCCCCCTAATTCAAAACACACCTATTATTTAAGCTCTTATATAAAGATGAAACAATTATTATACGTTCTCTTGGTGGCAATGATGCCTTCCCTAATGGCGGCCCAAGAACAAAGCGCTACCATTACAGTATTGGCCAGGGCCATCCATGTGGATTCTTCTCCCATCTATAAAGCCACCGTTTCAATAAGCCCTGCGTATTCAAGCTATGCTTCGGACGGCATGGATTTCGAGGAACTAAGGTCCCTTTACCAAAAGGCATTGGAATTGCAAGGTATCTCTTGGAAGGAAATCAAGGAAAGACCGTATGAGTTTGGTTTTGAGACCATGGGGTATGATAAAGAGGGTGCCATCTATGAATTTTCAACTTCGTCCATCGAAAAAATGAGAACTTTTTTGACCATAAAATCGTTGGGGCTTCAGCGTTTGAATAGCGTTGCTGTTATAAAAATAGATGAAAACGCGGCTAAACTACTCTATGGCAAAGCAATGGAAGACGCCAGAAAAAAAGCATCCTTAATCGCGCTCACCCTGGGCAAGGAACTTGGTGATGTAATCACTGTAGAGGACAATCAATATCTAAACGAGCAGGTGGAAACGGCCATATATTATGATCGCCCGGTCAATGAATACATCTATTCCCTTCAAGTGGTGTTCGAAACAAAATAATCTTCAAACCAGATATTCTTAAATACCTTATAGCCCATTTGTAAGCAATTTCAGCAAGCTCAATCTTTTTGAATGGAATAAAAATTCCAGCCCAAGTTCCTTTTGTCAGTTTTATTATATCATTTTCAAAGCTTTGACCCTTCCCTATAATGTTTCTAAATAAGGGGGTTCTACTTCTTTATTACTTGTTAAAAACTCATTCGTGCCGTAAATTTGTGTAAAAACTAACTTCTAATGAGTTTGATAAAATCTTCGCTGGCCCGAAAATATGTTATGGCCCTATCGGGTCTTTTTTTGGTCACATTTTTGATTCTTCACGTGACCATTAATTTGGCCTCGGTATTTTCTCCTGATTTTTTTAATGAAGCATCCCACTTTATGGGCTACAATCCCATAGTCCAGTTCTTGATGCAGCCTATCCTTATTGCTGGTGTCATCGTACACTTTGTAATGGGTTTTGTTTTGGAAATCCAGAACAGAAAGGCCAGGAACGTGGGTTATGTTAAGTACAATGGTAGCGCCAATGCGCCCTGGGTTTCCCGAAACATGATTTATTCAGGTCTGGTCATCCTTGCATTCTTGGCATTGCACTTCTACGATTTTTGGATACACGAAATGGCCTACAAATATGTAGAGGCCAATCCTGAGGACCCCACACGTTATTATCATGAAACGGTAGAGAAATTTGCTCCTTTCTGGAGAACCATTCTTTACGTGGTTTCCTTTGTGTTGCTTAGCTTGCACTTGTGGCATGGCTTTGCTTCCTCTTTCCAATCCATGGGTGCCAATAACAAGTACACCGTTGGATTCACAAAATTTGCTAAAATATTTGCGGTAGTGGTACCCTTGGCATTTGCTTTTATCGCCTTGTATCACCACCTTAACCCAATAACACATTAAGTATGGGCATATTGGACTCTAAAATTCCATCTGGGCCATTGGCCGACAAATGGACCAAGCATAAAAACGACATCAATCTGGTTAACCCTGCCAACAAAAGGAACATAGACATCATTGTTGTAGGTACAGGACTTGCAGGTGGTGCCGCTGCAGCTACTTTGGCCGAGTTGGGTTACAATGTAAAAACATTCTGTTATCAAGATTCTCCGCGTAGGGCACACTCCATTGCTGCCCAGGGAGGGATCAATGCAGCAAAAAACTACCAAGGAGATGGCGATAGCAACTACCGCCTTTTCTACGATACCATAAAAGGTGGCGATTACCGCTCCCGTGAAGCCAACGTTTATCGACTGGCCGAGGTGTCAGGAAACATTATCGACCAATGTGTGGCACAAGGTGTTCCCTTTGCCCGTGAGTATGGTGGTATGTTGGACAACCGTTCTTTTGGTGGAGTACTCGTATCTAGAACTTTTTATGCCAAAGGACAGACCGGGCAGCAATTATTGCTTGGTGCTTATTCCGCAATGAACCGTCAAATCAACCGTGGAAAGATTCAAGCCTTCAACCGTCACGAAATGATGGATTTGGTCTTGGTCGATGGTAAGGCAAGAGGAATTATCGCCAGGGACTTGGTAAGCGGAAAAATTGAAAGACACAGTGCACACGCCGTTGTTTTGGCAACAGGTGGCTACGGAAACGTATTTTTCCTTTCTACCAACGCCATGGGAAGTAACGTAATGGCCGCATGGAGAGCACACCGTAAAGGAGCTTTCTTTGCCAATCCATGTTTTACTCAAATTCACCCAACTTGTATTCCTGTTTCAGGAGACCATCAATCCAAACTGACCTTGATGTCAGAGTCGCTTAGAAATGATGGACGTATTTGGGTACCTGCGAAAAAAGAAGATGCTATTGCAATCCGTGAAGGCAAATTAAAGCCAACCGAACTGGCTGAAGAAGATAGGGACTACTACCTGGAAAGAAGGTACCCTGCCTTCGGTAACCTAGTGCCGCGTGATGTGGCATCCAGAGCTGCCAAAGAACGTTGCGATGCTGGTTTTGGAGTGAACAAGACCGGTGAAGCGGTATTCTTGGATTTCGCATCTGCCATAGAGCGTTATGGAAAAGAAAAAGCTTTGACCTCTGGTCTTAAAGACCCAGACAAAGCTACCATCACCAAACTGGGAGAAGAGGTTGTTGAAGCCAAATATGGCAACCTGTTCCAGATGTACGAAAAAATCGTAGATCAGAATCCGTATAAGACCCCAATGATGATTTATCCTGCGGTACACTACACCATGGGAGGTCTTTGGGTAGATTATAACTTGCAGACCACAATTCCTGGCTGCTATGCTGCGGGCGAGGCCAACTTTAGCGACCACGGTGCCAACCGTTTGGGAGCTTCTGCTTTAATGCAAGGACTTGCAGATGGGTATTTTGTACTCCCCTACACGATTGGAGATTATCTATCAAAAGATATTAGAACCGGAGCCATTCCAACAGATTCTCCAGAATTTGACGAAGCCGAAAAACAGGTCCGCGACAGAATGGAAAAGTTGATGAGCGGTTCGGGAATCCATTCCGTGGATTATTATCACAAAAAACTCGGCAAGATTATGTGGAACAAATGTGGTATGGCCCGTAACGAAAAGGAACTGAAAGAAGCCATCAAGGAGATTTCCGCACTTAGAAAGGATTTCTGGGAGAACGTAAAAATTCCGGGAAGCATCGAATCGAAAAACCAAGAGCTTGAAAAAGCCGGACGCGTTGCGGATTTCTTGGAGTTGGGCGAACTTTTTGCGAAGGATGCACTGCACCGTAACGAATCCTGTGGAGGACACTTCCGCGAAGAATACCAAACGGAAGAAGGCGAAGCGCTCCGTGATGACGAGAACTTTAAATATGTGGCCGCTTGGGAATACAAAGGTGAGCCCAAAGATGCCGAATTACATAAAGAGGATTTGGTTTACGAAAATATTGAACTGAAGACAAGATCCTACAAATAAGAAGCTATGAAATTATATCTAAAAATATGGCGTCAAAAAGACGCATCCGCACCAGGAAAAATAGTTGATTATACCCTAGACGGTGTAGAAGGAGATATGTCTTTCTTGGAAATGTTGGATATCCTAAATGAAGAATTGGTCTCCAAAGGAGAGGAGCCCGTAGAGTTTGACCACGATTGTAGGGAAGGTATCTGCGGAACATGTTCGCTTCAAATCAATGGGGAGCCCCATGGACCGGACAGATTGGTAACTACTTGCCAATTGCACATGAGAAAGTTCAACGATGGGGATACCATTGTAATTGAACCTTTCCGCGCCACTGCATTCCCCGTTATCAAGGATTTGATCGTAGACCGTAGCGCTTTTGACCGTATACAGCAAGCTGGCGGGTATATTTCCGTGAACACCTCCGGAAATACAATCGATGCGAATTCCATTCCAATCAATAAGCATGCTGCTGACGAAGCCATGGACGCCGCTACCTGCATTGGCTGTGGAGCTTGTGTGGCCGCTTGTAAAAATGCAAGTGCCATGTTGTTCACCTCTGCGAAGGTATCTCAATTTGCCTTGTTGCCTCAAGGTCAAGTTGAAGCTACCGAGCGTGTTCAGAATATGGTTCGCCAAATGGATTTGGAAGGTTTTGGTAACTGTACCAACACGGGAGCTTGTGAAGTGGAATGCCCAAAAGGTATTTCATTGACCAACATTGCTAGAATGAACCGTGAATACTTATCCGCTACATTAAAGGGGTAAAACAACTCACATTGATATATACAAAACCCAAATTCCGATAGGAGTTTGGGTTTTTTATTATCTTACGGTATGCCCAAAGAATACCCAAAAGAACGCATCAAAGTGCCTCGATTCAATGAGGAATCAGGTTTCTATACGACACCGGAACGTTCCAAGATCATGGGAAAAATCCGAGGTAAGAACACAAAGCCGGAACTAGCCTTTAGAAAGGCGTTGTGGCAGTCGGGCTACCGATATCGTATCGACTACAAAAAACTTATAGGAAAGCCCGATATCGCCCTTAAAAGGTACAAAACCGTCATATTTATTGATGGGGAATATTGGCATGGTCATAATTGGGAAGAACGAAAGGAAAAAATTAAGACCAATCGTGAATTCTGGATTCCAAAGATTGAACGCAATATACAACGGGACCAAGAAGTAAATCAGGCATTAAAGGACAAAGGATATACCGTCTTCCGATTTTGGGAAACTGAAATAAAAAAGGACTTGGATGGGTGTTTGGAACAGGTATTGACTCACCTCAACAAGGTCAAAGCTGCTTTTTCACAATCCTGAAGACTTGTAGTACATCTTCCAAAGCCAATTCAAAATCTTGAAATTCTGGAGAAGTATTCAAATTGTGGCAAACCAATGTCCTTTTTTCTTTATTATATCCTGTAAGCCGCTTACAGATAATCCTATCCGCACAAACCAATATATAGGATTGCCGCCATAAGGTCTCATTACGGGTCAACGATTCTTTTTTGATTTCCAGACCAAGAACGTATGCTTTGTTAGGAATGGATTCAGCACTGGAATCGTTCATGGAATCGCCAGATACTTCGAATATACGGTGGGGTTCTTCGGTTAAAAAATCAATAATAAAACCTCCCTGAAATGGATTGCTGAAGTTATCCTTCCGTAAATTTTCAATATATTCTTTTTGCCACTCTACCAGTATCAAAGGAGCCATAACCAAATATTTACCATGCTCCAATGGGTAAAAAACGCTTCCATGCTTGGTAAATGGCTGACGTTTGGTATAGGCCTCGCCCATATCGTTTACCTCGTGCATGTACAGCTCGGCAATGGTAAGGCCAAAATACTCGGCTATCTTGGTTAGATTTTTGATCGGGATATTGGCGTCCTTGCGTTCGTAGAGCTGAATCGTACGAAGACTTACCCCAATTTCCTCGCCCAATTGCGATTGACTTATGTTATTTTTTCTTCGTAACTGCTTAATTATATACATTTATTTCTATATTGTGTACTATTGTTACGCAATATGCGCTTAACGCAGCAATTTATCTAGTTTTCTGTAATTGGGTTACAAGCCAAATATAGAAAATAGGATCTGACCCCGACATATAATTATTTAAACTTGAATTATATATGGGTTCCATGAAAGGCCTTGGGCCACTCCTTAAAATCGAACTGATCTTTACTGATGAAAATTACGGCAAACCGATAAGCAAAAAGCTCTCCGAGGTTCTCCGCAGAAACACATCCAAAAACGATTTGGCCAATATTGCCATTAAGAGCAATGTGAGCTTTTCCACTATTCGTGATGTGGTATACAGAACAAATAGTCTAACAAAGCTGAATGCAAAGGCAATCTCTCTGTTGATGCATGCCGCTTTTGAAAACTCCGTAGCGCATAAATTACAAGCGGGGGGGATAATGTTTACCTGGGCGGATTACTTAATATTTAGCCGGAGCAACCAGTCTGTCTGCCTATCTGAACCAATATAATACGGATGTTCCCCAAACTTGGCAAAGCCATGCCTTTGGTAAAATTGAATGGCTTTTGGGTTGTGCTCCCAAACTCCCAACCAAATGTAATTCTTCTTTAATGATTCAGCTTGGGCCATTACTTTCTTGAGCATCCAAGAACCGATTTTTTTGCCCTGATGTTCTCCTATAACATAAATGCGTTCAATTTCCAGGGCATTGGGGTCGTGCACATCGGTTTGGGCGGCACCAATATTCAATTTGAAATAGCCCACCAATGTTTCATCGTCATAAACAAAATGAAAAAGACTATCCCTATTTGCGAGTTCGGCGGCTAGCTTTTTATAATGGAAAGCCTCATTGATATATTTCTGGAAGTCTTCGGGGTCGTTGTCCTTTTCAAAGGCATCGGAAAAGGTGCTTTTGGATATATTCACCAAGGTATCCAAATCGGTACCCTCGCATTCCCGAAAGTGAAGCGACATATCTGAATGGTTTTCTTTAAAATTATAGCAAAAAAAAGAGCCGAACAAGGGTGTTGGCTCCAAATTTTTCAGGGGGATATAACTGATTTAAAGCATAAAAAGCTTTTTAATCAAAAGCATAAATCCTGTGAAAAAATCGTTTCGGTAAACTTGGACGTTTTCATCCATTGTTGTCTGTGTTTTTAGTGCCATGGTCAAAGCGGTTTTGGTGGTGTTAATTTGGGTAAAAATTTCGATATAACCAAATATATAATCGATGAACGGCATTCTAAAACTATTGTTGTGTAATAGCTTTAAAATGTTGTAAAAATGCCAAGGATATTTATTAAATCCTCATTTCCGGAACGTCACCATCCACAACCAACCTACCTTCGGTTGCATTCTTGATTTCCTCTACGGAAACACCTGGTGCTCTTTCCAACAGTTTAAATCCTTGGTCCGTCACCTCCAATACCGCAAGATTGGTCACGATTTTTGTAACGCAACCCACGCCCGTCAACGGCAACGTACATCTTTTTAAAAGTTTTGAATCTCCGTCCCTGTTGGTGTGCATCATTGCCACTATGATGTTTTCCGCAGATGCCACCAAATCCATTGCGCCTCCCATACCCTTCACCATTTTACCGGGTATCTTCCAATTGGCGATATCACCGTTCTCCGCTACTTCCATAGCACCTAAAATGGTTAAGTGGACATGTTGGCCACGTATCATGCCAAAACTGGTTGCAGAATCAAAGAATGAAGCGCCGGGCAATGTGGTAATGGTCTGTTTGCCTGCATTAATGATATCGGCATCTTCCTCCCCTTCGAAAGGGAAAGGACCCATCCCAAGAACGCCATTCTCACTTTGAAATTCTACACTGATATCATCCCGCACAAAATTGGCGACCAATGTGGGTATTCCTATACCGAGGTTGACGTAGTACCCGTCCTTGACCTCTTTCGCTATACGTTTTGCTATTCCGTTTTTATCCAACATATCTATGCTTTCTGTCTAACTGTTCGTTGCTCAATTCTTTTCTCATACTTCCGACCTTGGAAAATTCGCTGTACAAATATTCCGGGAATATGAATCTGGTTGGGGTCCAAACTACCTGCCGGAAGTAGTTCTTCTACCTCAGCCACGGTAATTGTAGCCGCACCACACATACATGGATTAAAATTACGCGCAGTCCCTTTAAAGATGAGATTGCCTGCCTCATCTCCTTTCCAAGCTTTGACAAAAGCGAAATCAGCTTTAAAAGCGGGCTCCAAGACATACATCTTGCCATCGAACTCACGGGTTTCCTTGCCTTCAGCCACCTCGGTTCCGTATCCCGCAGGGGTATAAAAGGCAGGGAACCCTGCCTGTGCCGCTCTGCATTTCTCTGCAAGCGTTCCTTGGGGTGTCAGTTCCACTTCCAGTTCGCCGCTCAGCATCTGACGTTCGAACTCGTCATTTTCGCCCACGTAGGAGGATATCATTTTTTTGATTTGATGCTTTTGCAAGAGCAGTCCCAGTCCAAAATCATCCACTCCGGCATTGTTGGATATGCAAGTGATATCTTTAATACCCAATTGCACGAGTTCGTCAATAGCATTCTCCGGTATTCCGCATAGGCCAAATCCACCTAACATGAACGTCATTCCATCTTCTACTCCCTTCAAGGCATCAGCTACATTGGCAACTTTTTTATTGATCATAGCATTCTTATTAATATTCCCTGAAATTACGATTTAAATAAAAAAGCCCCAAGCAAATTAGAATATGCTTGGGGCTTTATTTTTTCAAAAATGAGTTGAACTAGAAGTCTAAGTCGTCCAAATCATCATCGGTATCGATATTTTCGTCTTTTTGATGTTGGGAACAATCCAAATCTATAGACATTTCTTCTGGCACCTCAAAAGCTTCCTTTGAAACACCAATTTCATCGTTGGCATAGTTCTTTTTCATATAAAGGGCCCAAATCGGCAATGCCATAGATGCCCCCTGACCATAACTTAATCCACTAAAGTGTATGGACCTATCGTCTCCACCGACCCAAACACCGGTCACTAAATTGGGTACCATTCCCATAAACCAACCATCACTTTGGTTCTGTGTGGTCCCTGTTTTACCTGCTATCGGGTTTGTCAATTCGTATGGGTAGCCGGTTATAATTTTCTTATATACGGTGTTGTTCTTTCCATAAGTATGCCTTAGGCGTCCCCCAGAACCGTATTGGGTTACCCCTTCCAAAAGATTGATCATCGCATAGGCAACATCCTTACTCAAGACATCCTTTGTTTCTGGTTTGTATTCAAAAAGCACGGTGCCATTTTTGTCCTCGATGCGTGTTACCATTACGGGCTTCACATATACACCTTGGTTCGCATAAGTCCCGAAGGCGCCCACCATTTCATATACACTTACATCTGGAGTACCGAGTGCAATGGATGGTACTGCAGGGATTTCCTTGGTAATCCCCATATTTTTGGCCATAGAAACTACAGCTCCCGGGCCTACTCTATCAATAAGTTGCGCTGTGATGGTGTTTACCGAATTGGCCAGTGCATTCTTTAAGGTCATATCATCCCCTGAATATTTTCCATCGGAATTCTTTGGCGTCCATGCCAACATATTCCCATGCTTTCCTGGCTCAATACTATATTGGTTGTCAGGAAGGGTATAACAGGGAGAATATCGTAATTGATCAATGGCAGCTGCATATACAAATGGCTTAAACAATGATCCAGCTTGTCTTGAACCTTGAATAACATTATCGTACTGAAAGTGTTTGTAATCGATTCCGCCAACCCATGCTTTTACGTGACCGGTCTGGGGCTCCATGGACATCATGGCGGTGCGTAGGAAGGTCTTGTAGTACCTAATGGAGTCCATCGGAGTCATGATGGTGTCTTTTTCGTAGGAATCGCTGTTCCAATCAAAAACGGTCATCTCCTCTTTTTTATGGAAAGTGGCCTCAATTTCTTTGTCCGAAAGGCCTTCGCGTTTTAAATGGCGCCATCTTGCAGAACGCTTCATGGCATTTCGCAAAATAGTATCTATTTCTCCTTTTCGTAAATCCAAAAAAGGAGCGGTAGGGTTACGGTCTGGTGTGTTTTGATGGAAGAATTCGGCTTGTAAATTACTCATGTGCTCCTGTACGGCTTCTTCCGCATTACGCTGCATTCTGGAGTCGATGGTGGTGTAGACTTTCAGTCCATCCAAATATATATTGTAATGCTCCCCGTCCGGTTTTGGGTTTTCACGGACCCACTGGTTCAAATAGCGCTGCATGTACATCCTAAAATAGGTGGCCAATCCTTCCCTATGCGATTCGGGATTAAAATTTATTTTCATCTCCCTGCTTTGCAACGAGTCTTTCTCCTTTTCTGTGATATATCCATACTTTGCCATTTGTCCAAGTACGGTATTGCGTCGATTGAACACCAGTTCCTCACGGCGCATTGGATTGTAGAGCGATGAGTTCTTGAGCATGCCCACTAAAACAGCGGATTCTTCGGTTTTGAGATCGGCAGGCTCTTTTCCAAAGTAAATCCTGGATGCGGAACGAATGCCGTCCGCATTGTACCCAAAATCGTAAATATTAAGGTACATCGCTATGATTTCCTGTTTGGTATAGTTTCTCTCCAAACGGGTTGCAATGACCCACTCCTTTATTTTTTGGGTTACTGCCTCAAACAAGTTCCTGGATCTAACTCCCACAAAAAGTTGGCGTGCCAATTGCTGCGAAATGGTACTTGCCCCACCCTTGGTCCCCAAAAAGGCCAAGGCCCTTGCAAATCCGCGGGCATCAATACCGGAATGGTCGTAATATCTGGCATCCTCGGTAGCTACCAAGGCATCTACAATGTTTTGCGGAAGGGTTTCGTAGTCTACCCAAGTTCTGTTGTCGTCCAAATAGAGTTTCCCCAAAGTTTCACCATCCGAAGAGATAAACTCGGTGGCCAAGTTGGTCTCGGGATTTTCCAAACGCTCAAAGGTTGGCATTTCCCCAAACACTCCCCATGAGGCCAGTAGAAAAATAAGTACTACGGATAGGACACCTGCTCCGAATATGATCCAAAACCACTTGATAAAAGGGAAAAAATTCTGCTGCTGTTTTTTGTGACGTTTCTTTGCCATTATAATTTGGGTGCTTTTTCTATTTCCAAACCAACATCCGTTATTCCCTCCAAAACATGGAGGCCTTCCACATCGCCATTTTTACGCATGGCATGGGAAATGTTCACCTTATATACGCCGGAATCGGGAAAATCGATGTTTTCCTTGAACCAAAGTTTATTTTCTTTAATGCTGCCCATTCCTTTTCCGAGCCATTCCCCATTGGGTTCGGCCATTCTGTATTCCAACGTGTCCTTAACGGTATTGCCGCTCGGATATTCTAACTCGGTTATCAAAAATAAATTGCTAAAGGCAAAATTTTCGTCGTTCCTAATGTTTATGAACAGGTTGTAGGTTTGGGTAGAATCCAGTTCCGAAAATTGAAAATCGACATCTTGGCCCATCTCCCATTTGGCTTCCTTAACCGGTTTATACTCTGAATAAACCAACAATTCGTTACAAGACGACAGGGCAAGAATCGCAATCGAAAGAAACAAAAATTTATTTCGCATTGAAGGATGCTTTGGATTTTGGTTTTCTACGCTTTTTCTTTCTTCTCTTCTTGTTCTTCGGCCTATCAAAACGGGTAAGGCTGTCCTGGCCTACGACATTTTCGAAAGTAGTCTTTTCTTCCGCAACATTATCTGCGGCGTACTCCTCTAGACTGGCAACTTTATCGCCTTTTTTGTTAAGTTCCAGAATTTCCAACACTTGGTCTTTGGAAAGGGTGTGCCAAGTTGCCGGCTCATCTTTATACGAAAACCAAAGGGTTTCTTTAAAGATATCCGCCTTTTGGCAGAAGGCCAATCCTTTTTGGGTCTTAAGCTTGCAATCCGATGGTGGGAAATCTTTCAATGCTTCCAGATACATGTCCAGCTCATAGTTGAGGCAACATTTGAGCTTTCCACATTGCCCCGCCAATTTTTGGGGGTTCAAGGCCAATTGCTGATAACGTGCCGATGCCGTGCTCACGGACCTGAAATCCGTCAACCAGGTAGAACAGCAAAGTTCGCGCCCGCAAGAACCGATGCCCCCCAAGCGCTGTGCTTCTTGTCGGTAACCGATTTGACGCATCTCAATACGGATTCCAAAGGCCTTGGCCATATCCTTGATCAACTGTCTAAAATCAACACGATCCTCTGCAGTGTAATAAAACGTTGCTTTGGACCCGTCTCCTTGGAACTCTACATCGCTGAGTTTCATTTCGAGCTTTAACGAAATGGCTATTTCCCGGGAACGTTTTTTTATTTCCTCTTCCCTATCCCTGCATTTTTGCCAAATATCGATGTCCCGTTGGGAAGCCTTTCTGTAAATTTTAGGGATGGTCTTGTCGTCGATGGATACTTTTTTGCGCGTCATTTGAATACGCACCAATTCACCGGTCAGGGTAACCACGCCCACATCATGGCCCGATTTGGCCTGAGTGGCCACCACATCGCCAATGGACAAGGTAAGATTCTCCGTATTTCGATAGAATTCCTTTCTACTGTTTTTGAAACGTACCTCAACACAATCAAAGGGTTTTTGACCGTTGGGCAACGACATATTGGAAAGCCAGTCAAAGACTGTCAGCTTGTTACAACCATCAGTGCCGCAAGTACCATTGTTCTTGCAACCACGCGGTTGTCCATCCTTGCCGGTTGAACAACTGCTACACGCCATATATAATATCTTGATTTAAGGAAACTTAATGCGCTTCCCTAAAAAGGGTTCATAAAAAATTACTAGTTGTAAATATACTACAAATTGTTGCAGCATTGAAATACTACTTCTTGTATTTAAGAACCGGAGACCTGCCTTTTTTGAATATTTTATTGCTGGCTCCTTTGCCCTTACGCAAACGTTTTTGTTCCTCATAGGGCAATGCATGTATTTCCATGCAGTCTACAGAACAGCAATTGTTCATTTTTTCGGCACATTCTTCACATTGTATAAATAGCAAGTGACAAGCTTCGTTGGCACAGTTTACATGGGTGTCGCAAGGTTTACCACATTGGTGACAGTGGGCTATCACGTCTTCCGAAATACGCTCTCCCCTCCTATGGTCAAACACGAAGTTTTTGCCCAGAAATTTATTCTCCAGCTGTTTTTCGCGTACCTGTCGGGTATACTCGATAATCCCGCCTTCCAGCTGGTAGACATTCTTAAAGCCTTTATGTTTGTAGTAAGCACTTGCCTTCTCGCAACGGATGCCACCGGTACAGTACATTACCAGTTTTTTATCTTCTTTGTGCTCGGCCAGATCCTGTTCTATAATATCGAGAGAATCCCTAAAGGTGTCCACGTCGGGGGTGATGGCATTTTTAAAATGTCCAATCTCACTTTCGTAATGGTTTCGCATATCGACCAAAACGGTGTTCTCATCTTCAATAAGTTCGTTGAACTGTTCCGCGCCTACATGTATGCCCTTGTTGGTGACATCAAAAGTGTCGTCGTTCAATCCATCTGCCACAATTTTGTCCCTGACCTTTACTTTCAGTTTCAAAAAAGATTTGTTGTCCTGCTCTATTGCAATGTTCAATCGTACATTTTCCAAAAAGGAAATACTGTCCAAATGTTCCTTGAATACATTAAAGTTTTCTGCTGGTACCGATAATTGGGCATTTATCCCTTCGTGTGCCACATAAATACGTCCCAGGACTTCCATGTCGTCCCAGGCCAAAAAAAGATGGTTCCTTAAAATCTGTGGATTGCCGATTCGTGCATATTGATAGAAAGAGATGGTAAGCCGTTCCTTCCCGGCTTCTTCGATAAGGGCTTCCCTTTCCTTTGCACTTAATGTGTTGTACAGTTGCATGCTATACTTGATTAAGTTAAAGAATGGTTCTAAAATTTGTGCAAAGATAAAAATTAAAGGGAGAGTAAATTAAAAGGGCCGCGAAGGCCCCCTTAATCCATTACCGTTTTTCATAGCTGAATTTTCTTCCTCATAGCAATTCCGAGCCCTAAACGGCTCTATGGAGATGAGTTAGTGTCCTTAAGATGTATTGTTATTAAAAAGGTTGCGTGCCCTTTTTTCATGTGGAAAGAAATGGTATTTTAGCCTTCCTAACAATTTTTACCATGAGCAAAGAGAAAGAAGCAAAATTAAAGGCACTAAAACTTACGTTGGACAAGTTGGACAAAACCTACGGTAAAGGTGCTGTCATGAAAATGGGCGATAGTGTTGTTGAAGATGTCGAAGTGATTCCTTCTGGCTCTTTGGGATTGGATATTGCACTTGGTGTAGGCGGATATCCGAGAGGAAGGGTAATCGAGATTTACGGTCCGGAATCTTCGGGTAAAACCACATTGACGCTGCATGCCATTGCCGAAGCTCAAAAAGCGGGAGGTATCGCAGCATTTATAGATGCAGAACATGCGTTTGACCGTTTTTATGCCAAAAAATTAGGGGTTGATATCGACAACCTGATCATCTCCCAGCCCGATCATGGGGAACAGGCATTGGAAATCACAGAAAACCTGATACGTTCCGGAGCCATCGATATCGTAATCGTGGATTCCGTGGCCGCATTGACCCCAAAAAGTGAAATCGAGGGAGAAATGGGGGATTCAAAAATGGGTCTGCACGCCAGATTGATGTCCCAAGCACTTCGAAAACTGACCTCAACCATCAGCAAAACAAAATGTACCGTAATATTTATTAACCAATTACGCGAAAAAATTGGCGTAATGTTCGGGAACCCGGAAACCACCACGGGTGGTAACGCGCTTAAATTCTATGCTTCCGTCCGACTGGACATTAGACGCTCTACCCAAATAAAAAGTACCGATGGCGATGTCCAAGGGAACAAGACCAGGGTCAAGGTGGTAAAAAACAAAGTGGCCCCTCCATTTAAAACCGCGGAGTTCGATATTATGTACGGTGAAGGAATCTCCAAGATCGGAGAAATACTCGACTTGGGAGTTGCCTACGAAATCGTAAAGAAAAGTGGTTCTTGGTTCAGCTATGGCGATACCAAATTGGGGCAAGGAAGAGATGCTGTTAAGGCTCTCCTTGTGGACAACCCCGAACTATCCGAAGAATTGGAGAGCAAAATAAAAGAAGCCATCGCCGCTGTAAGCGAATAGCCCTTTTATCGATTTTTTGGGGAGTTTAACTTTTGGTTGTGAAAATCCTACGCAACCCCTACGCATACTGCACATCTAGGGAATAAAAGGATTTTTATTATGAAAAAAGTGTTAATGCCCTTTATGTTGATTGTGGCATGCTCATGGTTCATCTCCTGTGAGGTGGACGATGATTCCCCCAATTTTTACTTTACCGCCCTTACCACAGTGGAGGCCGAAGTTCCAGAATCGTTCGAGTTTGGAAAAACGTACGATATTGAAGTAACCTACCTAAGACCGAATGGTTGTACATTTTTTGAAGGTTTCGATGTATCGCAAACTGCCGAAACGGGTCGTGATGTCGTAGTGGTCGGTTCCGTACTCACCGATGAGGACAGAGCCTGTACCGAAGCTGTTGAAGAAGTAACGGCCACCTTAAAATTTAATGTAATTTACACCAAGGACTACACCTTCCGCTTTTATGCCGGGGATGATGAAGAAGGAAATGCTAAATTTTTAGAATACACGGTTCCGATTGCGGAAGAGAGTGAACCGGCAAATTAAATAGCAACAATCCAAAATTGACCAACATTTGGATCTTGAAGAATTGATACATAACTGTCAAAAGGGCAACCGACAGGCACAGGCTGAACTATACCGGAGATACTCCGGTATTCTTTTCGGTATGTGCCTGAAGTACTCCCGTAACAAAACGGAGGCGGAAGACAATCTGCACGACAGTTTTATGACCATATTCGACAAAGTTGACCAATATGGTTTTAAAGGGTCATTTGAGGGTTGGATCAAAAGAATTACGGTAAACACCGTGCTCCAAAAGTACAGAAAAGACCAGCACCTTAACGTGGTTTCTGAAAACACCGAAGGAGAGGTGGAGGTAGAGACGGAGGATACGGATATAAGCCTATCTACATTACTGGGGTACATTCAAGAGTTGCCACACAAGTATAGGCTAACATTCAACCTATATGTGCTCGATGGCTACAGCCATAAAGAAATCAGTGAGATGTTGGGGACGTCCACTGGAACATCAAAATCGAACTTGGCAAGGGCAAAGGCCATTTTGAGGGAAAAAATAGAAAAAGCCAAAATAAACATTGCTTAAATAGAAGACAATGGGGAAAAAGAATTTAGAGGAATTGTTCAAAGAAAGCTTTCAGGACTTTCAGGAAGTTCCGGACGAAAAGGTCTGGGCTTCCATCGAAGCTTCTTTGGACAAGAAAAAGCAAAAGAAGCGGGCCGTTCCTATTTGGTGGGGCCTAGGGGGTGCGGCGGCGGCCTTGGTCATCGCATTGCTTGCCATTAATCCGTTCGGACAGGAACAAGAACAGGAGCAAATTATAACGGATACGGAAAATAGTACCGTTCCCGAAAGTAGAACAAATCCAGAAGAGGAGATAAATCGAGATTTCATCCCTCCCACTACCCATCCAAATGGGCAAAATAGTTTGGCGGACACCTCTGAAGAAGACTCCTCGATTCAAAAAAGTAATCAAGCTGCGGATAACGGTTTTGGCAAATCCAAAGCTTCAAATATTGAAAATACTATTTCCACATCAAACGGAAATGCTTCAAATGCAATAGCTCAGGTCACTAATAGCCGTTCAAAAGAAGCTGAAAGAATTTCTACAGATGACGAAGGTGCAAAAAACAACAGTGCCATTGCTATGAACGATGACCGGAAGGAATCTTCTGAAAAACAATCGCCCCTGTCATCCGAAAAGAACGATAAACAGGTTGCCGAAAATATGACAGAAAAGGATGAATCTGAAAAGCAGTCCATCTATGATGCCATTGCCGAACAGGAAGGATTGGAGGAAGCAGTCGCCAAAAACAATTCTGGAAAATGGTCCGTTGGTCCATCGTTGGCGCCCGTGTATTTTAATGGTGCAGGTGATGGGTCTCCCGTAGGCGCTGATTTTACCGCTAATTCCAAAACAGGAAACCTCAACTTGAGTTATGGCGTCAACGTTGCCTATGAGGTTGGCAAAAAAGTAAAGATACGCTCCGGGGTGCACCGGGTCAACTTTGGTTACAACACCAACGATGTGGTCTTTTCCTCTACCCTACAGGCAGCAGCAAGCAATAGGATCGCGAACATAGATTACGACCAAAATTCCGAGACCATACTGGTCCAGAGCAAGGAAAGTGCAAAGAACAATTCCCCTGTGTTGGGTGCCAAAGAAGTCGCTTTTAATGAAGTACCTAGCTTGGAGGGGAAAATGGTCCAACAATTGGGCTACATCGAAGTTCCGTTGGAAGTAAACTATGCCCTGCTCGACAAAAAATTCGGGGTTGACCTTATAGGGGGCGTAAGTTCATTGTTCCTTGTGAACAACTCGGTTTTGTTGGAATCCAATGAACTGGTCACCGAAATGGGTGAGGCCAACAACATCAATTCATTAAACTTTAGTGCAAACTTTGGTATGGGGCTCAATTATCACTTTACTCCAAAATTCAGGTTTAATGTGGAACCCGTTTTCAAGTACCAGCTAAATACGTTTTCGAATGTTTCCGGTAATTTTCAGCCCTACTCCATTGGCGTGTACAGTGGATTTACCTTTAAGTTTTAGCACAGAAGAAGTTGGTTAGGAAGATTGCTCCTTTAAGCAATTAATTAAGCGTCCATTTTCAGGGCGCTTTTTTATGCAAAAAACATTCACATATTTTTCTTACTTTTCAATTTATATACCAACCAACTTGTTGACAGTGTGAACCCTGAACAGTTCGAAGATATTCTCATATACTTTTCCAAATCCTTGATGGGAAAAGAAAATGAAGAAGATATCCTATGGGACCTGGCTAAAAAGAGTAAAATAAACTTCACGTAAAATTTCATGTAGCTATCTTAAGTTAGGGAGAGTAAGTGTTATGTTGCCAATCCATCTTTCTCCTATTTTATGGATCGTGCCTTCATTTTTAATATTGTATCCCTTTGCTGTATTGAGCAACTTGATTTGATCTTGCCATTTTAGTATACGTGCCCGATATTCTTGTGGTTTAGTGTTTTTTGAATCAAACTCCCTATATCTGGAATCCCAAAATAAAATGGTCACTAGAAAAATAGGCAGGTTTGACGAAAACAACGAGAGCAATCAAATTAATCATTCATATTACTACTCATTTTTAAAGTTGAAAGCGAACAACTTGCTCGATGATGGGCATTTATTAATACAGGCAAAGCGGATTACCTTTAAGGAAGATGTTCAGAATTGGCGCTTCACCATTAGCAACACCCCTCCCAATGCATTTATTGCCCAACAGGGTTTTGAAGACCAGTTACCTTACTATTTCTTTACCGGGCTTTGCTTTATCATGTGTTTTACAAGATTGTCCTTTTACTTCTTCATCAAAAAATCGGAGTTTCTTTGGTATTCCATTTATATTGTGGTGACCTTCGTGTACGTATGTGGCCTTAAGTTTAGGATTTATGAGTTTGTTTTCAACGACAACTATATATCCTATTGGGTCTCGCAGGGTTTCTTGTTCGTGGACAATATTGTGTATCTGTTCTTCTTTGCAGGCTTCCTTCAATCTAAAAGAGAATACCCATTTGTTCATTTTCTGGTCCAAGTGCTCGCAGTTCTCAATATCATAATCCTGATCTGCATTGGTGTTCTGTTTGTTCTTGAGGACACCATAGGCTTTATCTTTACCACCCGAAATGCCTACGCCATACTTAATTTACTGCACTTTTGGGCCTAGCGCACCTAATGTATGTTGGCAAGGACCCTTTAGCCTACCTATGTTATGGCCCCTGGCCACATCTGCCTACTGTGCCGCCCCTTTGGTAAGGACATTTTATTCGACCCAGGAAGACGGAGTTCTGTTGGATGGCTCTATTATATAATTATAGGCCGTTGCATATTGGCATTTGGTCTCTTCTATAAAATCCATCTGGAGTTCCGTGAAAACCTTATGCTTCAACAAAGGGCTCTTTTTGAAAAAACAAGAGCGCTACGGGCCCAAATAAACCCCCATTTTATTTTTAATTCCCTAAGTGCGATACAACATTTGGTATCCGTTAAAAAAATTGAAAGTGCCTTAAAGTATCTGAACAAATTCAGTCGGCTTACCCGAAATGTTCTGGAAAGCTCCATGGAGATCAACATTCCTTTAGCTGAAGAAATTAAAATACTGGAAGATTACCTATCCCTGGAACCGTTGCGGTTCGACAATAGCTTTTCGTACAACATTACGATAGATGAAGCCATTGATCCCGAAGAAATAGAAATACCTCCAATGATTTTACAACCATTTGTTGAAAACGCCCTGATACATGGCCTATTGCCAAAAAAATCCGGGCCAAAACAATTGGATATCATTTTTAATACTGACAACAACTATTTAATTTGTACTGTGGACGATACAGGAGTACGCCAATTAGCGGCAAATGAGAGGCCCCACATCTATCAAAATGAAAAAAAATCAAGAGGTCTCGAGGTCACCAAACTTAGGCTGCAATCATTGGGCGAAAGCAAAGACGCTATTACCATTGTGGACAAATATGACGAGAACAACCACCCAATGGGAACAAAAGTAATCGTTCGTATACTTTAATTCTTCTCCAAATCCTCCAGGATAACCTGTCTAACCTCTTCCCGGATAGTCGAGGTATCGGAAGGTGCTAGAATTCCAGTCTCGAAAAAAGGATGGACAATGGCTCGAACCCGTCCTGGCCCTCCACTAAAAAAAGTAAAGGAAAAGCGCTTTTTATTATCCAAAAACGTCATGGGAACTACAGGAATTTTGTGGGCAATGGCCATTTTAAACGCGCCATCCTTAAACTTGTCCAGTACAATATGTTCCTCTGGGACACCTCCTTCAGGAAAAATACAAATGCTCAAACCTTGGTTGAGCCGCTTCTGGGCCCGCCTGTAAACCCCTGTCCGGCTTTTAACACTGTCCCGGTCCACCAGTATACAGACCCTCTTGTAAAAAAATCCAAAAATGGGAATGCCCCCAAGCTCCTTTTTTCCAACGAACACAAACGGGTTGCGGCTAACGAGCAGCATCAACATAATATCCAGCATACTGGTATGGTTAGCCACCAACATATAACTTTTTCCCTTCTCCATGCGCTGTTGCCGCACAATTTTTGGAAAACAACCCATTCCATATAAAATGGGCCTGGCCCACAAATTTCGGGCAAGCCAAAAAAATTGGTGATACGTCTTTTCAGAAATGGTCAAAAGAAGCAAAACCGGAAAAAAAAGGATAATAGGAACGGTAACCAAAATATAGAACCAGACCCTATACAACACATGCCCCAAATTTTTGATTGCTCCAAGCATCTTCCAAATGTAAAGTATTTCCAAATCTTAGCTTTAGTAGCATCCCATCTTTTAGACTAACAGCCACTTTTTTTATACGTTAGGGATGCTTACTTTTACGGGCAAAAAACTAGGCATGGCGCGAATACTTACGGGCATACAAAGTACAGGAACGCCCCATTTGGGGAATATTTTGGGTGCAATTGCACCGGCCATTGAAATGGCACAGGACCCAAAGAATGATTCCTTCCTCTTTATCGCAGATATGCACTCGCTTACCCAGATCAAAGATGGGGAACTACTACGCAACAATACCTACGCCATAGCTTCAGCTTGGCTCGCATTCGGCCTAGATATTGAAAAAACTGTTTTCTACAGACAGAGCGATGTTCCACAAACTGCCGAATTGGCCTGGTACCTCAGCTGCTTTTTTCCATATCAACGGTTGACGTTGGCCCACTCCTTTAAGGACAAGGCCGACAGGTTGGAAGATGTAAACGCGGGATTATTTACCTATCCCATGTTGATGGCCGCCGATATTTTACTTTATGATGCCGATATTGTTCCCGTAGGGAAAGATCAGTTGCAACATTTGGAAATGACACGCGATGTGGCCTCCCGGTTCCACGCCCAAATGGGCGAAACCTTTGTAATTCCCGAAGCCAAAGTTCACGAACAAACCATGTACGTACCCGGGACCGATGGAGAAAAAATGAGCAAAAGCCGTGGGAACCTCATCAATTTGTTCCAGCCGGACAAAAAGTTGCGCAAACAGATTATGGGCATTGTTACGGACAGTACTCCCATGGAAGACCCCAAGGACCCAAGCAAGGATAATGTTTTTGCCCTATACAAGCTATTGGCTCCCCAAGAGAAGGTAGAGGAAATGAGCGCCAACTATTTGGCGGGGAACTACGGCTACGGACACGCCAAGCAGGCCTTGTACGAGCTCATCGTGGAAAAGTTCGAAGAGCCCCGCGAAAAGTTCGAGTACTACATGAACCACAAAAACGAAGTGGACGAAGCCTTGGCCTTTGGAGCAGAAAAAGCCCGTAAAGTCGCCGATAAGGTATTGGCAAGGGTTCGTGAAAAGTTGGGATACTAGCCTTTCATCGTCAATTTGATACAATCGCCTTTTATTTTCTAGAAGCCTGAATGTAGTAAACTCGCTGAGTTGGACCAAACCCTAGCAAAATCTCGATTTTTAGTGGCAACTTCCCGTTGAACCACACCGAAAAACAGAGTGACTGTTCTGTTGTCGCTTGCATCGATGAGCTGTTTTTTTCAACTACTTTAATTCGTTTATGTTGCTGTTTTTCCAGATGAACGGCAGATGCTAATGCCAATTTTAAGCTGAAGAGGTGCTTCATTTTAAAAATCCTAACATTTATCAATACAACTCCTGTATCTTTTACCTGAATCCCCCTCCCTATATCAACTACACCGCCTCGAACATTTTACCGGGCAATGGTCGGATCACCCCCTTCATTTCCATGTTCAATAAAGTTGAAGAAACTTTAAAAATGGGCAGATCACACTCCACAGCAACGGTGTCCAGCAGTTGTTTTCCGTTCACTTGCAAATAAGAGTAGATTGACTGTTCTGTTTCGTCCGACTCGATGAACAGCTGTTTTTGCACCGCTTTTTCCTGTTTTTCTTCCTCAATTTCCCATCCCAAGAGGTAGACCAGCTCCGCGACAGAGGTCGATAAGTGTGCTTTTTGATATTTGATGAGGTCGTTGCGGCCCTTGCTCCATTTATCGGTCGCTCTGCCCGGCACGGCAAATACTTCGCGATGGTAGCCGTGGGCCATACAGGCAATGGTCTGTAATCCATGGTCCATTGCTGCTTTTTGAATGGCAATATCCACCCCGTAGGCCAACCCACTTACAATTACTGGGTTCAGCGGCGCCAATTCTTCAATAAATTGATTACAAAATGATGTTCCGTAGTTGGTCACGTTCCCCGTACCTACCACACTGATGACCTTTTGATTGTCCAAGTTGATATTTCCCCGTTGGAAAAGCAAAATCGGGCCATCCACGCAATGCTTCAAACGGGCCGGGTAATTATCATCCATAAAATATGTGATATCGATGTCTTCTTTGGACAGAAATTCAAACTCTTTTTGGGCTTCTTCCAAATGGACAGGATCAAAAAGACCCTTTAAGGTCATCTTTCCTATGCCATCGATTTTTAAAAGGTGATACAGCTTGTCCTCAAAAATGGCCGATTGACTTCCACAATGGGCAATTAATTTTTTAGCGGTAACATCTCCGAAATCCGGAATTTTTTGCAGCCGCAAGACCGCAATAATTTCAGGTTCAGTCATTTGATTTGGGCGTCAAAGTTGTTCACAAAATACAGATTTTCAAATGTTAATAAAAAGTTATCCGGCTTATTTTGTACTGTCTCATTTTTTGCAATATTTGTGCCTATGCGGATAGATTCATACATAGAAAAATTGTTGTTCGATTACAATTGTGTTGTAGTACCTGGTTTTGGGGCTTTCTTGGCCCACGGTAAATCCGCAGAAATTGATTTGGCAACCAATACTTTGGTGCCTCCAAGCAAGACCATCTCCTTTAACGCCCAACTTTCCAAAAATGATGGTTTGTTGGTATCCCATATTTCCAAAGAAAAGAACTTGGGGTATGAAGATATGCTTCAGGAAGTGGAAAACATTGCCAAAGATTGGAACTCCAAATTGGCACAGGGCGAAAGCATTGAACTTTTTGGGATTGGTAAGTTGTGGCACAACAGCGAGCAGCGTATCCAGTTCCAACCTGAGGAAAAAATCAACTTTTTGACATCTTCCTTTGGTCTATCCACTTTTGCTGCGACTCCTATCCAGAGAGAAGTGATCAAAGAAGAGGTGGAAGAAATGGAAGAACGCATTCCTTTTATCATCACTCCGGAGAAAAGGGAACAGACATCCTTCAGGCCTTGGTTAAAATATGCTGCCGTGTTTTTGTTGGCGGTTTCTTTGGGCGTAACTTCCTATAGCACTTATGGCGACCTTCAACAGAAAGAAGTGGCCGCTCAGCAAGATGCCCAACAGGAGGTTTCCCGTTTGATCCAAGAGGCCACGTTTTTTGAAAGTGCTCCTTTGGAGCTCCCGGCCATCAACATTAATGTGACAAAAAAGCGATTGGGCAAGCACCATGTAATTGCCGGTGCTTTCCGTGAGGAGCAAAATGCCGACAAAAAAGTAGCGCAACTCAAGGATAAGGGGTACAATGCCTTTTACTTGGGCGTGAACAAGTATGGACTTCACCAAGTGGCCTACGATAGTTTTGACGAACCTAAAGAGGCACTCGCCTTTTTAAGAAAGGTAAAAGCCGAAGATTCAAGGGATGCTTGGTTGCTTTCCGAGAAATAATCCCGCTTTCCTTTAAAACCATTCCACACTTCAATATCTTTGCGCAAAATTTAAAGGTATGCGCGCTAAAAAACCCAGTGAATCCCGCACGGTAATGACCGATTTGGTGTTGCCCAGTGAAACCAACCCCCTCAACAATCTTTTTGGCGGGGAACTCTTGGCCCGTATGGACCGAGCTGCCAGTATTGCGGCCCGTAGGCACAGTCGGCGAATCACTGTGACTGCTTCGGTGAACCACGTAGCTTTTAACAGAGCGGTGCCCTTGGGCAGTGTTGTGACCGTTGAAGCGGCCGTTTCTCGCGCATTCAATACTTCCATGGAGATTTTTATCGATGTTTGGATCGAGGATCGCTTTACGGGAGAGCGTACCAAGGCCAATGAGGCGATTTATACCTTTGTTGCGGTAGATGATACCGGGAAACCAACCGAAGTACCCGCATTAGACCCAGAAACCGACTTGGAAAAGGAACGTTTCGCTGCCGCCCTGAGGAGAAAACAGTTGAGTTTGGTGCTTGCCGGCAAAATGAAGCCTGCGGATGCTACGGAGCTCAAAGCGCTTTTTACTTCTTAATACTTAAAAAGCAAAATTATCCGGATCTGGGCCAAACCGTTTGCCTTTTTCCAATCCATCGAGCAGTTCTACGTCCTCTTTTGATAATTCAAAATCGAAAAGGTCGGAATTGGCGATAATACGTTCTTTTTTGGATGATTTTGGTATGGTGACCACTCCTTTTTGGAGGTCCCATCGCAGCACAATTTGGGCAATGGTCTTTTTATATTTTGATGCCAGTTCTGTCATAACGTCCAGATCAAAGATATTTCCCTGCATCAGTGGGGACCACGCTTCATATTGAATTCCTTTGGAGTTGCAGAAATCAATCAAGTCCTGTTGCACCAAAAAGGGGTGGAATTCCATTTGGTTGACCATAGGAACGATCTCGGCGGAGGTCAATAAGTCTTCCAAATGGTACTGCAAGAAGTTGCTCACGCCAATGGCCCGCACCCGTTTTTCCTTATATAGCTTTTCCAGCGCTTTCCAGGTTTCCTTCGAGATCTCGCCTTTGGGCCAATGCACGAGGTACAAATCAAGATAGTCGGTTCCCAAACGTTCCAAACTGGCGTCAAAAGCTTTTAGCGTCGTATCGTAGCCTTGGTCCGTGTTCCAGACTTTACTGGTTAAAAAAACATCCTTTCGGTCCACAGTGCTTTCGCGGATTCCTGTGCCAACACCTTCTTCATTGTCGTAAATGGCAGCCGTATCAATATGGCGGTAACCATGGTTCAAAGCTGCTTTTACTGCATTGATTACTTCGCTTCCATCCTCGGATTGGTACACGCCCAATCCAAAATAGGGCATTTGGACCCCATTGTGCAGTTCAAAAGATCCTTGTAAATCTGTAATTTTCTTCATAGTGTTAGAGTTGATATATCCAATCTTCAGGATTCAAACGATTGGAGTCCTTGTACAAATAGAACTTCAATTTTGTGGTACCGTCCAACCGATTGGTATTTATTTCTCCCAATGCCTCTTTGGCGGCCACTTTATCCCCTTTTTTTACGAACAGATTGGATAGGTTATAGTATGTACTGATGTAGTTTCCATGTTTTATTTGTACCCCCTTGTTCCCGCCAGGGACGGATAAAATTGCGATGACTTCACCCTCGAAAATGGCCCTTGCTATACTGCCTTTATCGGTGGTAATGGTAACTCCGTTGTTTCTGTGCTTGATTCCCGGATACAATTTATCGGCATACACACCATACCCTTGGCTTTTTATGCCTTTTTCCACCGGCCAAATGAGCCTTCCCTTGTTGGATGAAAAGTTATCCGCCAATAGTTTCGCTTCTGGTGTGAGTGCGAAGGTGGCACTGCTTGCAGAGTTTCCGGAGCCTTTATTGGAACTTGCGATTGCGCTTTTGATCATTCTTTCAATCTCACGATCAATTTTACGGGCCTCCTTTTGCTTTTCTGCTATGGCAGATGTGTATTTGGCTTCGTTTTGTTTTATACTTGTTAAAAGGCTTCTTTGTGACTCAATTTCCTTGGACAGTTCCGCCTTCGCTTTCTGATTCTCCGCAATAAGTTGGTCCTTTTCCTTTCGTTGGCGTACCAAATCCTGATTCAATTGTGTAAGCTCCTGCGTTTTTTCAACTATTCCTTCACCCTGCTTCTTACGATGCTTTGCATATTGTTGCATGTATTGGAGTCTCTTGAACGCTTGATAAAAGTTTTCTGAGGACAATAGGAACATCAAGCGGTTGTTCTGCGATTTGTTCTGATACGTTTTTTGAATAAGCTCTGCATAATCCTCTTTCAAAATCTTTAAATCTTCACGGAGCTTACTGATATTTCTAATGTTGACATTGATTTGCCTATTGAGCAAATTAGACTGTTGGTTGGTGACGCGGATCAATTCTTGACGGACGTTTATTTTGTTGTCCAATGCTTCCATCTGATCCAAAACAGTTCCCTTTTCCTTACGCTCGGCAAAGAGCAATCTGTTGATTTCCTTAATTTCTTCCTGAAGACGCTCCCGCTTGGACTCCAAAGCCTTTTGCTCACTGGTTTGCGCAAATGATTTTGCTGAGATAAAAAATATAACTATCAAACAGTAAACACAATATGAAAATTTACCTTTCATATTACTTTAATGTAATTTTATCGTATCCATTGGGCACTTTATATGGAAATGTCATGGATTTATTCAATTCCAAGTTACGAAAACTCAAATCTATCGTTGTAACCTCTCCTTTTTCCTCCGCAACTATTTTAATATCCTCGGGAAATATCTTTCCAGAAATATCCTGATAGGTATAATTTGCCATTAACTGTCTTGAGCTTGCTGGTTGGGATATTTGTTGAGTAGCTATTTTGAAGTTCTTGGGCTCTAATTGAAACAGTATCTTAAAGAATTGCTGCGCCTCTTTTGGTTTTAATTGATAGTTCCCGTTGTACACTTCCGAGTTGAACTTCTCCTTTCGTAAATCGATAACGGCATTCCCAAGAAGTAGGTTCTGTACTTTTTCGAAATTCAATTCGGTTCCAAGCATTTCGCTCAAATAGCTAAAGTCCCCATCAAAATATTCGTTCTGCAATTTATTGTAAAAGGACACTTTGTTCGGGGTAATGTGCGCCTTGACCACACCCAGTGGAGCGCTCATCCATATCACCTTGTCCTTTTCCATACGTAAACTCACATTCACTCCCTGGGAATCATCACCATTGGTATAATCAATCTTGACCCGTCCCCTAAGTGTTTTGAACTTGGGATCATTGGCATAATGGCCATTGATGATATTCTTCGCCGATAACTTTGGATTGATCTCTCCTCCTGTTATGGACTTGGTACTTTTACAAGCCCCAAGGGTAAGAAGAATCGCCATTATCATGCCGATTTTAGATATGTTCTTATATAGGTTCATTATAATCCTGAATTGATTTTGTTCAAATATTCGTTTGCTTTTTGGGTGTTTCCGATTTTGGAATATGCATCCGCAAGCTGTCTGTAGATTCTGTTCTTTAAACTATCATCCTCCAACAGGTAGTCAAGTCCGCTTTCCAAAACCTCTACTCCCTTGTTCGGATTGCCCGTGTTGTTCAGGCCCGTTCCGTAGGCGTAATAAAAATAGGGTTGCAGCGGATAGGCATCCAACGCCTCTTGGGAATCGCTCAACAGCTTTTTAAACTCGGATGCTGCAATCAATTGCTCCATTCCGGCCTTTAGCTTTGCTAACGGATCGTTCAAGTCCGTTCCGCTTTCAACGACCGGTGCTATTTCAGGTTTTCTATCTTGCTGAAGCGAGTCGTTTATTTTGCGATTTAGTTCCGATTTCAATTGCGAATTCTCTATATCGTCCAGTACCTTGGAAGCTTCCCCGTACTTTTTCATTTTAAAGAGGGAGACGGCCATGTTCTGCTGAAGCTTTTTGTTCCCGTATGGTATTTTTTGTTTTATGGTCTCAATGGGGCTTCCCTGTTTCTCCAAAATGGTCATCAAATTGTCCAAATACCAATAGTCGGTGGGTTCCGATAACAGGGCCTCTATTGCATATTCTTGGGCCTGCACATATTTTTTGTCCAGCATATATGCTTTGGCCAGTTCATAGTCTACTACACTGTTGTTAGGCTCCAGTTGCTTGCATTTTAGGAACAAGTCCACTGCCCTATCGTAGTTCTGGATACCTTTTTGTTTTAATGCTTCAAAGAAGTTTTCTTGAAACTCATCGGTATATTCTTCGAGGTAGACATCGGCACTTTCCTGTTCTTCTTGGGCATAGGTATCGTAATGCACCAAAAATGATGCTCCCATTACCATCCAAACAAGAAGTGCCTTTTTCATAACATCCTAAGTCCCCATCAAACTAAAAAATCTATTCTAAAGTTATTCCAAAACGGAATAATCTCCAATACTAATGGTCTCAAAATTACCATTGTACACTACATGGTTGCCGATCATGGCATTGTCCAGATTGGCATTGGTGATTTTACTGTTGCTCTGGATCAAACTATTCTTGATTGTGGAATTCTCCAGAACGGTATTTGCACCAACGGACACATATGGCCCAACGGTCGTATTTTTAAGGACTACATTTTCACCGATGAAACAGGGCTCTATGATGTTTGCATTCTCTTGGACAACGCTATCAGCAATCATTTTTTCGCCTTCTTTCTCCAAAAAGTCGAGCATGCGCTGGTTGGTCTCTACGGTCACATTCTTGTTCCCACAGTCCATCCATTCGTCCACTTTACCTGGAACAAATTTCATGCCCTTCTCCATCATGCGTTTGATACCGTCGTTGATTTGATATTCGCCTCCATGGGTAATATCGTGATCTAGAACGTGCTGTAGTTCATTTTTTAGTACTCCAACATTCTTAAAGTAATAAATGCCGATTACTGCAAGGTCCGATATATACTCCTGTGGCTTCTCTACCAACTCAATTATTTCGTTGCCCTCGTTCAACTGGACCACGCCATAGGTCTCCGGATGTTCTACCTGCTTTACCCAGATAACACTATCGGCGGATTTGTCCAGATCAAAATCGGCACGGATCAAGGTATCGGCATACGCGATCACCGCAGGGCCGCTCAAGGACTCTTTGGCGCTCATAATGGCGTGCCCTGTTCCCAGTGGTTTATCTTGTCTGTAAATGGATCCTTTGGCCCCTAGTTCATCTGCCAGTTCCATAAGGCTCTCCACTACATCATCACCAAAAAAGGCCGGGTCGCCCAGAATGAAGGCGACTTCCTCGATGGGTTCCCCCAACACTTTGGCAATATCGGCCACCAGTCGGTGTACGATAGGCTTTCCAGCAACGGGAATCAACGGTTTTGGAACTGTTAAGGTGTGTGGTCTTAAACGGGATCCTCTTCCCGCCATGGGTACGATTATTTTCATATAAATGCCCGCGGAGGCGGGTATCTTTTAAAGTTATACTCTATTTAAAAGGTCTCGACTGCGCTCGACCTGACATTCGTTTTTATTTGGTGCCAGTACTCCCAAAGCCGCCTTCGCCCCGATCGGTATCCGAAAGGGTCCCTACTTCTTCCCACTCGGCGCGTTCGTGCTTGGCGATGACCATTTGGGCGATGCGCTCGCCATTTTCCACGGTAAAATCCTCTTTGGATAGATTGACCAAAATGACCCCTACGTTTCCACGATAATCGGCATCGATGGTCCCGGGCGCGTTGAGTACCGTGATTCCCTTTTTTGCCGCCAATCCGCTTCGCGGTCGCACTTGAGCTTCGTAGCCAACAGGAAGCTCTATGAACAACCCCGTGGGAACAATGGCCCTTTCCAAGGGCTTTAATGTTATGGGTGATTCCAAATCCGCCCTTAAATCCATCCCCGCCGAGGCAAGGGTCTCGTAATGTGGCAGCTTATGGCCCGATTTATTGATAATTTTAATCTTCACGTTTTATAAATATGCTTCTCAGTTTATCTCCTTCCATTTTATATACTAACCCCAAAAATAACAAAAGTAGTATGCTGCCGGCTATTAAATTTCTATTAAAAACATAGAACGAAAGTATTGAGAATACAAGAGAAACCGAAAGATAGAATACGATTTTACGCATGTTGTAGGGTATGGGGTAGTACTTTCTTCCAAAATAATAGGACAAGGCCATCATGCTGCCATAGGCAGCTAATGTAGCCCAGGCCGAAGCCATATAGCCTGCTTTGGGAATAAAAACAAAGTTTATGGCCAGTGTAAGCGCCGCTCCTACGGACGAGATATAGGCCCCGAACCTGGTCCTATCCGTCACCTTGTACCAAACGGACAGGTTATGGTAGATTCCCAAGCAAAAACTTGCCAGAAGTATAATAGGAACCACATCCATGGCATCCCAAAATGCTGCATCCCTTACCAATAGTCTCTTCAAGGGGTCTATGAAGACCATCACCCCTAAAAATATAAGGCTTCCCATGATTACAAAGTAATTGGTGATTTGGGCATACGCCTTTTTTGGATTTTCGGTGTTGGCATGACTGAAAAAGAACGGTTCTACACCCAAACGGAAAGCAGTTCCGAACAGCGTCATGAATACCGCCAATTTGTAACAGGCCGAATATTTTCCGATTTCTGCCTTGGCTATATCCTGGGGCAATAATCGGTCCAACAGAATACGATCGAAGACTTCGTTCACGGTAAATGCCATACCTGCCATCATTATGGGCAGGGAATATTTGAGCATTTCCTTCCACAACTGTTTATCGAATCTATATTTGCTATCAAAATAGATGCCGCTCACCCACAAAAAGGCTACCCCACTGGAAATGACATTGGCGATAAAGACATATTCAATTTGAAAATCGGGTCTGTATATTTTAGACCATAATGATGGTCCATTTTCTGCCATTTCTGGTAAGAGAATCAGGAAAAAAATGTTGAGAAACAAGTTGATGGCAACGCTTACGACCTTTACTATGGAATACCTCAAGGGCCTTTCATTCGCTCGGAGCCAAGCGAATGGCACTATGGCCAACGCATCCAACACCAAAATTAGGATAATATAGATGATCAGGGACTCTTGAACATCGATTACCGACGCAAAGGTTTCCTTGAACATCAACGCGACCGCAAAAAAGATGGAAGAGGATACCAATAAGGAAATCAACGAGGTGGAAATCACAAGCTCTTTGTTCTGATGCTTGTTGAAAAATCGGAAAAATGCTGTTTCCATACCGTAGGCCAGCACTACGTTAAAAATAGCAAACCATGAAAATATGACGGAAATCTCGCCATAGGTTTCCGGGTCCATTACCGATGTATATAAGGGCACCAACAAAAAAGATAGCACCCGTGGCAACACTGTTGCCATACCGTAGATGAACGTTTGTTTAAAAAGCCTCTTAAGTGGATTCAATAGCTGTTGCTTCTTTAAAGACCTTGATTAGGTGGCTACAAGTTACGTAAAAGCCGTTACTAGCTAAACCTTATTATCCTAAGAAAAACAAAAAGGCCACCGAATCGGTGGCCTTTCATTATGTAAAATATTGTACTTCTAATTGTTCAACGCCTCTGCTATTGGACATTTAGCCTCACTTTGGTTCGGCTTAATTGTTCAACGCCTCCGCTCCACCAACAATTTCGAGGATTTCGTTGGTAATCGCTGCTTGACGTGCCTTGTTGTAGGTCAATTTTAGTTCGTCCCTAAGTTCGGCAGCATTATCGGTCGCTTTGTGCATCGCCGTCATACGGGCACCATGCTCACTGGCAAAAGAATCCCTGATGGCCTTGAACAATTGCGTCTTCAAGGATTTAGGTATCAGTTCTTTTACGATTTCCACTTTGGATGGCTCAAAAATGTAATCCGCTGCAATGGCTTGATCACCTTCTGCACCAACAATGGGCAAGAACTGTTCTGTCATCACTATTTGTGTAGCGGCATTCTTGAACTTGTTGTACACCAATTCAATTTTGTCATAATCACCTTTGGTGAACAAACGCATCAAAAGCTCGGCAATCTCGGCAACATTCTCAAAGGTCAGATCATCATATACCTTGCTTTGGTCGCCCAAAATGGTATGCCTTTTTCTAAGGATGTCATGACCTTTTTTACCAATGGTGTAGAAGTCAACATGTTTTCCTGGGTAGGTGTTGGACACCAAATTGTTGCTCTGCTTGATGATGTTGGAGTTGAATCCACCACAAAGTCCCCTGTTGGAAGTAATGGCAACCACCAAAACTTTTTTCACTGGCCTTTTGTCGGCGTACTCACTTCCTCCGTCCCCTTCCAAACTGGCACTAAGCCCTTGCAAGAGCTCGGTAAGTTTATCGGAATACGGACGCATCGCCGTGATAGCATCCTGAGCCTTCTTCAACTTGGCAGCAGACACCATTTTCATGGCACTTGTAATCTGCATCGTTGATGAGATGGATGATATCCTGTTACGTATTTCCTTTAGATTCGCCATATTCTATTTTGTCATTCCGCACTTATGCGGAATCTTTTTTGTTATGGATTCCTGCAGTACCCTTCGACTTCGCTCAGGGTTCTTCAGAAATGACAATTGTTATGCCTTGTACTTGCTTGAAAGGTCTTTACAAACAGCAGTCAATGTATCGGTTACCTCGTCGGTCAATTTACCGGCTTTAAGGGTGTCCAACACATCTCTGTGCTTGGCGTTCAAGAACTCCAAGTAATCTTTTTCAAATTCTTTTACCTTGTCAACCGGTACATTCCTTAACAGGTTCTTTGAACCTGCAAAGATAATAGCTACTTGATCTTCAACGGTAAATGGGTCGTTCTGACCTTGTTTCAAGATCTCCACGTTTCTACGTCCTTTTTCGATAACGTTCAGTGTAGCGGCATCCAAATCGGAACCGAACTTGGCAAAGGCTTCCAATTCACGGAACTGCGCCTGGTCAAGCTTTAAGGTACCTGCCACTTTCTTCATGGATTTGATCTGTGCATTACCTCCCACACGTGATACGGAGATACCCACGTTGATCGCAGGACGAACCCCTTGGTTGAACAAGTCCTGCTCCAAGAATATCTGACCATCGGTAATGGAGATTACATTGGTAGGGATATATGCGGAAACGTCACCTGCCTGCGTCTCGATAATTGGAAGTGCTGTCAACGATCCACCTCCTTTTACGATAGGCTTCAAGGATTCCGGAAGATCGTTCATGGTCTTCGCAATTTCGTCATCCGCAATCACTTTTGCAGCGCGCTCCAATAACCTGGAGTGCAAGAAGAAAACGTCACCAGGGTATGCTTCACGTCCTGGGGGCCTTCTCAAAAGAAGGGATACCTCACGATATGCTACTGCCTGCTTTGACAAGTCATCATAGATGATCAATGCCGGACGCCCTGTATCCCTAAAGTACTCGCCGATTGCCGCGCCGGCAAAGGGAGCATATACCTGCATTGGAGCAGGGTCGGAAGCGTTAGCGGCGACTATAGTGGTATAGGCCAAAGCACCTTTCTCTTCCAAAGTCTTGGCAATGGCGGCAACCGTTGATGCTTTCTGACCTATGGCAACATAGATACAATACACCGGTTCACCCGCATCATAAAATTCTTTTTGGTTCAGGATGGTATCGATACAAACGGTTGTTTTACCTGTTTGCTTATCCCCGATCACCAACTCCCTTTGTCCACGTCCAACGGGAATCATGGCGTCGATTGCCTTGATACCTGTTTGCAACGGCTCGTTCACGGGCTGTCTAAAAATTACACCTGGAGCTTTACGTTCCAAAGGCATTTCGTAAGTCTCGCCAGCAATCGGGCCTTTACCATCGATGGGTTTTCCCAAGGTATCGATTACACGGCCAACAATTCCTTCACCAACGTTAATGGATGCAATACGCTCTGTTCTTTTTACCGTAGTGCCTTCCGTAATCTCTTTGGTCGGCCCGAGCAGTACCACACCTACGTTGTCCTCTTCGAGGTTCAAGACGATTCCCTGCATTCCACCATCAAACTCCACCAACTCGCCGTATTGTACATTGGCAAGTCCATATACACGGGCAATTCCATCACCAACCTGTAATACGGTGCCTACTTCATCCAAAGAAGCGGATGCCTCGAAACCTGATAACTGTTTTTTCAAAATTGCTGATACCTCAGCGGCTTTTACTCCTGCCATTTTTATAGACTATTTGTAAATTCTCTTTTTAATCCGTTCAATTTGTTTGCGATGCTGGCATCGTATTGGGTGTCGCCCACCCTAAGTACAAATCCCCCGATGATGCTCTCATCGATTTTGCTCTCAAGTGTTACCTTGTTTCCTGTTGCCTTGTTGACCGTATCCAAGATTTTCTTCTCCAAATCGGATGTCAATGGAACGGCGGTGGTTACATAAGCTACCTCTTCGCCCTTCAATTTTTCATGAAGGATGATGTATTTATAGGCCACTTCTTGTAACATGGCAATTCGTTTGTTACTTATTAAGGTTTGAAGAAGCCCCTTTGTAATTTCGTTGGCTCCTTTGAAGATCTCCAACAAACTGTTCTTCTTCACTTCCGACTTTATGATCGGGCTCTCCAACAAATGTTGAAGCTCCACGTTCTCGGAAATGGTCGCAGCTATCTCCCGCATGTCTTTTTCAACGGCATCGGCCGCTTTGCTTTCGACTGCGAAATCCAAGGTTGCTTTTGCGTAGCGTATGGCTGCCCTGTTTTGGTTCATGTTCCTTAGTTCAGTTTAATATCGCCCAACATGTCCTCGACCAACTTTTGTTGCTTACCTTTTTCGGACAGTTCTTCCTTGATTACTTTTTCGGCAATTTCCAAAGATAAGCTCGCTACCTGCGCTTTGATATCGGCTACGGCTGCTTTCTTTTCGCTCTCTATGGTTGCCTGGGCCTGCTTGATCATCTTATTCCCCTCTACCTGAGCCTGCTCTTTGGCCTCGGAGATAATGCTTGCTTTTATATCCCTTGCCTCTTTAAGCAATGCATCCCTTTCGGCTCTCGCTTCTTGCAACAGTCTTTCGCTGTCGGCTGTTACGTTCTGCATTTCTTTCTTTGCAGCTTCTGCAGCTTCAAGTGCGCCTTTAATGCCTTCTTCACGTTTTTCAACTGCTCCAAGGATGGGTTTCCATGCATACTTTCTAAGCAAGAACAAAAGAGCGACAAAAAGCAACAATTGCCAGAAAAACAACCCGAAGGAAAACTGTTCGATTAACTTTTCCATTTATCTTAAAATATGAATTCTTTAAACTCTATCACTTTAAAATCAATGAAGGGCCATAGCCAACCGCTATGGCCTTCATCAATGTTTTAACGGTTATTAAGCTGCAAAAAGAGCTGCGAAACCGATACCTTCAATAAGGGCTGCCGCAATCAACATTGCTGTTTGGATCTTACCAGAAGCTTCTGGTTGACGTGCAATGGCTTCCATTGCCTGTCCACCGATTCTACCGATACCCAATCCTGCTCCGATTACGATCAAACCAGCACCTACGATGTTTGGAATTGTCATGATATATGAATTTAAATATTAAACGTTCTACTATTAATTAATGATGGTCTTCTTCCACCGCCATACCAAAATATAGGGCGGACAACATAGTAAAAATATATGCCTGCAATGCCGCCACCAACAGTTCCAACAAAGAAAGTGCGAATGCCAACAAGAAGGACAATGGGCTTCCTATCCAGTTCTTAAATATGAACATCAGCCCGATAATACTCATTAATACCACGTGACCTGCGGTGATGTTGGCATACAAACGGATCATCAATGAAAATGGCTTGATGAACGTCCCCAACAATTCGATGGGCGCCAATATAATCTTCATGGGAACCGGTACGCCGGGCATCCAAAAGATGTGCTTCCAGTAGTTCTTGTTCCCCGTAAAAGTTGTGATAAGGTAAGTGATCATCGCCAAGGCAAAAGTAACGGCAATATTGTTGGTTACGTTTACCCCAAGTGGGGTAAGCCCCAATAGGTTGATGACCCACACAAAGAAGAATACGGTAAGCAAATAACTCATGTATTTTTTGTACTTGTGCTCCCCAATATTTGGAATGGCAATCTCATCACGAACAAAAAGTACCAAAGGCTCCAAAAACCTTCCGACACCTCTTGGCATGGTGCTCTTCTGATATCTTTTCGCCATGGAACGGAAAACCAAGAACATCAAAAGCGCAACGGCCATGATAAAAACAACATTTTTGGTAATGGAGAAATCCAGTGGCTTTTCGTTGGTCGGATGGGCATCATCCACTACCAAATCCTCGCCAAAAGCATCCTCGGTATGGGTTTCGTCTCCGTGATGACCACCAAAATTAATGGTTCCCTCGGCATCGGTCTTGTATATTTTGTTGTGATAAAGTGCGTAGTGATTTCCATCCACTTCAGCTACGGCCTCCCCATGCTCAAACTGTGAAGAAGAAAAAACCTTGAGTCCATTGTCCCAAAGAATCACAGGAAGCGGGAATCCGATGTATTTGTGCTCTCCTTCATCCGTAGTGTAGGAATACAGATTGAAGTCATACGAATCCAACAAGTGATGATCGATATATTCCTTGATTTGGGTCTTTAAATCATGCGCACCGGTTTCAACTTCTTCTCCCTCATGATTTTGGGCCGATACAAATCCCGCAATTAAAAAAATTACGGCAACTAGTTTTTTACTGAAAAAAGAATATCGCATATGATCCAACTATGGGTCCTCAAAAATTGGTGCAAAAATACATTGCTCCTTCAAAAGAAAAAAGCTTTTTCGGGTATTATTTTTTTCTTTGTTTTTTTTGAAGAAAATCCACCCTTTGTTACACAGTATTAAGCAGTTTCACCAAAAAGTAGGTTTCCAGAACGAGCGCAAATCCATAGGGTACAAAGAACACAAGGAACTCCAAACGCTCCAGAGTGCCGTCCAAAATATAGGAGGGGTATAGAAAAATGAAAAAAAGTGCAAACTTTAGAAGACTCCCCCCTAAAAAAAAGAAGCCGAGCAAGTCCCTGTATTTGTTCCTGAAAATGTAAATGGCGAAAAAAACGATCAAAGCCATTATCAGGTTGAGCACATAGCTCTTTATAATATGTAGTGAGTGCGGGTCATGGCCCTTGCCCTCCAAAATCCATGACTGTGCAAAGAACAAGGCTATTAATCCCACTAACAAAAGGAAAACAAATCGAATAGGGTAAGTCCTTAACTTCAATCGTTGATTTTTTTGACCTGTTGAATTACCAAATATATGGAAATACCAACCGCAAGTACCGTGCAGATGGGCAAGAATACCCTTTCCGTCCGAAAATGACCATCCAGCCATTTACCGCCCCATACGCCCAAATAAATGACAACGCCCATTTGAATGGCGGAACCAGACAAACGGGCGGCTGTATTGATTGTCTTTTTATACTTTTTAGGAGGCTTTTGCTGGCTCATTCTTTGTGGTTGACTGCATTTTGGTTGCGGATGCAGATGCAGCACCCTTGCCCATGGTACAGGCGGCATTAAAGGTTGCCCCGGGTTCCACGGCCAATTTTGCTACGCTTACGGTACCTTCGATATATGCAGAAGATTTTAGGGAAAGAAGGTCCTTTACATGGAGCTCACCATTGAATTTGCCTTCGATATCAGCATTCACGCACTCTACCTTTCCGTTGATATAGCCATCCTTTCCGATAACGACCTTACCGGACGTGGTCACATTGCCCTCCAGTTTGCCATCTATTCTAAAGTCGGCTTCCGAAGTAATATCGCCTTTTATTTTAGTGTTCTTTTCAATTCTGTTGGGCTGCCCGCCAAATTCATTCATAGGTCGTGGTTTTTTGTTGTCAGAAAACATAGTGTTCTAGGGTTTTGGGGATTAAAATTGTGCTTTGTACGATTCCAAATTCTTATGGACCTGTATGATTTTATAATTGTCGGATAAAACTACAAAATTCTCATCTTTAATGAGGTAGTCCTTATTGTTTTTTATAAGCTCAGCAAAGCCCAGGGCGAAATCTTGGGATGGAAACCCATGTACCACCACAAACTCATCTTCCAAATTATAGATGTCCTTGGATATAATGTTCTTGTAATTTAGTTCGTCCACCACCTCGACCAAACGGTTTTTGAGCTTGGTCGCATTTTCATCATTCTTGATCTTGAACGGAAAAACCACTTTCCAGTTTCCTGCTCCTGTGGAACCTGTTTCTGGGGAAAACTCCTTGGTCTCCAATTTGGGAAGTTGCTCCTCTACCATCTGTTCGGCCTTTTTGCCCTCGGGATTGTTGGGATAGGTGAGTGCTACATAGTTCAAAGCTTCCTTAAAGGGTTCAAAACCTTGCAAACGGCCAATGGCGTTCGCTTTTAGCATCTCGAACTTGGGCACAATGGGATCTCCCGTAAATTGGTTGATATATTCTTCCGATTGGGTAATAACTTCCAAAAATTGCTGCTGTTCATACTTTTTGAACAAGGCCGCATACCTCGCATCAGGACTATCCGTATTTCCGTCAAGTACAGCCTGTGGGTTCAACAAAATTTCTGCGTAACGTGTATCCGGGTGATCGGTGATGATGTTCTGTTTCATGTCCACGGCCAATGGGCTTCCGGATTCCTCATAAATCTTGTACAGATTATATTTTGATGGCAAAATCAAGCGCTCTTCGGGATTGGAGGACAGTACGCGCTCCAATTTGGCAGCGGCCAGCATATTGTCCTTGAACTTCTCTTTATAAATCAGACCCAATTGATAATTGGCGAAGTTGCGTTCACCCTTCAAACTATCGATAACGGCCACATCGGTGGGCACTTGTTCCAAATAATAGTCGACTGAATATTTTTGGTCCTCGGTCAACACTTCTTCGTTGGCAGCAATCTCCTCTCCCGTTGCTTCGGAAACCAAGGTTTTGGATTTGTTGCTCCAGCGCCAATCGTCCTCTAAATTCCTTGTGCCCCAACGGGTCTTAAAATCGTTTCTGCCGTGGCCCAGACTGGTAATGTTATAGAAATAGAACTTTCCCTGATTCTCTTTACCGCCCTTACTGTTGGCAAACGTAGCAAAACCGGCATTGGTACGTTCCAGTTGTTTCACCGCCTCCGCTTCTTCAATGCGTTTCATCTCGGCAATATAATCCTCAAAATAAGCGGTTCGTTCTGCAACGGGCATTTGGTACAATGTAATCACACTATCGGCGTGCTGAACGATATCCTCATATTTGATTACATCCTCTAGGTTGTCCAGTTTTTTACTGATGCTGCGATGCTTTCTTGTGTTTTCGTTCAGGTTGGTCAAAGTACTATCGTAGTAGGAACCGGCCAATCGATATTCGTCCTTATCAAAATAATAGTCTGCCAAACTTTGATAGTTCAAGGCGAACAACTTGCGTTCTCCTTGGGTCGCCTGAATCGATTTGTTATAATAAACCAAGGCCAAACTATCCTCTTCGTAGGCCAAATGATAATCGGCCACTTGACGGTAGATCTTGTCCAGAAATGGTCGGTTCTCCCTATTCTCTTCTAAATCGGTGAGATATTCCAGCATTTCTTCCCGGTTCCCCTCCGTAAGTTCGGTGTTCTGAATTTTCTTTAGGTGCGCATTGATCATATACACCCGTGGCGATTTACGATTGAGCTCAATGACCTTGTTGTAGGCGTAGTTGGCACTATCCTGATGCCCCAATTGGTCGTACAACTGCCCAATGATGAACAGGTATCTTCCTTTTTCGGGATTCTTTTTGGTGTACGCCTGGGATATTTTTAATTTTTGAATGGCGGTATCGGGCGCGTTCAAGTTGATATAGCACTGGGCGAGAACCGCATTGGCATCGGCATATTCCTGGTCCTTCAGCTTTTCGTATTTGAAAAGCCGCTTCAAGTTTTTAATGGCCACTTCGGGGTTGTCCAACCGCATGTTGGTTTTTTCCCTCCAAATGGTGGCTTCGTTCAATTTGTCGCTCTTGCTGTACTTTCTAAGGATGTAGTTGAAAGATTCCAGCGCGGGAATATAGCGTTGGTCAAAATATCTGGACTTCCCCAACAAAAAGAATGCTTCATCGATCTGTGGATTGCGCTCCTCGTCCTTGATGTCCATGCTGTGCTTTTGGATGGCCTTGGTGGCCTTTTCCTCTGCAATAAGAAAGTTGGGATTGTTGTCCTCGGAGTCCAGTTTTATCTCATCGGTCACCTTGAGTCGCTCCACGGGAAGGATTTCCCAATAGTCGTCCCGATAATTGGCATTGATTTCTTCCAGCCCTTTTTGAAAGGCCAGGTTACCGTTGTACAAGGTATTGAACTCGGTATTGATGGCGTGCCAATTTCGGTTGATGAACTTGTCCTTTTGGGTGGAACAGGCATTGAATGCAAGTCCTCCCAAAACCATGGCGCCTAAAAATGTATGATGAAGCTTCAAAATTATCGATAATCTTGTGTAACCTTAAACTCAAAAATGAGCGGATTATTATAAGGCTTATCGATAAAATGCAAGAATTTTAATGTCAATTTTCAAACATTAACCTGCAAAGAAGGCTTCGAGTTCCTTCATGGTTTCCGCAGAGGTATGGATATCCTTCACAATTTCGCCCTTGTTGAGCACCACGATCCGTTCGCAGACTTCGGTTACGTGGATCAAATCGTGACTGGATACCAGTACCGTCACGCCTTCTTTGGCGGCCAAATCCTTAATGATTCCCTTTAATCGGATTTGGGTGGTCGGGTCCAAATTGGCAAAAGGCTCGTCCAAGATCACCACTTCGGGGTTGCCGATAAAGCTGGCCACAATGCCCACTTTCTTCTGGTTTCCTTTGGAAAGGTCCCGCAAATACTTTTTCTGGCCCAAGATCTCATCGTGAAAGAAATCCTCAAAATTGGACAACAGGGCATCCACATCGGCCTTGTTCCTGCCGCGCAGCTCCCCGATAAAGTAGAAGTACTCTTCGGGAGTGAGGTACCCGATCAAGAAGGTCTCATCGATAAAGGCAGAGGTAAAGGGCTTCCAATCCTCGCTCTGGTCCACTTGCACATCTTTATTGATGATATGGCCGGATGAGGGCTGGATCAAATCGAGCAACAAACTGAAAAGCGTTGTTTTCCCCGCTCCATTGTTCCCGACCAGGCCAAAGCTCTGTCCTTTGGGAATCTCCAAGTGGTCAATGTTCAAAACGGTGTTCTCGCCGTAGGTCTTGGTCAAATTATGAACTGTGATCATGTTTTTTATATTAATGGTGTGTTATTTCTGTTTGTATGCCAGTAAAGTTTTGTACTTCTCTTTTTTATAAATGCCCTCGATCATGGTGAACACTTTGTTCTTGAAAACGAATCCGAGCAGTCCAAAAACGGCCACAAAAATGTATCCGGCCATCGGGTTGATCAAAAAGTGGCCAATGGCGTAAATACCAATGGGCAATACCAATTTTGGTAAAGTGAGCAGAAGCGTTTTTGCGTTAAAAGCCTGCTTGTCTCCAAATGCCTTTTTGTTAGATGTAAGATCTATCGGCGTTTTGACGTAAGCTCCGCCCCAAAGCACCAGATAGCTGTTGATTCCAATGTTGTAAATGGCCCCTACCAAAACGGCAGCATAGGCTTCCCATCCAAAATAGATATAGAAAGTGGCCAAAATGGTGGATATAATGGTCGCAATGATCACCAAATACCATTTTGAGGAGAGGTATTCGCGGTATTTAATGTTTTGGCTCATCATCAAGGGGTAATAACTACTGTCCCAACTGGGCACATACTGCCCAAAACTGAACAGGAAGCCGCCGGTAACGAATATCCCTGCAAAAATCTTCCAGAAAGGACCATCGTAAACTTCCAAAGCTCCGGTAAAAAACAGGAGGCCGTAAAATATGAAGAAGGCGCCTGCAATTACGGCAGAACGTGATCTTTTGTTTCGTTTTATCAGTTTGATGTCGTTCTTCAGGAAGGTTCCCAAATTCCCAAAGCGGTCCAACCATTCCAGGTTCTCGGTCTTGGCCTCGGTCTGTTTCTTGGCCAAACCGCCATCCAGATACATATGTTTTTTAAAATAGGCAAAGGCCCCATAGTACAATCCTACCAAAATCAACCAAGGGATAATCGCCGTCCAAGGGATGTCGTAGAAAAAATCGAAAATTGGACCGGTATAGATGGTAATATCAAACCATTGGTAATACTGTGATGCCCCCGCAACAATGAACAATGCCGCAATGACATAAAAAACCACATTCTGGTTGTTCACCATTACATTGATAAAGTTGTTGCAGTAAATTATGGCCATTAATGCCAGATGCCAACCTACGACTTGCAAAGGTGGATATCCCTCCACAAGTAAAACTATACTAAACGGAATAAAGAAGAAGGCATGTGCAAGGTTAAAGAAGGATATTACCGTTTTTCCCAATGAAAAATTGACCACTTTGCTCTTGTTAATGGGCAAATAGAGCAATGGTTTAATGTTGGTGACGGGCATTTTTTGCAGCATGTACCTAAACACTAGGTCAAAGGCCAAATAATAGATCATAAACTGATTGACAACACGAAGCGGATCCCCGATTTCCATTTCCTTGATCAGGAAAAAGGCACCGACACCCATTCCCAGGAAAACCACAACAAAGTATAGGGCCCCCAAGGCCATCAATATCTTAAACCAGATCTCGGTCTTAAAAGTGGCTGACCTAAAAAAAGACTTCCATTGGAGTCCAATAAAATGTTTGAGCATGGTTGGCGTTTTTTTTTGTTGGTGTCTAATTTATCGGATTTGTTACAGAAGAGACATGCTTTTTATAAAAATAGGCGTGCAAAACGTCTGTAATGCTTAATTTTGCAGCAAAATTCGATACATGAGTCATTTTCATGCCCTAAAAATAGCTGCGGTGGACCGATTGACGCCAAATGCCGTGGCCCTTACCTTTGACATACCGGGAAACTTAAAAGAGGATTACAGCTTTAAAGCTGGTCAATACATTACCTTAAAATTCACTTTGGATGGAAAGGAACTTCGCAGGGCCTATTCCATTTCATCACCCCCTTCGTCCGGCAAATTGACCGTGGGCATCAAAAAAATGGATGGAGGGACTTTTTCCGTCTATGCCAACGAACAATTAAAGGCAGGCGACTCTATAGAGGTGATGTTTCCTGAGGGACGATTTATTTTTGATGAGACCTCGCCAAAAAAATAGCGGCCTTTGCGGCCGGTAGTGGCATTACTCCTATTATGAGCATTGCCCAAACAGTTTTGGAGAGCAACCCAGAAAGCAATTTTGTCTTGGTCTTCGGAAATCAATCTCCCGAAGAGACCATGTATTTTAAGACCATACAATCCATTAAGGAACGTTATGGAGACCGCTTTTTTGTACAGTATGTGTACAGCAGGTCCACCGAGGAAGATGCCCTTTTTGGACGGATAGAGCGTTCGACCGTGAATTTTGTGCTCAAAAACAAGTTCAAGGGAACCGAGTTTGATGGTTTTTACCTTTGTGGCCCAGAAGAAATGATCGAGCAGGTAACGGATACCTTACAAGACAATGGTGTTCCCAAGAAAAAAATCCACTTTGAACTGTTTACCACCGATGATGATGGCGATGACGAGCTTGCCGAAGAACTGGAAGGCAAAACAAGAGTGGAAGTTCTTTTGGACGATGAGACCTTTACCTTTGTAATGGACAAAAAGGAACGGGTGTTGGATGCGGTCCTAAAAGAAGATATAGATGCTCCGTACTCTTGCCAAGGCGGTGTTTGCAGTAGCTGCATTGCCCGACTTACCGAAGGGAAGGTGGAAATGGTAAGGAACCAGATCCTGACCGACAGCGAAATTGAAGAAGGGTTTATCCTCACCTGTCAATCGCATCCTACCACCCCAAGTATAAAGGTGGATTATGACGATGTATAGATTGAAATGACCGAACTAGGTCTTGGTCAACAATTTTTCCAAGGCCCTGCTTCCATGTTCGTACCCTATATTGAAAGCGTTTTCGATACCTTTTTTATCAAGAACGCCTATGGACTCCAATTCGCTAGGCTCGATAAAGAGATCACATTCCATCATCTTCTCATGATTCGATGCATGGATCATTAAACTGGTGACCCTTGCTGTCAACTGAAAGGAATTTCTCAAATCCTTTTTTTCCAAGGGAACGGTTATGGACACGTTGCTCCCAATGGTATAGTCCGCAATATGATGTACATATTCCTTTGGAAAATTGTTCATGATTCCCCCATCGGCATACAGTACATCATCAATGGTTACGGGGCTAAAAACGGGCGGTAAGGCGGCTGATGCCAATAAAGGTTTGATGAGTTCCCCCTCATAAAACACCTTCTCGCTACCTTTCAATAAATCTGTTGCGACCACAAAAAGAGGGCGTTTTAAACTTTTGAAGTTGTTCTCGGGAAAAAAATGCTTAAAAATGCTAAAATACCGCTCCGTGTCGATAAACCCGGGTTTGTTGATGGCAAAAAAGCTATACTGGAACAATGGGGTCTCTTTAAAGAACTTGAGCATATCCTCCACCGAATTGTCGTTGGCATATAGGGCACCGACCAATGCACCGATACTTGTGCCTGCGACCACCTTGGCCTCAATCTGATGTTCGCGCATGGCCTTTATAAGTCCTATATGTGCCATGCCACGGACACCTCCCCCGGAAAGTACCAAGCCTATGGATTTATCTTCAAGCATTTCTTAAAAGTAATACCGTGTAAAGGTAACATAATGATAGTTTTCCAAGGTTACTACAACATTGTATTTCGATTAAAAGACCTCGCTACAATCAAAAAACCAAACCCATTTAGTCAAAACTCCGTAAGTGATTATATAAACTAAAAATTTAATCTCATGAAATCTATTAAAACATTAACGTTACTAATTGCTTGTGCTGGATTTATGACCATCACTACAGGTTTTTCACAAACTAAAATGGTAGGGGGAGCCCCCATGTATCCAAGCAAGGATATTGTTTCCAATGCCGTAAACTCCAAAGACCATACTACTTTGGTCGCTGCCGTAAAAGCTGCTGGATTGGTAGAAACTCTGCAAGGTGAAGGCCCATTTACCGTATTTGCCCCGACCAACAGTGCATTCGAAAAATTGCCCGATGGAACGGTAGCTACATTGCTCAAGCCAGAAAACAAGGCAAAATTGCAGGGTGTACTTACCTATCATGTAGTGGCTGGAAAGTACAACGCCAAAGACTTGAAAAAATGGATTAAGAAAGGTGACGGCATGGCCGAGCTTACCACAGTGAACGGAGATACCTTGACCGCCATGATGGACAAAGGTATGATCATGATCAAGGACGGTGCCGGAAACGTGTCCACTGTAACGATCGCCGACGTGAACCAATCCAATGGGGTTATCCATGTGGTGGATACTGTTGTGTTACCTTCAAAATAAACATTTCCTTCATAATTTGAATTAGTAGAAGAGCGACAATTGTCGCTCTTTTCTTTTTAGATATCTGATAATCAGATTTCCTGTATCACGAGATATTTATTTTTCAGGATCTGTAATCTTGCACAAATACTTTCGACCTAAATGAATAGTGATAATTGTTGTATGTTTAGGTAAAACATTAAATAGAAGAACATGGCCAATTCATATTACGACCCGGCGGACCTTAGAAAATTTGGCAACATCACAGAATGGAGCGAGGAACTGGGCAAAAAGTTTTTTGACTACTACGGAAAGGTTTTTGAGGATGGTGCCCTCAGTGCCCGCGAAAAATCCTTGATTGCCCTGGCCGTGGCTCATGTGGTAAAGTGCCCATACTGTATAGATGCCTATACCAAAGATGGTCTGCAACGTGGCATTACCAAGGAAGAGATGATGGAGGCCGTACACGCCGGTGCAGCTATAGAAAGTGGTGCAACATTGGTACATGGTGTTCAAATGATGAACAAGTACGATAAACTTTCCATGTAACATTGGAACGCTTCGCTTGAAGGAGTTGGACTGAAAAATATTTCAAGTGGAACATCAAGGTTTCCTCTAGGATTATAAAAAGTAGAAATGACGCAAAGCATACTCACGGACATAAAAAAAGCAGCTAAAAAATCGTTGAAAGCGCAGGAAGACGAGCTTGCCAATACCCAAAAACAATTGGAAATATTGAGCGGCGACCTTTTTGCCGGGGGAGAACTTCCGTTTTTTAAGGATAAAATTGCAGAAACAGGTCAATTCCCGTTAAAGCCCAAAAAGTTGGAGGTGCTCCAGATCAACGTGGGATATATGTGCAATCAAGTCTGTGCGCACTGCCATGTGGATGCCGGACCGGACCGTAAGGAAATCATGACGCGGGAAACCATGGAGCAATGTCTGGAGGTCATCCGCAACACCGGGGCACATACTTTGGACCTTACCGGTGGAGCTCCGGAGATGAACCCTGATTTTAGGTGGTTTGTGGAGGAAGCGTCCAAAGCGGGCATCCAGGATTTTATCGTACGCTCCAATTTGACCATCATTTTGGCCAATAAAAAGTACCACGACCTTCCTGAGTTCTTTAAAAAACACAACGTCCATGTGGTATCGTCCATGCCGCACTATACCCGGGGCAAAACCGACAAGCAGCGGGGCGATGGTGTTTTTGACAAATCCATCAAAGCTTTGCAGATGCTCAACCAAGTAGGTTACGGCATGCCAAACAGCGATCTGCGCTTGGATTTGGTCTACAATCCTTCAGGGGCCTTTTTACCTACGGACCAAAGCGCGATGGAACGAGATTTCAAAAAGGCCTTAAAAGAAGATTTTGATATCGATTTCCACAATCTTTTTGCCATCACCAATCTGCCCATTTCACGATTTTTGGACTACCTCATCGCATCCGATAATTACGAGGATTATATGTATTCCTTGGTTGAGGCCTATAATCCGGCCGCAGTTGAAAACGTAATGTGCACCAATACCATCTCGGTGAGTTGGGACGGTTGGTTGTACGACTGCGATTTCAATCAAATGCTGGACCTAAAAGTGGCAAGCAAGGTAAAGCACATCAAGGATTATAATGATGATGTACTGAGCAATCGGGAGATTATCATTTCACAACATTGCTACGGTTGTACCGCAGGGGCCGGTAGTAGTTGCCAGGGAACAGTGGCCTAATCCACTACGGAAGGGAACACGCCCCTTGTGCCCATATCCACAACGTTTTCGCCCAACAAGGGCTCATATTTACGGTTGCCGTTACCATCTTCCCATTCAAAACTTTGGTTGATGGATATGACCACTTCAATATTAATGTCTTCGGATGCATTTGCGGGAATCACCAAAGCCGTTGGAAATTGTCCTGTCACAACACATGAGCCCTCCGGAACCGGAGAGGTATCATCAATTGGGTTGGGCACCGTGGTTTGCGGCGCATTGCCTTGCGTTAATTGCGTTAGGACAAACCCGTTAATATTCCCTTGGGTTTCCAGGCCAAAATACCCTTGGGCCTTATTCCCATTGACATCTACTGTAAGTTTGTCCAAGGTATAATTACCGATATAAGTGTTGTAACCCAAAAAAGACCCAACAGTGGCATCCACATCAATATTATCGTCAACGCCATCCGGCCAGTCGGGAATTTCTGTTTCGGCTCCCTCAAGGTTGTATACGATTTTGTATTTCTGGTACCCAATAGAAGCCCTAAAATATTCATACGTGCCGGCAGCTACGTAACTCAATGGAATGCTAAAGGTGTTGATTTCTTCATTCAAAAACACTTCGCTGTCAAAATCAATGGCTGTGGCTCCCCCGCTTCCCGTAGTGGCGGTCGAAGTGATGGTGGCACCCTCATCATAGGGAGTGAACTTGTCCGGATACAGACCCATAAAATGCAACCCCAGAACATCAAAATCAGGGTTTTGTGCTGCATTTCCTTCGGGAACCGATACAGGATTGCCCAAATTGTCCAATCGCTCGGCTTCGTCATCCATTATAAATGTAATGTTCAACCGCGGTACTTCTTCCGTCGGAATCCCAGTTGATTCATCAACGGAACAGGAAAGTATAGAAATTCCCATAAGCGCGGAAAATAACAAGTTTGTTCTTTTCATAGTTTGTTTTTTATGTGACTTGTGTTAACGTCCATGAAAGGACATGGAAAGTTAAGATAATTGTTTGTATGAAAAAGATACGACTATCGCTTATTGGTTGCTCAATTGTCCAAGATGCCCGTCAATCTATCCAATACTTGCTCTGGTTTGATGGTTTCCATGGCGTTCTCATACCCTTGGGGCAGCTTGTTGCCATAAACCGAGGTCGGAATCAAAGGGTAGATGCCACGGTCGGCCATGAGCGCATTTTCCAGGGGCTGCCCAAATGGATAGAACCCGGCAAACGGATGGGTAACCCCCCAGAGAGTAACTACGGGAATGCCGTAGTTGGCCGCCATGTGGGCATTGCCACTATCCATGGACAACATTACATCCAAGTTGGAAATGAGTTCCAACTCTTCGGATAATTTGAGCTTGCCTGCCATACAAAACACATTTTCACTGGTTTGGGCCATACCTTCCAAGACTTCAATTTCTTTGATCCCTCCGCCAAAAAGCAAAATTTTATACTTATCGGTATCATCCAGTTTTTTGATGATTTCCTTGGTAGATTCCAATGGATACATTTTGCCTTCATGAGCTGCAAAGGGGGCAATCCCTACCCATTTTTTCACATCCTGTCCTACCAATCCCAACACTTTTTTGGAAAGTTGAATACGCTCTAATGGCTTGGCATTTGATAAATCAACCGGGAATCCCAATTGTCCAAAAACATCAGCATAGCGCTGGTGGGTTGTCCTTAGCTGCTCAAAAACTTTGTTTTTAGATCGCGTTAGTGCTTTTTTTTCCTTCCTTCCTTTATCAATTTGGGCAAACGGAACCCGTTCCAGAGAAAAATACTTTTTAAGTATCCTGCTTCGCAACACATTGTGTAGGTCGGCAACGGCATCAAACTGTAAGGGCTTTAATTCTTTATAGAGGCGCCAAAGCCCCATCAAACCTTTGTGTCTATTTTTAACATCGGCCTCTTTGACCTGCACATGCTCCAAGCCATCAAATATGGGCATGAAGTTCTTTTTGGTGAGGATGGTCAACCGAATTTCAGGGTATTTATCAATGATCGCGCGGAGCACGGGAACGGTCATTGCCACATCGCCCATGGCTGACAAACGAATGACCAGAATATGGGTATGTTTACCCTTTTTGACCACGCAACACCGGGTTTAGTTCGTCGTCGTTGTACATCTTCATCTGTTTGTAGACTTTCATGTACTTGTCTCCAGCTTCTATATCGGCCAACAACTGGTCAATGGCGGTGGAAAGGTCTTTCCTCTGTTCCAAAAGCACCGCTAGTTTCTCACTGCATTTTTTAATGTGTTCTGGTGATGCATCGGTACGGTTCACCTCTTCTTGCATGTGATATATTTTCAAAGCCAAGATCGACAATCTATCTATAGCCCATGCGGGACTTTCGGTATTAATGGTAGCACCCTCTTTTACTTGTACTGATTGGTATTTATTCAAAAAGTAACCATCAATATACTCTACCAAATCCGTACGGTCCTGATTACTTGCGTCTATTTTTCGTTTAAGGTCCAAGGCGGCCACAGGGTCTATATTGGGATCCCTGATAATATCCTCGTAATGCCATTGCACGGTATCTATCCAGTTTTTTCTATAAAGCAGATGCTCTACTTTATCCTTTGGATATGGGTTGGTAAACTCTTGGTACACATCGTCCTTGATATGGTAAGTATCTATACTTTCCTGAAATATCTTGAAGGCAAAATCGCTGAACATAGCTTAAAATTTGTTCAAAGATATTGCTTTATGCCATATTTAGTTGAGATGAACGGCAAAAAGCGAACAGGCCAATACCACAAAGCCTACCATTAAAGCTTCCTGAAGCCTTCTTTTTTTCATGGCTTCAAAATAATTGGTAAAAAATACGGCGGCAGGAAAAAAGGTAAGCAAAACGGGCGATGCATCGGCAGGAGTAAAGAGAATAATACCGGTGCCCAAAACAAAGATTAAAAACACGATCCGAAGCAACAGTAATTTACCCCCGCTCACGTTTCTCAGCCTGATGAACACGGCAATGGAAACGAGTATGGTCAAAATCAGATAGATCAATGTCTTTATGTTCAATACCTGAAAGAACGATTTGCTGGTAAAAAGGCCCAAGGAAAATTGATAATGGTCCTCAAAAAAGTTCAATGACCCTTTGAGTTTCAAAACGGTGAACGTAAGTATAAAAATTGTACCTACCCCCAACAATGGAACCAACCAATTTTTGAACGTTTTACGGTCGTAGACCCCGATCACAAAAAAAACGAGGAGCATAAAGGCAAGGGCCCAATCGTAGAACAAACTTGCAATGGCAATCAATAGGGAGGCATCAAAAATTTTGTGTTTGACATTTTTTGTGGACTTGATGGATAATATCCGCCAAAAGGCCAAGAGCAAAAAGAAATTGGCAAACAATACGTTTTGAATCACCAATTCATCGGAAAACGTAACAATCAGAAGTACAAAAAAGAGCATCGCATAGGAGTTGGACTCCGTTGCCTTTTCCGTTCTTACAATTTGATTGGTGATGAAAACCGAGATCAACAAAACCGCAAACAGCATCATTTCCAGGGGGATAACCTGATTGAGTTTTTGGTCGCCCAGTTGAAAAAAAACATTGGTAAAATAGAATAGGAACAGGAAACTGGCGAGAACTATATTGTTTATGGGTTTAGTTTTTCCGAAAAAGCTTGAAATCATCCTATCTTTTGCTACTTTTGTAAAGTAAATATAGCCAAGATGAGCAAGTTTTTTTACGGTATAGAGGACTTATTTGTAAACTACCTTTTCGCACCATTGGATTTTTTCCGCTTTATGCACAGCTGGTGGGGTTCCAACTCCATTAACTGGATTTTTATGATCATCGGTTTTGTGGCGATGGTGTATTGGATGGGCCAGTTGAAGATTTTCAACGAGAACGGTGAAGAGGACAAGAGCATAAGCTCCCACTCATACATCTAGATCGAATCCTAAATCTTTTCGGTAATACATTCCATCAAAATGAAGTTTTTCCATATTTTGATAGGATGTTTTTAGTGCTTCCTTAAAGTCTTTTCCAAAGGAAGTAACCGCTATTACGCGCCCTCCGTTGGTCACTACTTTTCCTTCTGATAGTTTTGTTCCTGCATGGAAAACTAGGGAATCCTGAATGTTCTCCGCCCCTGTGATTTCTTTTCCTTTTTCGTAGGCTTCGGGATACCCTCCGGAAACAGCCATCACCGTTGTTGCCGTTCTTTGGTCAATTTGAAGGTCAATTTGATCAAGCGTGCCGTTGGCCATTGCAACCAAGACATCAACAAGGTCATTTTTAAGCCTAGGAATCACAACTTCGGTCTCGGGATCTCCCATACGAACGTTGTACTCGATTACTTTGGGCTCATCGCCGACTTTGATCAATCCAATAAAGATAAAGCCCACATAAGGCAAATCATCCTTTTTAAGGCCGTCTACGGTCGGTTTTACGATTTTGCGCTCTATCTTGTCCATTAAGACCGAATCGGCAAAAGGAACCGGGGAAATGGCCCCCATGCCGCCTGTGTTGAGTCCGGTGTCTCCCTCACCTATCCTTTTGTAATCTTTTGCGGTGGGAAGGATTTTGTAATTGGTTCCGTCCGTCAAAACAAAACAGCTCAGTTCGATACCGTCCAAGAACTCTTCGATGACCACCGTGGCACTTGCGTTCCCGAATTTGGAATCGACCAGCATGGATTTAAGCTCATCCTTGGCCTCTTGCAAATCTTGAAGGATTAAAACCCCTTTTCCAGCTGCAAGTCCATCTGCTTTTAGTACGTAAGGTGGTTTTAGGGTTTCCAAAAAGGCATACCCCTTTTCCAATGTCTCACTGGTAAAACTTTCGTAAGTTGCCGTTGGAATATTGTGCCGCATCATAAATTCCTTAGCAAATTCCTTGCTGCCTTCCAATTCTGCCGCAGCTTTTTCCGGCCCGATAACAGGAACGGAGTTCAGTTCATCATCATTCAAGAAAAAATCATGTACCCCGTTGACCAGAGGGTCTTCCGGTCCTACCACTACCAATTCGATGCTTTCTTTGAGCACCAATTGTTTGATGGCTTCAAAATCGTTCACCCCCACCTCAACATTTGTGGCAATTTGAGCAGTTCCCGCATTACCGGGTGCTACAAATAATTTGGATGTTTTAGGACTTTGAGAGATTTTAAGGGAGATGGCGTGTTCGCGACCGCCAGAGCCCAGTACCAAGATATTCATGATTTGATGTTTTGGCAAAAATAACTCAATTCAAATTTAATTTAAGGGTTATTTGCAAATGATCTGGGCTTACTTTTCGACACGAATTGCACAAATTCCCACTAAGCCGTTACGGAGCGTAGTTGTCATTTCGAGCGAATGCGAGAAATCTAAAATAAGTCAGATTTCTCAATCGTCACTTCGCTCCTCTTTTCGAAATGACATTTGACGAATGATTTATGGTAAAAACTCTCTGTGGGCCTCCCATAACTTTTCATCCGAAAGTGATTTGAAATACTCGAACACTTTTTTGAGTCCTTCGGAACGATGCACCTTGGGCTCCCAATCCAAGATTTCCTTGGCCCGGGAAATATCGGGCTGACGTTGCATCGGGTCGTCTTGCGGCAATGGTTTGAACACGATTTTTTGGTCGGTTCCCGTTAGTTTGATAATCTCTTCGGCAAACTCCAAAATAGTGGTTTCATCCGGGTTCCCGATGTTGATGGGTTCCACATAATCGCTCATCAACAAGCGATAAATACCCTCGATTTGGTCATCGATATAGGTAAAGGAACGGGATTGCGAGCCATCTCCAAAAACGGTCAAATCCTCTCCACGAAGGGCCTGGCCCATAAAAGCGGGAACAACACGGCCATCGTTGAGCCGCATACGAGATCCATATGTGTTAAAAATCCGTACGATACGCGTGTCCAGACCATGGTGCCGGTGATAGGCCATGGTTATGGATTCCATAAAGCGTTTGGCCTCATCATATACTCCTCGCGGCCCAATGGGACTCACATTTCCATAATATTCCTCATTCTGGGGATGTACCAACGGGTCACCATACACCTCGGATGTGGAGGCGACTAAAATGCGTGCTCCGTGATCTCTGGCCAATCCCAAAAGATTGAGTGTTCCCAAGGAACCAACTTTGAGAGTTTCGATGGGAATCTTTAAATAGTCGATTGGACTTGCAGGAGATGCAAAATGAAGGATATAATCCATCTTGCCCGGAACATGGACAAACTTGGTAACATCGTGATGGAAAAACTCAAACCGCTTTAGGTGGAACAGGTGCTCTATGTTCTTGATATCCCCTGTAATTAGGTTATCCATGCCAATAACATGGTGGCCTTCGGCAATGAATCGGTCACAAAGGTGTGATCCTAAAAACCCGGCTGCTCCTGTGATGAGTGTTTTTTTCATAAGCAACTAATAAGCCTTCGCCTCTCCTTTAAATGCATTGAGTACGGTTTGTACTATGATTTTTATATCAAGAAACAAAGACCAGTTTTCGATATAGAAAATATCGAACTTAATCCGATTTTGTATATCGGTTTCAGTTTCTATTTCTCCTCTATAGCCCCTCACTTGAGCCAAACCGGTAATTCCCGGTTTTACAAAGTGGCGGACCATATACTTGTCCACACTTGTTGCATATTCGTTGGTATGCTTAACCATATGTGGGCGTGGACCCACTACGGACATTGTTCCGAACAAGACATTATAAAATTGAGGCAGCTCATCTATACTGGTCTTTCTTATAAACTTCCCGATTTTGGTGATACGCATGTCATTCTTGGTTGCTTGGATGTTATCTGCATTGACATTTGGCGCCATTGACCGGAACTTATAGCAATAGAACTCCCTATTGTCAATACCATTCCGTGTCTGTCTGAAAAAGACAGGTCCTTTTGATTCCAAAGTAATCAATATTGCTAGAATAGGTGTGAGCCACGACAGCAATCCCAGAATTATTATAAGAGAAAAAAGAATGTCGAAACTTCTTTTGATGAAAGCATTGATCGGGTTTTCCAAGGGTATATCACGAAGTGATAGAACAGGAATATAATCGTAGTACTCAAACTTTAATTTTTTGGCGAAAATATTCTTGTTGTCCGGAATAAACTTTAATGTTTTTAAGTTATTATCTGCAAAACTGATGAACATGGCTATCTCCTCGTTTTTAAGTTCCGAAACGGAGCAATAGATTTCATCAATATTATTGTCTTGGACATATTCAAAGCAATGTTCAATATCAAAACCTACTGATTTAGTGGAAAACTGCTTTTGAAAATTATACCCAAACTCCCTTCTTTCCTGAAAAACTTTTCTCAGTTGATCTGTTTTTTTATTTTTTCCAATGATTACCACATTCCTTAAATTTCCTTTTACTTTCTCTCTATACTCCATAAGCAAGAGGTAGCTCAAAAGCTTTATGATTGAAATTGAGGCAAAAACTAAAACAAAGTATTCTCCCAAAGCCAGTCTGCTTATGACGGGCTGTTTAAAGAAACCGATAAACGCGTACAATATCAAAAAGAAAAAAACGAATTGTACAAATATCAACCTGAAAATGTAGGTCACCTTTGCAAATCTATAAATCGTATAAAAATTGTTTTTTGTAGATATAACTATCCATGCTAACGTTATGTATAAATGGATTAGTATTGGTGTTTGAAAATTTATTGGGAGAATATATAGAAACAGATTCAATACCACCAAATCAATAGTGTAGGAAATGGGGGTTATTAGGTTTGAATATCTGTGCTGTTTGAAAAACATGCGTTAACCAATCTTATTAGGTTTCACAATTATTAAACTTGATCAATTACTTCCGAATGTATGTTTTAAATATTTTAACAAAATCAAGTCTAGGTATAAGGCTTAAAATATATTCTTTAAAAGACGCTTTAGTAAGTCTATAAACCAAGAAGCGCCAACTAGGTACTAAAAGAAGTATCATAGCAAAAATCATCGAAGTTGGCACTATCTCAATTGAAAATTGGGAGCCAATTAAAATACATACGGGCATTACCAATAATGAAATCAAATTCCAATAAAATTCCAAGTCAGTTCGCCCAGTAGCTATTACTAAACTTCCTATTGGATTTCCAATAGCCCTGAAAATCATATAAACAGAAAGCAGTCGAACCAACAAAACCACATCACCATAACCCGTACCATACAACACCTCCACAATAAATGGAGCAAAAATTATTATCCCCAAATATACTGGAATATTTACTGTCATTACATAATTCAAGAATTTAAGATAATTCTTTCTAAGGTCAGACAAACTGTGCTGCATCTGGGCCAAAACAGGGCTAGCCACCTTTGTGAAAATTGGGTTTAGTATTTGTGTTGGTCTATAAACTAATTGTTTTGCCAAACTATATCCACCAAGTATTTCCTGGCCAAAAACCTTTCCGATAATTAGTATATCCAGATCCCGATTAAAATAGTTTATTACCTGACCTCCAACTTGATAAATTCCGATTTTTAAAAAAGGCTTGGTTTCTCGGTATTTAAAATGAGATAGAAGGCCATACTTTCTATAACCATGAATAAAATAAAGTAAATTCTGGGTAAAATATTGAAGTAGTGCAGAATAAACCAAAGATAATATACCATAATTATTCATGGCTAAAACTACTGCAAGCAAAACAGAAATTATGGCTGCGATAATCTCATAAATACTAATTCTTCTAAAATGCAAAACCTTAGCCTCCATGGTTTTAAAAATTCGTCCTATGGCAGATGCAATTATGTTCAACCCCAAGAGGGGAATCAAAATGGATAGCCTAGGTTCCTCGTAAAAATCTGCAATAAAAGGACTCACAAAAAATAATAGAGCATATAAGAGCAAACTAAATCCGATATTAAACCAATAAAGGCTTGCATACTCTTTTTTTGCAATGTTCTGTTTGTGTAAGATGGCGGAAGTGAGGCCCATATCTGTAAAAAGGTCGGTGAAACCAAGAACAAACATAATAAGGGCCATTAAGCCAAAATCTGACTTTTCCAAAAAACGAGTCAGTATGGATATTTTCAACAATGCTGTCAAGGCTACAACAATAGTTCCAACTGTTGTCCATTTGATTCCAGAAACAATCTCTAACCTTTTGTTGTTTTTATCCACTTAAGTCTATTGATTACTTTTACGCTCCTTAATCTATCCAAGTATTAACACTTCCCTACTGACCAAAAAATTTATTGATTACTTTACAAATATTTTTAACACTCTCTTCTTCAAGTTCATAAAAAAGAGGAAGCCTAACAAGGCAATTAGAATAATGGTCAGACCAAGGAAGGTGTTCTGGTAGATGCTTCTTGAGGTAATATTTACTGGTATGTAGAGAAAGATAATGAAACACTGCATGTATTCCATTATTTCTTAGGTGTTGGATAAAATCATCTCTCTGATCCAAATTTTTGGTTATAATATAAAACATGTGCGCATTATTAGTTGCATAGTCTGGGATTTGAGGAGTCTGTAATAGTTTTTTTTCATCAAGCTCTTTTAGGCCCTGATTATACAAATTCCAAAGCTTGATGCGTTTCTCCTGTATCGGCTGTAAATGCTCTAACTGCGCATACAAAAATGCCGATATCAATTCTGAAGGCAAAAATGATGACCCAGTATCCACCCATCCATACTTATCTACTTCACCCTTAAAAAAGGCAGATCTATTTGTTCCCTTTTCCCATATAATTTCAGCCCTTTCCTCAAAAGTGGAATCATTAATAGATAAAAGCCCCCCTTCTCCGGAGATGATATTTTTTGTTTCATGAAAAGAGAAAGTGCCTAAATGACCTATGCCTCCCAGCGGTTTACCCCTGTAATATGAGTCAATAGCTTGAGCCGCATCTTCAACCACATAAATTCCATGTTTGTTTGCGATACTCATTATTTTGTCCATATCACAAGCAACTCCCGCATAATGAACAACAACAATAGCCTTTGTTTTTGGTGTTACTAAGTTTTCAACCAAACTCTCATCAATCCCTGGATGGTCTTTTCTACTATCAGCGAAAACGATTTTCGCACCTTGTCTTACAAAGGCCAAGGCTGAAGAAACAAACGTATACGATGGCACTATAATCTCATCTCCTTCCGAAATGTTCAGCAGAATAGCAGCCATTTCTAGGGCATCGGTACATGATGTGGTCAGCAACGTTTTCTTGAAGTCAAATTTTTCTTCAAAAAACATTTGTGCTTTCTGGGTATACTTCCCGTTTCCGGAAAGCTTTCCCGAATGTACCGAGTCGTAAATATAATGTGTTTCTTTTCCCGTTAAATAGGGCTTATTAAATGGAATCATTTGCTCTTATATATCTTACAGGGTTTCCAACATACAAGCCACTTTCAACGATATCTTTTATAACTACGGCCCCGGCCCCTATTTGTGTGTTTTTAATAATTTCAACATTGTCAATTATTGTACAATTAATACCCAATATGGTACATTCCCCAACCTTAACAAAGCCGGCTATGGCCACCCTCGGAGACAAAAAACAGTGTTGCTGTATCACTGTGTCGTGTGCTATAGAAGTTCCAATATTTAACAGTACATTATCTTTAACATCTACATTGGCATCAATAATGCACATGGGATAAACGACAATACCCTCACCCAATCTGGCAGTGGAATCTACATGGGAGGTTGAATGAACTACACTGCCAAAAGGTATGATGCCCTTAAATCTTTCAAAAAAACTTTTTCGGGCGGCTATATGCTTATATCCGATTGCAATAATAAGTTCATCAAAACTATCCTTTTCATACTCGCTTTTAACCTGGTTTGATTTTCCTAGAACTGGATATCCGTTTACAACTTTTTCCTCCGTAAAATCATCAAAAAAAACTATCTCTTTGTAATGGTTGTCATTAATTGCAAAGTTAGCTATTTGTTGCCCTAATTCACCTGATCCTATAATCGCCAATATTTTCACAAAACTTTCGAATTATTTTTTACCTTCAATTTCTATATAAGAACCCGTTCTTTAGCTTTATAGATTAAATAGCCTGAACGATCATTGCTATTTTTTATCCTTAAAAGCTCTTTCCCCATTATACTTTTTTCTACATCAAACATATTCTTCCTCTCAAAAAAAGGTAAAAGTCTTTCCGTTTCTTTACTTAAAAAATATACCCCAGAACAATTATTGTTCGATGATCTAATACTATTGATATCAAATCTATCCAAAGCCACATTAATAACTCCTTCCAAGAAATCATATCCTGTGGACAATTCAACAAGATGTGAGCCTATAAAATCTCCTCCCATCCTTGCTCCTACTTCAATGATATAAACGCTTCCATTTTTGGTAATCTTAAATTCTGTATGCCCAGCTCCATTCTCCACACCAACCGATGTTAGCGCCTTTTTTGTTTCATCCTCAAGGGTTCTCTTTACCTCCTCGTTACACATAGTGGGTTGATGATGAGAAAGCTCTACAAAATTTGGCGCTCCAGTTGTAATCTTATCTGTTATGGCCAATACATAATGGTTTCCTTTCCATGAAATACTTTCAACGCTAACCTCAATTCCATCTATAAACTCTTCAACTATGCAAGCCCCTGTTAATGATTCCTTACATGCTTCATTTATAGCCTCTGATAATTCATATTTATCGTTAACTTTAGTAACTCCTCTACTTCCAGACCTATCTACTGGTTTAACAATTACTGGAAAATTAGGAGTCAATTTTTCCACTTGTCCTGATTTAATATTCCAAAATTTAGGGGAATTAACATTAAAATCAACAAACTTCAACCTCATCTTTAACTTGTTGGTAGAGCATATGGCTGATTCGTATGAATTCACACATAAACCTAGTTTTTCCCCAACATAAGATACAGTAGGAATTGCAATATCTGTAGCAATAGTAGTAATTCCTTTAATTTTTATCGCTGAACAAATTTCAAGTATCCTTTCCTTATCCAAAACTGAAATTGGGTAAAAAAAATCTGCCACACCTTCACACATCGCTCCCTCTTTCCAAGCAAAACAATGCGTCTCAATTCCCATTTGCCTTGCTTTTTCCACCAATGGCAATTGTAGATAGCTAGCGCCAATAATTGCAATTTTTTCTCGCATTATAGACTTTCTATATTCTTAATATGTGAGGTAAACTGGTTGTTCTCCCAATCAATAAAACCACCATATATCCAGGGCTTATTCATTTGACTCTTTAGGTGATTCTCTTTCCACACCGAGGAACTCTCTATCTTCTTGACCCTTATCTCAAATTTTGCGTCTTTAAGAGAAACTCCATTTTTATGGGCCCAAAAAGCCGTAAAATCTCTAACGCCTTTTTCCAATTTAGCTTGATCAACATTACGGCCATTAACGCGGAACGTCCATTTCACCCAATTAAAAGAGTATAAGTACGTTGAGGGCATTCCTTTTTCATTAATTATGGGTAAAAATTTTTCCGACCCATCTTTTTGTACATAGGTAACCGCAATTATATGATTGTAGCCATCAAAATGGATTTTATCGGTAAAAACCACATGATGCGTTATACCCAAAAATGTCTTACTTACTTTTTCAACAAATGAAATTGTTTTTTCCATGGCCAGGTCCACTTGTGTGTCATTAAGCCCCACTAACTCCTTTATATGCTCTGAAACATAACTTTTATAAATAAGCAAACTTTGCACTATTAAAGCAAAGACAATATAAAAATGTATGAGTTTAAATTTTAAGTCCCTTAAAGTTATGTTATGTAAAAGCTTAAACTTGGAATCATCTACTATTTGGGGCGGAGTATAGCCACAGTTGTCATCGGTACAACGCTCTGTGTTACGATTCTCGGCAACATAGCCATACACGGTTTTGGCCAAGTGATAAATGCCTGGAAGCCTTAAAAATATTGATAAGGGAATCAAGCACCAAATATGTCCCATTATCTGCACGTAGGTATCTATTCCGGTATATACTTTACCCTTCCGGTCAACACTATGAATATCACCCAGAAGTACTTCTTGTCCTATATGTTGTAGACTGTTGTTTTCTTGAGCATCATATTGTACCGTCAAAAACTTAATTTTTCTGTTTTGGTTTAAATGCTCCACTGTGATTTTAGTACGAACACAAAGTGGGCATTCAGTATCATAATATACTTTTAAGGCAGGTGATTTGACTTTGACTCTAAAGATTTTTTCCCAAAAAGAAATGGGTACTATTAATATGTAAATTGCACAAGCTGTAAGAGCAAACCACGGGATTGGAAAAGAAATCAATATCCCTACATGAAGCCCTAAGCCAATAATGATAAGTGGTAGCCTCCACCTTTTTCTAAAAAATAAAAACAATAACACAGTTTCAAAAGCAATAGTAAGATATCCTAAAAACTTAACCGCAATCTCATTGTTTAACAGCCATGAAGTGTTGTTATGAGTAATCATTGGCAATGAAGAAGGTTCCCAAACACCTAACCCATTATACCACATTGGAGAACCCAATTTCCAAAAAACGGAATCAACATATACCAACGCCAAACCAGATAGTACAGGAATAAAATAATATATCTGGGAAATTTTTTGAGGTGGATTGTATTGGAACGTGGTATTGGAATACTTTAATTTTATTAATAGCCTGTCCAAAGAAAAACATTGACTGACAGGAAGAAACATGAACAAAAAATTTATGCCCATATATGCATAAAACACATGATATTCATAAGTGTTGATCGAACCGATCAGAACCAGTCCCATAATATAATTTAAAATAGAGAAAAAACGGGTGAACAAGCCGAACAGCAAAAAGCAAACGGATAAAAACCAAATGCCAATTGGTATTGCAAAGTTAATCTCGGCAGGCTCAACAAAAGGTATGCCGTCAAATATCAAGTGCCTAAAATAATAGATTTGGACAATTTCACACATCAAAATAATTGTGTACACCATTCTAAATACAGCCAACCCAATACCATTGACTTCCATGTCATAAAACCTTCTAGTAAATTCAATAAACTTCATCAGTAAGATATAATTGGTTGGTGACTAAACAAGAAACGCTTGGCATTTAACCCTCCTGTCATCTAGAGAAACACTCCATGAAATAATCCAAATATTTTTTGTTGATTTTTTCCCAGCTATAAAAGTCTTTGATTTTCCTCTCATTAGCACGAATCAAATGTTCATGGTCTTTCTTTACTAAGGTATCCAATATCTTGGAAACCCTTTCCTTGTCGCTAAAGTAAAATGCATTTTCTCCTAAAACAGACTTGTTAAAAATATTGTCATGGGCCACAATGAATGAATTGGATGCCATGGCCTCCAATAATGATGGATTGGTACCACCTACCGAATGACCATGAAAATATAGATTGGAAAAATATCTAAGATTGTTTAAATGTAATTGATTATATATTCCTCCTAGAAATACGATTCGTTTTTCATCAGCATATTTTTGCTTTAAATATTCCCCAAACCTTGTTTCGTACTTCCCGATTACTAAAAACGGTAAATCCGATTCGGACATTACAACTCCGTCCAATATTTTTTCAATGTTGTTCTCTGGTTCCAACCTGGCTATCAACATATTATATAGGTAAGGTTTCGCCTCGTTATATTGCTCAATATCATTTTCATTGGGTTGATTAAAAATATTGGCTCCGTATGCAATAAATTGGGATTCTGCGTTATAGGTCTCCATCAAATATTTTTTTATTCCGATAGAATCTGAAATCAGAAAATCACTGTTATTTACCGCCCATTTCTCGGCTTTTTTTAGAAAATACCTGATATTTTTGGAGTACTTCGATCTTTTCCATTCCAACCCGTCCATATTTGTTATTATCAGGGTGTTCTTCGGCATGAGCCAATGCCATATGGAGCTGCTCGTGTATCCAAGCTGAAGCAAAATATCAAAATCCCTTTTACGGGAATCAATAATACAGTTTAAATCATAGATAAACTGACCGGCAGTCCCAATTTTCTCTTCGGCATCATAACAATGTATAATCTTTGCGCCGTTGAATACTTTTTTTTTATATGGATGTGTGTGTGAGTTATAAACATACACTTCGTGCCCTAGACTTGCCAAGTAAACAGAGAAGTGTTCGGCAAATTGTTCAAAACCTCCATGATAGTTTGGTACTCCTCTAGTTCCGAGTATGGCTATTTTCATAATTCATAATAAAAAAAGTATTCATAAAAATAAAAACAACGATGCCCTTGTTTCTGGAAAGCACACATTCAAAGACAAATATTGACAAAATAAGTATCAAAAAAAACAAATGAAACCCAGATTTATTTTTGATGGAACAATAAACGCTATATCCGAGGTAAATTAAAAATAATAAAAGGCCAAGAATTCCATAGCTAACCAAATATTGTAGGTATTGATTATGAAGGTTATATCCTTCGAACCAATTAGGGGCAAGTCCATACTGCATGTAGTAAAGATCAATATGTTTCTGAACATCGCCTATGCCGTAGCCAAAAAGTAGTCTTCCATCATCAATAACATGAAATAACCCAATTTTGAACATTAGATACCTAATTTCCAAGTCACTTACCTGTTCTTTTTCATCATTAGAAAAGACCTTGGCCAATCCTATATCATTGGTAGGCTCGAACGGCTCAAGGTCAAAGGTCAATCCCTGGGAAAATCTATCTGAGGTCAATGAGTTCATGAATATTGGCCCACACAGCAAAATAATTCCAAGTATCAACATTGGAAATATTCTTTTTCTTAAGGCCCCTTGGACCAGCTTAATAAAATATATGGTCATGAATATGATGAGGACCGCTTTTGATGCACAAAGCAGTAGCCCAATTAACGCAATGCCTATTGTCAAGGTAAGAAACACCAATTCGCTTAGGTTAACTTTGCCTTGACCTTTGAAATGAAATGTTAGAAAATATATTGTCACCCCCAGATTGATTGCAATATAAACAGGGTGGAGGTCAAAGAAAGAGCCCAGTTCGTGAAAAAATAAAACATCCGTATCGGCACCCGCAAAAATTCGCATTACACCAACAACCAATAATACTAAAAATGATAGAATACTGCTAAAAGAAAACACACTTAGAACAATATTCTTTTCTTTTTCATTTAGTGGGCGAGTATATCCAACAACAAATGGCAAAAGGATAAGAAACAGGTTTTTTTCCACTTGTTTAAAACCCGCATTAACATCGTCGCTCAACAATGTGCTCGAAATGATATACCCAAAAAAAAGAACGGGAAGTATAAATGCGCTTGATGATAAAAAACTTAAATCAGCCTTTTCTTTCTTAGACAAAAACTCATAAAAGAGAATAAGCAACCCGATAATAACAGCTATATTTCCAATATTGATAGGAAATGGTATGCCTCCAGCTGTTAAACATAAAACAAGGAGATTCCAATTGATTTTAAAGCTCCAATTCTTTGGCTTATCCATGCTGTTCTAATATGCTAAGAATTTTAGTTGTCTTTGCTTGCCACGAATGCTCTTCAATCCTTAAATATTTCTTGTTGTTCTCCATTGAGCTGATGGCCTCTGAGAATTCATTTTTGTCATGTGCAACATATATATATTCTCCAAGATCTTCCAAGCCATTCCCATTTGTACCAACTACTTTTTTTTGGAGAAGAAGGTATTCATACGCTTTCATGGAATCCCCTCCATGCTGTCCCTCATTTATGTTGTATGGAACAATACATATATCAAAACTCTTTACATAGTTAGGATAAACATCATATTTTTTGTCTCCCAAAAAATGTACGTTTTTTCTTTTGACTATCTTTCCAAAGATATTCTTATCAAGAATTTGTCCAACAAAAACAAATGAGATGTCAGGATTTTCTTTGGTTAAAAAATTTATCAAATCATAATCCATCAAATATGATATCTTACCTCCAAAACCAACAATAGGTCTTTTAATGTTCTTAATATCATCGGGAACCTCATGATTACCGGATGCAAAACTGGACTTAACGCCGTTTTTTACCAAATCTATACTCTCTACGTTAAACCTTTTTTTATAAAATCCTATGTTTTCATTGGAGTTTGTAATCCAATTTGGGATTTGCTCTGCCATTACTTTATAGCCTTCTTCAAGTAAATGCGCAAAGTCTTGGTACAATGGGAACTTTAAAAAATTATCCCAGGCATCAAATAACTTGTTATTAGTTTTAATATCAGCTGCCAATTTAAATGCAAAAATGTTCTGAGAAATGAGACATGGGGTTTTCATGCCAAGCCTATCACAACACTCCATTACAAAATCGGCATACTCCCTGTCAGAATATTTTTGAATAAACCAAAGGTGTTTTTTGGACAATTGTCCAATAATATCCTTTGAATGATAATCTGCCACAAAGATATTATCTCCAACTTGAGTCAAGGTAAATTTTCCTTTTCTGAAGACTTGTTTTCCGTTCAGCGCCCTTTTATGTTTTTTGTATAAAAGCTCTAACCATGTCAATGGTCTATTAACGACAAGTATTTTGTTGACATCTTCATTTTTGGCCAATGCTTGAATAAAATGCACATCCCGGGTTCTAAAACCTTCGTGTTCACTTTTTCTCCAGTCATGAAATGGTATGACGACTATATCCATAATTATTTTTTTACATGGAAAGAATGTACCTCTCAACTCTACACGATATCACAACATCTGGTTTTACACTATCAATGATGTCCTGGTCATAGATTCCGTTAACATAAACCACCTCGCTGTAATTTAATGATATAAATTGAACTAAGGCAGAAGTAAAGGAGTCTCTAAAAATCAACACTTTTTCCTTTTTTGGGGCATTTTGGTTTTGGGTTACAATTGTACCCCTTGGCAACCCATTACTGTTTTTAATTGTATATGATCTGGATTTATCCTCTAACTTATAAATAGGCAGATTCTCTTCAAAGCCAAAAATTGATTTAACACCCAATTGACCGGTTAAGTCTCCTTCTTTCATCTCTAAACTGACAATGTTGAAATTAGATATGTCTAAAGCCGAAAGTCCAAGAATATCATAGGTGCTTTCGCAAAATGATTTATACGCCACATAAGCCCCGTTTGAATTCCAATGTGTGTCGAGTTTTCTATAAAGGGTTTGGGTTGCTTTTGCGTTTAACAATGCGTCCCTTACATCGAAGAATGGGAAATCCATTTTTTTAAGAAAGCTGACAACTTGATCCGCTTGGGAAGTCTCCCCCTCAATTTGAAGCTTCATGGATGTAGGCAAGAGCTCTGGGTATATAGTATGTTTGTTTGGCCAAAAACCACAAACATATTGAATACCATCCTTAGCCAATTTTTCTTTCCTAGACTCAAATTTTTCATAAACCCTATCAAGCTCCTCAACAGATAACAAAGAGCTATTGGTATAGCTTTCAAATATTTCATCATTTAAGTCATTGAAAAAGAGAAAGCCATCATTTCCGAATTGTACCTTTTCCGGTTTTGGAGAGGAATTAAAAATGTTGACCTTTATTTTTCCTGATAAATCTATTAAAACGCTTCTTAGCCCAAAATTGTCATTATAATAGTTTTCAAACTCCATTGGAAATTTTTCAAAAGAAACTAACTCAGGCATTTGGGCTAACTCCCTTTTCTCCAAGTTCCCGTTTTCACCACTTTCAAAAAAAGTGTTATATACAAATGGAGCAATAATTATACCAATAAACAAGGAAATATATATTTGGCTTATTGAGATTTTAAAGTTTTGATTAATCAAATAAATATAGAAAGCTATCGAAAATATAAATGATATAAAAAGTATGAACTTATAGCTGAATTGTTTTGTGTGGTTTCTTAAACTCTCTATTTGCTGTGCTAAAAAAGGTTTGGAAACCAAAAAAGGGTCATACCTTCCATTGACTATTTTTGGAATAAATTTATCCTTGTTAAATGTTGCATATGCATTCAAATCAAAGTTTTCAAAAAAATCCTTTTCAAATTTTAATATCCCGACTTCGGATCTTATTGTAATAGAATTTATAACAATCGGTTTTTGGTTCTTATTGGCACCTATATCAATTCTAATACGTTTGATTGGCTTGTCCAATGGCAATGAAAATCGCAGGTTTTGATAAGATTTATTACCTTTTATTCTTTGGTGGACACTCTGCATGTCGCTCCATTTTTTTATCCCTTCCTGTAAATAATAAACATAGAATATGTCATTTTCAAGAACTTTTGTTTCTATATCTACAATAATTTCAGAAGGTTGGATTTCTTGTCTGTTGAGCAAAGAAAATGTACAATAATAAACTATCAGTGCTCCAAAGATTGATAATACCTGTTTTTCCATCTCTAAAATCTAAAATAAATAAATGGATTATATGTGGTTTGGGCCAATTCAAGTATTGTAAAAACAAACAACATTGTATATGCAGCGTATTTAAGAGTTGTCTTAAAAGGGATTGAAACTATTAAAGAATTGAGTTTTGAACCAATATACTGTTTGATTGGCATACAAAATAATATTCCAGTTAACAACATAAAATATGTAAACCTGTCCAAATACATTAAAGGGTAATAATTGGATCCTTCTGAAAAGGAAAACATTTTTTTTATGAAAAGCAATGCAATTTCCATGTCCTCTATCCTGAAGAATACCCATCCTACCACTACGACTAAAAGCAGATACATCCTCCTTAAAAACCATAGTTTATCAGGAAAGGATATAAGGCCTACACGTTCTAATATGATAAAAAATCCATGATAAAGCCCCCAAACCACAAAATTCCAACTTGCTCCATGCCATAAACCAGTGATAAAAAAGACAATGATTAGGTTCGTATAGGTTCTAAATTGCCCTTTTCTATTGCCTCCTAAGGGAATGTAAAGATAATCCCTGAACCAAGTAGAAAGAGAAATATGCCATCTTCTCCAGAATTCCTGAATTGATTGGGAAATATAGGGATAGTTAAAGTTTTCTTTAAACCTAAACCCAAGCATCCTGCCAAGCCCAATGGCCATATCTGAATATCCTGAAAAATCAAAATAAATCTGAAGTGTGTAGCACAAAATGGCGAGCCATGCCAAGGAAGAGGGCAATTCGTCGGGGTGAATGCTAAATGCTTTATCCGCAATTAAACCAGCGGTATTAGCAATAAGCACTTTTTTTGCAAGACCACCAATAAACCTAGATATCCCGGATACAAAAAGATCTTTAGTGACAACACGATTCTTAATTTCCTTAAAAACATCTATATACCTAACTATTGGGCCTGCAATTAGCTGAGGGAACAGGGAAATGTATAGTCCCAAATGAATGAGATTTTTTTGACTATCAACTTCTTTTCTATACACATCCATTAAGTATGATATGTTCTGAAAAGTAAAAAAAGAAACTCCAATTGGCAATGCTACATTGCTCACGTCCAAATCAATATCAATGCCGATACTGGCCAAATTTTGTAATAAGAAATGGATATACTTATAATACAGTAAGATTACTAGATTTATCGCCACCCCAAAAGTCAACGTGATTTTTGAAAAATTACTATTGGAATTGCGCTGCGAAACAGTAATCAAAATACCAAAAATATAGTTGATACAGATAGAGGCCATCATCAGCAACACCAATATATTTTCACCCCAGGCATAGAAGAAAAGACTACATATGAGAATGAAGGGATTTCTAAGAGTTTTCTTCAATAAAAAATGAACCCCAAGAACAATTGGCAGAAATAAGAATAAAAATACTGTAGAGCTAAAAACCATGTTTTATAATGCTTACTATTTTCTATGTCGCCTTCATGTGCTCAAATTTCTTGTAGTATTCAACCTTTTGTTAAAAACACTGAATATTGAAAAAAGAATTGTAATATCTGATAAAATGGTAGTGTAAACAGCATAAATCAAAAAAATTCCCAGAAATATAATAAAAGGTATGCCTTTGTCTATTTCCAAAAAGAACACAAGGCGGAGTATGTATAGGAACACAGCGACCAGACCAATTATTCCAAGGTCAAAATATGTCCAAATTAATTGTGTAAAATGTCTTGTTTGCTTGAATTCTCCTGTACGTATATCAAAATAAGAATAAGGTCCCTCACCTATCCATTTAGTTTTCAGTTTTTTTGCTGCCACTATTATTATTTGAAATCGCTTGGCCGTACCATCTTCATAAAATTTCTCCGCACTCTCAAGTGAAAACTGTCTTTCAACCGTACCTCCAAGTTTTCTTTGTACAAATTGTTTCTCCTTTAAGTAATACCCACTAGAAAATAAGAGCCCTATCAATAGTGCAGTCACAACCTTGAACTTTAAACTCCCTTTATATTTTTTATAAAGTGGACCCAATATGGACCCACAAATCAATATTACAAATAATACCTTGGAAATATTTGATTGAGTCAGAAACAGGGTCAGCCCTAAATAGATAATGGCGGCTTTCGGAAATCTCACTGCCTTTTTGTAGCTCTTATCAGCAAAAAGTAAAACTGAAACTATTATAAGAATAAAAATCCCCAAAGAATGGTCTGACTTCACAAAGAAGGTGCCAAACATAAAATCATACCATGCTATCCTTTGTCCACTATTGTTGAATTGTATGAAAAAATCATAAAAATAAACCTGAAAAACCAATACAGGCAACTGAATTAATGAAATATAAAAGAACAAATTGAAAATTTTGTTCTTAGTCAAGTAATTTTCCTTATAATTTATGTAACTGAATAAATAGATTGCCAAGGGCAACAATGGAAAAATGAGATATGTCAAGGTCACAATTATACCACTCCCTCTAAACAATGCCGTTAAAACTATAACCGCACCATAAATAAATGCTCCTAAAACAACCTTGTTGAATACCACTTTTTGTTTATAAATTGCGTAAACCGCATATATGGCATAAATAAACAGGACAAGAAAAAAAGTTAGAAAAGTATTTGAAAACCCAAATAGAAATTGAATTCCCCCTCCCAACACAAATATTAATGCGGAGATTATGTAAAAACATGAAACATAAAAGGACCTGAAAGACACCATTAGTCCAAATTGTTTTTTAAAATCATAAGGTTTATAAGATTCTTTAGTTGGTCCTTAACTTTTGTATCACTAAACAATTCCTCTAAAACCTTCCTGTTTTTTTCTGCCAATTTCTGTGGTAATGGATTGTTTTTATATCGCACATAATCGCGGTCAAAATCATAAACAGCCACCTGGTGCCTTACCAAATATTTGTATCCGGGGCTATCCCCATACATATAAATCCTTGCCCCCATAAACAACATGGCAATAATATTTCCCATGGCCTGTTGCCTATAGTGATAAAAAATACCTGTGGCACATGTCCTCAGGATTTTCAGATATTCCCCTTTCTCCATAAAATCTAATAGCGGCCTAAAATTCTTTCCGAAAAGGCTTTTCCCCTTCTCTAATACTGTGCTTTTGTATTTTCTGTTTTCACCGTAGCTCAATGGAACAAAAACACTCATAGAGTCCTGCTGCAGATTTTTTAGTTTTATCATTACATCCAAATGGTTGGACTCAGGAGTATTCGAATTGCCTATCAATATGTTCGAAGCGACACTTGTTATAGAAATATCCTTATTTCCCCCAAGATACTGATCAATACTTGTAAAAGTACACTTTATAAAATCCATGTCATTAGGGTAATACTTGCTAAAGTAGGAATAATCCTCGGCCAAATAGGTGGTGAAGTAATCAACTTTATCGAGACTTTTAAATATAAGCGTATACCTATCTTCTTTTCTCAACAAGAAAAAAAAGATTTTTCTATAAAGATCATTGGCTAGTATCATTCTTTTTGTTTCCAAAAAAAAACTTGTGCTCCTTAAAAAAGAATCTGTTAATGGAGCATATGTAAGAGGTTTGATTTTGGGAAGGCCATAGATATCAAAACCCCAGGCCACCCAAGCAACCTTGACATTATGTTTAATGTTCAGAAGGGTCTTGGCGAATTCTAAATGGTATGCATGTAGGATAATGCCATTTGGTTTTATTTTATTTAAGACCTCATTGATATCCTGTTCCTCAAAATCATAAACAAAAATATTTTGATTTTCTGTTTTAATATGTTTAAGCGGTTTTTGGGTTTTAGAAAATACCAAAAACTTATTCTTTTTTGAAACACTTTCAAAATTAGCGATTACCTGATCCGTTATTTTTTCATCCAAAAGAAAGTGCAATATCATAGGGGCAAATCTAGTAAACGGAAAAACAATAGAGTATCCTCCTTAAAATTTTAATTTTAAATACTGTTCCAAAAAAGCTGTTGAAACAAAGAAGGGGTCATATTTGTTGTCCATTACTCTTCGCTCATAAATGTCACCCCTGCCCTGTACTATAATATATACATTGGGTTTGAAAAAACGGTTGAAACTCAAATGATCCATTTCTAGGACATTCTCCCCCCATATTAACTGGCATGATTTGATCTCAATAGGGGATTCCATTTTGTTTTCACCAACATCAATCCTCAACTTATTGGGAAATGTTTTTTTTGGGAGTTCAAAAACAATAGTCTGATACTCATTAAAGCCTTTGACATTAACCTTCAGGATATTTTTGTCGGTAAACTTTGTTTGGTTTTGTTCTGAATAGAATAGTTGAAACTTGTCATCATTCATTACCCTTACTTCTAAAACAATTTTAAAAACATAATCTACCTGTTTATGCTTGGGATTGCATGAGAAAAAAAAGGAACTAAACACCATCAACGTTCTTAAGGTTATGTTCCGATAATTCTGAAAGGAATTTGTAGGCACTAAAACAGTTTTAAATCAATCATATCTTAACACTACGCAATATTACAAATAATTAAGGGATTGATTTTTAACTTGTAAAAGCTGATACTCAAAATTTAAAAAATGATGCGCTGGATTCCTGGAGAAACACCCTTGAGTTTTTAGCCTATCGATGTTTCTTTTAACCTCGACAGTTTTAAGTCCTTGGAGGATAGTTTGATTTGATCTTCTGATATTTTCCAATCAATATTCAGGGCTGGATCATTGAAAACTATTCCATCTTCTGAGTCACTATTATAATAATTGTCACATTTATAAAAGAAGTGAGCCGTTTCACTCAAAACAACAAACCCATGGGCAAATCCTCTAGGGATAAATAATTGCTTCTTGTTGTCTCCTGTAAGCTCTAAAGAAACATGTTCGCCATAAGTCGTGGAATTCTTCCTTAAATCAACTGCTACATCTATAACGCTCCCTTGTAAAACACGAACCAATTTTGCTTGAGCATGTTCTCCCTTTTGAAAATGTAGCCCTCTTAACACCCCTCTTGTTGAGTAGGATTGATTATCCTGCACAAAATCGACCTTCTGCCCTATTGCCTCACAAAAGTCCTTATGGTTATAACTCTCGAAAAAATGCCCTCGTTCGTCTTCAAAAACTCTTGGTTCAAGAATAAAACAACCCCTCAGTTTGGTTTCGGTTACCTTCATCAACTCTCTTTGTTCAAAATTCCCAACAGGTTTTTCCCATAGCCACTTTTCATTAGTGGTTCTGCCAATGCCTTAAATTGATTTTTATCAATAAACCCCATTTCGTATGCGGCAACTTCTATGGCCCCTATCTTTAAACCTTGGCGTTCTTCTATGACCTCAACAAATTGAGAGGCCTGCATCAACGACTGAAAGGTTCCGGTATCCAACCAAGCGGTTCCCCTATCCAAAATACTAACACTCAACTTGCCTCGATTCAAATATTCCTTATTTACATCGGTGATCTCTAATTCACCGCGAGGGCTTGGCTTTATATTCTTCGCAATGGAAACCACTTCGTTGTCATAAAAATAGATGCCTGGAACTGCATAATTGGATTTAGGGATTGATGGCTTTTCTTCGATACTTATTGCTTTGCCTTCACCATCGAACTCTACCACTCCATAGCGCTCTGGGTCGTGCACTCTATAGGCATAAATAATACCGCCATTCGGGTCGTTATTGGCCTGCAATAGTTTGGACAACCCTGTGCCATAGAATATATTATCGCCCAAAATCAGGGCCACCTTGTCGTTACCAATAAAATCTGCTCCAATAATGAATGCTTCCGCCAAACCGTTTGGGGCTTCTTGAACCTCATAGGTAAATGAACATCCATATTTTTTTCCATCACCCAAAAGCTCTTTAAAAAGAGGCAGGTCCTTTGGGGTAGAGATTATAAGTATTTCTCTTATGCCTGAGTTCATCAAAGTGGACAATGGGTAATAAATCATTGGCTTATCGTAAATGGGCATAAGTTGTTTACTTACCGATAATGTTAATGGATGCAATCTTGTGCCCGATCCTCCTGCCAATATAATTCCCTTCATCTTGCTTTAAGCTTTATTGATATTGTTTTTTGTAGTATTCCTTGTAATCTCCAGAAGTAACATGATTGAGCCACTCCTCATTGTCAAAGTACCAGTCAACCGTCCTTTTCAGTCCTTCTTCAAAAGTAACCGAAGGTTTCCAGCCAAGTTCTTGGTTGATCTTGGTAGCATCTATGGCATACCTTAAATCGTGCCCTGGGCGATCTTTCACAAAGGTTATCAATTTTTCCGAAGCACCCTCTTGACGATCAAGTTTTCTATCCATTATACCACATAACAGCTTAACCAAGTCAATATTTTTCCATTCATTGAATCCTCCAATATTGTACGTTTCCCCCTTGAGCCCTTTATGATAAACCAAGTCTATGGCACTTGCATGGTCTTTCACATAAAGCCAATCCCTTGTATAATTTCCGTCGCCATACACGGGCAACGGCTTATTATTAATGATGTTGTTTATAAAAAGAGGGATCAGCTTTTCTGGAAAATGGTTTGGACCATAGTTGTTGGAGCAATTGGATATTACAAAAGGCAAGGAAAACGTTTCCCCATAAGCTCTTACAAAATGATCAGAGCTTGCCTTTGAGGCGGAATAAGGTGAATTAGGACTATACGGAGTGGTTTCGGTAAAAAACCCTGTGTCTCCCAAAGCGCCATAAACCTCATCTGTGCTTACATGATAAAAACGGAAGTCTGGGTTCTTTTTTGCTTGGCCCAATGCCTCGTTAAGCAAGTTGACCGTGCCAAGGACATTTGTTTTTACAAAGGACAAGGGGTCAGAAATAGATCGGTCCACGTGGGACTCTGCAGCCAAATGAATTATGCCGTCAAAAACAATCTCCTTAAAAAGAGTGGCAAGAAATGCTTGATCCGTAATATCTCCTTTGAGAAAGCTATAATTTTCCCTATCCTGAATATCCTTTAGGTTTTCTAGATTACCCGCATAGGTTAAAGCGTCTAAATTATAGATGTGGTACTTTTCATATTTGTTTACAAAATGCCTTACCACATGGGACCCAATAAAACCAGCACCTCCGGTAATCAAAATATTATAGTTGGTATATTTACTCATTGTTTTATGATTATTTCTCTAACGGTCTTGATTTATTTTGAGGTGTTCAAATTAGAACGCTGTTTTTTGGTCTAGCTGCGAAAGTACGATAATTCCTATCCAATACAAGTTCTGCCTTCTCTGTCAACCTATTATCCTCAAGTATCTTTTTTGCAAAATCAAACCATGTCATAGGTCTACCGTCAGTTACATGGTACAATCCAAAAGGTTTGTCCCCAGCAATAACAATTTCATCTAAAATGAACCTTGCCAGAGTAATCGTGTCGGTCGGACAACCGATCTGTTGATCAGTAATTCTCAACTCTGTTCCTTCACTTGCCTTTCTCAGAATAGTAAGATAAAAGTTGTGTCCATACTTTTTGCTGTACAACCAAGATGTGCGAATTATATAATGGTTGGGTTGAATCTGTTGAATAAATTTTTCTCCGGCCAACTTGGACTTTCCATATACATTGATGGGATTGGTTTTATCCTCCACTGTATAGCCCCCTTCCTTCTTGCCGTCAAAAACATAATCTGTGGAAATATGAATCAGGGAGGTTTGCTGTTTTTTGCAAACTTCTGCGAGGTTTTTGACCCCTTCTGCGTTGACCTGATTCGCTAAATCCGGGAACTTTTCTGCTTCTTCGACATTCGTATATGCCGCACAATTGATACAGAAATCATATTGCTCCTTCTCAAATGTATCCAGTAATTGATCTACGCGAGTAATATCAAGTTCTTTTGATGTTTTGAAGTAAAAAGAAAGATTCTCCAATCCAAGCGCTAACTCTTTCAGTGTTTTTCCTAATTGACCATTGGAACCTGTAACAAGAATTTTAATCATTAATACTGCCTTTTACTCCTCAATTTCTGAAGCTTTCCTATTGAGGTACTTTAGGAAAGACAACAAAAAGAATACCCCAAGGAACAATAAGGGTAGAACTATTATCTTCTTTCCAAAGAACGCCTTACTGACTTGATGGGGGTTTCCAAAATTGATAACACTAATGGGACCGTTAAGTTGTTTTAGCTCCATTTTCTTTTCCTCTATGTCTTCTATCAGCTCTGTTTTTAAGGTGATAAGCCCTGTAACATTCAATCTTTCCTCATTCTGCAAAACCAATTTACCGGTTTCAAGTGGAGAGCCCTGTTTGTTCAGGTTCTTGGAGTAACTCTGGATAATCGTATCTATCTGGGAAATCAACACCTCGCTTTTTTCAATCCTCTTCCTTGAATTTTCCTTTTGTACGGACAAAAGCTCAGTGAAATAACCATTGGAATTAATATAGTCCAAAAGCTTACGGGCTATTTCCTCCCCGTTGGGGTTCTTATAGGTAAATGTTATCCTATGGTTGAGCTCCGTTTTCTTTAGCAATTCCTCTCTGATCACATCAGCGATCAAATCCGTGTTCTGAAATTTTTGGAGCACTTCCAAATACTCCAATTGCCTTTCATTATTCTCTGCCTCCTCCTTTTTTACAGCAGCAATCGAAATTTCAAAACCCTTCAGGTCCGCCTCAGTGATATCGAGCCTATTCAAAAAAGTTGGGTTCTTGTCCTTGATATTGGACTCTATTTCAGAGATAACATCATATAAATAATCCTTGCTCTCCAAGTTTGGCCTTACGATAACATCTACCTGGACCTTCTCCGTCGTTATGAACTTTAACCCGAACCCTATGGCCACGCCCAAAACAACCAAACCTATGAGTATCAAAGCACTCTTTTTTAGATATAGAAAAAGGCGTAAAAAAAGTACACCTAACTTATTGAATCCATTTCGAAGCATCTGGAACAATTGCCCCAAATCTATCTCGTCTGAATTATTCTGATTAACTGGTTGGTCTGCCATACCTATGAATTGAATATTTGTTTTAAAATTCTGTCCGTTATCAAATATGTGGGCTTGACCCCGGTTGTCCCAAGTCCGCCCGAAGCCAACGTGCTCCCGGTCTCCAAAGGATTGTCAGATGCGTAGTAAGCATATCTTACCTTGACATCTTTTTTTATGCTTTTTCGTATCTGCGATGCCGATTGTATCGCTTTTTGATAGTGCACTCCCTCCATTTCCAACCCTATAACGTTCCAAGTGGATTCGTTGAAAAACTGGAGAATGTCCCTATTTTGAAGCGATGTTCCCAATACGGTCACCATGGTCCCTTCCATTACCTTTAATCCATGTCCTTCAAAATCGGAACCCTTGAGTTCGTTGTTAAAGGGATAATTATCCGCCGTGCCCTCGAAAATATGGGCGGAAGGAATCATCAAATCTCCTTTGCCCCCTTCCAAGATACCCGCCTTTCCCATAATGGAGACCGAATCGACGTTAAGAAAAACCTTTTCCTTCCCATCTTCCATCGGTTTCAACAATTCGTCTATGGTCTCGTAGGCCTGCTCGCCGAAGGCATAATCCATCACAAATATAACGGGTTTATCCTCTTGGGCGATATCATCCGGCAGTTGATAGCAGCAGCTTTTATCCCCAAATTTAGCGGTATCAAAAATCTGGACATCTATGTTGGCCCCGGACTCGTCCTTTAAAGTTATCATCCTATTTTTCTGGGCCAAATCCCTAACTTTCTTATTGAGCGATTTGTTCTTGTCGGAACCCAAAGCCTCATAAACATCCAAAGATTCATTGTCCGGAAATTCTTCTACCAATGCTTTTTTGGCAAATAGAGAGTTCATAACACTGTGCATATTGGCACTGATAATATGAAGTGGTCTGTCCATCAAGTTGTGTTCCTTGAGGGTCGCCTTGATCTTATCGGCCCACTTTTCCCCATGGATATGATGACCCAACCGCTCTCTTAGCAGCGGACTGAATGTGATTGTCCTCTTGTTGCCCGTGGTCTCCTCTTCAATGGCCAGTTTGCCCAGCCAATAAATTACGTTTAAAAAGCGGTCCGGGTCCTCCGGGGTCTTTAACTTGTTTTCAAGGTCCACCACCTCATCAAAGGTCCTGCCCAAGATATTGGCACAGTGTATCAGGGCCACTTCTCTTTCTTCATTGTTTTTTTCTTCGGACAGTACAAACTCGGTAAGCTTATCCCAGTCCCTTATGGTGGATGTCCCATCGTCCACCAAGACCCTTTTGGAGATTTTGCCGGACTCCACGAACAAGAAGGTCAGGTGGGTCAAAATATCGTAAATGTCGCTACGCCCTCGTGTGATCTCGATGTTCATCTGCTCATCATCGATGCGGTAGCAATTTCTTCTTCGCTTTGGAGGCACAATGGGTCTTAAATGTGATTTGCCGAATCCTTCGTCGGAAGTGAGGTTAATGAATCGGCATTCTTCTATCCCTTCAGGCAAGCGTTCCAATACATAGATCAACCCGTTCAATTCGGCCTTGTCCTCAGCAATGGTCCCATAAATTTCCGGACGGAGCAATAAAAGCGCGGTTCTGAGAGCATTACCAGAAACCCCCGAAGGCTTGTAAAATCCCCTGTTCAGCAAATGGCGCATGGTAATGTACAAGCGTTCGATCGCATTGGTGGACTCCTGCGCCCTAGTGGTCTGTTTTACTTCTGTTGCCATCATATCTTCTGGCAAAAATAAATGAATTCCTATGAAAGTTAAGCTGTTCTAAGTCAACTAATTTTAAAAGGATGAAGTCCATCGGCCACTTTTCGGTCGTTGGCAAGGCGTTGGACCTTGTTCTGCCCTCCCAGTTTACCTATGGATTTCATATAATCCTGGAAACCATTTGGTTTGATGCTGCTTATCTTTAGCGGTTGGAGAATATGGCCATCGATGAGGTCAAAATAGTAGCTGTTCTGTTGTTTCATGCTCTCCTCTATGATGGCCATAAACTTTTTCATGTCAGATGGCTCCCTTTGAAATTCGATGAACCATTCATGATAGGGCAGTTCCCCTTCCTCGGGATTGGTCTGCGGGGCTACGGTAAATTCGTTTACCAGTGCATCCGTCCCTTCAACGGCTAGGCGTAATGCTTCTTCAACCTCTTTAGCGATTACGTGTTCCCCAAAAGCAGAAATAAAATGCTTGATGCGCCCCGAAACCATTATCTTATATGGGTTCTTGGAAATAAACCGAACGGTATCCCCAAGATTATAGCCCCAAAGTCCGGCATCTGTAGAAATTACCATGGCATAATCGACCCCTATTTCCACATCTGCAATGGTCAATCGTTTTGGGTTCTCATCAAAAAATTCATCGGCCTTGACAAACTCATAAAAAATACCCGCGTCCAACAACAACAACATCCCCTTTTCCTTTTGGGAATTTTGATATGCAAAAAATCCTTCACTGGCTGGGAACAGTTCAATGCTGTCCACCTTTCTTCCTATAAGGTTTTCAAATTTGGCCCTATATGGCTCGTAATTCACTCCTCCATATATGAACAATCGAAACTCTTTGAAAAGTTCCCCGACTTTTTTCCCTGTCTTGGAGTTCAATTTTTCAAAGTACATCTGCACCCATGACGGAATACCTGCAATTACGGACATATTCTCTTTTTCGGTCTCCTCGACAATTTTGTCCACCTTGGTCTCCCAATCCTCGATGCAATTGGTTTCCCAGCTTGGCAATCGGTTTTTTTGAAGGTAGTTGGGCACATAATGGGCCGAAATCCCTGAAAGCCTTCCCAGCTTGATTCCATTTTTTTCTTCCAGTTCAGGACTTCCTTGTAAAAATATCATCCGGCCATCCACAAAATCGGCGTTCCCCGTTTCGTGTATGTAATTGAGAATGGCATTTCTGGAAGCTTCCACCTGGTTTTTGATGGAAGGTTTGGTGATCGGAATATATTTGGCGCCCGAAGTGGTTCCCGAGGTTTTTGCAAAATAAATGGGCTTTCCGGGCCACAGCACATCTTCTTTTCCATCAATTATTTGTTGTACATATCCCTTTAGTTCCTCATAATCACGTATGGGAACGCGCTCAACAAAATCTTGGTGGGATGTAATGGTTGCGAACTGATGGTCCTTGCCAAAAAGGGTGCCCTTGCCCTGGGCGATCAAGTGGTTGAATACCTTTTGTTGGGTCTTTACAGGTCGATTCACCCATTTTTCGGTTTTCTTGGCTATCCGATTCGCAAATATTTTCGCGGCAAATGCTTTTAAGGACATTTAGTTGAAGTCAATATAATTTTGGGGGTCCACCGGTTTGCCCTTTCTCCAAAGTTCAAAATGAAGATGTGGCCCCGTAGTAAGTTCTCCCGTATTTCCGATTGATGCGATTACCTCGCCTGCCCGTACCAAATCCCCTTGTGCCTTGCTCAGGGAACCATTGTGCTTATACACCGAAGTTATCCCTTCTTGATGTTCTATGATCATTACATAACCCGTTTCTGTGGTCCATTCCGCAAAAAGCACTGTACCATCCGCAATGGACTTGACCGGGGTTTCCCGTGGTGCTACCAAATCCACGGCGTAATGTTTCGTTTTTTGGTCAAACCCTTGGGATATGGTGCCGTTCACAGGTGAAAAGAATAATGTCCCCAAGTTTTCGATATCCCTTTCAAAAAGATTGTACTTATCTTCCAGCTCAACCTCTTCCCTCAACAATAGATCCTGTCGTATTGGCGTAAGGTCTACGGAAGCAGGGTCCAATTTGTACTGCTCAAACAGAGAGTCCCTATTCACTTGGTTGTTTTCAATGTCACCCCGCAAGACCTTCCTTACATTATCCAAATACCGATTGGTATAATTGAGTACGGTAACCAAAGAATCTGTTTTATAGGTAAGGTCGGTTGCCTGTCGTTTTAATCTGGTAGAGGAGTAGCCCGGAATATATTCGCGCAATGGGGTAAAAGCAATGATCAAGGTCGTAACTCCGATCAGCACAATAATGAACATGGTACCGGTAACAAAAACGTTAAGCCTGTTCAGCTTAAAAGATATCTTTTCCTCAAAAGTGCTTTCATTGAGAATGACCAAGCGATACTTGTGCAATAGCTTGCGTTTGATCTCCTTTCTTTTCTTTTTGTCCTTTGCCATGATGAACAAAGATAGTCTTAGATTTTAATATGCATGTTAAGCTTTTTAAAAAGCTTGGGCCGGTAAGTTCTTAAAAATCATTCTCAAATGCCAATTTTCGTTAATCGAACACGCTCTTTCACTTCTTTTTAGTACTTTTACATTTCTAATTAAAGGTTTTGATATTATGATTGCTCAAACTATATTTCTTGGTATGCTAGGTCCTTGGCAGATTGTTTTGATCGTGGCCGTGGTAGTTTTGCTTTTTGGAGGCAGAAAGATTCCAGAGCTGATGAAAGGACTTGGTAGCGGTATCAAAGAGTTCAAGGACGCGACCAAAGAAGACGATAAATTGGAAGGAGAAACAAAAGAGTCAAAATCCTAAACTTGACCTTTTTGACGGTTTGAGGTGTGCCGAATTACAAAAAAATTCGAGCAGCAACAACACTTTTTTACCATTCAGCGCCACAATTTCGCTCTTTCACAACAAAAAATTATCACCCCAATTATCTTATCCTACTTTAGCGGCTACAACTAAACCGTTAGGCCTCTAAATGCTTAACCTCCAAACAAACACATCATGTTTGTTTGTGCAGATGGAGTGGTAATGAAAAAACTGATCTTGCTTATTTTTCTTTTGTGCGCACTTGGGACCTTTTCCCAAGAGCTTGCCTTTTCCGAGTATGGGGGAACCTTTTCCACATCCGAAAAGGAGAACCTTACAAAAGAACCAGAAACCACAGACTTTGTAAAGCACCTCGATGGTCTTAACGACAAAAAGCTGGACAGGTATCTTCGCAAGCGAGGGACTACGGACAAGCTCATCGACAAAGGAAATGCGTACTTTGACCTAATGTGGTATGCAGAGGCCGCCCGCATTTTTGATTTGGTCCTGGAAAAAACCGCAGCCAAACACACCCAGCACTTGCTCTCGAGAGCTGGAGACTCCCATTACTATACAGGGAACTTGGAAAAAGCGTACCAATGGTACCATGAGCTGCACCAATTGTACAAAGAGGAAATGGAGGAGGATGCACTGTTCAAGTACAAGGAAACATTAAAAGGTACGGGCAAATATCAAAGAGCCGCCACCCTGACCAAAATTTTAAGACAGAAAAGAAACGAGCCCCTAAATGAACTCGATAAGGTTGATCCCAGCTCTTGGGAAGCAACCTATACTATTTCTATCAAAAATTTAAAAATCAACTCTCCCTACTCCGATTTTTCCCCCATGTTTCACAATGGCTCGGATATCGTCTATGCTTCGGCCAAGGACACTTTGTTTTTAACGACACGTCGGTATCGCTGGACCAATCAACCTTTTTTGGACCTTTACCTTGCGCAACAAAAAGGTGAAGACGGTGAACTTTCCGCACCCAAAAAGTTTTCTAGAAAGATCAACACCAAATATCACGAAGCCTCAATGGCTTTCTCGCCTGACCAAAAAACAATCTATTTTACAAGGAACAACTATGGAAAGCGTCTGAAACGGGGCGAAAACGGAATCAACCACTTAAAGATTTACCGTTCCGAGCTTAAAGATGGCGAATGGACCAAGGCAGAGGAGCTTCCCTTCAATAGTGAAAACTATTCCACAGGCCATCCTGCGGTAAGCCCGGATGGGAAAAAAATGTATTTCGTTTCGGATAGGCCCGGGGGCTTTGGCGAAACAGATATATATGTGGTGGATATTGATGCAAATGGGGCGTTCTCCGAGCCAAAAAACCTTGGAAAGACCATCAACACAGAAGCGAAGGAAATGTTTCCTTATGCGGTCGAAAACGCGCTCTATTTTTCTTCCAACAGGCCGATGGGCTTCGGAGGGCTGGATGTATATAAATCCGATGGTACAAATGAAACTTTTGGAGTAGGCGTGAACTTGGGCGAACCCATCAACAGTAACAGGGACGATTTCTCGTATATTATCGATGCTTCCGGTGAGCAAGGTTATTTTGCTTCCAATCGTAAAGGGGGCAAAGGGGATGACGATATTTATTCCTTTAAATCCATTCCAAACTTCAACGCCATTGTTGGTTCCGTTGCCAGTGAGTCCTCGGGCATTCCATTGGAAGAAACCAATATAACTTTGTATGATAAAGACGGTATATTCTTGAGCAAGGCCGTTTCGGACACCACAGGTAGATACGTTTTCAAAAACCTAGATCCATCGACGGGTTATACCCTTGTGGCCACAAAAAATGGTTTTATGGACGACTCCATTTCTGTAAAAACCAAAGAGAATGAAAATGTTCCGGTTACCCAATTCTTAAGGAAGGCCGTAAAAGAAAAACCAATAACAGAAGTGTACGAGCCAAGCAATGTTTATTTTGCATTCGACAGTTATGAAATTACACCAAAGTACGCTCAGGAGCTGGACAAACTGGTAACGGTACTCAAGGAAAACAAAACACTTTCCCTAAAAATTGAATCCCATACCGACGCCATTGGTTCGGAAAGCTACAATAAATATTTATCGGACAAGCGCGCCAAATCCACTCGTGACTATATTGTTTCCCAAGGAATCGACGTTTCAAGAATCTTAAGCGCCGTTGGATATGGGGAAGATCGCCTGTTGAACAATTGTTCCAATGGAACACCGTGTGCCGCCGACCAGCATCGCCAGAACAGAAGGTCGGAATTTATCCTTGTAGCCGAATAAATCACACTTCCGGAGGGATTTGCTCCCTGCTTTTTCAAGAATATTGCACTTTATCGATATCCCTGTCCGACCAACAGCGCTTGGTTCGCGTGCACTTTATCGATCAAAGGGATAGGCTGGTAGACCTCTGGTCCTAAGCTGCCTATTTCACCTTGTTTTTAATGCGTTTTGTCCTTTTGTTTTCGGTTCCATCCCAGTATATCGAATCTTTGGCCTGTATTTAATCCTTAAATCAGACATATGAAAAAATTACTACTCGTTAAAGAAATCTATTTGGAGGGGTTTAGAAACCTTGGGCACATCATCATAGAAAAATACTTTAAAGTATTCGCATGGTTTAGCTTTGTTATGTTCTTTATAGTGCTTTATGCATTTGTATATAGGATGGCCACAGGTTTTGCATTTGATTGATAAGTCCATCATATTTAAAAAACCAAAAGGCCCGACAATTGTTCGGGCCTTTTGGTTTTGTATAAGTATATTTTTTTAGTCCGTGGAGGTAGTATCCGATGGCTTAAAGTCCACTGTCTTTAAGATGGCTTCCAGCTCGAACATATAATCCCTTTTTTCTTCGGAAGGGGCGAAAGTGAATCCCTCTATCACCATTTTCCTATTGTTCTCCTCATCATTGATGATATAGGTTAAAAATGGGCCAGCCATAGGATACCCATGAATTTCCCAAACACCTTTTACCTCCGCCGCTTTTTTACCGCCTATTTCCGCAGGGAAAACATAGGGCGCAAAAGCTTTCTCGGTAATCATGTAGGTGTTCTCATAAGGTCCTGGAATAAATTTTTGACCAATGGAATCTCGCATTCTTACAATATCCTCCACAAAAGTGGAGTCGTTGCTGAAATAGTCCCAAGGCATCTCATAAGCAATGATGTTCATGGTTCCCTTTGGGATTTGTATGTCCATCCAAACAAAGTTGTCCTCTCTTCTGCCCACCTTGTAGAGCGATGGCACGTTCATGTGTATCCCAAATTCCTCTTCCAAAGCTTTGTCCTTGCTCAGAGAGCGCTCGAATCTTCGTTGTGCCTCGGCAATCTCGTTGGCCCTGAATTCCTTTATGGCCCTGTCCGCCAAAGAATCAAGGTTTTTGATCATCACCTCCTCTGTTGGGCCTGTAACCACTGCAACTTTTTGAGGTTTGGCGTAGGCATCGTCCTTTATATGGGCCAAAGACGTAGAATCTTGTTCAACATACAACAATGATCTAGAGTGTGTGGTAGTTCCCTTAAAAACCTTTGGTGGTACTTGGGTTATGGTAAATTTCGGCTCTATTTGGGGAAGTCCCACAATTTGTGCGGCAAACTCGTCCCTTATCTTTTCCCCCACCGGCCCTCTCCAAAGCTCAGTGTCCATAACCACCATCAAGGTATTGATGCCCCCTGTTGAGGGTGGTAAAAATTTTTCTTTTGGTCCTGAATTCTTACAGGCTCCCAATGCCAACATACTAGCGGCAAACAATAGTGTTCCTAGTTTTTTCATCTTGTGTTAAATTTACGAAGAACAATCACACAATTTAAGTTTTGTGCCCGGTTTTAGGTTATTACCGCTAATACCGTTCCATTCTCGTAAATTTTCTATGGAAACCCCGGGGTATTTTTTTGAGATTGTCCAAAGGGAGTCGCCAGATTGTACCGTATGGATCTTGGAACCTCCTGCAACGGTTGTTCCAGATTTGGAGCTGCCCGATTTTGAGGTCTTCTGTGCGATATATGGCTTTCTGGGATATATTGTCAAGCGTTGTCCAACACGAAGATTGTTACTTCGAAGTCCGTTCCAGCTTTTTATCTGGCTTACACCGACCCCATATTGTTCGGCGATCTTGCCCAAATAATCACCGCTTTTCACCCGATAACGTATCTGGTCCTCCGCGGTCACCATGTTCGGTAAAGGCTTTTCCAAAGAATCCAGCTCCTTTTTTGCATAAGCATAGATTTCTTCCTCATTGGAAACAAACTTGCCTATTTTGGCAATGGGCAAACGTAGGGCATAATTTTTTCCTTCTACTTTCGGTATGATGTTGAGCTTGTACGCCGGATTGAGCATTTCCAGCTCTTCGGTTCCTATATCGACCAATTTTGAAATCTGGTCGAAAGTAATCAGGTTCTTAACATGAACGGTATCTGTCTCAAAATAGGGCCTATCCGCTTTTTTGTATTGTAGGCCATGTTCTTCGGCATATTCAAAAATGTACATGGTGGCCAAAAAGGCTGGAAGATACCCTGCTGTTTCACGTGGAAGAAATGGACGGATGTTCCAATAATTCTCATATCCTCCGGAACGTCGAATCGCCTTGTTTACGTTTCCAGGACCAGAGTTGTATGCTGCCAAGGCCAAGTCCCAGTCACCAAAGATATCGTAGAGTCTTGAAAGGTATTTGCTGGCGGCCTTTGTGGCCATAATGGGGTCGTGCCTTTCGTCCACATAACTGCTTACGTCCAGTCCGTACATTTTGCCCGTGCTGTACATGAACTGCCACAGCCCTTTTGCGCCAACCCTAGAGCGAGCCTTTGGGTTGAGAGCGGATTCCACAATGGCCAAATATTTTATTTCCAAAGGAATATTTTGGTTGTCCAGTTCCTGTTCAAACAGGGGAAAATAAAACTGGCTTGCCGTTATCATCCGCTGCATCAAGTCCCTTCTCCTTGTCAAAAAGGATTTGATCACACTCTCCAAAGAAGAATTGTAGGTAATATTGAACGGGGTTTTCTCGTTCATACGGGACAACCTTGCTTTTAGCGTGTCGGTCGGCAAATCTATTTCAAAGGCCTCCTCCAATTCAGAATCATTCTGAACCTCCAACAACATATCACTGAACAAATCGGCATTGCTGTGGAGTTCTTTCAGCCAGAGACTGTCATACCGCCAAGCTTCCTCAAGGTCGCGTAGCTTGAATTTTCCGTCCTCATGCGTTTCCAGGGCCATAAGCTGACCGTCAATTTTGATGTTGGAAACCGTGATGGTCCCATTTTCCTCTTCTCGGAGCAAAACGGAATCCTTTGACTTGTTCTGTGCAATTTCGGATTGTTGTGCACGCACAAAGGGGCTTGCTGATAGGAGAACAGCAAAAACAGCTACACTTAAACTCTGCTTCATTTTGGACAAAATTTGATTTCGGGGCAAACGAAAATGGCTTTTTTTTCTGAAAGAATAAAGCCTCGAGACAAAATTCTCTTACTTTTAACGTTTGCCCTGATATCTCACAACGTGAGACTTAGCCCAATATTGCAGCAATGCCCGGCAATGTTTTTCCTTCCAGGCTTTCGAGCATGGCCCCGCCACCAGTGGATACGTAGCTCACCTTCTCCTCGAACCCGAATTGTTTGACGGCAGCAACGGAATCTCCTCCTCCTACCAGGGAGAACGCTCCGTTTTGGGTGGCCTCATCAATATAATTACCTACGGCAATGGTGCCTTTGGCAAAGTTTTCCATTTCAAAAACACCTACGGGACCGTTCCAAAGAATCGTCTTGGAAGCCAAAATGACCTGTTTGAATATCTCCAAGGTTTTTGGGCCGGCATCCAATCCTTGCCATCCGTCGGGAATTTCGTTTACGTCCACAAATTGGGTGTTGGCATCGTTACTGAAATCATCGGCGGCCAAAACATCCACAGGCAAGTATACTTTCACATTTTTGGCCTCTGCTTGTTTTAGGATATCCAAGGCAAGTTCCATTTTATCATCCTCACAAATGGAGTCGCCTACTTTCCCGCCTTTAGCTTTTACAAAAGTATAGGTCATTCCTCCTCCAATGATAAGGTTGTCCACTTTGTCCAGTATGTTTTCGATGATGGTGATCTTTGAAGAAACCTTGGCCCCGCCCAAAATTGCGGTCACTGGTTTTTCCCCTGTTTCCATCACTTTATCAATGGCTTTGATTTCCTTGGCCAATAAATAGCCAAAGCATTTGTTTTCCGGGAAAAACTTGGCCACAATTGTGGTTGATGCATGGGCACGGTGCGCCGTTCCGAACGCATCGTTTACATAAACATCGCCATGCTTGGACAATTCCTCTGCAAAGGACTCATCACCGGCCTCCTCTTCAGGATGAAAACGAAGGTTCTCCAACAAAAGCACCTCTCCGCTCTTTAAGGCAGCAACTGCTTCATCTGCTTTTGCGCCAACACAGTCCTCGGCGAACTTCACTTGTACACCAACTACATTCGAGACGGTCTCGACAATGTGTGAAAGTGACATATCCGGATTGGCTTCTCCCTTTGGTCTGCCCATATGGCTCATCAAAATTGCGGACCCGCCATCTTCCAAAACTTTTAGAATGGTAGGTTTTGCGGCATCAATACGACTGGTATCGGTTACCTTGAAATCACCGTCCAATGGTACGTTGAAATCTACTCTGATCAATGCTTTTTTTCCTTCGAAATTGAAATCGTCTATCGTCTTCATGTAATGTGTTCTTTTTTGAGAGTTTCAAATGTAAAGATTTCCTGCATTTTCCTCGGTTTGACGGGCCTTTTATTTCAAAGTTTATCTCTTTTTAACCTTTTCGGTTTGATATGTTAAACCCGCAATGAATCAGTCTAACCTGTCCTGCAAAACTTCAACACTTAAAAATGTATCTTTGGGTCATGCTTTTTAAAAACGTTTTAGGGCTGGAACACATCAAAAACCATTTGGTGACGACCGCTGAGACAGGCAGGGTTGCCCATGCGCAGCTATTTGTTGGTCCCGAGGGTTCCGGGGTGCTCTGTATGGCTTTGGCCTATGCACAATATTTGCTGTGCGGCAATACGGGTGGTGAAAATGATGGGGAGAACACGGTTTGCAATACCAAATGCAACTCTTTGACACACCCTGACCTACATTTTGCTTTTCCGGTTTCCAATTCGGATAAGGTAAAATCGCATGCAGTAAGCGACCACTATTTGGTGGAATGGCGACAATTTGTGAAGGAACAGCCCTATGGCAACTTGTTTGACTGGTACCGGCACATCGGCATCGAAAAAAAGCAGGGCCAGATCGGGGTGGATGAAGCCCAAGATATGGTAAAGAAGCTTTCATTGAAATCCTATGAAGGCGGATATAAGATTCTCATTGTTTGGATGGCGGAAAAAATGAACACCTCCGCGGCCAATAAACTTTTAAAATTGATCGAGGAACCACCGGACAAAACGGTATTGCTTCTTTTGGCAGAGGAAGAGGAACAGATCATCAATACGATCCGTTCCCGTTGCCAAATTCTAAATTTCCCTCCTTTGGCGGAGCAGGCTATTACCGATGAACTTTTGCTCAGGGGCGTATCACAGACAGAGGCACTCACCATAGCCCTTGAGGCAAACGGAAATTTCAATAAAGCCTTAGATCTCTTGAACAAGGATTCGGAAGATCTCGTTTTTGAGCGTTGGTTCGTACAGTGGGTGCGCAGTGCTTTTAAGGCCAAGGGAAACAAGGGTGCCATCCAAGAATTGATCTTGTGGAGCGATGAGGTATCCAAAACGGGGCGCGAGGTTCAAAAAAAGTTCCTGAACTATTGCCTTACCATGATGCGGCAGGCCCTTTTGCTCAACTACAAGGCCAACGAACTTGTACATGCCAAAGTTCACATGGAGGGTTTTGACCTGAAAAAATTTGCTCCCTTTGTACATGAAAACAATATTTTGGATATTGTAAAGGAGTTGGAGCAAGCCATTTTTCACGTGGAACGCAACGGAAATTCCAAGTTGATCTTCACGGATTTGTCCATAAAACTTACACGGCTCTTGCATGCCAAGGCCGATTAAATAAAACTGACCATGAATGAATTATTTTCAAATGCCACGGAAATTCTACTGCTGGCATTCCTTACCATTACTTTTTTACAGAGCGGAATCGACAAACTCCTGGATTGGAAAGGCAATCTTGGTTGGCTGACCGGGCATTTTTCCAAGTCTATTTTCAAGGGCTCGGTTCCTTTGCTTTTAGGTATTGTTTTGATACTGGAAATGTTGTCCGGCATACTCTGCGGAGTCGGTATTTTTCAAATAGCTGTTGATGGCGAGAGCAATTATGGTTTTTATGGAGCCGTTATTTCTGCGGTGACTTTGTTGATGCTTTTGCTGGGACAGCGTGTGGCCAAGGATTATGTAGGGGCGCAAACCATCGTGGTATATTTGATCCCGACCATTTTTTTGGTATATCTGATGCAATAAAACCTTCCCAGCATGATCCTAGAACCTATCCAGCGTCCAGAACTATCCGACAAAACCAAACTTGCCTATGGGCAATTCGAACGATTGATCGTTGAAATCAAAAAAAAGAAACTGCCGGAAGAAATCGAGTTGGTCATCAACAAGCACATAACACAATTGAATTCGATTACCGATTCTGGTAAAACATTGCGCAACGCTATCCGAAAAGAACAATCAAAAATTGTAGGAATGTTGGCTCAGAAACTCAAAATCGTACCCATAAACTATTTTAGAAAAACATGGTTTGTTCTGGGCATGACGGTTTTTGGCCTGCCCATTGGTGCTGCCTTGGGGCTTAGTTTGGGAAATATGGCGTTTTTGGGTATTGGACTGCCCGTAGGCATGTCCATGGGGCTGGCCATGGGGGCCCGAATGGACAATAGGGCCAAGGAAGAGGGCCGACAGCTCGATATAGAACTTAAAATGTAATCATGTTCGGGAAAAAAGCGATTGCTCCTTTAGTGGTCATAGTGATTAGTCTAGTACTTTTTGTCATTAATCTGATAGAATTGAAAAACGGAAATGGTGAAATTTGGGGCATGGTTTCCAATATTTTACTAATTATCGCCATGGCTTTAGTAATGATCGGCAACAAGAAAAAATCCAAAAAATGAACGAACAAGAACAAAATACAGCGGGAACTTCCGTTGATTCCATTTCGGCTGCACAGGCCGATTTGCGCAAAAGCTATGCAGATGGTTCTTTGGGAGTTTTAGTTTCCGGAACGGTTTGGATGGCTGCCGCTTTGGTGGCCTTGTCCGTTACGTCTCAAATCGCTGTTTGGACCTTGTTTTTTGGCGGTATGCTCATTCATCCTTTAGGGTTGTTGCTGGCCAAGCTTATAGGTGTTCCTACAAGTCATTCCCCAAACAATGCCTTGGGCAAACTAGCTTTGGAGGGAACAATTTTTATGTTGATGTGCATTCCCCTGGCGTTGCTCCTATCGTTACAGAACCACGCTTGGTTTTTTCAGGGCATGTTGTTGATCATTGGTGGAAGGTATTTAACGTTCACTACGCTTTATGGCATCAAAACGTATTGGGTCTTGGGCGGTATGTTGGGTGCAGCTTCATTTGTGCTGTTTATTCTGAAGGCTTCCCCTGCCGTTTCTGCCCTATCAGGCTCAATTATAGAAATTGGTTTTGGTTCCTTTATGATTTTCTCGTATAAAAAAAGTAAACCTTAACGTACTGACGATTTGGAAAAAATCAGACAATATTTCGAATCGGAATTCGGTATTTCAAGAGCCGATTGGGAAATTTTTTCATCAAAATTGAACCGACATGAATTCCCTAAAAAAAGTAAGTTGGTTGAAGCGGGCAAGGTGGAAAATCATCTGTCCTTTATTGAAAAAGGGATTGTTCGCCTTTACATTCCCAAAGAAGATGGGAACCTCACTTTTGGTTTTGTTTTCAATGGGGCTTTTGTTAGCGCATACGACTCTTTCCTCACCCAAAAACCATCTGAATATACGGTGGAAACGATTACCGATACAACACTTTGGCGTCTTGGCCATAAGGAACTTCAGGAGGTTTATGCATCTTCCAGCATAGGGAACTTGATCGGAAGAAAGGCCAGCGAGGAGCTTTTCTTGAAAAAATCAAAGCGAGAGCTTTCCCTTCTGCGGGATAGTGCCGAACAGCGCTATCTCAACCTTTTTGAAGAACGCCCCGAGCTACTTCGTGAAATTCCCTTAAAATATATTGCTTCATACATTGGTGTTACCCCACAGGCCCTGAGCCGTATCCGCAGGCGTATTTCTTAACCTAGGTTCATTGACTTGCCAGTGGTAATGTTGGATTTTTGCCTAAAAAAGATGAAACCTCTCATTGTGCTTGTTGGCACCTATGTAGTGTCAACATTACTTTTAAAAGTCTTTAAAAGGAATTGGGAACTTCAATTAGCCGGCAGGATTGCCATGTCCTGCATGTTGGTGTTCACCGCTATTGGACATTTTGCTTTTATGCAGGGAATGGAGGCCATGGTTCCTTCCTTTATCCCTTTTAAAAAGGCAGTTGTGCTTATCACCGGAATTATGGAAGTTCTCTTCGCTATTGGCTTTTTGCTGCCTCAATATCAAAAACAAACGGCTTGTTTGTTGATTGCATTTTTTATTTTGATTCTTCCAGCCAACATCAAAGCGGCCCTTGAAGAAATCGACTACCAAACAGGGGAAATGAATGGACCGGGAATACACTACCTATGGTTCCGTGTCCCGTTGCAGTTCTTTTTTATGCTATGGGTTTACTTTGCTTCAATTAGGTAAAACAAAAAACCCACTCTAAAGAGTGGGCTCCATCAATGTATTGAATGTACCGAGTGTATTAATTCTCGTACTTATCGTTCAAAATCTTCAGGATGGCATCCGTAACATCTTTTGCTTCGTCACCATAGATCACAGAACCACCTTCGCCTCCACCAAGAATATAGGTGTAGCCATTATCTTTTCCGTAAGCTCTGATTTCTTTTTTCACCTTCTTAACCAAAGAGTCCATTTGTTCTTGGCTGGTCAGTTGCAACTGTTGCTCTTCTTGCTGTAATTGCTGGCCGATGCGCTGTCCCCGTTGTTGCAATTCTGAATATTGCTCTTGTGCGTTTTGCTGGGACAGGCTTTGTGCCTTGCCTTGGAATTCCTGCAATTCCATTTGGAACGCTTGTGAGATACTGTCACGTTTTCTGCCCATGGTTTCCGCCTTTTTTTGGAACTTGGCCTCCACATCAACTTTTTCTTGATACTCGTCCATGATTTTTACGCTGTCCACATATCCAATTTTGTTTTGCTGACACGACATTGCTGTAATGGCAATTGCAAGCACTACTAATTTTTTCATCTTTTACTTTTTATAGATGCGCAAAAATAGAAAAGCTTTTGGAAAAGCGCTTATTAAGTTTTTGTGATGTAAAGAACAGGCTTCACCGAACCATAAATGTTTTCTATGGAAATACACAACGGTATTTGTTGCACTTATTTTGTCGGCGCTCAGAAACAAGCCGATTTGGGCGGTTCTCTTTGGTTTGATATGATTGTGCATCCAAAGGCGGATTCGTTCGACAGCGTCTCTCAAAATCGTTTATTTCTTCTTTTTTAGAATGTAGATCAACGAAGAATGCTCTTTGGTAAAGATGGCTTTGAGATTGGACCACAATCCCACAAAAAATGCGCTAACTAGGTACAGTTTGTTTCCTCGATACTTTTCTGAAAGCATTGATACATAAAAAGCATCGAACCACATCGGTTGACTTTTTACCACTTCCATTTGATGTGGGGCAAAAAGTTTGGAAATGGATGTTTTTGAAAAATGCCAAAGGTGTCTTGGAACGTCAAAAGCCGCCCAATGGGATGAATAGTGTTTGGCATCATAGGATTTAAAGTTGGGGACGGCAATCACCAAGACACCCTCCTCTTCCAATAGTTGGACCAAGGTTTCTATCTGCTCTTTCAAATTGGGCAAATGCTCGAGAACATGCCAAAGGGTGATGGCCTGGAATTTTTGTCCGGCTACATCCTCTACATTTGAAGATAGTCGGATTCCTTTCTGCTCCGCAAGTTTTCTTGCTTTGTGATTTGGCTCCACACCCGTTACTTGAAAATCTGAATTTTGGGCCGCAATCAAAAAATCACCGGTTCCCGCACCCAAATCGAGAAGATTTTTTGTCCCATCTAATTGATTTTCAATGATTTGAATCTTATTTTTAAGATTTTTAGCTTTTACTGATTGATAAAGCCGGTCCGTGAAGGAAGATTTGGAGTCTGTATGGGAAATATAGTCTTCGCTTTCGTAGTAAGAAGCCAAATTCTCGGGTTGCGGTTGGGTCACTAGCATATCCAATTCTTCGTCCCAATGCAATTCAAACTGTTCTCCGGAAACAGAAAAGTCTTTAGTTTTTAAAAACAACTTCATTATAGTTATCGGTTGTCAAATATTCGTTTTTCAATTCCCGAAGATAGGACAAAACCATTTCTCTTGAAATTGAATCTTCAGATAAACAATCCTCTTCTGTGTCACTAAAAACTTCCAGGGCAATGTACCAGTTTCCAACACGTGTGGCATAAGCATCTTCAAGAATCGGGTCCATATCGGCCGATTTGCTTAACGCCACATCCAAAGCCAGCGGAATTAGGTTTATGGTCTTCGTCGGAATTTCAACCTCGTAAAACGAAAAGTAAAAAGTATTGCCACTGACCAAAAAGGGAACCTGCACATCTACATAATAATCGTCGAGTTGAAACTTTGTATTGATGTAATCGTAAAATTCGTTCGCGTCTTTCGGGTCTTCAAAAACAAAGACACTTTTCTTTGGAAGTCCCTTTTTAAATCGTTTGCCTTCGATCAATTTATAGTCCTTTATGTTTGGAGCAATCCGTAACGGAATACAGGAACTCAAAAGGACCAAAACAAAAATGGTTGGTAAAAATCGTTTCATCTGGCCTAGTGTTATGCCAAAAATGAAATCAAAAACTGAGCCATTTGTATATAAGCGAAAAACAAAAAATTGTGTTCCACGTGGAACAAGTCTTTGGATTATCTCCCCAAATACACCAAAAGAACACTTATGTCTGCTGGAGAAACTCCGCTAATTCGGGATGCTTGGGATATGGTAACCGGCCGAATAGATTCCAATTTTTCCCTAGCTTCGTAGGACAGTGATTTTAGTTTTGAATAATCAAAGTTGTCCGGAATTCGGACATTCTCCAAACGCTGTAGCTTATCCGCATTTGTCTTTTCCTTTTCAATATAACCGGAATATTTAACTTGAATCTCCGCCTGCTCCAAGACCTCTGTATCCAATTTATTTTCCTTTACAAATTCTGAAACAGAATCCAATTGAAGCATGTGGTCCATGGTAACTTTTGGCCTAGAAAACACCTTGAACAATTTATCGGATTGTTTTACCAAAGACGAATCCAACGACTCCAAAATTGGATTTATTTCATCGGTAGTAAAGCTGGTTTTTTTAAAGAAATCGACAAAATTATCGGATTTGCTCATCTTCTCCTCCATTCGTTTAAGGCGCTCTTCTTTTGCAAGACCTATTTCATATCCCTTTGGCGTCAATCTTAAATCGGCATTATCCTGTCGCAATAAAGTGCGGTATTCTGCTCTGGAGGTAAACATTCGATAAGGTTCTTCTGTCCCTTTTGTGATCAAATCATCGACCAAAACTCCTATATAGGCTTCATCTCTTTTTAGGATAAATGGTTCCTTTTCATTGATTTTCAAGTGTGCATTTATACCGGCCATCAAACCTTGCGAAGCTGCTTCTTCGTATCCCGTGGTACCATTAATTTGCCCAGCGAAATACAGGTTGTTTATCAACTTGGTTTCGAGCGTATGCTTCAATTGTGTGGGTGGAAAATAATCATACTCGATTGCATAGCCCGGCCTAAAGAATTTTACATGCTCAAATCCTTTTACAGATTTCAAGGCCTTGTATTGCACGTCCTCTGGCAAGGAAGTGGAAAATCCGTTTACATATACCTCCACCGTATTCCAGCCTTCTGGTTCTACGAATATTTGATGGGAATCCTTGTCGGAAAATCGATTGATCTTATCCTCGATGGATGGGCAATATCGTGGCCCTAAACTTTGAATTCTACCATTGAACATAGGCGAACGATCAAACCCTTCTCGCAATAAATCGTGCACCAATTTACTGGTGTGGGTCATATGACAATCACGTTGTGTTTGGAGAATAGATGTATTCAAATAGGAGAACTTTTCTGGTTTGTCATCACCTGGTTGAGGAATCATTTTGGAATAATCCAATGACCTCCCATCCACCCTTGGAGGGGTTCCCGTTTTCATCCGTCCGCTATCAAAACCAAGCTCAACCAATTGTTCGGTTATTCCTGTTGCAGCTTTTTCCCCTGCTCTACCTCCCCCCAATTGTTTCTCGCCAATATGGATCAATCCATTCAAAAAAGTGCCATTGGTAAGCACTACCGCCTTGGCACGGATTTCTAATCCTAAACTGGTTCTTACCCCTACAACCTTATCTCCTTCAATCAACAGACCGTTGACCATCTCCTGATAAAAATCTGCCTTTGGGGTATTCTCCAAAGCCATTCGCCATTCCTCTGCAAACCGCATACGGTCATTCTGTGCTCGTGGGCTCCACATTGCTGGCCCCTTGGATTTGTTCAACATCTTGAACTGTATGGCAGACTTGTCCGTAACCATTCCACTATATCCTCCAAGTGCATCTATCTCACGAACAATTTGCCCTTTGGCTATTCCACCCATGGCAGGGTTGCAGGACATTTGTCCAATAGTCTGAAGGTTCATTGTGACCAACAAAGTACTGGAGCCCATGTTGGCCGCCGCGGCAGTTGCCTCGGCTCCGGCATGTCCCCCTCCTACTACAATAACATCATACTCGTTTTCAAACATATCTATGGTTCCACGTGGAACATTTTAATCTTTTCGTCTTCTTTTTCGCGCATCAACTTGGACTCCTCTTTTCTCTTGTCTCCATATCCTGCTAGGTGCAAAACACCATGGCTCATCACCCGGCGAAGTTCGTTTAACACATCTTCTTCAAACTCCTTGGCATTCTCTTTGACTCGATCGGTTGAAATAAAAATATCACCCGAAATGGCGCTCCCATCTGTATAGTCAAAAGTAATAATGTCCGTGAAGGTGTCGTGCTTTAAATACTCCTGATTCAGCTCCAACAAGTATTCATCCGTGCAAAAAATATAATCCACTTGACCGACAGAAAATCCTTCCGACTGTATAACCCTATTTATCCAATCGGCATACTCGGATATGTCGTCAATTATTAAATCACTTTTAAAATGAAACTCAATCATTATTGAAGTAACCCTTTACCTTTTTTTCAAAATTTTGCCGCAAAGGTAAGGCTTGTCTATTTAATATTTCAATGCTATTCCTGTAATCTTGAAGTAGGTCTGGCTTGGTAGTAACCGGATTTACATATTGTTTTACGTTGGTATCGCTTTCACGCTCTTTCTTTTCGCCTTGCTCCATGGAAGCGTTCTCCAGTTTCATCAATTGATGTTGAATATTGTTTGCCTTGCTGCGGGTTCGGTCTGTGATGCCATTTTCCAACAAATCGTTTTCGAAATCCTCCATTTGCTGAATCAACTTTTTAGCAAGGTTCTTGTCGGACTGTTGCATGATATCCTCCAACTGCTTTTCCAAATTTTCCCTTAGGAACTGTTGTTCCTTATAGATCTCATACACCTCATTGAGATTCATTTCTTCAAGTCCATTTCCCGTTGATTGGCCTTCCTTTCCTTGACCGGAACCTTGCCCACTTTCGCCTTTGTCACCTTCCTGTCCGTTCTTGCCATTGCCCTGTTGCCCTTCTTGTTGACCGCCTTCATTTTCTCCGCTTTGTTGGCCTTGACCCTCGGACGGTTTACCTTGCTGACCTGAGCCATTCATTTTTTCCTGAATTTCTTGCTGGCCTTTTATAATGTCTGGCAACTGAAAGTCTTGACCCTCTCCCCCACTTCCTTGACCAGGGCTCATATTCTGTTGCATATTATCCAAAATATTCGCCAGAAAATCAGCAAGTGCATTGGTGGCATTGATTACATACTGCTGATATGAAGCCCCCTGGTAAATTTGATTCTCGGCAATACTTTCCAGTGATTTATCAATGTTGTAATAGACTTCTGTAATCTGCTCGTTTACGAATTCGGACAACTCGGCCCTGCGCAAAGAAAGTGAGAAAAGACTATCATCAACATGTTCAAATAATCTCCTTAAGTTTTGTTGGTCCTTTACTGTTCTAGAAAACTGTGAGATATCAACATCCGCACTTTGAATATTATCAAAAAGATTCTCTTGTTTAAAAGAAAATGTGACCAAATTATCCAAAATTTGTCGGAGCATTTCAGCATCCTCCGCATCACTTTCTCCCCCTCCCATGGAACCAGATTTCATGGACTGACTCATCTCACGCATTTTCTGGGCAGCAGATTTCTGCTTTTTGGCTGCATTGTTCTCCGCTTTTCTCTTATCGTCGGACTGGGAGGATTGTTCCATTCCTTGGTGCTTATTGATTTCTTCCAGGGCATCCTTTTGGTCCTCTTTTACTGCATCGGTCTTGTTCTTATCCGTATCTAATTCCAAAGGTTTGTGAAGTTGTTCGTTGTCCTTCTCCAATTCACGTATTTGCTTTTCCAGATCATTGAAATCCTCATTAAGTTTTTGCTGCTCTTTATCACTAAAATCTTGACCTAGTTTTAACGCTGAAAGTGTTTCCTGTTTCTTGGCCAACTCATCCAGTTCTTTGGAAATTTGGGAAGCTTTCTCCGTGACATAATAGCGTTTTGTCAACTCTAAGATCTGCTCTAGGTTACGGGTATTCTTTCCTTGGTTCTTACCCAACTCTTCCAAACGTCTTTGCAGATCATCCTTATCGATTTTCTCAGCAATTTTTTCAAGCTCTTCGAGTAGGGCGGCATTCTTCTTTGCTTCGGCCTCCTGACGTTCCAAACGTTCTTGAAGCATCTTCTTCATTTCAGTGTCCTCAGCATTCTTATCAATACTTTTGTTCAAATCTTGACTGAACTTCTGCATCAATTCTTCTTGTCTTTTCTGTTGTTGCAAGAAATTTTTAATCTGGCTTTTATCCTCAAAACTCAAAGACTTTTCTTCTTTCTGAAGATTGTTCAGCTCCGATAATTTTTCCTCTTGCTCTTTAAAAGATTTCAAAGACTCGCCCATTTTGTTCAAAGTGGTGTTCTGAAACTCTAATTCTTTGTTATTCAATTCGTTATCGTTATAAAGGGTAGCATCAAAGACAGCGCTTTTAGTCACTTTTCCTCCTCTAATCCCATCATTATCAACGATTTCAAAGAACAATTTGTACCGTTTACCGGGCTCAAGGGATAAACCAGATGGAAATGTATAGTAGAATTGATACACATTGGTATTTGGGCGTGCCAGAGATAACCGTTGAATCTTGTTGGCATCATCCGAAGGATAACAAACCAATCGAATCTCACTTAAGCCGTGGTCATCAGCAGCTTGACCCGTATAGTATGATTCGTTCGGGTTCAAAGAATCAAGAACTTGATCTACCTGGACATTCGCCTTGGCATCCTTGACCACATTCAATCGATAAGCCAACTTTTCAAAATCCTGAACCCTTTTGTTGGAGGTCGTCAACTCATACTCCAAATCATAATACAATCGTTTTGTGTTGGAAAAAAAATTATCCTCCCTTGTGAAAGAAAGTATAGTATCCGCCGAAATCATTTTAATGTCGTCAACATAGTCTCCTTGAATCTTCCAAGTAACTTTGGTCCCTTCAGGAACTTCAGCATTACCCGTTCCGGTAATTGTTTCGGACATAAGGTTAAGATACTTCGGGTACTCCAATTCCAGTGTAAAGTCCATTAAAGTGGGCGTCCTAAAACTGCTTACATTATAGCTTCTGGAATTCCAACCGTTGGCCGACAAATAAAAACTCGCTTCAGGAACAGGTGGTTGAAAAGTATATTCATAATACGCCCCGCTATTCTGCATTAAAAGTGCTTCTCCGTTCACGACAATTTCCACATTGTCCGGACGCAAATCCCCAACTGTCTTCACTTGTATCGTCAACGCCTCGTTGTCCATTACTTCCAATGTGGAGTTCATAACCTGAAAAGTAAATGGCGCTGGTCTTTCATAGGCCATATCGTAGTGCATAACCCTTTGATGGGAATTAAAAAAAGAAACGATGTCACCAGCTATCCAGATAAAAGCAAAAATAAGTACGGGAAATACGATGTATTTGGCATAGGAATAACTTTCCTTAAAATTAACGGCCTCTGCAAATGGCACCGGCCCCAAACTGGATGCTCGCTGTTCGATACTGGCCAATAGCAAATCCGACTTTTGGGGGTTTTCGGACAACTCTAATAAATTCAATAGTTTGTCATCCACATCCGGAAAGTGCTTTCCTATCAATTTGGACGCAGTTTTATTGTCCATCCCCTTTCTCATTCTGAACAGGTACATCAATGGTACAACTACATATCGAAATAACAGATAGGCTTCAACGATTATAAAAAGAACGAACAACGTCAATCTCCAAGAATTACCCAGCCACAAGAGGTATTCAAAAAAAGTTATGGCAATCCAAAACATCGTGCCCAAAGTCAAAAACAAGAAAATTCCCTTTATCAATTGCTTGGTATAAAACCTTTTGATAAAGCTCTCCAGCTTGGCCAATATGTTCTGATATGCACCCAAAATGATGTATTTGTATTACCAAATTACCCGATCCGTTGGAAAAGAGCAGAAAAAATTTGTTAAACCTCCATTTACCAAACCTTTGGAAATATTGAAACACAATGCTACAACCCTTTTCAATTCATCGGCATCAATGTATCTTTGCACCCTAATACAGCCCTATTATGAGTCAAAAAGTACGAGTTCGATTTGCGCCAAGCCCAACAGGTCCCCTACATATCGGTGGTCTTCGCACCGCTTTGTTCAATTATTTGTTCGCTAAAAAAAATGGTGGTGACTTTGTACTCCGTATTGAGGATACCGACCAAAACCGATTTGTTGAAGGGGCGGAAGATTATATCATAGAGGCATTGAACTGGTGCGGTATTCCTTTTGATGAAGGACCTGGAAAAGAAGGGGACTTTGGGCCGTATAGACAGAGCGAGCGCAAACAATTGTACAAGTCATACGCCTTGGAGCTTGTGCAAAAGGGTAAGGCATATTATGCTTTTGACACAGCTGAAGTTTTGGACCAACATAGGAAAGACCATGAGGCCAAAGGGAAAACATTTATCTATAATTGGCATAATCGTTTAAAACTGACCAACTCTCTTTCACTGACCAATGAAGAGGTCAAGGCCAAGATTGCTGCAGGTGAGGATTACGTAATCAGGTTTAAGTCTCCTGAGAATGAAGAATTACTTCTTAAAGATATTGTCCGCGGAGAAATAAAAATAGATTCAAACATACTTGATGACAAGGTGCTCTTCAAAAGTGATGGCATGCCCACCTATCATTTGGCAAACATTGTTGATGACCACTTAATGCAAATTACCCATGTTATCCGGGGAGAAGAATGGTTACCGTCCTTAGCGTTGCACACCCTATTGTATGATGCTTTTGGTTGGGATGCTCCGGAATTTGCCCATCTGCCCTTGATCATGAAACCTGTGGGCAAAGGAAAATTGAGCAAGCGTGATGGTGAAAAAGGGGGATTTCCCGTTTTTCCGCTCACGTGGAACCAATCCGAAGGATATCGTGAAGCCGGTTTCTTCCCCGAAGCCGTGGTCAACTTTTTGGCTTTGTTGGGATGGAATCCTGGAACAGAGCAAGAGCTATTCACTCTAAAAGAATTGATAGGCTCCTTTACTTTGGAACGGGTAAACAAATCAGGTGCACGTTTCGATCCAGAAAAAAACAATTGGTACAATCAGCAATGGTTACAATTAAAATCAAACGAGCAACTTGCCGAAATATATGCTGTAGAACTACAGAAAAAAGGGGTTTCCGCTGAGTCAGGTTATATAGTGCAAGTAGTTTCCTCCATTAAAGAGCGCGCCAATTTTGTAAAGGACTTTTGGGAGCTTTCCGATTATTTCTTCCAGTCCCCTACCTCCTATAACGAAAAAGCTGTAAAAAAACAGTGGAAAGAAGATACTCCAGAAATCATGCAGCAAGTTGCGGAGGTTTTGGAAGACATCGAAGAGTTTGAATCATCCAAAATTGAAGAAACCGTTAAGGCCTGGATTACAGAAAAAGAACTTTCCTTCGGAAAAGTGATGGCCCCTCTCCGTTTGGTCATTGTTGGTGATATGAAAGGTCCACATCTTTTCGACATAATGGCCTTGATCGGTAAAACAGAAAGTATTGGCCGTATAAAAGCTGCCATAGACCGACTTTAGAATTCAAAAGAAATGTAACATTATTTAACAATTGGCTACTAATACTTTAGTCAAGTTTTGTAATTTCCATTTCTAACATAAATTCTAAACACTATGGGCAACTATTTAATAATACCTATTGCGTTTGTTGCGCTTATCATCCTGTTCAAATTTTTCTTTATTGTAAAACAACAAACGGCCGTTGCCGTGGAACGCTTCGGTAAGTTCCACAGTATCCGCAGCTCAGGGCTCCAGATGAAAATTCCCATCGTAGACCGTATCGCGGGCCGATTGAGCCTTAAAATCCAACAATTGGACGTTATCGTTGAAACTAAAACCTTGGACGACGTATTTGTGAAACTAAAAGTTTCCGTTCAATATGTAGTGATTCGAGATAAAGTATACGAAGCTTTTTACCAATTGGAATATCCACACGATCAGATTACATCCTACGTGTTTGATGTAGTGCGTGCCGAGGTCCCTAAAATGAAATTGGATGATGTTTTCGTGAAAAAGGATGATATCGCCATTGCGGTAAAATCAGAATTGCAAGATGCCATGTTGGACTATGGTTTTGATATCATAAAAACCTTGGTGACGGATATCGACCCGGATGCACAGGTAAAATCTGCAATGAACCGGATCAATGCTTCGGAACGTGAAAAAATAGCCGCCCAATTTGAAGGTGATGCACAGCGCATTTTAATTGTAGAAAAAGCGAAGGCCGAAGCGGAAAGCAAAAGACTTCAGGGACAAGGTATCGCTGACCAACGTAGGGAAATTGCCAGGGGTCTGGAAGAATCCGTAGAAGTGCTTAACAAGGTGGGGATCAATTCACAGGAAGCATCAGCGCTGATAGTGGTAACCCAACATTATGATACCTTACAAGCAATCGGTGAGGAAACCGACACCAACCTGATTCTATTGCCCAACTCACCACAGGCGGGCAGCGATATGCTGAACAATATGGTAGCTTCCTTTACGGCAAGCAATCAAATTGGTGAGGCCATGAAACGTAAACAGAGCCAAAAAGATGCTGGAGATGCATAGAAAGCTCTAAAATCATAAAAAAGGCCGCTCTACTAAGCGGCCTTTCTGTTTTTATGATAGATTTATAATCAACTGAATTTGTTCATCAGTTTTTTTGCTACAATGGTAAGTGCCAATTTTTGCAGTAATGGCGCCATGCCGGTCAGTATATTGGTCGGATACAATTCCTCTTTGGTTTTTTGTACGGCCAACTTCACCTGTTCCTCATCTATCTGTCTTTGTAATTTTAAGATTTTAAGGTCCCTATCAATGTCTTCGAACGATGTGTATTGTGCCTTGATCATAATTCTTCAAAATAAAATTTAGAAAACTTTTTTAGCAGTGGGCTTTCAAACTTCTTCCTTAACAAGAACAGAAGCAAACCGATCAGTACATAAAAACCTCCAACCATTAAGAAACCTTGCGAAGTGCTTTCCAGCAGTGTTCCCAGCCAAAATGCAGCACTCAATGAAAGAAACAGTAGGGCCAAAGAGCCCACACAACCAATTATAAGCACTTTGGTCGCCATGGTAACTCCTCTCATCATGGACTTAAAGCTTTGAAGCCTGTAAAAATCCAAACTATTTTTTACATAGGACCTCACTCCTTCTTCTACATTGTCTATCTGTTCTTTAATTTCTTCGAAGGCCATATATTACTTCTGTAGTTGGGCGTTCTTCTTTCTTAGATCTTCCAATTTTTTCTCAAGGGCCACCAAAATGTCATCTGCTTTATAGCTCATGCTGGAAAGAGTGTCCTCCAACTTTTCTTCAAACTCTACTTTTTTTGCATCAGCGGTTTTGCTAAACTCTTGCTTGGCGTGGGTAAGGCTTTGCGAGATATCGTCCTTTGCCTTTACAGCGCTTTTCTTGATTTTCTTTCTGGTTCTTTTTCCCTTATCTGGTGCGTAAAGGATTCCGACGCCTGCTCCAACAAGTGCTCCTGTTAATAGTGCGGTTAAAATATTTCCTGTGTTATTTGACATAATATTGATTCTTTAAATTAAACTTGATTTTTAAATCGGGGGCCAGTATGATGCCCGAATCAATTTACTCAAAATTATATCACAATACACACAACGATCGATTCAATCGAACGAATGATTGACGCTTTAGCTATTTTTTGATGAAATAGGGCAAATAAAGACCTCTAAGCTGCTTTTTCGGCTTCCAAAAGAGAAATGTAAGGACTTAAAATATCTGCAGATAAAACCCGCCCAACGAAGTCATTTTCCATAACAAACTTCAATGGCGGGTTTAGGTTCCATAAGAAAATATTATGCTACTCCTTTTGCTCCAATTTGGCCCAGGTATCCCTTAAGGTAACTGTTCGGTTGAACACCAAATGTTCCGGTGTTGAATCTTTGTCAACATTAAAATAACCCATGCGCTGAAATTGGACCTGCTCCCCGATTTTGGCATCCCGCAAACTTGGTTCCAAATAACCTGTTACTTTTTCCAATGAATCAGGGTTAACAAAATCCATAAAATCCTTTTCCTTATGGCTATCCGGTGTCGCATCTGTGAACAAACGGTCGTACAATCTTACTTCAGCCGTTATGGCATGTGGTATGGAAACCCAATGAAGGGTTCCTTTTACCTTTCGCAGACTCTCCTCTGTACCGGAACCACTCTTACTTTTGGGGTCATAAGTACATTGTACTTCCACAATGTGCCCGTTATCATCCTTGCTACAACTTTCCGCTTTAATGATGTATCCATTTTTTAAACGGACTTCCCCTCCAAGTTTTAGCCTGAAGAATTTTCGGTTGGCCTCTTCCCTAAAATCTTCTTGTTCAATATAAATTTCTCGGGAAAAAGGGACTTTCCTACTTCCAGCTGATTCGTCCTCCGGATTGTTCTCGGCATCCAACCATTCTTCCTTGCCCTCCTCGTAATTGGTGATGACAACCTTTAAAGGGTTTAAAACAGCCATAACCCGGGGCGCTATCTTATTCAAGTGCTCCCTGACATAAAAATCCAACAGGGAAACATCAACAACATTATCACGCTTGGCAATTCCAATGGTATCGGCAAAATTCCTGATGGATTCCGGGGTAAATCCTCTTCGTCTAAGTCCAGAAATTGTGGGCATCCGAGGATCGTCCCAACCCTCAACAACACCTTTCTCCACCAATTGAAGCAATTTACGCTTGCTCACCACAGTGTGGCTCAAGTTTCTTCTGGCAAATTCACGCTGTTTAGGACGTAATTTATCAGAAGATACCACTTGGTCCAAAAACCAGTCATAAAGTTCTCTGTGTGGTAAAAATTCCAGTGTACACAAGGAATGCGAGACTTGTTCTATATAATCGCTTTCGCCATGTGTCCAATCGTACATAGGATAAATACACCAATCGGTATTTGTTCGGTGGTGCGGTTTATGAAGAATCCTGTACATCACTGGATCACGCATCAACATATTGGAAGATGCCATGTTTATTTTGGCCCGAAGTACATGCGCGCCATCTTTGAATTCACCGTTCTTCATCCCTTCAAAAAGTTCTAAATTCTCCTCAACGGAACGATTTCTATACGGACTTTCTTTGCCTGGTTCTGTTGGAGTTCCCTTTTGATTGGCTATATCTTCGGAAGATTGACTATCTACATACGCCTTGCCGTTCTTTATCAAAATAACGGCCCAATCGTAGAGCTGTTGAAAGTAATCGGATGCATAGCATTCTGTGTCCCATTCAAACCCCAACCAACTGACATCCTTCTTGATAGCCTCCACATACTCCTTCTCCTCTTTGGCAGGATTTGTATCATCAAACCGAAGGTTTACAGGGGCATTGTACCGCAAGCCCAAGCCAAAATTCAAACAGATGGAGCTTGCGTGCCCAATGTGTAAATAACCATTCGGTTCTGGAGGAAAACGGAATCTCAACTCCTCTTTTTTGTAATCATTTTTTAAGTCGTCCTCAACAATATGTTCTATAAAATTGAGCGATCTAGCTTCTTCTGACATACCCATAATTTGATGCGCAAATGTAGTAAAATCCCTAGTTGATAGCTATTTTTCATGCTCTTGTGTATACAAAGTAGGCGATTTCACAACAGTTTTGGTATCACCTACAACAATATCTTTCCTTTCGACGAAATTAGGGACATATTTGTTATTGGAATACTGTATGATGAAAAGGCGCCTGAACACCGTCTTTTTGAATGAATTACAATTAAGGGGCACAAACTAACAGGGCTATTAAGCCCATAACCCTCTTAAAAACTAACGGTGATGAAAAAAAGTAATTCAACGTATAGCATTCTGGTCTTGGCCTTTGCCTTTATGCTGCTTGGCACTTTTGGGATACAAGCCCAAGTGTTGTACAAGCCAGAGCCTGCTGTGAACCCCAACCTTGGGGGGAATGTTGCATGGGATGCCATCTGTGCTTCCAGTGAATTTAACCAATACTATGTCGGCTTTAACTGGGACCCGCCCTTGGTGGCCAGCAACAATAAGTTTATACTGGAGCTTTCGGATGCCAATGGCTACTTTTCCAACCCTACTGAACTTGCCAGTGTCAGTGACAAGAACCAGGTTTTCGACTTTGTCTTTCAGTTTGCTCTTCCTTCGAATATAAGGGGAGATAATTATAAAATGAGGGTTCGAAGTACTTCTCCTGCCAAAACAAGTCCCGCTTCGGATGCCTTCACCATGTATTATATCGATTATAAAGCTCCTTTGCTCATCAGTGAAAATGGAAGCGGAAATATTCCTTCAGAAGGTAAAATACAAATTTGCGGAGGAGGCTCAGTAACTCTTAAGCCCCATAATATCCCTAATGCAGGAACATATATCTACAATTGGTACCGCAGTGGTACGCCACTTGCCGAAAAAACAGAAAGCATCACCGTTTCTGATCCCGGCATGTACTATGTAGAATTGGACTATGGGGATTGCTCAGGTTCTGCAAACACCATGTCCAATTATATTGAAATATCAACTGGAATCAGTGCCGGACTTGCCATTAATGGTGCAAGCAGTATATCCCTTTGCCCTGGAGAAACCCAATTGTTGCAGGCTAACATCAGCGGCCAGGGATTCACCTATAAATGGTATAAAGACGGAGCGGTTGTCAGTGGGCCAACTGTTGACGCCAGCAGTTTTACCGTAGATGCGGGAACCAGTGGTTTTGAGGGATCTTATAAAGTTGAAATATCCGGTTCAGGTGTTTGTACCGAGTTGTCGGCTCCGATTACCGTATCCAACTCAAGCTCATTCGAAATTACCTTGGACAACGAAGAGAATATTGTACTCCTTCCTGCACAGACCAAAACATTATCAGTAAGTACTACAGCATCCAATGCAACATATCAATGGTATAAAAACGGCGTTGCCATCACCGATGCCACCAGCAATACTTTAAATGTTGATACCATTGGAGAATATTACGTAACGGTAATCGACAGTGGGGGATCATGTGCCCCAGCACCAATGGCCTCGGCCACAACAAAAGTAGTATCTCCACAATCCTTTGAGTTTGTGGTGGACTATATTGGAACTTATGGCTCTTGCGAAAGTGTTGATGCCACCTTGAGCCTTACCACTATTAATGTTGTTAGCAGCAACGGTTCCAAAACGGATGTAACCACGGATCTTCAAAGCTCTTTTGACTATCAATGGAAACTCAACGGTAGTAATATTGCTGCGGAGACGGCCAAAACTATTACCGTTTCAAACCAAGAAGAAAATGGGGCGTATACCTTGATTGGGACTCTTGATGCCTACCAGGCCTCTTCCAATACACTGCAGGTAAAATTGGCTTCCAACAAAGCACTTCAAATCACAGCAAACAGCACTGTATTCTGTGAAGGTGGAGAACCCATCGTTTTGGAGAGTACAACGGATTTGACCAACGAATCATTTGAATGGAAAAAAGACGGAACCGTAATCAATACCTCATCACAAAACTTAACCGTTAGCGGACCAGGTGTTTATCAACTTGTCATCACATCCAATGATTGTCCATTAGTATCAAATCAAATAACCATTACCGCATTTGATGAATCATTGTTAGTATTGGACAAATCAAAAGACCTCATCATTATTGAGGGTGAAACAGAAACGCTGACAGCAAGCGGAGCAGATTCATATGAATGGTACGATGCCGGTAACAACCTAATTTCTTCCAACAGTTATTATGACTTTACCGAAGAAGGTGAGTACCTGTTGATCGCAACATTTGGAACCTGTACCGTAAGCAAGGTCGTTACAATTACCTACAGGGATATGTTTGCCATACCGAACGTTATAACCGCCAATGGAGACGGTATCAACGATCTATGGGTATTGCCCAACACCTATTCCCGTGACCCGAATGTTCTCGTCACCATATTCAATGAGCGGGGGGAACAAGTATTTAGCCAAGCCGGCTATGAAAATAATTGGCCACAATCCACCACTTCTTTCAACAAACAGAACATGATCTTCTATTACAAGGTCACACGTCGTGGCAAAAGCCTAAAACAAGGAACCATCACTGTTATTAAATAAGCAGCAATGCAGACCAAAAAACCTCTACTATTACTTGCCCTATTTCTACTTGTCTTCTCCGGAATGAGAGGACAGGAAGAAGGCGCATATGTACCTTATAACGTACCCTCCCAAAACCTTTTAAAGTTTAATAGGTTCTTGCTGAACCCAACTTTTTCCACAGTAAGGGAGGATAAGTCCTACATCAACCTTTTCCATAGAAACCAATCGGTATCTTTTGATGATAACAATCAGGTGTATTTCTTGAGTTATAGCGGTAGAGTAAGTGATAGAAGCGGTGTTGGTTTAAGCCTATTTACCAATCGTGAAGGGTTGTTCAACAATTTTGGAGTGCATGCCAACTATGCATATGGTGTGCGTCTGAGCCCTAAAAGCACCTTTACCTTTGGGGCAAACGTGAGTTACTACCAAAGTGCCTTCAATCAAGATAGGGCCAATTCCGTGGATTTTGACCCCTTGTTGGGTACTTTGGAAAGCAGTTCTTTGGTGAGCTTTCAACCAGGTTTCAACTTTTCCATTGGAAAGTTCGACATTGGTGGTTTTGCCGAAAACCTGTTTGATTACAACTTAAAAACAAGTGAATCGGTCACCGATTTCAACGAGAAAACCTACTCCGGACACCTACAATATACCCATCAGTTTGAAAATAGTCCGGGCATCATGGAACAAGCTAGGTTAATGCCTTTGGCACGAGTTCGCAAGGTAGGAGAAGAAACCTTGACCCTTGGAGGTAACCTTATTCTTGACCTACCTAAATTGGGATGGGTACAAGCAGGTTACGATGATTTTTATGGTGCTTCCGCTGGACTTGGTTTTAACCTTACCAAAAATATCTCACTGGGATATACTGTAGAAAAAGGTCTTTCCAACGAGTTTGAAAACTTTGGCGTTACCCACGAAATCTCTTTGGCCTATTCGTTCACACCTAACCTAACCGAAGATCGTGTGATGTTGGAAAAAGAGGGTGAAGAATTAGTTTCCAATGATGAGAATGTTCCACAAGACAGTTTGAACATCACTGATAAAGACCTTGAAATAGCACGTTTACAAGATAAACTTGCTGAAAACGACGCTATTTTGGATGAGTTGCTGATGCGTCAGGATTCCATTGAGTCCACTCGTAAAAAGGATTTGGAAAGACGTTTTGAAACTGTTATGAAAATGGTTCAGCGAGAAACCCGTGGCCAGAACCCAGCGTTGGAAGAAAAAGCCAAAGCGGTATATTTCGCCAGTATGGACAGTGCGGATATCGTGACCCGAAGAAAACAACCTGTTGCCAATCACGGCCTAACCAATAACACATCCACAAAAAAGGTTATAAAAATCAATGAGGCCAAGGACAATACCAAAGCCACATATGCCTCGAATACCGCTTCTGAAAAGGACAATACCTATAGACCTACAAAGAGCAAAAAAACAACCGGGTTCAAGTCCCACGCCGTTCCAAATGTAGAAAGCGGACATTACCTCATCGCCAACGTATTCAGGGACACCGATAACCTAAATGCGTTCATTGAAAAACTTAGGGCCCAAGGTATAGATGCCGACTATTTCCAGAACCCAAAGAACGGACTTAACTACGTTTACATTGGTGACTTCGGAAGCAAATCCGATGCCTTGGAAGCTTATCATAATAAAATGGACGGTACTTACCAAGGAGATGCCTGGGTGATGAACGTAAATGGTAACGATTCACAAATTGCCGGATACTCCGGTCAAATGGATAATAGCAGCTCCAAGTACGGAAGTGGACAATTGTCCAAAAATGTAACAGGTGTTTCCAATGGGAAAAACCACGTGGTCATCAGAACACAGTCCGGGGATGGATTACCAGAAGGATATTACATAATCGCCAATGTTTTTGATAATTCATCAAGTGCAAAGCAATTCGTTAAAGAATTGAATGCTAAAGGATTGCATGCAAGCTATTTTGTCAGCCCAGCTGACAAGAACAGGTACGTGTATTTAAAAAGACACGAGACCTGGAACAACGCCCTAACGTCTTACTACTCCAAACTTAACGCTTCGTATGACGACGATATGTGGATCATGCGAATCAAACCAAACACTACCATTTAATATTACCACCAGCTTATGAAAAAATCACTACTCAGGTGGGGCACAATAACCTGTATGTTGCTGTTTGCTTATACAGGATTTTCACAAATAAAGAACAATTTAGATGTTCGCTATGAAAACCAGCTTAAGGGAGACCTTACGTTTATAGCGAACAACATTGTGAACAGGGACAACAGTGGCGGTGACCCTGAAGACCCATACAATGTTACTGGGTCGAGCTCATCCTACAACGATGATCTCAACATGCAGTACATTGATATTGACGGAGACCCTTCTACCTTCAGCTCCAGTAGTGCAACATTGGCGGTTCCGGACCCCAGCTGTTCCAGAATTAGATATGCCGGTTTGTATTGGTCTGCTGTTTATCTGGACTCCAATAGAAGTAGCGATTTCAACCAAGTTAAATTTCGGGTACCGGGGGGGGCATATCTAGATCTTACCGCAGATGAAATTTTATTTGATGGTGATGGTGATTCCGACTTTGGAAACTATGCCCCTTATGCCTGTTATAAAGATGTAACCGATATTGTTACTGCGCTCGGAAATCCCGATGGTGAATACTTTGTCGGAAATGTTCGTGCAAGTTCGGGAGACGCAGTACAAGGAGGTGTTTCTGGGGGGTGGACCATGGTGGTAGTTTATGAAAACCCTACCTACCCAGGTAAATATATTACCACTTTTGATGGTTATGCAGGTATCAAGGCCGGAGAAACCGTTGATATTCCCATAGATGGATTTACCACATTGCCGGCTCCATTCCCGGTAAGGGCAAAATTAGGGGTAGCTACCTTAGAAGGTGATAATAGGATTACAGGCGATCAACTATCCATTAAAGCGGATAGCAATGGTGGCTTTACTACTTTATCGAACAGTGCAAATCCTTCAACAAACTTTTTTAACAGTAATATTACCAATGAAGGTACAATAGTTACCTCTAGAAACCCCAATAGTATCAACACTTTGGGGTGGGATGTAGACCTTTTCACCATTCCAAACCCGAGCAATTCCGTAATCCCCAACGATGAAACAGGAGCTACACTAAGGGCTTCGTCCACAGGAGATAAATACGACATCTTTTTCACCTCATTGGATGTGGAAATTATTGAACCCAAAATAAATCTGGGTAAAACGGTAGAGGATATTGCAGGAAACGACATTACGGGACAAGGAGTGCACCTGGGCCAATATTTGGATTACGTGCTTACTTTTGAAAATGTAGGCAACGACGATGCCGTGGGATATACCATTAGGGACGTATTGCCAATCAATGTTACCCTCGATGAGTCCAGCATAAGCATGCCCACCGATGTAACCTACACCTACGACCCAGCTACCCGGACCATAATATTCTCCATACCCGATCGCTATGTTGAAGAATATGATCCAGCAGCAATAATCCGCATGCGGGTACAAGTGGCCGAAAATTGCTTTGATTTTATAGATGCCTGTACCGATATCATCGAAAACCTTGCCTATTCCACATATTCGGGAGCAATCAATCAAGCACCAATAACGGACGACCCCAGTGTATACGACTTTGATGGCTGTGGCTTTCCATATCCCGGAGCTACCAACTTTTTATTGGACGACCTCGAAGCTTGCGATTTTACGCGCACCGTACAACTCTGTGGGGACAACGTGCTCTTGGATGCAGGAGATAATTTTGACAATTATATCTGGTACCGCGACGAAAATGGAAACGGTCAAATAGACGTTGGTATCGATACCGTTATTACGGACAGCGATTCCGACAGTGACCCAAGTACCATGTTGGTGAATACCACTGGAACTTATATCGTTGACAAACAGGTTGCTGACCCTTGTAAGGACTTTCAGGAAATTATAACTGTGGAACTGTTCGGTTCCGTTCAATCCAACCCTATTACCGCATTGATCAACGACACTTCCAACACTATCGATGGTTCCATTGATATTTGCCCCAATGATGGTAGCGAACTTCCTGAAATATTCCTTTGTGGATTAAACGATAGCGAACTCCTCCAAATAAACATCCCAGATGCCACCAGCATTGTTTGGGAACAATTGGACGAGGCCAGTTGTAGTGCATCGGTTGATGGTTGTGCGAATACCAACACTGGTTGTACTTGGAACACCGTTGACACAGGAAACGACTTTTTGGCCCAAAATACAGGGCAGTATCGATTGGTAATCAACTACCAAAATGGATGTTTTAGCAGATTCTACTTCAATATCTACAAGAACCCGCTCAATCCACAATATATCTCCGAAGATATCATCTGTACAAATCCAGGCAGTATAGAGGTGATCAATATGCCTGACACCTACGAGTTTCAATTGGTAGACCAAACCACTGGAAACGTTCTGGTCCCTTATGGTCCCGATAAAACTTTCGAGATCACCAATAATGGAGCCTATATGGTAGAAATGAGACAGCAAGGGGTAACCGACGGTTGTGTCTTCGTTTTGGACAACATAGGTATTTTGGACCGTGACTTCCAAGTAGACGTTGTCTCACAAGATGTTTACAATTGTACGGGACTTGGAGAAATTGCCATTTCGGTTTTAAATGTTGAAGCACAATATTATTACGAAATCTCCTCCGGAGGAACCTCTGTGGATAGCTTTGGCCCGACCAACGACAACAACCACACCTTTGAAAACCTGAACGATGGAACATACGATGTGACCGTTACCACAGATGATGGATGTTCTTACACCGAACAGATCATCATACAAGATTTATTGGATTTAGACCTTGAGGCAAGGGTTTCCCAGCACATTACCTGTAGAGAGGGTAATATACAAATGTCCTCCACGGGAGGTAAAACACCCCATCTTTATGCTATTTGGTCTTTTGTGGACAGAAATGGGATAACGCAGATATCATATCCATCCGTTGCGGATATTCCTCCTTCCGAATTCCAGCCCGAACAGATTTTTGACGTTGTCGGTGCCGCAGGTGCAGGTACCTATACCTACGTGGTAATAGACAGGTTCAATTGCCATGCTTTTTCCAATCCAGTGGAAATCGAGTTCAGACCTGCCGCCGAGTACAATGCAACATCCGTAATGGACGTGCTGTGCTATGGGGAATCCACAGGTACCATTACTTTCAATTTGGTAGATGATAATGGATATCAACTAACATACTACCTATTTGATGCAACCGGTTTTGATGAGGACAATTATGACTTTGCCAATGCCTTGGCCACCAATACATCGGGTAATTTCCCAGGTCTTGGTAGTGGTGACTACGTAGTGGTCATCAACCAAAGAAAGGGTAGTGCATCTTGTGATTATTACGAGTACCACTCCATATCCGCACCAACCAACGCTTTGGATGCAGAGGTTGAAATTGTACAGAATTATACCTGTTCACAGCCTGGAGAAGTTAGAATATTCAACGTTCAAGGAGGCAGTGCACCATATGAATATAGTATTGACGGTGTTAACTTTGATGCCGATTCAGCCACCTTGTTGGAAGAATCCTTTACCAACTTAACGGATGGCACCTATACTTTGACAGTAAGGGATGCCAACGGTTGTACATTTGATGACTCATTGACGATTGCTCCTTTGGACCCACCAACGGATATCGATTTTGCTGCAACCGATCCGTTGTGTCCGAGCTTTGTTTCGGATGTGTCCCTAACAGTTACGGGGGGCAGTCCAAACTTGGTCTATGAAATAATTTCGCCCGCTGGCAGTGCGGTCAACAACGGTAACAACAGTACATTTGCAGGTTTGGCCCCAGGAACCTATATGTTCAGGGTAACCGACAACGATGGATGTAGTTACGATGAAAGTTTCACCATTGACCCGGTAACTGAAATTTCCGTGACCGGACAATTAGTCAGCAATATCAGCTGTTTGGGTGAAGAAGATGGTGAAATCCAGTATACCATCAACAATTTCAATACAGATTTTGATTATACCGTAACAGGTCCCTATAACTTCTCTGGTACAGCGCAGACCAATGGTTCCATTCAATTGACCAACTTGGCTGCCGGAACTTACACCATCACAGTTACGGATAACCTTACCAACTGTACAGATACAGCAAGTGTAACAATCAACGCGCCGCCTTCAGCAGTAACAGCACCATTTACAGTAAGCCAACCAACCTGTTTGGCAGATGGTTCCGTAAATATTACCGCCAGTGGTGGATGGGGCAGTTTTACCTACGAAATCGCTGCTGGACCTGAAACTTTTGGTCCGCAATCAAGTGGCTTCTTTGCCGGACTTGACCAAGGAGGAACCTATACCTATATGGTAACCGATGCAAACGGATGTATATTCACCGATGATTTTGTAATCAATGAAGCCATAGCTCCCGAATTGGCCATTGTTCCAAACGACATTTGTTATGATGATGCCACGGGATTAACACTTACCGCAAATATAATTTCCGGTGGTGATGGAAATTATGAATATAGCTTAAACGGAGGTCCATATGTTACCAACAATTTGTTTACAGGATTGGGCCCAGGAACCTATACCATTACGGTTAGGGATGGAAACGATTGTATCGATACAGAATCCATTACCATTGACCCTGAACTTAGTGTGGTTGCTTCAGCACCAAATATTACCGCTTGTGAAACCGATACCGATGTAACCATTTCTGCTGCCGGTGGAGACGGAAACTATGTGTATGCCGTGGTTGCCAACGGAGTAACCCCTGGCGTAAGCGACTTTTCAACTACCAACCCAGTAACCGTAACCAGTACGGGCGACTATGATGTCTATGTAAGGGATAATGGTGGAGCATCCGGATATTGCGAGGCTACCTACGATATTGTCATTCTTCAAGATGACCCATTGGCCATTACCGTTTCCAATACGGACATTCTATGTAGTGGTGAATCTCAAGCAGAAATAACAATTTCCGCGACAGGTGGTGAAGCACCATATACTTACAGTATAAATAATGGAGCAACCTACCAAACATCGAACACTTTTTATAACCAACCTGCTGGCAGTTACAACATTCGTGTTAGGGACGCCAACAATTGTGAGGAATCCGAAATCCATACCATTACCGAACCGTTGACGCTTTCTGCCTCTGCAGCAGTCACAGCTTTGGCCGAATGTAATCCAGGAATTGGTGCAGAAGTGCGAATTACCAACGCCATCGGTGGTACAGCTCCCTATGAATATAGTTTTGATGGAGGATCAACTTATGGAGCAAGTTCCATTGGCTACTTGATGCCAGGAACCCACACCCTTTACATTAGGGATGCAAACCTTTGTACCTTCCCTATGACGGTTACCATAGAACCCGAACCAACTCCCCCGAATGCTACGGCAACAGTAGATTACGAATGTGATGGTGAAGGAACAATAACTGTGACCCCAAATAGCGCTGATTTTGACTACACCTATGAAATTAACGGTACTCCAAATACACCTAACGACTCCAATGTATTTAGCGATGTACCTGTTGGGAACCATACCATTACCGTAAACTATACCAGTAATTCGGCTCCTACACCAAGTATACTACTTTCAGAAAATTTTGGAACAGGGCCAAATACAAGTATTTCTGAAATCGACCCGGTCTATTGTTACGAGCCACAAAACGGCAGTGCAAGCCTCTGTGGTTTTGGTACAGACACCCATATACAAGATGGTGAATACTCTGTAACACAAGTTATTGCCAATCCATACGGAAGTTGGCAAAGTCCAAACGACCATACCGCTATAGCTAATGGAAGGTTCTTGGCCATCAATGTTGGCGGAGTGGCCGGAGTTGGCGGTATTGTTTATCAAAAAACCGATGTCGAGGTCATTCCAAACCGTGATATCACCGTATCGCTTTGGGCCTTTAACCTTTTGAGAACAGGAACAAGCGGTGGTGATCCATCCATTGAAATACAATTGGTAGATGGTTCCGGCACCGTTATCCAAAGTACTACAACGGGAAACATTCCTAAAAACAATGGAGCTTCCGACTGGCACGATTATAATGTAACCCTAAACCCTGGAGCAAACTCCAATCTGGATATTGTAATCCGTACCAACTCTTCCGTAACAGACGGAAACGACATCGCAATCGATGATATTGAGGCCTACCAAATTCCAGAAGTATGTGGTGGATCCCTCACATTGGATGTTACCGTTGAGGATGGCAATGCTTTTAACGGCGCCATAACAGCATTTACAGATCTTACCTGTAATGGTGCAGCTGACGGTACGATCACGTTTGAAGTTGAAAATTTTGATCCAACAACTGGGTTTACCTATCAGGTGGACGGAGGTGCAATTTCTGGCACCCAGCTTTCAAGTCCAATTACCATAACCGGCCTTGATGCAGGACCACATACCATCGAAATTATAGACTTAAGGGATTCTGCATGTTCCGTAGTTCTTAACCAGACATTGGCTCAGCCTGATGTTTTGGATGTTACCGCAACCATTGTCAACGAACTAACATGTACAAATGGAGGGGCTTCCATTTCCGCTACTGCAACGGACGGAACACCTACCTATGAGTATCAATTGGAAAACACCAGTGGCACCGTATTAGCGGCCTACCAACCCAATGGTACGTTCTCTGGTTTAGCGGCCGGAGACTATGTGGTAAGGGCAAGAGATGCCAATATGTGCGAGGATACCGTAACCATCACAGTTGATCCAGCTGAAATCATTGCGTTTGATTTGACACCAACGTTATGTTATAGTGGAAACAATGATGGAAGCATTCAGGTAGATGTAACAAGTGGGAATGGAAACTATCAATTTAGAATAAACAATGGTGCTTGGATGACCCCAACTCCGACCACTGATATAACGTATACCTTCATAAACTTGGGTGCCGGAACCTATACCATTGAGGTCCGTGATGACTATGGTTGTTCCGCCACTGATACAGCAACGATCAATCCAGCTTTGACCGCATCGGCATTTCTAAACAATGATTTGACTTGTTTGGACGATGCCAGCATTCTTATTAATGCAGGGGGCGGTTCGGGGATCTATACCTACGAATGGTCCAACGATGCCGGAGCAACATACAATTCAACTGGATTTACAGGAAACGAATTTAATACTAATATAGATGGAACTTACATGTTCCGTGTTACCGATAGCGCCGGTTGTACAGTTACCACAAACAGTATTATTATTACCCCGGCAACTCAACCCGTGATCAGCAGCATTACACCAACGCATATTTTGTGTAATGGGGAAAATACAGGAGCATTGGATATCGTAATCGATACTTCCGTGAGTGTTCCTCCATACACTATCAATGTGGTTGAAACCAATGGCCCCACCAATTACGGCAGCCAAACAACAGGATTGCCTGCCGGTGACTACGAAGTTACGGTGACAGATTCAAAAGGTTGTGTTTCCGACCCGTTTACTGTTGTAATATCGGAGCCAGACCCTATTACCTATACTACAACGGATGTACCTATTACTTGTGATTCCAGTTCTGGTGTAACAAACCCAGGTTCGATAACGGTATCAGGGGTTTCAGGTGGAACGGCTGAATATACCTATATACTAACCGCCAACAACGGTATTGCTCCTCAAACCTATACAACTACACCTGGATCCAGAGACCATACCTTTACCGTATTGGAATTTGGAATCTATCAAATAGATGTTGTTGATGCCAACGGATGTGCTTCTTATACAACAGAAATTATTGCATCCCCACCCAATGATCTTGATATTGACGTGAGTACAACTACCGCAGATTGTGTATCTGGAGGTACTGCAATAGTTACCGTAGGATCTGCTGTTGGAAGTGGAAATTATGAGTTTGCCATCTTGGAAAATTATACCGCTCCTTACGTAGATGATCAAGCGAACGATTATATTCCTCCTGATACACCAGGTGGGGACACAGCAACTTTTACGGGCCTTACTCCAGGTATCACCTATACCTTTGTGGTATTTGACCTCACTACCAACTGTTATTATTTTGAAGAAGCTGCAGCTCCGATCAATACACCTTCTTTAATGACATCTAATCTGGATGCCATAAACAATGTGAGTTGTACCGGTTCCTCAGATGGAAACATCTCCTTTACTTTCACCGGGTTTGATGCTTTGGCAACCTCGGTAAACTATGAAATTTTTAATAGGCAATCCAATGTATCAACGGGCTATAGCGGAACAGCACCCGTTAACACTCCAACAACGGTGACCATTAACAATTTTGGTGTACTTCCTCCAGGGGAATACTATCTGTTGTTATCAGAAGTTGGAGGACCAAATAATGGCTGTTCCGTAGACGGTGGAGAATTTACGATTCGTGAATCTGCCAATGCGCTGGATTTAGATGTGACAAGTCCACAAAACGACAACTGTAACCCAAATGCCGGAGTTATTGCCGCCACAGGAAGATATGGTACCGCTCCGTATACATACCAATATTTGTTGGATACCGACCCGGCACCAACTGCTACAAGTGCTGGATGGACCAGCAGCTCCTCTGCCAATGTAGAGGCCGGGGATTATATGGTATATGTAATGGATGCCTACGGATGTATCCAAAGCGAGACAATAACCGTACTTGAAGATCCAAGCCCGGAAATATCGCTAGTAGTAGTAGATGAATGTGTCGAGGAAGGACAGTTCCAAGTGACCATAACCTTGGACAATGCCGCAGTAGCAATGTCACCGTTCCAAATAAGCGTGAACGGTTCGGCATACCAGGCGTTCACTTTTGATGGCAGCGACCAATATACCATTTCAGGCCTAAGTTCCGGCACAAATCAATCAGTATCGGTTAGAGATCTAAATGGTTGCTCGGATTCCGAAACATTTGATATATACCCTCCATTGGAATTCAATGTAATACAAACTGTTGCATTGGATTGTGAACCAGGTATTTTGGCCTACGGAGAATTACAGATAGAAGTGCTTTCAGGGTCTGGAAACTATGAGTTTGAGATCAATGGTCCAGATCCATATGATGAGCCCAGAGGTGCTTTGACCTTAGATGCTTCCAACCAATTTACTTGGACAGAAGCAGGGGCCGCCGGCAGTTACGAAGTGTTGGTCTATGATATTGGGACAACCGCGCCCTATTGTTCAAAATCCATTACAGTTGATGTTCCCGATGCGCCTATACCATCTTTTACCTCAACGTATACCGATGTAACCTGTAATGGTGCCGATGATGGTACAATTTCGGTAACTGCCATAGATAATGGAATTGGTCCATACTCCTTTGAAATCATTTCAGCCACCGATGGATCAATATCCGTACCGATCGCACCTACATCAAATACAAACTTTACAGCAAACTTTACTGGTCTTGCTGGTTCCGTAACTGGTATAACATATACTATTGAAGTTACGGCAGCCAACAACTGTACCCATATTGAAACGGTTATCATTAGTGAACCAGAGGAAATAATAGTACCTGCACCGACCGTTGATCAATTTGCCTGTACTGCTGGCAACAACATGAACAATGCCATTATCACTGTTGATGGTTCTTCCATCACAGGGGGAAGCGGTACTTACGTTCGTTACGAATTCATCAATGATGCAGGCTCCTTAGTGGTTCAATCCGGTAATAACCCTGTTTATATTGAAACTGATGTGAACGGAGGAAGCTATACCATCAATGTGTATGACGACAATGGTTGTGTGGGAACTACCACCGCTACTATCGACCCATTTGATGAAATCACCAATGCAACGGCTGCTATAACCGATCCTATAAGCTGTAATCCAGGGGCCGATGGTGAAATCACCATTACCGTAAGCTCTACGGCGGGAGATCCAAGTCGTTTCGAGTACAGTATTGATAATGGAGCTAATTGGCAAGCATCCAACGTATTCGGTGGTTTGAGCGCAGGAACACATAATTTTGTTGTCAGACATCTTGATACTGGTTGTACCGTCACTACTTCGGAAACCATTGCAGACCCCAATACCTTTACCATTGATGTAAATGTGGTGAGCGATGTAATTTGTTATGGAACGGCTAGTGGTCAAGTAACCTTTGAACTTTTGGATGCCACGTATTCCGGTGGGTTCAATTGGACCATTTACAATACCAACGGAACACCGACAGATCTGTCCGATGATACCGTAGTTGCCAATGGAAACTCCGCTACAACGGGGCCTACTGCAGCAATAAACATTGCAGCAGGCAGCTATATTGTGGAAATTACACAAGATGCCTTCCCGGAATGTACCAATATTGAAGCCTTTACCATTGCAGGACCATCTTCGGCCATTACAGGAAATACTGAAATAACACCGATAACCTGTGATCCAGGAAATGACGGAATTATTGAAGTTGTCGACGTTCAAGGTGGATGGGGCGGATATACCTACTATGTAGATACAACTCCGAACCCAGATCCGAACAACCCGGCAAACTACGTGGCCAATGCAAGATTTGATGGTCTTTCCGCTGGAACTTACGAAGTTTGGGTAATGGACCAAGAAGGGTGTTCAGTGCAACTTACAGATGTTGACCTTACCGTTCCCGACCCTATTGTGGCCGATTTAAGAATCAATCAAGCCAATTGTACCAACCTTCAAGGAGAAATTGAAGTTGTGGGCATACCAGCAACCAATCCTGTTAGTGGTGGCCAAGGAAGCAATTATACCTATCAATTGATCCGAAATGGAGCCAACGTAGGTTCACCACAGACCAATACCGTATTCTCTGGATTGGGCGCCGGTACCTACGAAGTTTATATTGAAGACCAATGGGGATGTTTTACCACCGTAGGACCTGTGGTATTGACCAACGCTATGACTGCCACGGCAGCCGTTGTTAAACCTATGGATTGTACCATCAATCCGGGAGGAGAAATAACCGTAACGGTGACCGGTGGTTCTTCTAACCTACAATACAGTACGGTGAGCCCGGTTACATCGACCGTTATCACTAATACTGATGGTGTTTTCACCAACCTTACGGAACCAGGGACCTATGTATTTACCATAACAGACTTGGATACTACCGAGCCTTGTACCTATGTTGTTTCCCAAGTATTGGATGACAAGGTAGATCCAGAACTATTGGATGCTACAGTACAAAATGTTAGCTGTTTCGGTGGAAGTGATGGAAGTATTTTAGCTGTACTTAATCCGTCTACCGCAACCAACCCTGTTTACCAATATGAATTGATCGGACTTAGTGCCGGTGCGCCTAGCAGACCATTACAAAATAATCCTTTGTTCGAAAATCTGCCTGCAGGAAACTACGAAGTTCGTGTGGTTTCTTCCAGATCATGTGAGGACGTTAAGGCAGAGAGCATTATTGAACCTGCTGTTCTGGACGCAACAGCTTCGGCAACACCGTTCGTTTGTACCCCGAGCAATTCCGTGGATGAATCAACCATATCCGTTACGGCCACGGGAGGAACCGCTCCATATTTCTACAGTTTTAATGGAAATGGTTTCGGTTCGAACGCTACTTTTGATGTTGTTGACAATGGAACCGTACAAACCATCAACTATGTGGTTAGGGATGCCAATGGTTGTGAATTCCCGGATAGTATTACAGTTCAACCTTTGAACACGTTCACATTGGATGCCTCTCAAGATATAGCTATAACTTGTCTGAATCCAGAAAGCGTAATCCTGACCGTTACGGAATCTACCCCTGGCGATACCTACACATTCGAATTGTTGCCCGTTGGAAATCCTTATGGAAGTGTGGTACCTAGCTCGGTTACAGCAACTACGGCAACTTTTGAGTTGACCCAACCCGGTAGTTATACATTCAGGGCAACCAATGATGTTACCGGTTGTTATGTACAGACAATTTACACTGTAGCTCCTTACGATACCATAGATGTGGTGGCAACGGCGACCGCTGCGGCAATGTGCTTTGATGATGCAGGTGAAATTACGATAGATGTTACCGGATATGCAGGAGCTTATGATTATGAAGTATATAGAACTGATGGAACCCTGATCGTTTCCGGAAATGAAAACACGGCGTCGGGTTCATTTGCGATAACACACCCAGATTTGATAGGTGGCAACTATTATGTTGAAGTCACCGCGACAGGTACTCCTTTTTGTGATGCCACCTCAGGTACCGTGACCATAGTTTCACCAAGCGCTGAGTTGGATTTTGCACCACAACAAGTAGCCAGCGTTACCTGTACCAATGATCTTGGTGAAATTCTTGTAGCACCAGTAGGCGGATATGCCCCATATGATATCGTTTTAACCAATATGAACACAATGCAGGTCTTCACTATCAATGATGTACAAAGCCATGTGTTCACAGGATTGTCAGCAGATGATTATACTATTAGGGTTACCGATGCTGGCGGTTGTTTTGAAGATAGAACGTTGACCTTGCTGCCACCAGCCCCAATAGTTGCGGATATCAACGTATCCTCCACTTCATTGGATTGCTATGGAGATGACACCGCATCAGTTTGGGCAGATCCAGTGACCGGAGGCAGCGGTTCCTATGATTATCAATTGAATTATTATGATGAAGCGGGAACGACCATTGTATTCACCACAGGTCCCCAAAGAAGCAACATGTTCAACAATTTAGGTGCCGGAACCTACAGTATTACGGTTACCGATAATTGGAGCTGTAGTGATACCACAGATACCGTTACCATTTCGGAACCAACAGAGGTAAGAGCTTCTCTGATCAAACTTGAGGACCTGACGTGTTTGACCAATGGAAGCATGCGTTTATCCGCTACGGGTGGAACAGCTCCTTACCAGTATTTTGATGAAAATACGTCAACTTGGGAAGATTTTGGTAATCCTACGTATCATGATTTCTTGAACATGGGAGCCGGTCAGTATCAATTTGAAGTAAGGGATGCCAATCAATGTACTGCCATGATTTCCAATCAGGTCAGTCTTCGAGAGCCACCTGAATTAATATTGGAAATAGATGATAGGGCAGCTTTCATCAATTGTGCCGGAGAAGCCACTGCAACTATTATTGCCAGAGCCACTGGTGGTCTGGGCAACTATAGCTACGAATTGTTCAGCGATCCCGGTTTCAGCAATTTGGTAGATGGACCCAATACCACAGGAAGGTTCGATGACCTTATGGCCGGTGAATATTATGTTAGGGTAACCAGCGAAGATTGTATTGAAGAATCTCCAATAATCCCTATCCTGGACCCAGCTCCTTTGCAAGTGGAAAGACAAGAATTTACCGATATTACCTGTGCCGGAATGGAAGATGGTACCATTTCCGTTGAGGTATCCGGTGGAACAGGTGAAATTTTATACGCCATTTCACCTAGCCTTAATAGATTCGATACCGTAAACACCTTTACCGATTTGGCTCCGGGCATTTACGATGTTATTGCCCAGGATGTAAACGGATGTTTCATTACGTTCCAGTTCGAACTTGAGCAACCAGAGCCCATTGTTGCGGAAGCCATCAATATTACCGATGAGGTATGTTTTGAAAGTGGCGATGGTTCGTTCGAAATTCAAATTTCTGGAGGAACAGCTCCATACGAAACAAGTTTGAACAGTAGTGCCGATGCAAATTTTGTACAAGATCAGACCTTGTTCCAAAACTTGACCGCGGGTGCACATGTGGTGTTCATCAGGGATGCGCAAGGTTGTGAGACCAATGTAATCGTCGAAATAGATCCAGGTGTTGTTCTGGCCGCCACGGTAACCCCTATGTACGAGTGTACCGGAAACTTACCCAACAACTATTTGAACATTGTTTTGGAAGATGAATCCATTGCCGGCGACCTAATGTATGCCTTGGATTCCACAGACCCGGCAGATATGCAATTGTCGGCCGACTTTACCAATATGACGCCAGGCGACCATTACCTCACCATAGCACATGCCAATGGATGTATGGCCACCTATGACTTTACCATAGCTACTTTTGAACCATTGGTACTGACATTGGAGAACACAACCATCAATCAAATTACGGCAATTGCCGATGGTGGTGTGGAGGATTATACCTTCTACTTCAATGATGTGGATAATGGAACGGACAACACTTTCTTTATTAATAGTACAGGAACGTATACGGTAACAGTGATCGATCAAAACGGTTGTGAGGCCACTGCAGAGATCTTTATGGAGTTCATAGATATCGAATTCCCGAACTTTTTCACCCCAGATGGCGACGGTCGCAACGACTTTTGGATACCTGACAACATTGAAGGGTTCCCTGACGTACTAATCAAGATTTATGACCGTTATGGTAGAGTAGTGGAAGAGATGACCCGCAACGTTAAGGGTTGGGATGGAAATTACGAAGGTAAACCATTGCCTACCGGAGATTACTGGTATGTTGTACGACTTGAGGGAGCACAGGATAACAGAGAGTTTGTAGGTCACTTTACATTATACAGAGAATAAACACTTAACCTGCTATAGCCCCATGCAAAAAAGAATATACGTAGCCATCTTATTGTTTTCCTTGGCAATAAATGCCAAGGGACAAGAGTTGACCGTACCCCAATTATCCCAATACATTGCAGATAATCCATTTTTAATGTCCCCTACCTATGCGGGTATCGGTGATCATATAAAAGTCCGTCTAAACGGTCTTACACAATGGGTAGGAATAGAAGATGCTCCAGATACACAGACCTTGGCCGCAGACGCCAGAATAGGGAATAGATCGGGAGTTGGTATGATGCTCTATAATGATAGCAATGGATATACCAGACAAAGAGGTGCCAGGGTTTCTTTTGCACACCATTTGACACTGGATAGGTACGACGATATCTTTCTCTCTTTTGGTATCTCTTACAACTTTAACCAGTTTAGGATAGATGTGGAGCAATTCAGGGAGAACAACGGGCAATTACCAGCTGACGATAAGGCCACCACCAACCACAATTTTGATCTTGGGGTACTTTATCGTTATGACAAGTTCTTCTTTAGTGCAAATGCAGGGAATGTCCTGAACAAGGATCTGTCCAATTTCAATACCGATATTATTACCATAGAGCCCAATAAACTCAGAAACTACTACGTATATTCCGGGTACAGCATTTCCAAGAGCAAGAACAGTAAACTGGAAATTGAACCCTCTGTTTTCTTTCAGTGGTTCGAAAGCGATGGCCGTTCCGTTACCGATTTGAACGCCAAGTTCCGTTTCCGTGATTTTGAAGATTACTATTACGTGGGTCTCACCTATCGTTTTTTGAACGATCAATTAGGAAAACCATTGTACATAGCACCTATAGCCGGTCTTAAAAAAAGCAATTTCTATTTTGGCTATTCCTATCAGGTAATCACCAATGAAATTTTGGGATATAGCACAGGTACGCATGTAGTTACCGTTGGAATGGATCTTTTCCAAGGAATAAGTAACTGTAGATGTATGTATTGATTTAATGTGTTTTCACGTATTTTTGCCCTTTCTTATAATTCACAGTTTTGGGTAAAATCAGGTTAAAAAATATTAGGATACACTCCAATCATGGATGTTTAAAGGAAGAAATGCTCATTGGGAGCGATTACAGGGTAGATCTTGAGATTTCCGCAGATCTTTCCCGACCTGCAATCTCCGATCAGTTGAGTGAAACTGTGGATTACGTTCATCTGAACAATATTGTAAAAGAAGAAATGAAGGTACGTTCCAATTTATTGGAACATGTGGCCAAGCGTATTATTGATCGTATTTTTAAAGAAATACAAGAAGTAACCGAAGTGGAAGTAGAAGTTTCCAAAATTAATCCACCGATTGGGGGCGATGTGGAAAGTGTTTCGGTGAAACTCGGAATTACTCGATAAACCGCTGATAATTAAGCATTGAATAAAATTATGTTTTTATATTTTTGCTTTTATCATTCTAAACGGCATTGTGGTCGAATTGGATAGACAAAGTCCCGCAAGGATTTTTATGGTGGTTCGAGTCCACCCGATGCCTCAAAATCATTGAATGAATATTTAGATTATTTTCAATCCAGATATTCATAAAATATTTTTAGCTTTGCAATCCCTTTGGCATCGTGGCCGAGTGGCTAGGCAGAGCTCTGCAAAAGCTTGTACAGCGGTTCGAATCCGCTCGATGCCTCAAAAACCCAGTACTAAGTGCTGGGTTTTTTTGTTTTATAAATCCTCTATTCTTTCAATACGTTCCTGTAGATCAAACCTGTCGCTCGGTAAAAAACCCTTGCTTATCAATACGATACCACAAATGATCAATACAATTCCCAATCCCTTTTTAATCAAAACGATACGTTCTTGGGTCAAGTACTTTTTTAACTGTTTGGCCAAAATAATCTTAATCAGGTCGGTTGCAAAATAGACTACCAACACGGTACCGAAAAATACCATCATTCTATTGGGATTGTTCTCCAAACTGGGTCCGACAACGATAATAAGCCCCAACCAAAATGCCAATACGCCGATATTTATAAAATTCAAAAGAAATCCCTTTGCCAACAGTCCAAAATAAGTACCCTTAGATGCCCTGACATTGGTCTTTTTCTTGGCCTTCTTTACAAAAAGAAAAATTCCGTAGACCAATAAGATCATCCCCCCAAAAACAAACAATCCAGGTTCGTTGCTCAAATTCTCCAATAACTGAAAACTGCTGAAATAGGCAATGAGCAAAAAAACAATATCGGCCAAAATTACCCCTATATCCAAACTTACTCCCGCCCTGAAACCTTTTGTGGCACTCGTTTCCAACAAAACAAAGAAAACAGGTCCGATCATAAAGCTCAATAGAAATCCCAAAGGGATCGCAGCTTGGATATCATCAATCATTTTTAATTCACTCTTTTTATTTTTCCACCAAAAAGGGTCTGCTCGTCCATTTTCTTCGGATCACCATATACCAGTACTTCGCCACCGGCCTTTACATTGGCCTTTACGTAGTCCGATGCATAAATTTCGGCATTGCCACCTGCATTGACGTTAATGGTGGTAAACTTTGTTTTAAAGTTTCTTCCGCTGTATTCACCACCGGTATTGATGATCACATCTTGGTTATTGGAAAAGCCCCCAGCAAAAATTTTACCGCCGGAAACCGCTTTTATCAACAGCTGGTCTACCTCACAATTGATTTCCAGCTCCCCGCCCTCCTGTGCCTTAAGTTCCAAGACTTTTTGCACATAGGTATCATCGGAAGAAATTCTTGCATCCTCGTTTACATCTATAACCACTAATTCTTCAGAGTGATAAAGATCTACATAGGTTCTATATCCACTGAATATTTTAACGATTTCCATTCGGATTTTCAAAATACCTTCATTATTGACAATGGCCACATTGGTGGTATTTGCACCAGTAATCACCGCTTTGTTTTCATTTGATCGTATCAAGTTGATGGAAATACCATCAAAACCCTTTACTTCGGTAAACTTTTGTAGGTTTTGGGTTATGGTAGCATCCTGGGCCTCAATATATTGAAGGGATAGGAACAAAATAACAATCGTAATAATTCTCATGTTATAAAAATTTGGTTCTCAATAGGATAACAAACTTTATTCCAAAATAGTATTATTTCTTTTTACCGATCAACGAAAAGTCGAGATGCCTTTTTACCAAATCAGTGTTTTTCACCATTACGTAAACCTCGTCTCCCAACTGATACATCCGTTTGGTTCGCTCTCCCACTATGGCATACTGGCGTTCATCAAAAATATAGTAATCATCTTTAATATCGCGGATACGTACCATGCCCTCACATTTGTTCTCAACAATCTCTACATATATGCCCCACTCGGTAACGCCGGAAATCACACCAAGGAATTCCTGGTCCTTGTGGTCCTCCATAAACTTGATCTGCATGTACTTGATGGAATCCCGCTCCGCATTGGCCGCCAATAGTTCCATATCGGAGGAATGCTTGCACTTTTCTTCGTATACGGTGGCTTTTGGTGCTTTTTCCTTATCCAGATAATGTTGTAGCAAGCGGTGGACCATTACATCCGGATAACGCCGTATGGGTGAAGTAAAATGGGTATAGTAGTCAAATCCCAGTCCGTAGTGCCCAATATTTTCCGTGGTATAAATGGCCTTGCTCATACTACGGATGGCCAAGGTATCCACCAAGTTTTGTTCTTTCTTGCCCTTTACGTCCTCCAACAACTTGTTTAGGGACTGGTTAATGGTCTTACTGTCCTTTAGGTTTATACTGTGTCCGAATCTGGAAATAACACCGTTGAGGGCCATTAATTTGTCCTCGTCCGGCTTGTCGTGCACCCGGTACACAAACGTTTTTTTCTGTTTTCCTATAAACTCGGCAACCTTTCTATTGGCCAGGAGCATAAATTCCTCGATCAATTTGTTGGCGTCCTTTGCTTCTTTAAAGAAAACACCGACAGGCTCATTGTCTTCGGACAAATGGAACTTGACCTCTATCTTATCAAAAGAAATGGCTCCGGCGTCCATTCGGGCCTGCCTCATGATCTTTGCCAACCGATCAAAAGTGAGAACGGCATCCACAACATCATCAGATACCGAATAAGCGTTTTCGCGAATGGATATCTCTTTTGGAATCTTGTTTTGCTCGGTTTCAATAATGTGCTGAGCCTCTTCGTAGGCAAAACGTTCGTTCGAATTAATGGCGGTCCTGCCAAACCATTGATTGACCAATTTGGCATTGTCGTCCATTTCGAAAACCGCAGAGAAGGTATACTTCTCCTCGTTGGGTCGAAGGGAACAGGCCATGTTGGACAGTACCTCCGGTAACATGGGAACCACACGGTCCACCAAATATACCGATGTGGCCCTATCGTAGGCTTCGTCCTCCAAAATGGTATCCGGCTGAACATAGTGTGATACATCGGCTATATGGATTCCTATTTCATAATTGCCATTCTCCAATTTCTGGAAGGAAAGGGCATCGTCAAAATCCTTGGCATCCTTTGGATCTATGGTAAAGGTAAGCACATCGCGCATATCCCTTCGCTTGGCAATTTCCGATTCCTTTATACTGGTATCCAATGTTTTGGCAAACTGTTCTACCTCATAAGGAAACTCATGCGGTAAACCGTATTCGGCCAAAATGGAATGTATCTCGGTGTTGTGTTCCCCGGGGCGTCCCAGTACTTCCACAATTTCCCCGTATGGAGAATCGGTATCATCCGGCCAATCACCCATATTGACCAATACCTTGTCGCCATCGTTCGCCTTTTTCAATTTTTCCGGTGGGACAAAAATATCGGTATACATCCTGGAATCGGTAGGACGAACAAAAGCAAAACTTTTCTGCTTGTCCACAATACCTACATAAGAGGTCTTCTTGCGCTCGAGTACCTTGGAAATTTCACCTTCCATTTTTTTGCTCTTACGTCTTGGTTTGATAAAAACCTCGACCGTATCCCCATGAAAGGCCCTGTTCAAATTATTGTTCTGTACAAAGATGTCGTCTTCCAGTTCATCCACAATGATATAGGCGTTGCCACTTGTGGTCAAATCCACCCTACCCGTGTAATACGTATGAAGTGATCGCTTCTTTTGATACTTGCCCCGTTCGGGCTCCAAAATACGTTCACTCGCCTTTAACTGTCCCAAACGTTTGATCAAAAGGTTTCGGTCCTGTGTATCGTCTATTCCGAGTTTTGATGCTATTTGCTTATAATTGAAGCTTTTAGATGGTTCCTTTTCCAGTACGGTGAAAATGCCCTTCGTAATTTCATTCTTTCGCTGACTACCAGCTCTCTTCTTTTTCTTTGACATTAACGTCCTTATTTTTTTGAAAAATACGAATTATAATCCTTGACCAACAAGGAAAGGAAGAGTAATCTCAAACAAAGTCAACTTTATCAACAATAATCAATATTATATTTTTTCTTCTTTTTAAAATTTAATTAAAATGATGGTTATGATGGATCGTTGAAATGTGGAATAAAATTCTTTCAAAAAAGTTGCTTTGAACGATCAAAATAGTTTGTTCACAATTTGTAAGACCACAAGAAATTTAAAAATCAAACGATTAGATTTTTTGTACACAGTTTTTAATAACCGTTATCAACATCAATTTATTGAAAAGTTAATGTGTTTTTAATGTTAATTACCGTAAAAAAGTTCTTGATATTGGTTGATTAATTTTTAATCGAATATCAACGCAACATTAAATAATTATTCCTACTGATCGATTTTCTTGAATTACAAAATTTCGTTACCAGAAGTTTTGTGTAAATAATTAACAAAATGGTGTTATTGTTAATTGGTTGTTTTTTAACCCAATGCAAAAATCCCATCATTTTTATAAACAACGGAACATGAAAAGATGTTGTACCTTTGCTATGTACCCATTTTAATACTATAACCATGAAAATTGCCATAGGAAACGACCACGCGGGAACCGATTACAAACTTGCCATTATCGGTCTGTTGAAATCTAAGGGAATAGAAGTTGTCAACTACGGAACCGATGGAACCGATAGTGTTGACTATCCGGATTTTACCCATCCCGTAGCAAAGGATGTGGAAGAAGGGAAGGTAGATTTCGGCATTGTTATATGCGGTAGCGGCAACGGGGCCACGATGACCATAAATAAACACCAAGGTGTTAGGGGCGCCCTGTGCTGGAACAAAGAGATTACCCAATTGGCCAGGGAGCACAATGATGCCAACATTTTAAGTTTACCGGCACGATTTATAGCACTTCCCCAAGCCTTGGATATGGTGGAAACGTTTTTGAAAACAGAGTTTCAAGGGGGCAGGCACGAACGTAGAATCGAAAAAATTCCTTGTAGTTAAGTTCTATGGGCCACCATCATCACCACGGACATTCACATTCACATTCGCACGCACATCCCGATCTAAAGGGAAGAAATCTCCTTATCTCTATTTTTCTCAACATTGGGATTACATTGGCACAGATTATAGGAGGTCTCCTTTCAGGAAGTTTGGCGCTGTTGTCCGACGCGCTCCATAATTTTAGTGATGTACTTAGCTTGATTATAAGTTATGTTGCAAGGCGGTTGGGAAAGAAAAAGGCATCCAATCTAAAGACCTTTGGATACAAGCGTGCGGAAATTTTGGCTGCGTTTATCAATGCAGCGACCTTGGTGGTCGTGGCCATAATTTTAATGAAGGAAGCTGTTGAACGGTTGATGGAACCACAGGAAATAGAATCCAACTTGGTAATTTGGCTCGCTTTGATAGCCATTGCGGGCAATGGTTTTAGCGTATTGCTCCTAAAAAAAGATTCGGAGGACAATATGAACATGAAATCCGCTTATTTGCACCTACTTACCGATATGATGGCATCGGTGGCCGTATTGATAGGAGGTATTTTGATGAAATATTTCCAAATTTATTGGGTAGATGCCATCCTTACCATGATCATAGGTGTCTATTTGATCTATATGGGATATGACCTATTGAAGGATTCCACCAAGGTATTAATGCTTTTCACCCCAAAATCAGTGGTAATCCAGGACATTGTGGAATCCATCTGTACCATAGAACCGGTGAAAAATGTGCACCATGTGCATATATGGCAGCTCAATGAAGATGAAGTGCACATGGAGGCCCATATCGACTTTAAAAATGATATCCGCCTTTCCGAGTTTGATGAGATCCTTGAAAAAATTGAGGAACATGTCTACCATGAACATGGCATAAACCATGTCAACATACAGCCCGAGTTTGATAAGTGTGATTCCAAAAGCGTAATAGTCCAAGATTAATGCAAGTATCCGTTAAAACTTTTGATGAGCTTTCTACCAAAGAACTTTACCAAATTCTACGACTGCGTAGCGAGGTTTTTGTAGTGGAACAAGATTGTGTATACCAAGATGTGGACAACAAGGACCAAAAAGCGCTCCATGTCATGGGAATTAAAGATAACGGGGTTGTTGCCTATACCCGGATTTTTAAACCAGGTGATTATTTTGACAACGTAAGTATTGGCAGGGTAGTGGTAAGCCAAGAACAACGAAAATATGGATTGGGCAAACAGATTATGCAAGCCTCATTGGCAGCTATAAACCAAAGGTTTCCCGATAAATCCATAGAAATATCCGCACAATCCTATCTCTTAAAATTTTATACGGAATTAGGTTTTAATGCCACTGGGGAAGAATATTTGGAAGATGGCATTCCACACAAAAGAATGCTAAAGGGTTAATAATTGTCCCCTCAAGGGGACCATAGGGGTGTTATTCTTCAAAAGATTAATAAGTACATAGAAAGAATGACAACATCAATTGATTAAACGCCACGCCAATCTGCTCCAAAAAATCCAATTTTAGAATAAGATTCACAGGTTTTTCAGCTTTGAAGTTGCTTTTCAAGTTCGTTTATTTTCCGGAACAGGGAAACACCTAATTTTTCCACAATGCCCACAACCAGAGCGTTGCCCATAAAAAAAGCACGCTTGGCATCCGAAATGCCCTCCAATTTGGTATGATCATCTGGAAACATGTTCAACCGTTCCAATTCAACAGGTAAGAGTCTTCGCAGTCCCTTGGAAGTTTGGACCACGTGCTTAAACCGGGACGGGGACTTGCCGCCTTCACCGGTTATAATAGTTCTGGAAGGTTGATCAAGGGCATCGGGGAAAACCATGCTGCCCTCGCTATAATTGTATTCAAAACCAGCGCTGGTCTTGCGTATTTCTTTTTTTGCGCCCTTTAAATATTCCCATTTGGGCAAATCGGCGCCATCAAGGTAATATTCGGAAGGAACAGGACCTTTTTTCAAAATATCGGAGAGTACGGTCCTTTTTCCATCATAGGATGGCGTAGTTTTTAGAGTAGATACTTTTCCGTTTATACAAACTCCTGTGTTCAGGAATGGCGAGAGGCCTTGTTCCTTATTGAAATTATTGGACAACACTACCAAATCCTCTTCCAGATCAAATTCAACCAGATTTTTTGCCGATCGGTCAACAGGAAAAGCGTCACAAAAAGTGCTTTCCTTTAAAATCCACTTGGAGGGATTGTTTTTCTGAAGCTTTTTGTAAATTTCCGTATCCTTAAAATATGCCAGAAAAAAAACGCGCCTTCGGCGCTGGGGCATTCCATACTCTGCTGCATTTATCACGCGCCATTCCACAGCATAGCCCAAATCTGATAAACTACGGAGCATAACAGAAAAATCCCTTCCTCTTTGGCTAGAGGGCGATTTTAAAAGCCGGTCCACATTTTCCAAAAAAAGATATTTCGGCTTATTTTTTTTCTCGGACAAAATTCGGTGAATGGACCACCAAAGCACCCCTTTTTTACCAATAAGACCCTTGGAATTCTTGAGGGAAGTTGCAACAGAGTAGTCTTGACACGGAAATCCACCAACAAGAACATCATGGTCGGGAATTTCTTTGGTTTTGACGGTTTCAATATTGGAATTGGAATGGCTTTCCGCCCCAAAACGTGCTTCATAGACCAAAGAAGCGTGCTGCATTTTTGTGGAAGGCTCCCATTGGTTGCTCCACACCACTTTGTAGTGTTCCGTGTTTTCCAATCCTAGGCGAAAGCCGCCAACACCCGCAAAAAGTTCACAGACCTTAAGTTGTTGCATGCCCAAAAATAGAATTAATTCCCTTTTTTGTGAGGGATTGCCGTACAAATTTGTGGAAATGGGCCTTGACCCCGAATTTCGAACGTTCCCACACCAAAATTATGGGTAAAGGAAGGCATTAAAAGACAACCCCTTTAAGGCCTATGCAAATTGAAAACCCCGGGGCAACGCCTCAAGAGTTGTTTTCACGGAGATCATGGGACAATGGAGCTGTTTTTTGGGAACGATATTTTGGCCTTGATAAGGATATTTGGTAAAAGGCACTTTTTACTTTAAAATATTGGAATATTTAGTGTTGTCTGCCAATAGTTCTTTTGCGGTTAGAATTGCATCATCGTGTTTTAGATAATACCTGTAAAGACCTTCCCTGTAAAAATACCTGGTAATGATTTCATCCTCCAAATTCTTTTGGATTTCATCTTTATAGGTATCCAATGCATTTATCTTTCCCCTATTTATCGCTAGGAGAAGGTCCTTGTACTTTTCCTGTACATCGGCACCCAATAAGGTGTCGTCTCCATTGATGGTTTCTTCCAAGACTTGTTCGGTTTTTGTCTGGTAAGAGAAGTTCTGTTCTGCGGCATAGGCCTTGAAAGCACTATAATCCGAGCTTGAAAAGCTAAAGTTGTCCACAGAATCAAAACTGTGATCGTAAAAATATTCTGTGGCAAAATCAAAAACGATATTGTTGGATTCCAAAGCGTCGATCAACGAATTTGTTTTTAAGGATTCGATGGTGATATCGGGCATTACGCCCCCGCCATCCCAGACCTTTCTTCCGTTTCTGGTGGTGAATTCATTGAACGTTGTATTGCGAACGGCATTTCCTTGCTCATCCCTGTTCCAATAATCCAAGGATTGTATACATCTGCCCGAAGGGGTGTAATATCTGGAAATGGTTACCTTTAATTGCGTACCATAAGTTAGTTTGAGCGGGCGTTGTACCAACCCTTTGCCAAAACTCCTTGCACCTATAATTACCGCCCGATCCAAATCTTGTAGTCCGCCCGAAACAATCTCACTCGCCGAAGCACTTTTTCCGTTGACGAGTACCACCAACGGGATTTCTTCATCTTCCGGCTTGTTCCGGGTCCTGTATTCCTGATTGAATTTTTTGACCTTGGATTTTGTCGTAACGATAAGTTCTCCTTTCGGAACAAATAGATTTGTAACGTTGATGGCCTCGGACAATAGCCCGCCCGGATTTCCCCTAAGATCAAGGATCAACCTCTCGGCACCACGTCCCTTAAGGTCCTGTAAAGCAGATTGTGTTTGCTTGGATGCTTTTTGGTTAAAACGGGATAAAACAATATATCCGGTTTTATCATCGATCATATCATAAAACGGAACGGCATCTACCTCCACGCCACCTCTGGTGATGGTGGTGGTTTTGGTTTCTCCCTGTCGCAAAAAAGTAACCTCAACAGTAGAGTTGTTGGCCCCTTTGAGCAGCTCTCCGGCGTTATCGTCGAAATCAGCGACCACAGTCTCCCCAATTTTAATAATCTCGTCCCCGGCCCTTAATCCAGCTTTGTCGGCTGCATACCCTTGATACGGTTCTACGACCAACAATTTATTTTCATATGAGCGGACAAGGGCACCTATACCTGAGTATTCCCCAGCGTTGTTGATTTTAAAGGATTCTACATCCTGCTCATTCAAAAACTGCGTATAGGGATCTAGCTCTCCCAACATGTTTTTTATGGCGGAATCCATCAATTCTGCGGGATTGGTCTCGTCCACATAGTTCATGTTGAGCTCCTTGAAGAGGGTGGTAAAAATTTCTATCTGTTTGGCGATTTCAAAAAAGTCGCTTTTAAAGCTACTGGCCCCTACCAAGACCACAACCGCCAAAACGGGAATCAAAACCTGCTTTCTAATCAATCTTTTCATGGGATTCTTTATTTACAAAGGCATCCAACAGCTTTTTCATGGCTATTTCTACTTCATCAAAACTTGGAGCCTTCTTGCCAAGGTATAAAAATATGAACGCAAAATTCCTTTCAATGTTGTTAAAAATGAGGGGCTTGTTGAGCCTGTAGGCCTCTCTCATTAATCGTTTGATGCGGTTGCGGTCTACCGCCGTTTTAAATTTTCTTTTTGGGGCGACAACAGCGACCTTTACTCTGGAGCCATCACTAAAATTTGAAGGGAGGTAGATCAGCTTAACCGGAAATACATGAAGGGACTTGCCTTCTGTAAAAAGCGCTTCGAACAATTTTTTATTGGTCAGTTTCTCTTTTTTTGGAAAGGAAAAGTCCCCTTGAGGGGACCTTAGGGGTGTATTAGTATCGTTTGAATCTGTATTTTCTTCAGACATTATGATGGAGACTAGTTCTTTGGAAAGGTCAAATTACTTAAATAAATCTGAGATTAAATGAAAAAGGGCGGCACAAACGGCCACCCTTGTTGTTCTGTTAAAGGAAAGCTGCTTATTCCTCTGCTTGGTATACGTTGTTCTCACCATCCACATCGGCCATCAATTGAGAAGGGTCGATCATAATGGCCTGCACGTTTTCCAAGGGCATGTCCAAGGTAAATTCGTACGTTGGGTAGGCCCATGGCCAGTCTTCCAAAACGGTACGGTCCAAATTTGGATATGGGTTTTCTTTTTCGCCGTACATCATACGCAATGGAACGTAGTATGTTTTTTGTGTCCCATCCTTGCCAACGACCAGGATATCCAAAGGCATGGGCATTTCTCCTATGCGCTCCATGGTAACTTTGGTGTTCTCCCCATCTGCATCAACACTTTTGATACCGTAATCAATGGTGTTGGTAGTCTGCGTCCAATCGGTCAAATACCAGTTGAGTTCCATACCGGATACCTTTTCTGCCGTTCTTTTGATGTCGTTCGGAACAGGGTGCTTGAACTTGAAGTCTTCAAAATATTTTTGGATGGTCTCCATCAACTTGTCCTGTCCGATCACATAGCCCAATTGGGAAAGGAAAATAGAACCTTTGCTATAGGCTGAAACCCCATAGGCAAAATTCGTCGTATATCTGTCCGCATGGGTGGACTGGGGCATTTCAAGACCTGAGTTTACCAGAGCGTAATATCCACGGTAAGAACCCTCAAAAGGGTTTTGTTTGTTTTGTTCCATGATCTGGTTCATACACAAGCTGCTAATAAACGAAGTAAAACCTTCGTCCATCCACTCATGTTCGGATTCGTTGGTTGCAAGCACGTGCTGGAACCAAGAGTGTGCCATTTCGTGCACCATTACCCCGACCAAGCTTCCGAATTCACGTTCGCCGGTAATCAAGGTGCTCATGGCATATTCCATTCCGCCATCACCTCCCTGCACCACGGAGTATTGTTCATAAGGGTATTTCCCAACATTATTGCTAAAGAACTTCATGGCTTCCGCCGTTTTTGGCTGAAGGTTTTTCCAATTTTCATTGAACTCTGGGTTATCCTTGTAGAAGAAATGAAGGGTAGGACCATCTTCCATTTGATAAATGTCGTGGATATACTCAGGATCGGCCGCCCACATAAAATCGTGAACCTTCGGGGCCTTAAAATGCCAAGTCAAGGTTTTGCCCTTGGTTTTTACTTTTGTGCCCGGTGCTTCATATCCGTGTCCAATTTCATCTGGATTTTGAAGATATCCAGAGCCTCCAACGGTATAATCTTTGTCCAAGGTAATCTTTACATCAAAATCTCCCCAAACCCCATGAAATTCACGGGCTATGTATGGATTTGGATGCCATCCTTCAAAATCATATTCTGAAAGTTTTGGATACCACTGGCTCATGGAAAGCGCAACGCCCTCGCTACTATTTCTTCCAGAGCGTCTAATTTGAAGGGGAACTTGCCCCTTGAAGGTCATTTCTAAAGTGGTTTTTCCTCCGGAAGGAATAGGCTTGGCCAAATCGACCACAAGAATGGTGCCTTCTTCTGTAAAGGAAACAGGTTGGCCGTCTTGGGTAAGCAATTCAGCATGAAGGTAGCCCATTTCACTTTCTGAAAGGGATGCAATCCTGCTTTTTCCATCGACCATCATCCGTTTATCGGGATCTTTAATGTTTTGTAGCCTAATGTCCATTTCACTACCGGGCTGAAAGGCATTGTAGTATAAATGATAAAAAACGCGGCTCAATTCATCCGGGGAATTGTTGGTATAGACCAATTTTTGGGTGCCGGTGTACTGATAGGTCTTTACATCCATTTGTACATCCATGGTATAATCCACGTGCTGTTGCCAGTCACTTGATTGCGCACTTAAAAAAAGGGTAGCCCCAAAAAAGGACGAAAAAAAGAGGGATCGTAAATGCTTCATATTTTATTTAGAATTGCTTTCTAAGGTCATTTTACCGTTTGAGATGTTGTCCGCTAAAATTAAGGCATTATAGGCATTAACCATCTTACCGGACTTGGAAATTTTGTCGAAAGTGGTCGCTTTGGTCTCATCCCCTGCAACGATAACGGATGTCTTGGCCCTAAGTCCGGACTGCATGATGATACTTTTGACCTGGGAAGCGGAAAGGTCTGGATAATAAGAAAGAATCAATGCAGCAACGCCTGCAACTGCTGGGGCCGCCATGGATGTTCCGCCCTGGAATTCGTATTCGCTATTGGGCATCGTGGAATATATGGCGTCGCCCGGGGCGAATACATCTACACGTTGTTTTCCATAATTGGAGAAAGACGCGACCATTTCAGAACCGTAACTGCTGGAAAGGGCCCCAACGGTAATCACGTTGTCCACAAATTCGCTATCCCTGTCCATATCGTCATTTGGATAATTCCTGTTTTCCGGAACCTCTAGGTCCTCGCCATCGTTTCCTGCGGCATGCACGATCAACACATCCTTGGATGCGGCATACTTTATGGCGTCATAGACCCACTCGGCTTTAGGGGAAAAGGATTTCCCGAAGCTACAGTTGATTATGGACGCTCCATTGTCAACCGCATATCTAATGCCCAAGGCAATGTCCTTGTCATATTCATCTCCGTTGGGAACGGCCCTAATACTCATAATTTCAACGTTGTTGGCCACTCCGTTCATACCCATGCCGTTGTTTCTTTTTGCGGCAATAATTCCGGCAACGTGGGTACCATGGCTCTCGGTTTCCACCATGTTCTTTGGGTTTCCGTTTCCGTACGGCACATCGGTAATATCGTAAGGGTCGTCGCCCACAGGCTCCCTGCCGTTGAAGTCTTTGTTGAGGTTGTAATTTGCTTGATCTGTAAAATAGGTTATGCCTTCTTTGAGCTCTTCCAATACTTCTGGAATACTGTCGCCATAGGTGAACATTTGGGTCAATACCGCAACACTTTGCTCCATTTGTGCCGTTTTTGGCTCAATGGAAAGCAAATCCTTTTTAGTGTAGGCTTCCTTGCCAAGCTCGCTTTTTACCAGCTCATCGGCACCTTTTACCACCTGGAATATTTGTTCGTACTGTTGTTTGTTCTGAACAGCTTCGGGATATTCTTTATCGAGCAAAAGTCTTGCTTCCGCCCTTTCGGACGCATCTCCGATATTTAAACGCAGCATTCGAACATATTCCAATTGCTCATTATAGGATTTTCCTAAAAAGTTATATCCGTGGATATCGTCCACATAACCATTGCCATCATCATCCTTGCCATTGTCGGGTATTTCGCCAGAATTGGTCCAAAGGACGCCCTTCAGGTCTTCGTGCTCCAGATCCATGCCCGAATCCAAAACGGCCACGACAACGGTTTTTCCTTTTTTGTTCTTAATGATTTCATCGTAGGCCTTATCCACGCTCATTCCCGGTATCGTGTCCTTGATGAGGTCCAAATGTCCCCAGTTTTTCTTCTGCGTTTCGGTAAGTTCAGCGACTTTCAAGGGTACAGAGTCAATGTTCTCAACCGGGGTCGAGACCAATCCGGTGGACCCACAACCCATTAAAAATAGAGCGGCGGACAGCGATAGGAATGATAGTTTGTTATATGTGCGATTCATAAAAATTAATTGTAAAAAATGTGAGGTTATTGTATACTGAATATTTCATTGTAGGAAAAGAGGCCATCGAGGCGGGCTCCCTTTTCGGACTGCTTCAATGAGCAGATTTGATTATGTGCATCGTGCTCGAACAAGAGGAGCCAATCGTTTTCTGCAGCTTTTTTTAAAAAGGATTCTTTTTCTTTTAAGGTCAACAAGGGCCGTGTGTCATATCCCATCACATAGGGCAGGGGAATATGCCCAACGGTAGGAACCAGGTCGGCCACAAAGACCAAGGTCTTGCCTTTATAATTTAAATGCGGTAGCATTTGTTTATCGGTATGGCCGTCCACGAAATGGATACCGAACCCGAGTTCAGAATTTTCTATGAAAGAGGATTCCTTTCGGTCCACAAAATGCAACTGGCCACTTTCTTGCATGGGCAAAAGGTTTTCTTTTAAAAAGGAAGCTTTTTCCCTTGCATTGGGTCGGGTGGCCCATTCCCAATGGTCTTTATTTGTCCAGAACCTGGCATTTTTGAAGGCGGGCTCATAACCTGTGCGGTCCTTGTTCCATTGAATGCCGCCCCCGCAGTGGTCAAAGTGTAGATGGGTCAAAAAAACGTCCGTTACATCGTCCCGATGGAAGCCGGCATTTTTTAATGACCTGTCCAATGAATGATCGCCCCAGAGGTGATAGTAGCTAAAGAATTTTTCTGATTGTTTGTTGCCCAGGCCGTTATCGATCAAAATAAGCCTCTCACCATCCTCAATCAAAAGGCATCGGGCCGCAAGGTCGATCATATTGTTGGAATCTGCAGGGTTGGTCCTGTTCCAAATAGATTTGGGAACCACACCGAACATGGCCCCTCCGTCCAACTTAAAATTACCTGTTTCTATGGGATAAATTGTCATTCCGAAAGTAAAATGGGGTGCAAAATAAGAAAAGCACCATCCAAATGGCGAAAAAATAAGGATATATTGGCCCTATTTTAACAAAAAAGGGAAGAGTTTCATTAAAACGGCCATAGTTTGGGCGGATATGCGCTTTTCTATCCCTTGACAGGGATATTGAAGAATGATTATCTAAAAGAAAAACAGTAAATTTCCACAAAACTTAAACGATGCTCGAACTTGCTGGAATCATAATTCTTGGCATTATTGCACAATGGGTCGCTTGGCGCTTCAAGCTTCCTGCGATCTTACCCCTTATATTGATAGGGTTGCTGGTAGGCCCCATAGCGACTTTATACACGGAGGACGGATCAAAACTGATAGAACCTATTTGGAATGGCGAGAAAGGCTTGTTCCCGGGCGAAGGGTTGTACTATTTTGTGTCCTTGGCGATAAGTGTCATACTTTTTGAAGGAGGGTTGACCCTTAAAAGGGCGGAGATATCCAATGTGGGACCTGTCATCACCAAATTGATCACCATCGGTACAGTGGTCACTTTTTTTGGAGCAGGGGTCACAGCACACTATGTTTTTGGACTTTCTTGGCAAATTTCCTTTTTGTTCTCCGGTTTGATCATTGTGACCGGGCCTACCGTGATCACACCTATTCTTAGGAACATTCCACTAAAAAAGGACGTCTCGGCGGTCCTGAAATGGGAAGGGATATTGATCGACCCCATCGGGGCCTTGGTCGCGGTATTGGTGTTCGAGTTCATTAGTGTTGGAGAGGGACAGGCCTTTACCCAAACGGCACTTATCGAGTTCGGTAAGATCATCCTGTTCGGGACGACTTTTGGGTTCACCTTTGCACATGCATTGGCATTTGCCATCAAAAGAAATTTTATCCCGCATTACCTGCTCAATGTGGTTTCGCTCTCCACGGTACTCCTGGTATATGTGGAATCGGACCTGTTCGCCCACGAATCCGGCCTGTTGGCCGTAGTGGTGATGGGTATGGTCATGGGCAACATGAACCTGCCGAACATCAAGGAACTTCTTTATTTTAAGGAATCCCTGAGCGTGTTGTTGATTTCCATCCTTTTTATCCTATTGGCGGCCAATATCAATATTAGCGATCTAGAACTTATTTACAACTGGAACACCGTTGCCCTTTTTGCGGTAATTGTATTCCTTATACGGCCTATCGGGGTCTTTCTGAGCGCCCAGGGGTCCAATTTAAAATTCAACGAAAAGCTTTTTATAGGATGGGTGGGTCCGCGCGGTATCGTAGCGGCGGGTATTGCTTCGCTTTTTGGATCTAAACTGGTATCAAGGGGAGAACCGGGCGCGGAATACATTACCCCGTTGGTCTTTATGATCGTTCTGGGAACCGTATTGTTAAATGCGACTACGGCCCGTTTTTTTGCCAAGCTCGTTGGCGTGTTCCTGAAGAAGTCCGAGGGTATTTTAATTATTGGCGCCTCCAAACTGTCCAGGCTCATCGGAAACTATTTGAGGAAGAACAATAGGCACGTCGTATTGATAGACAACAACCAAAACAATGTGGAAAAAGCGAAAAAATTGGGACTTGAGGCCATTACCGCCAATATTTTCTCCGATACGCTAACCGATAATATCGAGCTTAACGATATGGGATATCTAATGGCGTTGACCGGGAACTCGGATATCAACAAATTCGCGATCAACAAGTTTCAACGACAATTTGGGGAGAACGGAGCTTTCAGGCTTGTAAATACCGAAGAGGTGAACGACCCTGACAATAACCCAAAAGAAGGACTTTTTTCGCATACCGATGACTTTATCCAATTGATGGATACGGTACGGAAGCACCCTATCATACACGAGATTGATCTGGAGGACAAGGAACACTATGATGATTTGATAGATATTACCGTGGAAGAAAGAGACATTGTACCCTTGTTCACAAAATCCCCGGACGGCAGTATTGAGATCATACCCGCCAACAGTAAAGACTTTACCCCAAAAGGCGAGGGCTTTAAACTGGTTTATTTGGGGAGGGAAATTCAAGTTAAAAAAGAGGAAAAGAATCCCGAAAAAGAATAAAATTGTTTTCTGAAGAAGAATCGAAAATGGTTTAGAGACGATTCTATTCACGTACCATAGTAGAGCCGGCACAGAAAAACAGGTGGCCAAACAAAGAATAGAACTCTAAATTGCGCGCAATATGGGCAGTGATTTGATTATTACCATTGTGATCATCTGTATAGGAATCGTCCTGTTCATAAAGGATTATTTTTCCATAGATACCACATCCATTATTATAATGGCCCTCTTTATTGTTGCCGGCGTCCTGAATCCAAAGGAAGGTTTTTCGGGATTCAATCATCCGGCCACCATAACCCTGGGGTGCATGTTCGTGGTAAGTGCGGGGGTCTTCAATTCGGGCATCTTGGGAGGTCTTAGCGATAGGATCATAAAACTGGCCAAAATACATTACAGTATTGCCTTGATCACCTTTTGTCTTATTGCGGGCATGTTTTCCGCCTTTGTGAACGATTCCGCGGTGGTGGCGCTACTTTTGCCAATTGCACTGACGGTTTGTAGGGAGACGAAGATATCTCCGGGCATGTTGTTGATTCCCATATCCTTTTCGGCACTTTTTGGGGGCACCTGTACCTTGATAGGCACCTCCACCAATATTTTGGTGAGCAGTTATGCCGAAGAATATGGATTGGAGGGTTTTGGAATGTTCGAGTTTAGCCTGGCCGCCCTTTGCTTGGCGACAATTGGCTTTGCCTATATATTTTTTGTGGCACCGCTGCTCTTGCCAAAGGCGAAAAAAGAGTTGAACGTACTTACGAAAGAAGCAGAAAAGTATATTACCGAACTGTTGGTGGAAAAGGATTGCCCCGATAGCGACAAGCCTTTGCACCTGTCCAAACTGGTCAACGACCATAATGTGCAGATCTTAAGCATTTCCAGGGATAGGTTTAACAGGAAAAGCATTGGCCCCGAAACGTTTATTTTGGAAGGGGACGTAATGAAAGTCCTCGTTCCGCCGAAGACATTGAACGCCATCCGGGACTTAAAAGGCTACAGGGTGACCGGTGACAAACAGTTTAACGAATCAGAACTGGAGAAAAATGTTTATGAGGTTATCGTTCCTTTTGGCTCAAGGCTTACGGAGGGCTCCCTGCGCTCCCTTAATTTTAGGAGGCAATACAATGGATCGGTTTTGGCCATACGGCAGCGAGGGGAGATTTTGTACGAAAAACTGGCCGACGTAAAGTTGACAGAGGGCGATATGCTGTTGATTTTGGGCACTGAAGCCGATGTTGATGTGCTGGTCGAGCAGGGCTTGGTGGTGGCCCTGTCCGAGTATAAGCACCAAAAGGTCAATTATAGAAAAGCGGTTCCCGCTATTGTTATAGCTGTAGGTGTGGTACTGGCGGCCTCGCTCAATCTCACCTCCATTTTGATAAGCAGTATGGTCGGCGCTCTGTTGTTGGTGGCCACATCCACCTTAAAACCGAAAGAGGCATACGAGGCAGTGGAATGGAAGGTCATCTTTATGATGGCAGGCGTACTTTCCATGGGAACGGCCCTTGAAAAGACTGGTGGGGCCGAAAAAATCGCCCTTTTTATAGAGCAGACCTTGGGAAATTATCATGCCCAAGTGACCCTAAGTATATTGTATCTGGTTACTTTTTTGAGCACCAATGTGCTTTCAAGCAAGGCCACGGCCGCTTTGATGACACCGATAGTCATCAGTTTGGCCTCCGCGATGGGGATAAGCGAAAGGCCGTTTTTGGTGGCGGTGATGTTTGCCTGCTCCCTGACCTTTATGACCCCGGTAAGCTATCCGACGAACACCATGGTCTATGCGCCCGGGAATTATAAATTCAATGATTTTCTAAAGGTCGGGACCCCGCTCAATATCATTATCTGGATAGCGGCCACTTTTGTGATACCGTACTTTTTCCCTTTTAATCCGGGAAGCTAAACCGGTTAATCGTTCAGTTTTAGAACGGCCATAAAAGCTTGTTGAGGAATTTCTACGTTGCCCACTTGGCGCATACGTTTTTTACCCTTTTTCTGCTTCTCCAACAATTTACGCTTACGGGAAATATCACCGCCATAACATTTGGCGGTAACATCTTTTCGCAACGCCTTAATGGTTTCCCTGGAAATGATCTTGGAACCGATTGCCGCTTGAATGGGGATATCGAATTGTTGCCTAGGGATGAGCTCCTTTAATTTCTCGCACATTTTTTTACCGATGGTATGTGCATTGTCAAAATGGACCAATGCGGATAAAGCATCCACGGGTTGGGCGTTCAAAAGAATATCTACCCGAACCAGTTTGGACACTCGCATGCCTATGGGCGAATAATCAAAAGAAGCATAACCTTTTGAAACGGTCTTTAAGCGGTCATAAAAATCAAAAACGATCTCGGCCAAGGGCATGTCAAAAATAAGCTCTACCCTTTCCGTGGTCAAATAGGTCTGGTTAACGATCTGTCCCCGTTTCTCTATACATAGGGACATTACGTTCCCAACAAAATCCGACTTCGTGATAATGGTCGCCTTGATATACGGTTCCTCAACCCGATCAACGGTCGATGGGTCGGGAAGGTCGGACGGGTTGTTTACGATAACGGCTGTTTCCCTGTCCTTTGTGGTATAGGCGTGGTAGCTCACGTTGGGCACCGTTGTAATGACGGTCATGTCAAATTCGCGCTCCAAACGCTCTTGGATGATCTCCATGTGCAACATGCCCAAGAACCCGCAGCGGAAACCAAAGCCCAATGCGGCACTGCTTTCAGGGGTGAAGACAAGGGAAGCATCGTTAAGCTGAAGCTTCTCCATGGAGGAGCGCAGATCTTCAAAATCTTCGGTGTCAACTGGGTAGATTCCGGCGAAAACCATGGGTTTTACATCCTCGAAGCCACCGATCGGATTTTTCGTAGGGTTGGCCGAATCGGTAATGGTATCACCGACCTTTACCTCACGGGCATCTTTGATACCGGTGATCAAGTACCCCACATCCCCGGTTGAGATCTTCTGTTTGGGATGTTGCGTAAGTTTCAAGGTTCCGATTTCATCGGCCTCGTACGACCTACCGGTCGCTACAAATTTTATTTTCTGTCCTTTGGTGATTTCACCGTTGACCACCCTAAAATAGGTCTCAACGCCCCTAAATGGATTGTATACGGAATCAAAGACCAATGCCTGCAAAGACTCATCACGGTTGCCTTTTGGAGGGGGAATGCGATCGATGATCGCGGTCAAAATCTCTTGTATGCCTATCCCGGTCTTGGCACTGGCCGGAATTACCTCTTCCGGCTTGCAGCCCAAGAGGTCCACGATATCGTCGGTAACCTCTTCCGGGTTGGCACTTGGAAGGTCGACCTTGTTGAGCACGGGAATGATCTCCAAATCGTTTTCCAGCGCCAAATAAAGGTTGGATATGGTCTGCGCCTGGATACTTTGTGCCGCATCAACTACCAAAAGTGCACCTTCACAGGCAGCAATGGAACGGGAAACTTCATAAGAGAAGTCCACATGACCGGGAGTGTCGATCAAATTGAGCACATATTTTTCCCCATTGTGCATATAGTCCATCTGAATGGCATGGCTCTTTATGGTGATGCCGCGTTCGCGTTCCAAGTCCATATTGTCCAGCAACTGGTCCTGTTTTTCGCGTTCGGTCACCGATCCTGTAAAATCCAACAAACGGTCTGCCAAGGTACTTTTACCGTGGTCTATGTGCGCAATGATGCAAAAATTCCTGATCTTCTCCATATCAACAATAACATACCCTAAAAAAGGGATATAATCAACTGCAAATATAATTGTTTTAAATACCTGTAAACGGTTTTTTCCCAATAAGAAAATTCCTTCGTATTTCGCTCAGAAATAATTTCTTAGATTTGATGCTCAACCCTAACCCCTAATGAAGAACCTCACCTCTATTGTTTTATTGGTGTCCTTTACAATTTGTGGCGCGTACGGCCAAACCTTTACCATTACCGGAAAGGTTGTCGACGAACAAAATCAAGTGGTTCCTTATGCGAACATTCTTTTGCTCGAAGCTGCTGATTCGACGTTTGTTCAAGGGAGTTCTGCCGATGAGGAAGGGTTTTTTAAACTAACCGGGGTAGAGGCCAATCTCTATTTGTTGCAGGCGAGCTATGTGGGAAGTGGCTCTGAGCCAAGGGCGCTGGACATTACAAAAGACGTTTCGTTAGGGGCCTTGATCATACCCATGGAAAGCAACGAGTTGGACGAAGTGGTCGTAACTGCTCAACGCCCAAAGCTTCAAAGATTACCGGACAGACTGGTCTTTACGGTTGAAAATACGGTCGTTTCGCAAGGAACTTCGTGGGATATACTTAAAAATACGCCAGGGGTCATCGTCAATCAAGATAATTTAATGATCCGCGGTCAGAATGCCACGGTGTACCTGAACGATAGAAAAGTACAGCTCTCAGGTCAAGAGGTACAAGATCTGTTACAAGGGCTTTCGGGCACCAACATAAAATCAGTGGAGGTGATTGCCAATCCTCCTGCAAGATATGATGCTGAAGGAGGCCCTATTTTGAATATCGTTACCAGTAAGAACATTGTGCCCGGTTATAAGGGGAGCGTCAACGGAACCTTTACGCAGGCCGTTTTTCCAAAATACAGTATAGGAACAAGCCATTATTACAAAACGGACAAGCTGAACTTGTTTGCCAACTATACCATCAATCCAAAAAAGGAAATCAACAAGACCAAAAAGGGCATCAATTTTATTGATGGTTCCGATGAAGTTTTCTCGATTTGGGACACGGATTATAACCAGACAGATAGGTCACAGTCGCAAAATGCCAGCTTTATTTTGGATTATGATTTTGATGACCGGAACAGCCTGAATGTCACCTCCAACCTGCTTTTCAATCTAGACCAAGAACAGGAGACCTTGCTCAACAACGAAATGCGGAACGGCCAGGCACAATTGGATTCAACATTTACCACGGAGAACAATGCCAATATGGACAATACCAACTTGGCATTCGACCTAACCTATGTGCACAAGCTGAAAAAAGAAGGAGCACAGATCAGGGCCAATGGGCACTATACCTATTTTAAAGGTGAAATGTTCCAGCAACTGAACTCCAATTATTTTGATGCAGAGGGTACTTTTTTGAGGGATTTTGGGTTTGACACCGATTCGGATCAAGAAATCAAAATTTTTACGGGACAACTGGATTATTTTACCCCTGTGGGAAATGCATCCATCGAATCCGGGGCCAAGATGTCATCGATTACCTCAGAAAACACGATGAACTTTTTCAACTTTAATGGAAGTAGCAACACTGTCGATGCATCACAATCGGACCGATATATTTATGATGAAGACGTTTATGCTGCCTATTTGAGCTTTGTAAAAAACTGGGAGAAATGGTCCATGAAACTGGGTATTCGTGGAGAACTCACCAAGGCCGAAGGAAACTCCATTACCTTGGGAGAGACCAACACCCAAGATTTTTTCGAACCGTTTCCTTCCGTGTATGTGCTCTATTCACCATCGGATAAGCATAGCTTTTCTTTTGATTATGGACGAAATATTGACAGGCCCAAGTACAATGACCTGAACCCCTTCCGTTTTTTTTATAATGAAAATGATTTTGAAGAGGGAAATCCCGGATTGCGACCAAGCTTCAGCAACAATTTCAACGTCAACTATACGCTCAACAGCGAATACTTCTTTGATGTGTACTATCGGGACAACGGTAGGAACATTGCCTATTTGGTGTTTCAGGATAATGAGAATCAAACCTTGGTGGAGCTTAAGCAGAACGTATTGGAGAGTAAGTCGTATGGGTTGGACTTTACGGTGAGCAAATCCATTTTGCCCCCCTGGTTCCTGTATGCCTATACTTCCCTGTTCCACGAAGAGGAGACCTATTTGGCCGAGGAAAGTGGAAACGTCCCTTTCACCAACGAAGTAAATGGGGTTTACGCCTATTTTGGCAATTATCTGACGCTCTCCAAGGACGGGACCTTTACGGGCGAAGTGGCGGCGACCTATGTTTCACAATTCCTATATGGTTCGTATGTGTCGGACGAGCAGTTCAATTTGACTATTGGGCTCCGCAAGACCTTGTTTGATAATAAGATTACCTTATCGCTTGCCGCCGAGGATATTTTGGAGCAATACGTGCCCACGTATCGTTCGCAGTATCTCAACCAGGACAATTTTTACCGAAGACGCCCCGAAACGCAGTTTATCCGCTTTGGCTTTACCTATAATTTCGGCAATTTCAGGTTGGACGACAATCAACGCGGAATCGATAAAAACGAGCGCGATCGACTTCAATCGCAGAACTAGCTTTCTGGTTCTATGCTATTTTGTACTTTTGCAGTCCAAAAACCTGTAGGATTTGCCAAAAATTGGAAACATAGAACTCCCTGATTTCCCGCTTCTTCTAGCTCCGATGGAAGATGTAAGCGACCCTCCTTTTCGTAAACTGTGCAAGGAGCAGGGCGCCGATGTGGTGTATACCGAATTTATTTCTTCCGAAGGGTTGATCAGGGATGCCGCCAAAAGTGTCATCAAACTGGACATTTATGAAAAAGAACGCCCTGTGGGCATCCAGATTTTTGGTGCCGAACTGGACTCCATGCTTCAGGCGGTGGATATTGTTGAAAAATCCAACCCGGACATTATCGACATCAATTTTGGCTGTCCCGTAAAAAAGGTGGTCTGCAAAAATGCAGGTGCAGGTATTTTACGCGACATTCCTTTGATGGTGAAGCTGACCGAAGAAATCGTGAAGCGCACCAAATTACCAGTGACCGTAAAGACCCGTTTGGGCTGGGACAACAACTCCATCAAAATTGTTGAGGTAGCCGAGCGTCTTCAAGATGTTGGTATCGAGGCCATCTCCATCCATGGTCGTACCCGTGTGCAGATGTACAAGGGCGAGGCCGATTGGAAGCCCATTGCCGAGGTGAAGAACAACCAACGCATGCACATTCCTGTATTCGGCAACGGTGATGTGGACACCCCCGAAGCAGCGGTTAAAATGCGCGACGAATACGGGCTGGACGGAGCCATGATCGGTAGGGCAAGCATTGGTTACCCTTGGTTTTTTAAGGAAGTGAAGCACTACTTTAAAACAGGCGGGCACTTGGCACCTCCTACTATGCAAGAACGCGTGGATGCGGCCCGCAGGCACCTACAAATGGCCATTGATTGGAAGGGCGAGAAACTGGGCGTTTTTGAAACCAGAAGACACTATACCAACTATTTTAAGGGCATTCCTCACTTTAAGGAGTACCGAATGAAAATGGTGACCAGCGACGATGCTGCGGATGTTTTTGCCGCGTTTGATGAGGTTGAGGAAAAATTCGGGGATTTTCAGTTCGCTTAAGCTGAAATCAATTTTTCGGTGATACGGCTGCTCGCAATTTTGGAAGAGATAACCCCCAAAACCACAATGGTTCCGATTACAATCAACAAGTTGATGACATTGAACTCGACGGGATAGGCCAACGAAGGCGTAATCTTCAACCATCCGAAGGCTAATTGCGACCCGATCAATAAACTTCCTAGGGCAACGCCTATCAACCCGCCAAAAGAAGTGACCAACAACCCTTGTATAAAATAGATGCGGCGCAGTTCCTTAATGGTCGTGCCCAAACTGAACAAGGTTTTGGAATTTTGTTGTTTATCCAAAATCATCATAATAATGGCTCCCACAACATTAAAAAGGGCAATGATGAGCACTAAGGTAAAAATCAAATAGGTCGCTAAATTTTCGGTGTTCAGCATCCGGTAGAGCGATGTATTTTGCTCCCTGCGCGTTAGAACCGATGCTTTTTCGCCCAAAACGGCATTTATGGAATTTCGGACCTCATCCGGAGAGGCATTATCCATCAATTTAAAATTGATACCGGAGACTTCGGTGCTATCTTTCTGCAACAGCTCTTGCACCAAAGCAAGACGGGCAAAAACGTATTTTTTGTCCAAAGATTCCTCCACGGCATACACCCCGCTCACCACCAAGGAAAGGTCGTCATAGGGCTTGGAATTGAACCCTTGTTGGGAAAGGGAACCCTCGCCGGGTTTGGGAACCAAAACTTCCATCGCGGTCCTATTGTTCATGGGCACGCCCAATAGGTTGTAGATACCAATCCCAATAACACCATTGTTAACATCCGACCCCCAATTTCCGAATATAAGGGTGCTGTCCACTCCGGTAACGGCGCGATAGTTTTCATCTACACCTTTTATGTAGGCAATGGTGCTTTTTTCTTTATAGGTAAGGTAGGCCCGCTCTTCCAGCTCCTTGGAAAAATTGGCCAGACCCTCAATTTCTTCAAGGGCCGATTCGTCCTCCGCAGAAATGCTAAAATGCTTGCCCGTGGTGGGGGAAGCTTTCAGATCGGGATCAAAGGTATTGGAAAAGGAAAGGCTGAACGTCTTTAGACCGGCAAAAGCGGAAAGCACGATAAAAAGGGCCGCGGAACCAATCACAATCACCAAAAAAGTAATGAAATTGATGATATTTACCGCATTTTGGCTGCTTTTGGACCGTAGGTAGCGTTTTGCGATATACAGCGGAAAGTTCAAAACTAGGATTTCTTACGTTTGTCGAGCAAGTCCCTGTTCTCGATAGGGTTTTCCTCTCTTTTTAATGATTTTTCAATCCCTTCGATGTATTCAAGGGAATCGTCCAGATAAAAATTGAGTTCGGGCACACGCCTTAGTTGATGCTTGGTACGTTGGGCCAATTCGTAACGGATGGCCACTTGGCTTTCTTTGATGCCCTCCAACAGTTCTTTGGCACCCTTGTTCGGAAAAATGCTCACGTACACTTTGGCCAAGGATAGGTCAACGGTTACGGAAACCTTGGACACGGAGATCAAGGTTCCCTTGAGGCCACCATCGGTAGCGGCCCGTTGTAAAATATCGGCCAGGTCCTTTTGAATGATTCCTGCTATCTTTTTCTGTCTTTGTGTTTCCTCCATACTGCAAAAATAAGCGAATAAATGACTATCCTCACGCTATTAACCATTTACACTCCGTAATTTTGGAAAAAGGTGAAGATTTTAACGCTTATTACATCTTGTATGGATAAAATTGAACACATCGGAATTGCGGTTAAAGACTTGGAGGCATCCAATGCTTTGTTTGAAAAGTTGTTGGGCGTACCCCACTATAAAACGGAGGAAGTGGCCTCGGAAGGGGTAAGGACCTCCTTTTTTAAATCGGGCCCCAATAAGATTGAATTGCTGGAGGCGACCAAGCCCGATAGTCCCATTGCCAAATATTTGGATAAAAAAGGAGAGGGCATCCATCATATTGCTTTTTCCGTAGAGGATATTGTCACAGAAATAGAACGGTTGAAGGCAGAAGGCTTTGTGGTTTTGAATGAAACGCCCAAAAAAGGGGCGGACAACAAACTGGTGGCATTTTTGCATCCAAAGGGCACGAATGGCGTTCTGGTGGAGCTTTGCCAAGAAATAAAAGAAAGCTAGGGGCGTTAAAACCTTGCGCTAAAGAAAAATAAACACTAATATTGCATCCGCAAATTGCGGGTCCTATAGCTCAGTTGGTTAGAGCACCTGACTCATAATCAGGTGGTCCCTGGTTCGAGCCCAGGTGGGACCACGTCAACAAAGATAAACCTTTCAAGCAATTGGAAGGTTTTTCTTTTTTATACGGGTACAACATAGGTACAACATTTCAAAAAGGGGTATTTTAATCCTTGGAGCTTACCCCTGTTCATAGGATGGAGAACAATGATTTAAAGCGTTTTTGCAATAAAACGGTTAGATTAAAAAACCTTAATTATATAGCACTATCTCAATTATGTACTTTTAAGCTATCTAATACAAATTAATCTTTAAATGGCCAATATTACATATTTAGTCGGTGCAGGAGCAAGTCACGGAGCTTTACCTGTAGTTGGAGAAATGTCAGAAAAAATAATAGAAGCTAGAGAATTATTAAGAAATCATGTAAGTAATTCAAATGATCAGCCACTTGCACTTGCTGGGAAACAAACGCAATACACTGTTCATACTGCAAGTGCTAAATTGATGGATGATTTTGATTGGTTAAGTAAATGCGCTATGAATCATGCGAGCATTGATACATATGCTAAAAAGTTATATTTGGCCGGCCACCAACAAGATTTAAGAAGGTTAAAATTGGCTTTATGCGCCTACTTCACCCTTGCTCAGGCAGGAAAAAAAATAGATGTTAGGTATGACACTTTTTTCGCCTCAATAATTAAAATGTCTCAAATAATGCCTGAGAACATTAAAATAGTTACTTGGAATTATGATACTCAATTTGAAATGGCGTCCTGTGACTATAACCAAGAATTTAAAGATATAGCCACAAATGCAATAAAATTACAAGTTAGAGTAAAGGGATTACGAAAAACTAGTGCTAACGGATTTATCATTAGTAAATTAAATGGCGTAGCTGCTTTTCACCAATTAGGGGATAATCAAAACAATTATTTAGCAAACCCGCTTGAGAATCTAAATGATGAGTTTTATAGAGTTTTGCTGACAAATTATATTAACATAAGCTTCAATACTGAATATATTCCATCAATATCATTTGCATGGGAGAGAGATTCTTTTGATCGAGAACCAATTGTTGACTACACGACAAAAAGGATTGCAGACACTGAAATATTAGTGATTATAGGTTATTCATTTCCTTTTTTTAATAGAGAAGTTGATAGAACGCTTTTTGATTCAATGATCAACCTCAAAAAGATATATTATCAAGATATCAATGCTATTAAGCTTATTGATCGATTGCAAGCAGTACAACAACGAATTGACGCAAAACAGATAATTCCTATATCTGAAACGGGTCAATTCTTTTTACCATATGAATTATAAAAGAAAAATTCTATTTCAATCTCCTTAATCTAGGACTAACGGATATATGCTAGACATTTCCCCAAAATTGTATGGGGTATTGCAATTGTAGATTCCCTGCCCACCTTTAAAAGATGTGTTATAGAGGCTCATAAAGATGGACATTTCAAATACCTTCATTTTATCATTATCTTGAAGTATGGAAAAATTGGGCAACATCTTGGCCATCTGGATTCATAGACAAAGAATGCTGTCTATAAAAATGGAATCCAAGGCCAAATATCTTTCCCTGAATGGTCTTTCCATTTTAATCGTCCTTATAAGTTTTATACCCCTAACTCTTCTTTTTTTCATTAGCGGAAAGAATTATACTTGGTTACAGATATTGGCTTACTATATTTTTCAATTACTACTATTATTAATAGTTCTTGTATTTGTAATTGGCTGGTTTAAGGCCAAAGAAATGGCCAATTCTGATTTAGAGGGTTTCTCATTTGTAAGACTATCGTTTAAGAAGATAGACAAGGAATATTTTGGATTTGATGACTCTGATATGGAAAATCTAGAGCTTTTGACAAACCTTTTGCCTTCCAAAGAAAAGATAGTCATTAGGGAAGTCCCAAAGAACAAGCTATCGGGTAATCTTAGGTTTCTTTTTTCGTTTTTGGACCATATTATTGAAAATGGTATTCAAGGGCTCGGAAAGGAATCGAGAGACTCACTTTCTATTTTAGTTCAAAAAAGATTTTCCTTCGATGGTTCCGAAATCAACCTAAATACGTTCGCATCAAGTTACTCCAAATGGTCACAGAAGACCAAAGAAGGGAACTATGATGATACTCGAAAAACTATAGCCAAAGCACTGGGCCTTTCCAATTAATTATAGATTTTTTGCCCAAATCCCGAAAACAAAAGGCAATTAAAGCGCAATCTTCATTTCTCTATTTTTCACTTGCATCAGGTGATATATGTTTGTCCCGTACAAAAAAGTAAGCGGCCGTTTACATATTCTCTAATTCCAATTATCAATAATTATGGAAGAGCAACAGAATGTGTTGACATTACTCAAGGAAATCAAATTTATCCTTGGCCATCAAAAGAAGGTCATGAATGTGGAAGATCTCGCAGCTTATACGGGACTTTCAAAAAGCAAGATTTATAAGCTTACTTCGTTGAAGCTTATCCCTATGAGCAACAACAAACATATTCGTCAAATATTTTTTGACAAGGATACCATTGACAAATGGTTGATGGGCGATTCAAATCTATCCGATGAATTTCTAGAAAAGAAGTTCAATCAACAGCTTCAAAGAAACAAAAACCTCTGAATCTATTGAGGCTCTTTACTGCAATGAAAAGTATTTCGGTTTTCACGCTTGCGTGAAAAAAGGAATAGCAAGAGGGTGATGCGCAAATTGCGCCATCACGGTTGTTTTTGGGTATTCAACAAGTTGAAAACCAGTTGATTGATTGAATTTTGGAATTCTGTTCAAAATCAGGGGCTACAGTAGACTTTTCCCAAATCTACAGTAAACCCTTTGGGAAGCCCTGTAAACACTGGAAATTTTTGACGAAAAAATTGACGCAATTTCACTAAAAAACAAAATCGCACCTATGGAAAAGCAATCAACAAACGGCAGAACAAAGAAAGGAACAGGTGCTTATTCCAATATCACCGTGAAGAAAGAAACGGCCACACGCTTTCGCAGCTATTCCAAAAAGTTCGGCAAATCGCATAGTGAGGTTTTGGATGGAATGGTACAATACTTCAAGGAGAACAACCTTGACCCTTTTGGAGAGGGAACAAAGATCATCCTTGATGGTATCAAAAAATTGGAGCGTCAGATGATGAAAAAATTCGAGAGGCTCATCGCCATTATCAAGGACATGGAAAAGACCAGTATCCGGCCCACGTATGAAATGGTACTGATACTTTTTGAGGCATACGTAAAGGATGGGAAGAGGCCGAGACGAGAACCCGTCCAGATACAGGAAGAGCGAAAAGACTTCTTAAAGCCTAGAAACACCGTTCCAAAAGTGGAGCATGACAGAATATTGCTAGAATTCAAAGAATATAAAAAGCATTGCAATGAAATCCTCATCAATGTGGAAAATGTGGAGCCTATGATGGGAAAGCCATATCTGAAAATCAATATGGGCATTGGGGATTTTGAAGGCCTGAAACATCAATTAAAATAAAAGCCATGTACCTAACCATCTCAGCACAGAAAATAGGCAGTACCTACAACTCCAGTGTCGGGAACTATGTGGACTATCTGGAAAAGGAAAACGAGGACAGATTGCCCGAACTTAGGGAGGAATTCTTTGACCAAGAGAATGACAGCGTAAACCCTCAAACGGTCATCGATGAAATAGATGCCAATACGGCCAAACTGAGGCAGAAAGACCCGAAATTCTACTCCATAGTGGTCAGTCCCAACAAAAGGGAACTTAAGGCCATTGGCAGTGATCCTAACATGCTAAGGGAATATACTAGGAAACTTATGGAGGACTATGCCAAGAGTTTCCATCGCAACCAAGAGGTCAAGGCAGAGAACCTGAAATACTACGCTAAGATAGAGCACGAACGCACCTACAGGGGCTTTGATAGACAAGTGCAGGAGAATGCGCCCTACCGTGGTGAAATAGCAAGGCTCAGGAACGAGATACGGAAAGTGGAACGGGGCGAATCCATTGGGAATGTCAATGAGCTTGAGAAGAGTATTGTAGAACAAACAAGATTGGCACCCCATAAACAGAACGGGCAATTGGTGGCCGCAGGAATGAAAAAAGAGGGGCCACAGACCCATATCCATATCATCGTCAGCAGAAGGGACGTGACGAACACCTATACCCTTTCCCCCATGGCAAAACACAAGGCATCCGAAGTGGAATTGAATGGTAAGATGGTCAAGAGAGGGTTTGATCGCGACAGCTTTTACCAAGCGGCCGAAAAGACCTTTGACCGGACAACAGGGTTCAAAAGGAACTATGTGGAATCCTATGTTGGAAGAAAGGCCCATGCCAAAGAGCCGGGGAAGTTCTTTGCCAAGGTGATGGGACTGCCCACCAAGGAAAAGGACATGGCCTGTAAATTACTGAAAACAATGGGGGTAAAGGCTCCCAGTATACCGACCAATAAAGTACATATGGCGGCCAAGATCATCAAGGCACTTGGAAAGGGTATCAATCAGGCCAGGGGCACAGGTGAGGATATGGGCTATTGAAAACCAAAAAGTAGGTTGCGCCCTATCGGGTTTTTGTTTTACGCTTATCTACCGGAACACTACAAAAACCCGATAGGATCCATGCGCAAAAGTTGGGGTAAGTATTTGGGACGCTTGCAGCGCGAAACATGGTTTCGCTCGCTTTTTTGTTGATTTTTATAAGAAAATCTGATTCAAAGTATTAGGCTATTTCTTGTCCAATAGCTTTTCCAGGTAAGTCACCTTGTCTTTTTCAGCCTGAACAAGACGTTCGTATAGCTCAACTACCTTATCCAATGGATTAAAATTGGGCTGAACATTAATTGCATTGATGGTAGAACTATCATTACTAGTAAAAGTGTTTGATATAATGTTTAGGACGGTTTCCTCAGAAAAATTCTCAATGCCTTCTTTGGTCACGCCCAAAGCCCGTGCAATTTCTTCCAATTTGGCATCATCCACCTTTTCACTGTTCTCAATGTTGGAAACGGCCTGTTGACTAATACCCAGTTCCTCGGCAAGGGTCTCTTGTTTCATTCCACGTAGCTCCCTGATTCTACTGATCTTTCTGCCTATATGGTTGTTCTTGGTCTTTGTCTCCATAACTCAAATATAGGGTGTTTCCCACAATAATCCGATTGTAAAATACAAAACAGCTTCAATAAAGTACAAGTGTACATGGTGGGGTACATGGGAATGTGGTCTTAATATGGTCAGTGATTCTTGAACCTTATAAATCATGAACCCATGAAACACCATACAAACATACCTGAAACCTTTGAAAGAGCGGAGGAACTCTCCAAATTGATTGAAAACATCCTAAACGTGATTACCATTGATGCTGTCTTTTTGTCAAGAAAACAAATAGAGGGTAATTCCACTTATCATATTCTAACACTCTTTACAGATGTAGATAATGACCCCATTCCAACTGAGATATTGGCATTGGTTTCAAAACTAGGAAAAGAACATCCCAATTTCAGAATCAGGATTTATACCGAGGAACAATCTGAAATTGGTCTTTCGCGTGGTTCGCTTTACTTCTTGGAACACTGTTGTCTTGGGGATACGGTTTATGCCCGTATAGAGGGTGCAAACCTCTTGGACTATCCAGAAATGACCCTGACCAATATCATTAAAAGGACCATCCGCAATTATGATTCGGAAATGAAGAAGGTGACAACATTTGCCAATACTGCGGACATCTTGATAAAGGAAGGGGACTATGCCATTGCCACCTTCAACATGCACCAAGCCTTTGAGCTTGGTTTCCGTTTTATAGAACAGATGTGCATAGGAAGGAGCAAGGTTACCCATAGCATCATCAGCCATATCAACTATTGCAAGCATTACTTTCCAACGATTATTCCGTTTACAAAAACCTCTGATTTGGACAACAATGAACTGCTGCTGCTGTTGGAACATGCCTATAGTGTGGCACGCTACGGCAGTGAATTTGAGATTGATAAAATACAGACCCGGACCATTCAATCCGAACTAAAGGAATTTATTGAAAAGATGGAAGCCGTTTATAAGAGACACTATGACCATTGTATGCATAGAATTGAGGGCGAGGAAGATTCCACCGATGTAGTCCAAATTGAAGCCTATAATAATGGGGATGAACTTGAAGAATCCTTATGGGGAAAACTGAAAGATTGGTAGGAAGAACACTTTATTACTTTGATGTCCTTTAATGGACAAAAGACCATAGACATCGCCACAGAGGGCTATTTGGACTCTTCATTTATGATTTCCAATTTGATAAAGGTATGTATTACGGCAATGGAATCAGATATGTTATCCAATCGGGTGGTTCCAGAACCGGAGCATAATATACGTGAAGTGCTTGGATATGTATTGGATATGATACCCCATGATGAAATGAGATTTCTAGATAAGATTAGCAAACTGCTTTCGGAACCGAAATACAATCATGAATCCAAAATAGCATACTATGAAGAAGAATAAAAAGCTAAAGACTTTGGAAGAGATTCAACAGTTGAGGAACAATCTTTCAGGACTGTTGGGAAACAAAAAATGAATCCATGAACCCGAACGAAGAAAAGCTTATAAAAGATTTAAGATTCCACGGGAACGACCATACCCCGACATTGGTTCCCCATCCATGGTTTAAGGACAAGTTCCAACCAACGTTCTTTTATGTTGATGGCCATTCCGATTTATTGTTGACCGTTCGCGCATTGATATACCTTTCCATGCGGGCAATAAACCCCGAATTGGGTTCCGACGATGTAATGGACAGGAATGAAGAGGAATTCATCCATCAAGCGATGACCATTGCCAACCGTTTGATGCCGGTTGGGGAAGAGGCATTGATGGACCATTTGAACCTATTTTATAGGGAAGAAAGGAAAGCCAAAGAAGAGGATTGATTTAAGAAAACAACAAGTAAAGAGATAGCTATGAAAAAGAGCAAAAAGGAATTGAGGAAATTAATGAAATCAGCAAGATATAAGCTGGAGGTACTGGAGCCTACCAATCTACAAAAGGGCAAGTTCAGACCGTCCTTTGTTTTGTTGGATGGATACTTGGACCTTTTTGATACCATTGAGGCATTGATCAATGTGTGTATTTTGGCAACCCAAGGAGAACCATATTCTCCACCGCACGTAAAACAGCCTGGGGAGGATATACGTAAGACCCTAGAACTGGTCACACAACTTTTGCCTTTTGAAGAAGGGGAGTTCTTGGATGAAGTATACCGACTATTGAATAAAGAGAAATCTTGAATCTCTGAGTAGGTTGAGTTTTCAATTAAAGTCGATTGCTAAAAACTAAAAATCACTGTATTTCAGAGGGTTCTGTCTTTAGTACAAATAAAAGATTATTGGCAATGATTACTAACAATCCTTTTTTACAACAAAACAGTAGTTCAATTCTTTGTTGGTTATCCAAACAACTTTCTATTTGACCATTTGTAATCTTTATAGCCTAAATTAATTACAAATATTTTAAAATAGATTACATTTTTCCATGGCAATCCAAGACTATAGATTTACCTAAACCATCATTGCTTGAATTTCAGGAAGCTTAATTTAGAGAGGTCTTCTACACCCTTAAGTTTACTGGTTTACAATTTTTAACAGCCTTCGAAAAGCATATGTGGTAGGTCTTCTCCCCGCCCCTTTCTGAGCAATTGCAATAATTCCGTTATCCACCAAAGTGCTCAATAACCTGGCAACACTCGACCTTGGGATGTTTGAATTTTTTTCAAAATTTCGGGATGAAAAAATTGGTTGTATAAATAAGGAATCCAAACATTGTATTGCAAATTGTGAATGTGTACTATCAACTATTTCACGCTTTACAGTTTCATATAAATTGATGATTTCCCTTGTTTTTTTTATATTCTTTTCTGCTTGGACAACAATTGCATTTAAAAAAAATCGAATCCAATTAGTCCAATGACCGCTATCGGTTATTTCTTTTAGGGCATCATAATAATCGGAACGGTGGCTTTCCAAATAGTCACTTAAATAGAATACAGGCTCTTGAATTATCTCTTTATGGTACAAGAACAATGGTATCAATATCCTTCCCATCCTTCCATTTCCGTCCAGAAACGGGTGTATAATTTCAAATTGGGCATGAACAATTGCCAATTGGACTAGTACGTCCTTATCCTCAATGTGAATGTATTTTTCCCAATTATCCAAAGCCTCTAGCATCACAGGAACGGAAGGAGGCACAAAACGGGCATTTTCAATTGTAGAGCCGGGCGATCCGATAAAGTTCTGTATTCTACGAAAATTCCCTGGGTCTTTACTGTCTCCACGCACTCCCCACATCAGGACAGCGTGCATTTTCTTAATGGTATTAAGTGTCAATGGGCGTTCCTTCATACTATCGCGCCCTTGTTTCAAAGCAATTCGATAATTGAGAACCTCAAAAATATCTCCTTTAATATAATCATCTGCGTGCTCATCTGCCTCATACTCCAAAACTTCTTCCAAAGTGGCCTGTGTCCCTTCAATTTTTGAGGACAACACTGCTTCTTGCGTACGAAGGGGAGACAGAAGTACATCAGGATTTATAACAGATTGCAGCAAACCATCATAGCGGGCAATATATCGATTGGCTTTGCCCATTAAATCGATGAGTTGGTCCCAGTCAATGTTTTTTAAGGGTAGTGATTTTGGTTGATATGGATTCATTTTTGTGTCTTATGTATGGGCTACAAATCATTTTGTGTCTCAAATGTACAAAAATATGAGCCACAAACTTTTTTATATATAACTTATGAGACACAAAATCTGTAGTCATTGGTTGATGCTTTTGATGTCGTTGTTTCTAAGACAGACTATGGGAACACAGTTTTGTTAAACTTAGAGTTGTATATTTATTCTCACAAAACTAACCATTTCTATCAACCAAATGATTTCCAGTTTTAGCTTCCTTCAAGACCGGTACAACAACTTATTTGCCATAAGTGAGCTTATTGAAAAGTTAATCTACTTAGACCCTAGCTCGTCATTAGCCAAATCCAGGCTGTTTGCTGAAAAGCTAAGTCAACTTGTTTGGGAGTTTGAAGAAATGGGAGACTTTTTGGGTTCTCAAAATGATAGGATTTATCAACTTTCAGGCTCCAATATAGTTCCAGACATTATTATCAATATCCTGCATACGGTCAGAAAGTCGGGAAATAAGGCAAGCCATGATGGTACAGGGTCATTTCAAGAAGCGCATTTCATATTAAAAAAATGCTTTCAGCTCGCCAAATGGTTTTATGAAACCTACGAACAGGATTATCTTGGCGGTTTAAATTACATCCTTCCAGGAAAAGAAAACACGGTTCCCGATGAACTGACAGAAAAACTTGAAAAACTTTCCCAAGAACTAACCGATTATAAAAGTAAAATTGCAGAACTCAACAAAAGTAAGCAAGAGGTTACTGCCCGTAAACAACGAAGCTACGTTCGTGCCAAAAATCTAGATTTAAGTGAAGAAGATACCCGGCTTACTTTAATTGACCCGAAACTTGTTGAAGCCGGTTGGGAATGTGACACCCTAAATTTAAATTTTAGAACCAATAAAACCCTGCCACAAAAAGGCAGAAATATGGCAATTGCCGAATGGCCTTGCGATGGTAAATGGGCAGATTATGCCCTTTTTGTTGGAACAACGCTTTATGGTATCGTTGAGGCCAAAAAATATGCCAGTGATATCTCCACCGATTTAAGACAATCTGATATATATGCAAAACGTGTTGTTGAAAACGATGATTTTGAAATACTCGGTGCCTGGAATGGCTATAAAGTTCCTTTTTTATTCTCAACAAACGGACGTGATTTTCTAGAACAGATCAAGACCAAAAGTGGAATTTGGTTTCTCGATGTTCGCAAGGAATGGAACCATGCCTACCCCCTTAGAGGATGGTTTTCACCTAAAGGACTGGTTGAAATGTTTGAAAGTGATGTAGAAGCGGAAAATCGAAAACTGGAGCTGAGTGATTATGATTACTTACAAGACCCGAATGGGTTGAGCCTACGTGATTATCAAATAGAGGCAATAAAAAGTGTGGAGAAAAATATTCGAAACAACTACGATGAAAACCGCTCTTTATTGGTAATGGCAACTGGAACAGGGAAGACCAGAACAGTAATTGGCCTTTCTTATCGATTAATCAAGGCCAATCGCTTCAAGCGCATTTTGTTCTTGACCGACCGCAAGCTCTTGGCAAAACAGGCTTTTGGTAATTATCAGGACAACAAAGTGGAAGGCATCAACACATTTTCTGAGGTATACCAAATCGATTATGTGAAAACCATCATTCCCGATTCTGAAACTCGTCTCCATTTCGCAACAGTCCAGAGCATGGTCAAAAGATTATTCTATGGGGAAAATGAAGGACTATCGATTGATACCTATGACTGCATAATTATAGATGAAGCACATCGTGGATACAATCTGGATAAAGAGCTGGATGAAGATGAACTGGAATTCAAAAACCAGGATGATTATGTAAGTCAATACAAAAGGGTAATCGAGTATTTCAATGCTTATATCATCGGACTAACAGCTACCCCGGCTCTTCATACTTCGGAAATTTTCGGCAAACCTGTGTTTTCATATTCTTATCGTCAGGCCGTAATTGATGGTTTTCTGTCTGATCATGAACCTCCATACCGAATCAAAACTAGATTGAGCGAAGAAGGGATTCTCTGGAAAAAGGGCGAACGTCCCAAGGTGTTCAATCCCGAAACCAATAAAATTGAAGAACTTGCAGAACTCGAGGATGACCTATTGGTGGAAATCGAACAGTTCAACAAATTGGTGATTACTCCGGAATTCAATAGAGTGGTCATTAAGGAATTGGTAAAACACCTAGACCCGGATAGCGAGGAGAAAACATTGATTTTTGCTGTTCGAGATTCTCATGCCGATATGATTGTGGAAATGTTGTTCGAAGAATTTGAACACATTGGGCTCGATGTCCCGCAGCATGCCATTCAAAAAATAACCGGGGCCGCTTATGACCCTGAACAACTTACCAAAGAATATAAAAACGAGAAATTTCCCAACATTGCAGTTACAGTGGATTTATTGACCACAGGAATAGATGTCCCACAGATTTGTAACTTGGTGTTTATGCGCCGTGTAGGTTCCCGAATTTTGTACGAACAAATGATTGGTCGCGCCACCCGTTTGTGTCCTGAAATCGGTAAAGAGGACTTTAGAATATTTGATGCCGTTCGCGTACATGAAGCCTTGCAGGATTACACCCAAATGAAACCCGTGTCCAATCCATCCACCAGTTTTTCACAATTGGTAAACGAACTGGATGCCATTGACTTCGAAGAACGCGTGAAAATACAAGGAGAGCAAATTATAGCCAAACTCCAACGCAAGAGGCGAAAAATTGAGGAAAACAATCTGGAAGAATTCATTTATATGGCCGGCGGTAAGGATCCTCAAGAAGTGATTAAGGCCATTCAAGGGGCAAAATCGCATGAAATCGCATCCATCATCAAGGAATTTAAAGGGCTTTGGAATTATTTGGATAAAAAGGTATATCGTCCAAAGCATCAATTGGTTTCTGAGCACCGGGACGAGTATTTAAGTACGGAGCGTGATTACGGCAATACCAAAAAACCCGAAGATTATATTGATAACTTTAAAAAGTTCCTGGAAGAAAATCAAAACAAGATTGCGGCCTTAAAAGTCATCGTTACCAAACCCAGTAGTTTGGACCGTAAATCGCTAAAGGAATTGCGGCTGATGTTGGACCAAGAAGGTTTTAATGCCAAAACCTTGAACACCGCTTGGCATGATGCGAAAAACCAGGATATTGCAGCGGATATTATCGCCTACATCCGAACCCTGACATTGAATGTGGACTTGATAGGCCATGAGGATCGGGTGAACACAGCTTTTGAGAAGGTATTTGCCATGAAGGACTGGAACAAAATCCAGCAAAAATGGTTAACTCGGTTTCAAAAACAACTCTTGGCCGAAACCATTTTGAAAAAGGAGGACTTGGATCAGGAACCATTTAAAAGTGAAGGTGGTTATGCAAGGATCAATAAACAATTTGAAAACCAATTGGACGATGTGTTGGAAACCATCAATGAAAATATGTATGTTGCCTAAACGATTAAGAATATATGAGTGCAGATGAAATAGCGAATAAATTGTGGAACCTATGTAATGTGTTGCGCGATGACGGTGTTACTTATCACCAGTACCTGAATGAACTCACGTACATTTTGTTTTTAAAATTAAGTGAGGTCAAGGGTTTTGAAGAGCATATTCCTGAGCAGTATCGCTGGAGTTATTTTGTAAATGAACCGGACAATGCAGAAGCTTTTCAGCGGTACCGGAACTTTTTGGCAGAAATCAGTAATGAAACTACGAGTGCCAGCATCACCGAAATTTATGCCAATGCCTCCACCAGTTTGCGAAAGCCCGTAAACTTTAACACCTTGGTACAGGCTATTGACGATTTGGATTGGTACGAAGAAAGCGACCGGGACATGATGGGCGATATTTACGAAAGCCTGTTGGAAAAAAATGCAGGGGAAAAGAAAAGTGGAGCTGGACAGTATTTTACCCCACGTCCCTTAATCAATGTGATGGTTGAGCTCTCATCCCCAAAAATGGGTGAAAAATGGAACGACCCTGCAGCGGGCACCTTTGGGTTTATGATTGCAGCGGACGAATACTTACGAAAAAAAAGCGATAATTATTTTGACCTTGGTGAAAAAGAGCGCACTTTTCAAATAGAAAAGGCTTTTAGTGGAGTGGAATTGGTTGGTGATGCCCATAGATTAGCGCTGATGAACGCCCGATTGCACGGCATGGAAAGCAGCATTATTTTGGGCGATACCTTGACCGAAATGGGCAAGGAACTCAAAAACTTTGATGGCGTATTGGCCAACCCGCCCTTTGGTACCAAAAAAGGTGGTGAACGACCTACTAGGGACGACTTTACTTACCCAACCAGCAATAAACAACTCAACTTTTTGCAGCATATATATCGAAGCCTAAAAAAGAATGGTAAGGCTCGGGCCGCTGTGGTATTGCCTGACAATGTGTTGTTTGAGGAGGGGGACGGCCAGAAAATACGCCGAGATCTAATGGATAAATGTAACCTACATACCATTTTGCGTTTACCCACCGGTATTTTTTATGCTGCAGGGGTAAAGACCAACGTACTCTTTTTCACCCGTGGCACCACAGAAATGGGAAACACTAAAGGAATATGGTATTTTGACATGAGGACCAATGTTCCCAGCTATGGCAAGCGCACCCCCTTTACGCGCGAGGCCTTTAGCGAATTCATTGAAGCGTATACTGGTGGAATAACCCCAGAAAACTTGGCTACAGATTTTGATGGGATTATTGATTATGTGGCACGTAAAAACATAACTAATGAGCGTTGGAATTATATTGACCGAGAAACCATAGCCAAAAAGAACGATTCCTTGGACTTGGGTTTGATTGCTGATGAAAGCGTAGGCAATGGGAGACATTTGGGGGAGCCTATTGAGATTGCTAAAGAGGCTTTATCGGAATTACAAACCATCACTGAGCAATTGCAGGCGATGATAAAGCAGTTGGGATAATGGATAGTAAACAACTACCTGATAACTGGGCAATTACTAAACTTGGTGTTTTATCAAATTTAATAAGAGGAGTTTCATATAAAAAGACTGATGCAAGTCAAATCAAAACGGCCATTTTCAATATTCATATTCTTAGGGGAGGAAACATACAAGATGGTTCAATTGTAGCAGGTAAAGACGAAGTGTATGTAAACCGTGAACTAATAAAAAAAACACAGTTCATTAAAAAATCTGATGTTGTTATCGTTGGTTCTACGGGTAGTAAAAAATTGATTGGTAAAGCTGGGATTGCATTACAAGATTATAATGATACTGCATTTGGTGCTTTTTTAATGCTTGCAAGAGCAAATAAAAAAATAAACTCTAATTACTTTGCTTACTTCTTCTTGTCCAAGTTTTATAGAGATAAAATAAGAGAATTAGCCGGTGGAGTAAACATCAATAATATTCGTAAGGAATATATAAACGATATGCGATTCCCTCTCCCACCCCGCATTGAACAAGACCGTATCGTTTTCAAAGTGGATACCTTAATGGCCCAAGTGCAAGCCATGCAAAAAAGCTTGGAGCGTATTCCTCAATTGCTTAAAGATTTTAGGCAACAGGTATTGACCCAAGCGGTAACCGGGAAGTTAACAGAGGAGTGGAGAGTTGGAAAAGATTTGGAGGATTGGAGATTTTCCAAAATCGAAGATATTGCGGATTCTTTAAGTGGGTTTGCTTTTAAATCGAAAGACTTTGTTGATTCGGGGATACAGCTAATAAGAATGGGTAATTTGTATAATAACAAGCTTGATTTAACCAGGAACCCCGTCTTTCTTCCTAGAGAATTGGATATTAAGCTAAGGAACAAGTACACCTTAATTAAAGGGGATATTCTTTTATCATTGACAGGAACCAAATATAAGCGAGATTATGGGTTTGCAATAAAGGTGGATGTGGAGGAAGAGCTATTATTAAACCAAAGAATATTAGCGCTGAGGCCAAGAATAAATGTTGATTATTTTCTGTATATCCTAAAGGACAACATTTTTAGGGATCAATTTTTTTCATTTGAAACAGGTGGTGTTAATCAAGGTAATGTAGGTAGCAAGGCGGTGCAGTCTATCAAAGTTAAAATTCCACCTGCTATCGAGCAAAATGAAATCGTGAGTCGTGTTGAAGGACTTTTTAGGACATTGCGGCAAATTGAAGAGAAGTATGAAACTCTCAAGTTGAAAATAAACGGCCTCCCCCAAGCCATATTACAAAAAGCTTTTAAAGGAGAGCTGGTGGAGCAATTGCCTACTGAGGGAGATGCAAAGGAGTTGTTGAAGGAGATTGAAAAGTTGAAAAAATCTTAAAATTTGAAATGATGAAGGTTAAAAAGCTTTGGATTTCACAATACAAAAACTTAGAAGATTCCACATTTACTTTCAATTCTGATTTAACGAGTCTTTTAGTTGGTAAAAATGGATTAGGAAAATCTAACCTTATTGAAGTCCTGGCCATAATTTTTAGGGATTTGGATTTGCTGAATACAAAAAGTGATTTTGAAAACTGGCCCTACGATGAGGATAAATTTGAATATATCATTAACTATGAATGTTACGATAATGATATTGAAATAACTCTCAAAAAGGGACAGTTCCAAATAAAATCTAGAGCAAAGGAAGGGGAATCTGAATATCACATTGTATCCTTCAAAAGTTTTATTGAGGATAGAAAAGAACAGTATTTGCCTAAATATACAATAGGGTATTATTCTGGAGAAAACAAAAGAATAGGAAAAATCATTGAGCAACATGAATTAATTGAAAAAGAAAAGCTCAAAAATTTTCAAAAGAAGAAAAGTGAAGAAGAGGAATCTCTAAACCTAAGAAAGCTATTTTTCACCGAAAACCATCACAGTCAAATTCTTCTTTTGACTTTGGCACTTTATAAAGAGGATGAAGAGTTCAAGGAAAAAATTAATCAACTGTTCAATGAATATTTAGGTATAGAAGAGATTGTTAATTTTGAAATTAGGTTTAATAACCCAAACTGGGATTACTCAAAAATTGCAGGTGTCAATAAAGGAATGGACTTTCTAATTGCGAACATCTCTGATAAAGTTAATTATCCATTTTGGAATATTAAAGGTAAGGTTGATTTACTACTTACTAGGTTTTACAATCATCAAATAGAAAATAGCTCTGAACCATATTCTTATGAAAATGAAGGTGAGGATAGCAGAAAGTTTATAAAAGAATTTTTAGTTTTTGATGATATTAAAATCTCAAGTTTTATTAAAGAATTAAAAGATGTTTTTAAGCATCCAATTGATTTTTTTGATGCACTTGAAGCTTGTACAGTTATAGATATTCTAAATACAATCAGTTTTAAAGTTGTAAAAAATAACGTAGATGAACCTATAGATTTTGAACAGCTTAGTGAAGGCGAACAACAATTATTAACCGTCCTTGGGTTAATTCTGGTTACTGGAAATGATGACTGTCTTTTTCTGTTAGATGAGCCAGACACTCATCTCAACCCTGACTGGCAAAGAGACTATCCAAGATTAATAGAGCATTTCAATTTGAATGATTTTAATAGTCACATCATCATTGCAACTCATAGCCCATTAATTGTTCAATCATCGGAGAATACCGATGTATTTTTATTTAAGGAGGTTAAAGGTGAAATCATAATTGATTCCGAGAAACACCAAATTCATAATTGGAGGATAGATCAAGTATTACAAAGTGAATATTTTGGTTTTACAAATACTAGACCAGTTAAGCTTGATGACTTTATGAAAAAGAGAGACGAAATTCTATCAAAAGAAAAAGTCACTTCAGAAGACATTAAATATCTTGAAAAGTTAGATCAAGAAATTGGAAGTTTACCATCAGGAGAGACCCTAAATGATTTTGAAGCTATGCGTTTACTAAACGAAATTTTAAGAGAAAGCCAAGGTGATAAAAATTAATAGAGACAATTTTCCACCATCGGACAGATACAAAGTTGGAGCCAATAAAGGAAGTGAAAAGTGGAGAGTTGCTGAAAATAAAGTTTTATTAGATTATAAAGCGGATAGCGACCCTTTTGAGGATGGAAGCTACAAGTTCCCATCCCATCCTTCTTCTGCAAAATGGAAAGAAGAACTTATAAAAGTTCAAGGTGCTAAATGCTGTTACTGTGAAAAACCTTTAAATACTGGAGCTTTAGAACATTTTCGGCCCAAAAAAGCTTGGCAAGATTTCAAAGGAGGTAATATGAATCGACCTGGATATTATTGGTTGACCTACAGATGGAAGAATTTATTTTTATCATGCAGTGATTGCAATGAATCATCAACTAAAGGAAATTTGTTTCCTATATCTGGTACAAGAGCTTTTACCCCAAAATGTAATCTAGCACTTGAAAATAATAATCTAATTAACCCCTACGAAGAAGATCCTTCAGTTTCAATTTCTTTCTATAAAAGCCTGCCCTATTCGAAAGATACTAAGGGAAAGCTGATGATTGATATGTTAAACCTTAGATCTAGAGGAGATTTAGCTTCAATTCGTGAAGATAAATTTGTAGCCTTTCAATCACTAAAAGAAATTTTAGATTATTACTATACAGGTCATATACCCCTTAATATCTCCAAGGTGCGAAGACTAGAAGCAATAATAGCTCGCTCAAAAAAAAGCAAACAACCATTTTCAGGAATGATAATAGAAAATATAAAAAATGGTATTGTTTAAATGAAAGAAATTCAACAGCTTCTGGATATCACCCAATCACTGAAAAGACAATTTGAAGGTAGGCTAGATTTCTCTTTAGATGGTAGATTGGTGGGTGATATAGGAGAAGCTTTGGTAAGTGAAAGATTTGATATTGAACTCTATGGTAAAAATAAACATAGATATGACGGATACCACCACCTACCGGAAAAAAGGTTCAAATAAAAGCCAGTATGGCTTATTATTTCAGTTATCCCTATAATTTAGACTTGGATCATTTTATCGCAGTTCACATTGAACCAAATGGGGAACTTGAGGTTTTATACAATGGTCCAGGAAAGTATATCAACCAATTCTTAAAAGACAAAAAACGAAAGTCATATAAAGGAATTTGGACAACTATTTCAGCAAATCATTTAAGAGAGCTAAACCGTAATCTGGATAAAACAGAGAGGTTACCGGAAAGCAGTATTTAAGTTGAATGGGCCGGATAGCTGAGACCACCAAAATCACAAAATTTGAGCCACCAACTATTTGATTTTAGTCATATGAAAGTCTGTTTTTTGTGTTGGTATGGAGGGTGCTCAATTTTATCCGGCGAGTGTGGTATACTTTGTTCGGCTTTTCCACTTTAGTTTTTTTTAGAGTTTATCACCATTTTTTGGTGATAAACTCGAATTTTGACTAAGAAATTTTTATTGAATGCAAGAATTAACTTTTACAAGAGTAGAATTATATGGTTTGGTATGGGAGAAATCTTTGAATGATTTGTCTGAGCAGCTTGAGGTAACGCAACAGCAATTGAAAGATGTTTGTCAAGAATACAATATCCCATTACCCGACCGAGGTCATTGGACAAAGGTTAGGTTCAATAAAGAAATAACCAAAACACCTCTGGCTAAAGTGGAAAACAGAAATATCAAAATAAACTTGGCTACAGATTCCAAGAAATTTAAAACGGATTACCATAAAAGAGCATATGAACTGGAACAGCAAAGCAACTTAAACTTTAAAGTACCCAAGAGGATTGTGCAATATCATCCAACAATAAGGAAGAGCAAAAAATTATTGGAGCAATTAGATGAGGGCAAAGATGTCGGATTTTGGGAGTTATCTCAAGAGCATGAAATATTACCCATCCATACGGATATCAAAATGAGATCTAGGGCATTTAGATTTATGAATACACTGATTTTGGCAATAGAGGCTATGAATGGAAAAATCATCTTTGAGTATAGCCGCTGCCATATACAGATGTTTGGTCAAAAAACAGAAATAAATCTTCGCCAGAAGTACCATAGAATACGGGAGAAAGATAAGTCTGGCTGGAGTAGGGAATCATGGGAAAAAAGAGATAAGCTAGAATTTCAGGCCGGCCCTTCCTTTAATCAAAAAAATTGGATAGATAGAAAAACTATCCGTTTGGAAGAATATCTTCCGCAAATTGTAGCCTGGGTTGAAAAAGATTGCAAGTATTGGCATGACCTACGAGCACAACAAGCAGAACAAAAAAGGAGGAGAGAACAAGAACTGATAAAAGAGAAAGAAAATCTGAAGAAAATAGCAGAGGAAAAATCCAAAATGTGCCAGCTTATCTCTGATTCAGAGAACTGGTATAAGGCAAAACAAATAAGAGACTATCTGAGTGCCTACGAGAAAAAAGTAAAACTGGATAGATCTAATTTTAATAAAGAAAACCAAGTTTATCTGAATTGGGCGAACCAAAAGGCGGATTGGTTAGACCCTTTAACTGAATTTGAAGACCCAATTCTTGGAAAATCAGATTTAGAGTAATACTTCTATGGCTTTATCAACCACTGATGTATCCAGTTCTTTCAAATAGGCTTGAGTTATAGCCATATTCTGATGCCCCAATGATTCGCTGATTACATCTGTAGCAACCCCTTTTTGTTTAAGACAATTTGCAAAACTGTGCCTGGCCACATAACTTGTCACCGATTTTTCGATTTTGGCCAATTTGGCGATGGCCCTCAAGTCTATGTTATAATTTTTTAACACTTTGGTCTTGCGGTTTTCTATTTGGTTAGGGGTAAGCTTATTATGGAGCAAAATGGGAAAGACATATTTCGTGCCCAATGAATTTTTACGATAATAATCCAAAATTTTCTGAACCGGAGGCAGGATTTTAATGGTAAAGTTTCCCTTGGTTTTAGAGCGCGTATAATAAATGTTCTCTCCTTTGATGTCCCTCCATTTCAATTTCATCATATCGGCAAAGTTCATTCCTCGAGTGTAGAAGCTGAAAACAAAATAGTTCTTGCTGTTCAAAAGCTCAGGATTTTCAGAAAGGTCAACATTAATAATTTGCTTTACCTCTTCAAAGGTAAGTGCCTTTTTGGCCCCTTTTCCTTTCAATCTAGATAATTTGTATGTCCGAAAGGGGTAAAGTGATTCTTTTACGATGTTCCTTCTGATGGCTTGGTTGTAGAGAGCCCTTATGGATCGCATCCTTACACCAATACCTCCATCTGTCCCACCACGCGAACGCAGATAGGCCTCATACTTTTCTAGAAAGGCTGGTGTAATGTCCGTAAAGGAAAGGTCTTTGTCAAATTTTAAATATCTCTGGACCGATTTACTGGTATCGTTGTGAAAACGGGCATTGCCCATTCTGCCAGCCAGCTTCAATTCCTCCACTATTTCATCCCAAAAGTCAAAAACGTTTCTTCTGACCGGATTGAATGCCAGCCTAAAATTATGTTCAAATTCCCTCAAAGAGAAATTATCTTTTTCCATTTCCAACTCTGCAATCACTTTTAAAGCCCTGTCTCTAAACTTTAATAACAACCGGTTGTCCTGAATAAAATTGCTATGATTCTTATTGAAGGAGCCAGTACGTTCATCCCATTCTTTTGGAAATGCATTGTAAATGGTCTTGAAGTATTTAGATCGCCTATCTTTGGTCACACGAAGGCATACCGGATAACTTCCATCGGAAAGCTGTTTTTTTCTTAAAACCGTTCGCACATTAATCATTTTCAGCGGTGTTTTTGGGTACAACATAGGTACAACAAATGGTCATTTAAAGGTAGTATTGATGTTTCTAAATGAAAAATAAAATTTCATAAAACATTGATAATCAACACAAAAGAAACCAAATGAAAATTTATGACAACTAAAAAAAGCTGCTCATAATCAGGTGGTCCCTGGTTCGAGCCCAGGTGGGACCACTTTTACTAAGTAAAAACCCTTGTAAATCAATAGTTTGCGAGGGTTTTTTATTTTTAGGGGACGACTGAGGGGATAAAAAAAAGGAATTTTTAAACCTAAAAAAGTTATTCATCCTTATAAATTGATTTGATAGCTTCCATATTAGCTCTAACTATGAGTGTTATTAGCTTACTAATTTCAGAGTCTAATATTTTATAGCCATACACTTTTGTGACTTTATTCCCCAAATAAACCACCTCATATGTTTTATTTAAAAAATTAATTTGGACCTCACTATTAACATTTTTTTCTTTCCTTTCAAATCTTAGTTTAATTGATATAAGTAAGATACGCTGCTTGCTTGGAGAAAGTTCCCAAAAAAGTGATTCCAAGGGAAACAGTTCAAGATTTCTCTGTCTCTTTTAAAAAGGTCAGGGAAAAGTTTCAGGAACCCTGCGAAACATTGTTACAACTTCCCGAGCGAAAAAATAGCAAGAAAAAAGTTCAAGGCCTTTCACTGACTGTCAAGAACTTGTATCATGTGGAAAATAAAGTGTATGTCCAATTTGAAATAGAGAACTATTCCGGTGTCCGGTTTGATTTTGGAAAATTGGAACTGTTCAAGGTCAGCGGAAAAAAAGGGAGGAACGCCTCCCATCAGGAACAGGAACTCCTGCCGCTGTACAGGCACAAAGTCCCCAAAAAGGTCATTCATGGACAAACCATCCGATTTGTGTATGTGTTTCCTAAATTCCATCTGGACAAAGGGGAAAGAATTAAGATAAACCTTTCTGAAGGTAATACTTCGAGGATAGTCGTATTAACGTTTAAATAATGGTATAGGAGTTGTAAAGCTAGGTTTTTAAACCCTTGCCGATTTTGGTAGGTGCTGTAAACGTCGGGCATAGTAGATTACCCTTACTGGATAAAATTGAGTATCCTCCAACATGATATGAAAATTTGACTGTCAAATTACTATAGCCAAATATGGCATGGTTCAATTTTCCGATTTTAGTGGTTTCAACCCTGCGGCCCATCCAGTCTTGAGGTCGTTTGGTCTTACTAAGTAATGACCTTGGTGCTCTTCGATGAGAAACTGAACATTGAACAATGGAGATGGTTCCCAATATCTCCAGATTCAATTTAGTGCTTCATGGATTTGTAAAGTCCGAAACATGCGATTATTCCCCAAGCCAAGTTTATAAATAGCACGGCCCAAGCACCATAAAATGTTGCATTTGCTACAAATAGGGCGCTCCCTGCAATATTGTACCAATGATATACAGGTTGCTTGGCATTCCATTTGCCTTTGATCAGGTTGTAATAAGAAAAAAGAAAACAAAAGGATCCAATCCAGCCCAGTAATTCAAAGAAATGGCTCATGAATCTTCATACTTAAAAAGGCTCAAACAATGATTTACATAGATTTCCTGTTGTTTCCGATGGTTATCATCCCCCGTTGGGAACATGCCCATATAATAGTAGGAACCATCAACCAGGGCGAATATGATCTCCGTTAATTCATCAATGTTGGTATTTTGTATAATACCATTGGTGCAGGCTTGGTCCAATTCGCCCCGCAATACCTCGTGCAACTGTAAAAGATATTGCTTGAAACTATCATTGAACGCCTCGTTCCTATATATTAGGGCGTAACAGCTATAGAATACCCCGTCGTCAAAATACTGGTTCCATTTTCGGGAGAATAGGTTTTGAATCAGATTTTCAAGATCTTCTCGGGTCTTGAGTTCGGATAGGTTTTCTTCCACGAGTACATTCATATGCTGCTGCAGGATATACTCCACCAATCCCAATAACAACTCTTGTTTGGTATTAAAATAATGCATTACCAATCCATTGCTTATCCCCATGGATTCGGCCACTTTGGCAATGGAGGCGTTCTCAAGGCCTATGTCTTTTGCTACCTCATAAAAGGCTTGGATAATTTCCAGTTTTCTTGTAGTTCCCAAGCTTTTTCTTCCCATGTTCTATGAATTGGTAATTGTCTTTGTTGTTTCAAATCAATGCAACAATAATACTCTTTTTTTTGAAAATAGATTAACTGAACAGTCATTCAATCTATTTTACGATTCCATAACAATGACTTAAATATTCTTTAATTGAACAGTCGTTCAATTTATATTCCTTTGGGCTTTGTAAACACAAACAAATGTATTTAAGAAAGCTTACTGTAATACTTGCAATACTGGCCATTGGCATATCCAGAGCGCAAAATGTGCAATCTGATTTGCTGGATAAGAAAGTGGTCTTCATCATTGTTGATGGAATCTCAGCGGATCAACTAAAGACAGCTAACACTCCCTATTTAGATCAAATTGGCAGGGTGGGTGCCTACACGGATGCATATGTCGGTGGGGGAAAGGGGACTTATTCTGAAACCCCGACCATTTCTGCTGTGGGATACAATAGTTTGATCACGGGGACATGGGCCAATAAACACAATGTTTGGGGCAATGGCATCAAGGACCCAAATTATAACTACCCAACCATTTTTAGATTGTATAAAGATCATAATCCAAATGGTACTATTGGTGTATTCTCCTCTTGGCTTGATAATAGAACAAAATTGGTGGGTGAGGGTCTGGACGCTACCGGGCAAATACAGGTGAATCATCATTTTGACGGTTTGGAACATGATACCATCAATTTCCCACATGATATACGGCGCAACTTCATGAAACTCATCGATTATACCGTGGCGGATCATGCTGCACATACCATTCTGCGGGAAGGCCCTGACCTTTCCTGGGCTTATTTGGAATTCTCCGATGATATGGGACATGGTTATGGAGATGGTGAACGTTTTACCGCTGCCGTTGAGTTTGAAGATTACTTGGTAGGGAAAATATGGAAGGCTGTCGAAGAAAGGCAGTCCTTAAAAAATGAGGACTGGTTGTTCATTGTTACGACAGATCATGGAAGAACTGAAGAGAACGGCAAACATCACGGCGGACAATCGGACCGTGAGCGAAGTACTTGGATAGTAACCAATTCGAAGGATACCAATGGTTACTTCAATTCGAAAACTCCCGGAGTGGTGGATATACTTCCAACCATTGTGGACTTTCTAAACATCGAAGTACCACAATCGGTACGCCGTGAGTGGGATGGAGTTTCCCTTATTCAACCCGTGGATGCTTTCGATTTGAGGGCAACCAAAAAGGGTAGCCACCTTGAGGTATCCTGGGAAGCTCTATCGGAGGGCAGTGGAAATCTCTATATGAGTTCCACCAATGCTTTTAAAAATGGAGGGCAGGATGATTATAAGCTCATCGAAACAGTACAGCTCGAAAAGGGAAAATTGAAAATTCCATTGCGCAAACTATCCAAAGGGTTTTGCAAGCTCATATTGGAAACCAAAAACACCACATTGAATACGTGGTATGTAGAAGAATAAAAACCTTTTTAAAACCAATCAAAATTCATAAATGAAATGAAAAACACATTACTATTCGTATTCTTATTGACCGTTTTTACCTCAGGGTTCGCCCAGAAGGAGGTGTCCGGTACGGTCGGAGATGCTTCAGGTGTCCCGTTACCAGGGGTAACCGTTATGGTGCAGGGAACGGCCAACGGTACCACTACCGATTTTGACGGTAACTATTCCATACGTGTGGCCGAAGGTCAAGTACTGGTATTTTCCTATATCGGTTTTACCAAAAAGGAGCTTACGGTTGGAACATCAAACATTATGGATGTAACCTTGGAAGAAGACGTCCAAAGTTTAAATGAGGTTGTTGTCGTAGGTTTTGGCACACAAAAAAAGGTCAACCTTTCCGGAGCTGTCAACAATGTCTCGGTAGCGCAATTATCTACGAGGCCGATAAACAACGTGACCCAAGGGCTACAAGGTATTTCCCCTGGTCTTAATATCGATTTTTCCAGTGGGGCGCCCGGTGCAAACCCAAAGATCAATATTAGGGGATTCACCTCCATCAATGGTGGTGACCCTTTGGTACTCATAGATAATATACCTTCCGATGTTTCATACCTCAATCAACTTGCTCCAGAGGATATCGAAAGTATTTCCGTGCTAAAAGATGCATCCTCTGCTGCCATTTATGGTGCAAGGGCAGCTTTTGGGGTTGTTTTGGTAACCACCAAGAGTGGTTCGGATGGCAAGATGCGAATCAACTATAATACGAATGTTACGGTGGGCACCCCTACCGTGTTGCCCGAGAAAATTTCCGATCCCTACATTTATATGAGGCTTCAGGAAACAGCATCAAAAAATACACCATGGCACAACCAATATTTCACGACAGAACAATTGCAATGGGCCAGGGAACGTAGCGATGATCCTTTCGGTACTGTTGGTGTACGTGAAAGCACTACAAACCCCGGTCTATGGGAGTATATGGGGAATCGTGACTGGACCGATTACTTTTTGTCGAGTTCCACCTATTCCCAAAACCATAGTTTGAGTGCTACGGGGGGAACGGAAAAAATAAATTATTTCATGTCCGGTTCCTACAATAAGGACAATGGTTCCTTGATCTTGGCGGAAGACTATTTCACCAGAACGGGAATGCGTTCCAAATTAAATGCCCAATTGACCGATTGGTTGTCCGTCGGTAACAACACCTCTTACATTACCGGTAAGCGAAAGAATCCATCTTATTTTGATATCGGCACCCTTTTCAATTTTAATAGCTATTCCTTCGCGGAGAATCCGGATGGGAGTTGGGCCAATACACCTGTAGGTCGAATGGCGGCCCAATTACAGGATGGTGGCGATGAAGAATATATAACCCATACCTTCCGTACCAATTTTACGGCCCAAGCATGGTTGGTCAAGGATATTCTTAAGGTGAACGCAGAGTATACTTACGAGCAGGAAAACCAAAATTATGATGCTTTCTACTCCAAGTACCAGATAGGATTTGGTCCTGATGATATCAGGGAAGAAGGCAACAATCAAGTTTGGAAGGATTTTGGTTCGGAGCAGTACAACGTATTGAATATTTATGCCACTTTCAACAACAGTTTTGGAGATGACCACCAATTGACATTGCTTGCAGGTTATAATCAGGAAGAATTCAGGGACGAATACATTTCTTTGAGCCGAACAGGTGTGATCTCATCTTCACTTCCAACATTGAACTTGGCCACAGGCCCCATACTTCTTGATGAATCGGATTCCGCCATTTATAGCTGGGCACTCCGTGGTGCATTTTATAGGGCCAATTACATTTTCAAGGATCGTTACATATTAGAACTTAATGGAAGGTATGATGGGTCCTCCCGTTTTCCAAAGGATAAACGCTTTGGCTTTTTCCCTTCCGTTTCCGGGGCCTGGAATGTATCCCGTGAACCTTTTATGGAAGCTTTGGAACCAACAGTGAGCCTATTGAAGTTCAGGGCTTCCTATGGATCGTTGGGCAATCAGGACGTAGGTGCTTTCGGCTATATTCCTTCGATGAGTGCAGGGCAGGGAAACTATATAGTTGGTGGGGAACTGCCCACACAAGTCGGTGCTCCGGGACTGGTATCGTCCAATTACTCCTGGGAAACAGTGACTACTAAAAACTTTGGTGTGGATATCGGTCTTTTCAACAACAAATTCAATGCAACATTGGACGTTTATCGGAGGGATACCAAGGACATGTTGACTGTTGGAACTGATTTGCCCGGTGTATTGGGAGCCTCGGAACCCAATGAAAATGCAGCGGACCTAAAAACAGAAGGTTGGGAACTTTCCCTTTCCTATAAGGACAGTTTTGGAAACCCCAATAATCCCTTTAATCTGAATGCGAGGCTTGTTCTAAGTGATAGCCGATCTTACATCACCAGTTTTGAAAACCCTAACAACAGCCTTACCCAATACCGTGAAGGGATGGAGCTCGGTGAGATATGGGGGTTAACTTCAGATGGACTATTTCAATCACAGGCAGAAATCGATGCTTTGGACGAGTCGGCCATTATTCCGTGGGGAGCCTTGGAAATTGTTGAGGGTTGGCCTAAATACGTAGACCAGGACGGAAACCAAAAAATTGAGAAGGGTATGACTGCGGATGACCCTAAGGACTTAAGTGTTATAGGCAATATGTTGCCAAGGTATCGTTTCGGTATCAACCTGAACATGGATTGGAATAATTTTGACCTTGGTGTTTTTCTACAAGGTGTAGGAAAGAGAGATTTTTATCCAAAGGATTATATCTATTGGGGTTTTTATCAACAACCGTATGCAGGGGGCTATGCCCATTTGAAGGATTTTTACAGAGGCTCCGATGATCCCGCCGATTTAATGGCGCAACATTCACAGGCCTATATCGATGCAGGGTACGCCAGTGCCAATACCGATGCACGTTTTCCCGTGTTTCAATCATGGTTGGCCGACCGGAATCTGGGGGAGCGGATTGACCAAGCGCAAGGATTGGCCATACCACAGACCGGGTATATGTTGAGTGCTGCCTATCTAAGGCTCAAGAATATTACTTTGGGGTACACCATACCTTCTTCCTATACCAAAAAAATGGGAATTACTTCACTGAGGATATACTTTTCCGGTGATAATCTTTTTGAGTGGTCCGAAGTCTCGGATTACTTTGACCCTGAATCCATCTCCGATGTGGAGAACAGGATTAATCCAGCCCATAGTGCCGGACGTAACGAGACCAGTGGTTATCAATATCCCTATCAACGAAAGTATGCTTTCGGTATTAATGTTACATTTTAAAAATCATTCAAATGAAACTTACAAGAAAATATATGAAAAGGGTTTTAATGGGCGGTTTTGCCGGTTCACTGGTAATTTTGATGTCTGCCTGTAACGATGACTTTCTGGATCGCTTGCCAGAAACCGAAATCGGGGTCGACAACTTCTTCAATACGGAAGAGGACTTATCCATCTATGTAAATGGATTGTATAATTTTCCCGGCCTAGGGATATACTACGATGATGCCACGGATAATGCAGGTACAACAGGTAATCGCGAAATAAAGACCATTATGACCACAGATGCCAACTCCCAGACGATTACTTCGGGTTGGCACTGGGGCGCCTTAAGGAGCATCAACCTATTTTTGGAAAATGCAGAAAAGGCCGATATCGGCGCGGATGTAAAGAATCACTACATAGGTGTCGCCCGTTTTTTCAGGGCACAGTTCTATATGGAAAAAGTAAAGCGATATTCCAACGTGCCATGGTATGACCAAGTACTTGAAACAGACTCTGAAGATTTGTTCAAAACAAGCGACCCTAGAGAGACCGTTGTTGATCATATTTTTGAGGATTATCAATTTGCCATGGAACACGTTAGGGAAAGTGTGCCGACAGGAGCCGTTGATAAATGGACCGTAATGGCATATTATAGCCGTAATGCATTGTACGAAGGGACCTTCAGAAAATATCACAGCGAATTGGGACTGGAGGGAACAGCGAACGATTTCTTGGAACTGGCAGCAAAAGTATCCCAGGATATCGCAGACCAAGGCCCCTTCTCAATCTATAATACAGGAAATCCTGCCCAAGATTACATGACCCTTTTTGGGAGTCAAGATCTAACCGCGAACCCAGAGGTGATTTTCACGAATATTTATGAAGCTGATGTTAAAAACACTGACGACCCCCAGTACTTGTTCGGTAGCTATGAAATGTCAATGAGCAGGGACCTATTGGAGACATATCTTATGGATGACGGCACGTATTTCAGCCAACAGATGGGAATTGAGACCATGGAATTTGTGGAAGAGTTTCAAGATAGAGACCCAAGACTCTCCCAAACTTTTGCTTATCCGGGCTGGGAACTATACTATACAGCTACCTATAGTCCCGGAACCACCAATTATGTGCAGGAACTCAAGAAAAACTTCACAGGCTATCATCAAATCAAAGGTTTTGCCAACGACCCCTCCATAGACGTTCGGCGAGGTATCGATATCCCCGTCTTGCGCTATGCAGAAGTGTTATTGAATTTGGCAGAAGCTAGGGCAGAACTTGGCACTTTGAACCAAGGCGTGCTTGATGCTACGGTAAACCAGATCAGAAGCCGTGCAGGAATGCCCCCATTGAACATGGCCGTTTCATCGGACCCGGTGCAGGCCCAACGTTACCCACAAGTCACAGATCCCGTTTTGTTGGAAATACGAAGAGAGCGCAGGGTGGAATTTGCCATGGAAGGACGAAGACTGGACGATTTGAATCGTTGGAATGCGGGCAAGTTGATGGAAAAGGAGCCCGTGGGCATGTATTTTCCAGGATTGGGCAAGTATGACCTTACGGGGGATGGTGTAGCGGATATTCAGCTTTTAGGAATCGAAGATGCTATTCCCGAACCAAAAGAGCTCAATGAAAATGGTGTTGCACTAATTTATTATAGAACTGGCAGTGTGGGCAGTAATGCGGATGTTTACCTCACAGAGGGAACCAGTGGCAATGTTGTGGGAACACCAGAACGAGGAAAATTCCAAGAACCCAAACATTATTACAGACCTATCCCAGCACCTGAAATGGCACTTAACCCAAATTTGGAGCAAGTGTTCGGTTGGGAATAATTCAGATGTTTAATTTTATATTTAAAAAGGAGGGGTAAAAGCCTCCTTTTGACTTTTAACGATGGAAAAGAAAAAAAATCATAACAAACGGAGGACATTTGTTAAAGGAGCGGTTTTGGCTGGTTGTGGCAGTATGCTTCCGGGTTTGGTAAAGGCGCAAGCAAGTGATGGTGGTCGGCGTCCAAAAAAATTACTCAGAATTGCACACATTACGGATGTTCACCTTAGTTCGGACAACAATGCTCCCGCTCGATTTAATGCATGTATTGACAAAATCAAAGAAAGAAAAATCGATTTTTTCTTGAATGGAGGGGATAGTATTATGGCTGCCGATGGTAAGGACATTGGCCGAGAGCAAGTCAGTGAAATGTGGGATTTATGGAAAACGTCCAGAAATCGCTTTTCCGAATATGAGATGTACAGTTGTTTGGGCAATCACGATATGTGGTGGGCGGCACCTGATAAAGTTGACCCCATGTATGGTAAAGGGTATGCCATGCAACAATTGGGTATGCCATCGACATTTTACAGCTTCGATAAAAAAGATTGGCATTTTATCGTTTTGGATAGTAATGTGGATGGGGGTGGTGCATTGGGCAATAAACAAATGCAGTGGCTTTCGGATGATTTAGCAAAGCTCCCAAAGGGAACACCTGTTTTGATCATGTCACATTATCCCATTTTATCGGCCTCTACCCATACTGTGGGTGGGAACCATAAAGATTCTTTGCAAGTCACAAAGATTCTTTACAAACATCCCGATAAAAGGATACATTGCATCGGGGGGCATGTGCATTTATTCGATACCGTTGTCTATAACAATGTGCATTATTATTGTAATGGTGCAATGAGCGGGTATTGGTGGGGAAATGGAGATGAGGATTCAGCCCAAAAGTATTGGTACCACGAGACTCCACCAGGTTATACCATCATTGAGCTTTTTGAAGATGGCGCCATGGAGAACCACTATCATCCACATCAATTTTAAAAACTTTGATTTTAAAGAGAAAACAGATTCTCCCAGTTGTATGCCTTGTTTTTATTGGTATGCTAGGTTCATGTTTTGCACAAAATGGGAAAATGCAGATAAAGGTTATGGCATGGAACATTCTTCATGGAGGCAATGATATTGAGAATGGATTACAGCATGTCATTGACATTATAAGGGAGGTTGATCCGGATATTGTTTTAATGGTAGAGACCTATGGTTCCGGAAAACAAATCGCGGAGAACCTCGGATACAATTTTCACTTATGTGCTCCTGAGAGTACACCATTGGATGACAAATCAACCAATCTATCCATTTTTTCTAAATATCCCTTGGGAGAGACGTTAACAACACCATATTCGTTCTATTTAGGGGGTGTTGAGGTTTTTATCCGTAATCAAAAAGTAAATGTTTTTGCCAATTGGTTCCATTATGAGCCTTGGGCAGATAGGCCAGAACAGTTGGGTAAGTCTGTTCAGGAATTGCTCAAGTGGGAGAAAACCGGCAAAAAGTATGAGATGGTACAAAATGTATTGCCTTATATCAAAAAGTATGTAGCAGAAACCGACAAAGTTCCTATGATTATTGGAGGTGATTTCAATACACCTTCACATTTGGATTGGGATGAAAACACCAAGGAATTTCACAACGGGTTGGTAGTGCCATGGTATGCTACTAAAATATTGGAAGAATTGGGGTTAAAGGATTCTTATAGGGAAATTCATCCAAATCCGCGGATAAATCCGGGCATAACTTGGGATACCAAGGAGAAAATGGACTCACACAGAATCGACTATATTTTTTATAAAGGCAATATCAGATCTGTGAAATCGGAGACCTATATGTCTTTTATGGGCGAGCCATTGGCTATCAAGGGCAAGCAATTTACATATCCTTCAGACCATGGGTTCATAGTGACCACATTTGTGTTGGAGTAAGTCCGGGATTATGTCTTTTGGCTTTTAGACTGTTAATAAACAGAACATGAAGGTGGCTTATGTATCCTGCTTTTTTATCCAACACCTTCAGAACTACTGTCAAAATTGGAATCAAGGGTTTTATGTTCTATTTCATTCATCCTTTATACCAATATGATTTGATAAGGTATGTCGGGTATTCATTAAAAGCTGTTTGAACCCTGAATTTTAAAGAACATGTAACACCCTTATTACTCATATATTACTAATTTTATGCATATATGAAGAGTACATCAAAAATAGATAGGGATTCTTTTATCAGAGATTGCAACCTGAGTTTAAGAACGCAAAATGTGCTCTATAACAATTCAAAAGCGTTTGGGGTATAAAAGACATTTCCCATAACGAAGAATAACCTTAAAGTTTCAGATATTGGTAAACTGTCGTTACGGGTTATAAGTGGTTTTAGGAATTGTGGAGAAAAAACGCTTTTAGAAATTAAAGAATTGTGCGCCAAAGCAGGAGTTGAATTAAAACAGGAACATACCAATCGGAAATATTTCTGTTGGCAAGACTTTAAATGCACATGACGTTCTTCAACCAATGGCATGAACCATTCACTTTTAAAGATTCTTTAGCGCAAGTGGTTCAAAACCATAAATTCATGGTTCCCAGAGTGTTCCATGGACGAGAATAAGAGATGCTAAAAAAGTGGATGCAAAGCTTGTATCGGAAGATATGCTCAAAGAGGTTTCCATTCAAAAGCTCCGGTTGCGTTTTATGATGGAAATGAAAAAAGCTCAGTACTTTCCATTGATACAGAAACCGCAGCTCGGCCATGGAATCGCTACGCTTACCCATCTATCGAACGAAATGGAAAAGGTCAAAGATAAGGCCCCAAATATAGCCCACTCCCGGCAACTGACCCTGGTTAAATGAATTCGTTTTTCTGGTTACTGGACGATAGGCTGCTATGTTTTGGAAAAGCTTGGGAATCTTGGTAAGAGGAGGAACCCGTCCATCGGAATGGATATCTAATACTGAAACTAAAGGATGGTGATGCTCTTGTAAATGAATAGCCTTTAGTTTGAAAAGGTACCATAGAATCAAGCAGAGGAATGTGTTCTTAGATCTAAGATGCCCTATTAAGTTCCCATTTAAAGGCTTTAATGGCAACTTAGCCCCTGAAAAGACTTGCCATACCAAAAAAGAAACAACCCTACCACCATCCTCACATCTAAAAGAAAAAGATGTATGAGACACACAGGATTGCCATACTTGCTCCTTTTCATCTTGTTGTTCATTATTGGGTGTGATTCCGATGATGGTTCCGAAATGGCATTGACAGCAAACTCTTTTGTGGCCCAAAAGGACGACAATCTATGGGAAGGCATTGTAGCCTTACCCTTTTTAGGTATCTACATTCAAGGATTTTTCAAAATCAAAGATCGAAGTCGTTCTTCGTTTTCATCACCCCATTGACCCAAAACAGAAATAACAGGAATAAGTGTTTTTCCAAAATCGGTCAGCGAATATTCCACTTTTGGAGGAACGACGGGATAGATTTTTTTTGTGACCAATTCGTGGCCTTCCAATTCTTTCAATTGAATATTCAAAACCCTTCGGGAGGCATCGGGGATTTTACGTTGTAGTTGGCTTGGGCGTTGATGGCCTTGATTGATGAACCACAACAAACGGATTTTCCATTTTCCATAAAGTACTTCCCCAATGAGATCGAGACCACAATTCAGGTTCAATGGAATTTTTCTTTCATACATATTTCAAAAATAATTCAATGTCCCAAAATGCACAATAGGGGATAAAATTATCCCTATGCAATTCTATTTTCCGTACTTGTTTATACTGTTTATATACTGGAATTTTGACCTAAAAATAGATATACATGGAACAATTTAATTTCAACAACGAGTTATCAGGAAAAACAGCCTTGGTAACGGGCGGTACAAAAGGAGCCGGGAAAGCCATCGCTGAACGTTTATTATCCGCAGGTGCAAAGGTGATCGTGACCGCACGTAACGCTCCCGAAACTGCAAATAACAACCTTCACTTTATTTCGGCCGACTTAAGCAAACCTGAAGGAACCCAAAAAGTCATAAGTGACGTATTACAGCAATTTGGGAAGTTGGATATTTTGGTCAATAACATGGGTGGTTCCGAAACCAAAGGTGGTGGTTATTCCGTTTTGAGCGATATAGACTGGGAGGAAACTCTTCAAACCAATTTGTTGGCACCCGTACGTTTGGACAGGGGCTTCTTACCTCAAATGATCGAACAAAAAAGTGGTGTCATTATCCATATTGCGTCTATTCAAGCCAAGTTGCCATTGTATGATTCTACTTTGCCCTATGCAGCCGCAAAAGCCGCTTTAGTCAATTACAGCAAAAGTTTGTCAAACGAAGTTTCGCCAAAAGGAGTAAGGGTCTTAACGGTCTCACCAGGTTGGATCATGACTTCTTCTTCTGAAAAAATGATGGAACGCATTGCAGAAAGTTCAAACATTACAATAGAAGAAGCTAAACAGAGCGTAATGGATGCATTGGGCGGAATACCCATTGGCAGACCTGCACAACCTAAAGAAATTGCTGAATTGGTCGGATTTTTAGTTTCGCCCAGGGCCAACTATTTGACAGGAACAGAATTTATTATCGATGGCGGAACCATTCCGACCATTTAAATTCAAGAATCATTAAAATAAACAAAATGAACTTACCAAAAGTAATATCAGATTTAGTTAAAGCGCAAGATAACTTTGACAGCACAAGGTATGCCAATTGTTTTACCGAAACAGCTGTAGTCTTTGACGAAGGGAGGACATACAACGGGAAAAGGGAAATAAAGAATTGGATTGAAAAAGCCAACAAAGAATATCAAGTGAGAATGAATCCGCTTGGATATTCGGAAGGCGAAAAAACTTTGAAGGCCGAAATTTCAGGTAGCTTTCCTGGTAGTCCGGTTATATTGACCTATCAATATGAATTCAAAAACGACTTAATCCAATCCCTTAAGATTGTCTAATAAAATAAAATTCATTACCTATTAATTATTTTGAAAGTAAATTAGGACTAACACATATAATTGGGTTCTAACAAAAGTTGAAAGATGCTAAAAGAATTTTCATTTAAACAATTTGGCAATTTAGAATTTAGCAAGTCGGCTTTACAAGAAAGGTCTCTTACTTCAATAGAGGACCATATCAAAATTTTATTCATTCCCAAGAGAGCAATCATCCAAGTGGATTTTCAGGAATTTAAGTTGGATACGGATACGCTATTATTTATCAATCCAAAAGTGGTATTAAAGCCATGCGAAACTGTGGCCGGACAATTAATACATTTTAATAGGGATTTTTACTGTATTCAAATTCACGACCAGGAAGTGGCCTGTGATGGCATTCTGTACAACAATGTTTTTGAAATACCTTTCATAGCGCTTAATGAAGATCAATCCCAAGATGTTCAAAAAATAATCCACGACATCCAATCGGAAATGGAAGATGAGGATGGCAGTACAGAAGAAATGCTTCGTACGCTATTAAAATTTCTGATATTAAAGTCGATACGAATTTGGAAGCAGCAGCATCAGTTGGCAGATATCAGTCAAGATGCTAATGTTCAATTTTTGAGAAACTTCAGCAAGTTGGTTGAGCAACATTATAAAACGCATCACCGAGTTGCCGATTATGCCGAATTGCTATTTGTGACGCCCAAAAACCTAAGTAAGAAAATAGGACTAATAAGTAAAAGTTCACCAAACGAGATCATTAAGAATCGAATTATTCTTGAAAGCAAACGACTTTTAGTTCATACCACAATGACGGTCAAAGAAATAGCTTACAGCCTCAATTATGAAGACGATGCCTATTTTAATCGCTTCTTCACAAAACACACTGGTTTATCCCCAGTTTCCTTTAGAAGTCAATTCTAATAGTGATCACATGGGAAATGGCAAAAAGCACGGGTTTGTTCTTGTGCCTTTTTTATCGAAAAACACCTCCTGAACAAATTTTATTGGTTGAAATACACCCATTATTTAAAGAAAGGGGAAAAAGTGCAATTCAAGAAGGAATAAGTCCAATGTTTACTTTTTTCATTAGCCGCAACTTTGCTGTATCAAAATAATAGTAATCAATAAATCTAAAAATCATGAGCAAGTTTACAGTTAAAGACGGAACAGAAATTTATTTCAAAGATTTGGGAACAGGACAGCCTATTTTCTTTCACCATGGATGGCCATTATCATCCGATGATTGGGATGCCCAAATGATGTTTTTTCTAGAAAAAGGCTATAGGGTAATAGCACATGACAGACGTGGTCACGGGCGTTCAACCCAGACATTCACGGGAAATGACATGAATACGTATGCCGCCGATGTAGCGGAACTAGTAGAGTTCCTAGACCTAAAGAACGCCATTCATATAGGTCATTCAACAGGTGGTGGTGAAGCCATTAGATATGCCGCACAACATGGTAAGGGCCGAGTTGCAAAAGTTGTCCTGATCAGTGCCATTACCCCTTATATGATTGCTGATGAAAACAATCCAAACGGTGTGCCATTGGCTGTTTTTGATGACATTCGTTACAACACACAACACAACAGGGCCCAATTTTACCAAGACATCACCATCCCTTTCTTTGGATATAACCGTGAAGGTGTGGAAATTAAAAAAGGAGTTCAGGATAATTGGTTTAGACAGGGAATGATGGGTGGTATCAAAGCCCAGTACGATTGTATCGAAGTATTTTCTGAAACGGATTTTACGGAAGATTTAAAAAGTGTCAGGGTTCCTGTCCTAGTATTGCATGGCGATGATGACCAAATTGTGCCATACGAAACAACTGCGGTAAAGGCTGCTGAATTGCTGCAAAATGGAAAATTGATCATCTACCCAGGTTTCTCCCACGGTATGCCAACCACGGAAGCGGCCACGATCAACAAAGACATTCTTGAATTCATAAATGCTTAAAAAGAACAGGCATCCAAAGCGAAAAGTGCCGACTGAATGCTTGGCCTTTTCGCTTCAAATTGTGCCATCACTCAAATAATAACATTCAAAATAACACTAAAATGAAAAAATCAATTATAGCATTCGTAATGGTAGTCTCTCTTTTCACCAACAGCCTTATGGCACAAAGCAAAAGAACAGCAGCTTCCGCAGGTAGGGCGGAATACATCGAGGTAGAAAAAGGAGTGAGACTTCACGTAACCGATCTAGGGGAAGGACAACCTATCGTTTTGATCCATGGATGGCCACTAAGTGATGCCATGTACGAGTACCAATACCAATATTTAAGCCGTAAAGGGTTCCGGGTAATCGGTATTACTTTGAGAGGTTTTGGAAAATCGGACAAGCCTTATGGGCGATACGACTTTGATGTATTCTCGGATGACATTAAAGTGGTGCTTGACAAACTAAAAATTGAAAATGCAACATTGGGCGGATTTTCAATGGGAGGAGCAGTGGTGCTGCATTACGTAACTAAATATGATGCTGCGCACGTGGGTAAACTTGCCCTTTTTGGTGCTGCCGCACCTTCATGGAAGCAAAGAGAGGGATCACCATACGGTATTTCAGAGGAGGATGCGAACGGATTGATAACACAAACCATGACAGCAAGGGAGGATTTGATTGCTGGACTTGGCAGTGCGTTTGTGGCCAAAGAGGGCAATATATCCAAAAATGTGGAAAAATGGTTGGAGAACATCAACTTGGAAGCTTCCCCATATGCGGTCACGGAATCGATCAGTGCTTTAAAAGACCTTGATTTGAGACCTGAGCTTTCAAAGATCAACATTCCCACAGCCATATTCCAAGGCACCCAGGACAAACTATGCCCATTTGAGTTTGCCGTGGAACTCAATAAAGGCATCAAAGACTCTTATTTGGTTGAGTTCGAGAACAGCGGTCATGCCCTGTTCGTGGAAGAGGCGGAGAAGTTCAACCAAGAGCTGGAAAAATTCGCTCTTAAATAAAAAATAACCTCAACAAATATAAAAATGGACAATAGAAATAATATCGGACTAGATAAAAACAAGGCAAAGTACTTAGCTGAAAAATTGAATGAACTTTTGGCAAACTATTCAATTTTCTATCAAAATGCTCGTGGCCATCATTGGAACATAAAAGGTGAGAAATTCTTTGAACTACATTTAAAATTCGAAGAATTATACAATGGCCTACTTTTGAAAATGGATGAAGTTGCAGAACGAATTTTAACTTTAGGACACTCGCCAAAGCATAATTATGCAGATTATCGGGTAACTTCTAAAATCAAGGAAAGTGTACAAGTTAGTGATGGAATGACAGCAGTCGAAGACATTTTAGCTTCTTTACAAACAATAATTGTACTTCAGCGAGAATTACTTAAATTATCCTCGGATGCTGATGATGAAGGAACAAATGCACTAATGAGTGATTATATTAGGGAACAAGAAAAATTAGTTTGGATGTATTCTTCATTTCTGAACAAATAAACCGGAAAGATTCCTAAAAACAGATATAATTATTATTTTTAAAATTAGATAAGCACATAAAAAATGTGTTCAAAAGTTGTTTTTTGCTTTCCGTGTTCTTATCGGGAATACCCTTAAGATTAAGGTGTTAAATCATTGATTTATAAATATATAAAAATTGGATGTGGTTTCTGCCACCCCAAAGGGGCGACGCTAGATTCGAAGAGATTCGATGTCAGGATTCGTTCTTTAAGGGTGATGTCCATTTTTTCCTATGCTTTCACAATATTTAGTGTTATATATAAGATCTTTTTAAAAATCTTACCTGAAATGTTAAAAAGGGAATTGTGTATCAATAAGGCAGGCCGCAATTCAAAAGGCTCCTTCTGCTATCCAGCAGTTTCCCCTTCTTTTGGTAGAAGTTTGGAGATATCCCTTTTGGTATGGTTTTTTATTGCTTCACGGACCGCAACCTTCACTACTGTCTCATATTCAGTACTTGTAATATCAGCGGTATTTAGTATATCTTCCAATGTTAACTTCCTAGGATCGTGATATCGATTAATCATTGTTTCATAGCTTATGCCCAACGCAAAAGGCATTCCGGTAGCATAAGCACCGGAAACCTCTTTCATCGATTGCACATCCCCGGTCGCAAAGCGAGACTTAAGATTTCTAAGAGATTCTAGCAGAGTATATGGATTTACTCTTTTCTCGAACTTGGCTGAGTTTTTTTCTTCTGATTTATCTGTTTTTTTAGCCATAATAGCATGATTGATTTCTTAAAATTCAATCTAAGATCACTCTATGCTGTTGACAATCAATCAAATATCACATATAATGTGATATAAATCAGAATATCTATAATATTTATAAGAAAAAATAAAATATTATTACTAATATTGTATGTGAAAATCTATTTATAATTGATATATAACAAACTATATCTTGAATAGATTCGAAAATCAGGTATTAACAAAAGAGTCTCGACTGCGAATTCCGACAATTTGTAAATCAGAGCGAGACGGTAGGTTAATGCCCAAGGTGATATTTTGTGTACATTCGTACCGCTATAGCACCGAGGGCCCTATCGTAATTCCGTTTCTGATAGGCGTCGGAACCTTGCGGTGCGGTTGATAGGGCCCTGCTATAGTTTTAGGGCTCTATATACTAAAAGAGACTCGTTTTCAATTAATCGATATGAAAACGAGTTTTTTATTTTGCACAACCATCATCCATGGCATTGGCTTCTTTTCTGATGGGCCTTCGGTTGCTGAACGGTTATACCCAATCAAACCAAAGAGTCCCATTTAATCCTTAAGGCTATATATGGGATGCACGCTACACTTTTTTCCGGTTCAAACTATCTTTTTGTCCCATATTGAACAGATACACTTTTTGGGCAACGGGCCCTATCACGAAACCATACTTTTTTAGTTAAGGAACCCTAGTTCCGGGTACGATTACTGCTTGGACAGGGTGGCCTATGCCAGAACCTTGATGCCTTTTTGGGAGTTACGTCTTTGCCGTGACTTTTGGGGCTGTGTACATGATGACCTATGGATAGTCCATTGTCCTTTGGTATTGTAATGACAACTGACATTTTAATCAAACGAACTCAACAAAATGAAACAATTAGCAATATGTATGCGAAGGGTCTCCCTACTCATGCTCCTTTATATCTTTTTAATGCCCTTTTGTGCCTTATATATGCAGGCGGGCACAGTCTTGGAACCGCCACAGGCCACCGTTTTCGGTACCGTCACCGATACTTCGGGGATTCCCCTGGCCGGGGTGAACCTTGTGGTGGAATCCAAGAATATTGGGGCCATTTCCAATTTGGACGGGTCCTTTACCATTAATGCAGGCCCTGATGATGTGCTGATTTTTTCCATAGTCGGTTTCGAGACCCTTACCGTTCCCATATCGGGTAGGGAAGAAATTCTTGTTGCCTTGGAGGAGGAAGTGACCCAGTTGGGTGAAGTAGTCCTCAATGCGGGCTATTACACGGTCTCCGAACGGGAACGAACCGGGAGCATCATCAAGGTGCAATCCGTCGAGCTTGAAAAACAGCCCATTTCCAACCCATTGGCAGGACTTCAAGGAAGGGCTGCCGGAGTTGAAATTGTCCAGACCTCTGGGGTCACGGGATCGAAATTCGATATTCGGATAAGAGGAAGGAACAGTATCCGTTCCGATGGCAATGAACCCCTTTATATCGTTGATGGGGTTCCCTTTTCCTCATCAAGCTTAGGGGAACAACAGTCTTCCTCCAGCGTTATTACCGGAGGGGCCATCAGTCCATTGAACAACCTGAACCCTTCCGATATTGAAAGCATCGAGATATTAAAGGATGCCGATGCCACTGCTATATATGGTTCCCGGGGCGCCAATGGTGTGGTGCTGATAACCACTAAAAAGGGAAAGGCAGGCAAAACCGTCTTTGAACTCAATATATTGACAGGAATGGGAAGGGTTTCCAATACCTTGGACCTGTTGCACACACCAGACTATCTGGCCATGCGTAGGGAGGCCTATGCCAATGATGGTATCGAACCGCTGCCCTCCAACGTCTATGATATCAATGGCACTTGGGATGAAAACAGGTATACCGATTGGCAAAAAGTATTGTTCGGTCAAACCTCTTATCTGACCAATGTACAAGGTTCTGTGTCGGGGGGAAGTGAGCGGACACGGTTTTTGGTCAGTGGAAACTATCATAGACAAAGCAATGTCTACTATGGGGGCTATGCCAACGACAAGGTTTCCGTTTTGGCCAATCTCAACCATACCTCAAAAAATGATAGGCTCTCCCTTCAACTCTCCACGGGATATACCTCCAACACGAACAATCTCCCGGCAACAGGGCTGGTCTTAACGGCAACCGGCCTTGCCCCCAATGCCCCTGAACTGGTCAATGAGGACGGGTCGCTCAATTGGGCGGATTCAACTTGGAGCAATCCCCTACGTCATTTGGAAGGATTCTATGAGTCCAATTCGACCAACCTTATCAGTAATATGAACCTTAAGTATAGCCTTTTTGATGATTTGATCTTGACCACCAATCTGGGCTATACGGAAAGCCATGTCAAGGAGTTGAAGACGATTCCTTCCACCATATATGATCCGGCATATGGGGTAGGTCCGGAATATTCCAGTGCCATTCACAATGTATCCCAACGCACTTCCTGGATCGTGGAGCCCCAATTGCATTTTAGCCATGACTTTGGAAATACCCGATTGGAAGTATTGGCAGGGCTGACCTTTCAAGAGCAAACGGATAATCGCTTGTCGCAGAATGGACAAGGCTTTACCAGTAACAGCCTGATAGAAAACCTGGCCGCCGCCTCAACTATCATCCCGTTACAGGATGTGGAAGAGGTCTACAGATACAACGCATTGTTCGGCAGGGTAAACATCAACCATCAGGGAAAGTATATCTTGAACGCTACGGGCAGAAGGGACGGCTCCAGTCGATTTGGGTCGAACAAAAGATTTGCAAATTTTGGTGCACTGGGAGCGGCATGGGTATTCTCCGAGGAAGGGTTTATATCCGAAACATTGCCCCAGTTGAGCCTTGGAAAGATAAGGGCAAGTTATGGGACTTCAGGGAACGACCAAATCGGGAACTATCAATATTTGGACACCTACTCCTATGGTAGTACACAGTATCAGAATATGGTGGGACTGTATCCGAAACGACTGTTCAATCCCGATTTTGGGTGGGAGTCCAACAGGAAGTTTGAAATTGGTTTAGATCTTGGTTTCTACAATGACCGCATTGTTTTCGGCGGCAACTATTATAAGAACCGTTCTTCCAATCAATTGGTGGGAATCCCCTTGCCCGGAACCACTGGTTTTGGGTCCATACAAGGGAACTTGGATGCCACCGTGGAAAATACGGGCTGGGAATTGCTGCTCAACACAGTGAACCTTGATAGCAAAAATCTACGCTGGTCCACTTCACTGAACATTACAATTCCCAAGAACAAGTTGGTGTCCTTTCCCGATTTGGAAGGTTCGACCTATGCGAATCAATTGGTGATCGGTGAACCGTTGAACATTGTAAAGTTGTATCAGTTCAATGGTGTCGACCCTGAGACAGGACTCTATCAGTTTGAGGACTTCAATGGGGATGGTATAATTTCATCCCCTGATGACAGGCAAGTGGTCAAGGACCTTGGACCAAAATTTTTTGGTGGATTTGCCAATCAAGTTTCCTATAAAAAATTCCATTTGGACATACTGCTGCAGTTTACCCAAAAGGAGGGATACAATTACCGGTATTCAACCGGTATACCCGGAGGAATGACCAATCAACCCACTGAGGTATTGGAACGTTGGCAAACGGTCGGAGATCAATCTTTTATACAACGATTTTCCTCCGGACGGGATTCGGAGGCCAGGACGGCACATTCGCTGTATTCCAATAGTGATGCCTCGGTATCGGATGCCTCCTATATACGTTTGAAGACCCTATCCATTTCTTATGAATTGGCCAATAGGGATAAGCATGGGTTTGGCTGTGAACTTTTTCTAAGGGGACAGAACCTTTGGACATGGACTAAGTATAAGGGGTTGGATCCTGAGACACAGTCCATGTCAAGCCCTCCCGTCTTACGAATGATCAGTCTAGGAACCCAATTAAAATTTTAAAAATAACACCATGAAATCAGTTATAGGAACAATTCAATTTATGAGAAAAATACCTTTGTGGTCTTTTTGCATTTTGATTATGATAATCACTTCCTGCGAGGATTTTACCGAAGTCGATCCTCCCAACAATCAATTGACGGGCTTAGTGGTTTTTGAAGATGCTTCCACTGTGAATGCTGCCTTTGCACATATATACAGTGAATTGCGAAATTCTGCCTTTACCAGTGGAACGACCTCAGGGTTGACCTATTTATTAGGGCACTATACGGACGAGCTTAATCTATACAACCCCAGTTTCCAATCCATCGAAGTCTATGAAGAAAATAATGTGCTTCCCACGGATGGCTATGTACAGGGCTTTTGGAATTCAGGATACACCCTGATCCATGCATCAAATAGTATTTTGGAAGGAGTCAGTGCCTCTACGGCCCTTTCATTGGAGGATAAGCAACGCTTTTTGGGCGAGGCTCATTTTCTAAGGGCCTTCATCCACTTTTACTTGACCAATCTGTTCGGGGACATCCCCTATGTGGAAAGTACGGACTATAGGGTGAACAGTACCATGGGCCGTATGGAAGCTGCTATGGTTTATCAAAAGATCATTGATGATTTGATACAGGCCAAATCGAACATGCCCATGGATTCCGGGACCAAATTCCGTCCGAACCATTGGGTTGCATCAGCACTTTTGGCCAGGGTCTACCTTTATCAAGGCAATTGGGCTGGGGCGTTGGAGGAAGCACAAAGGGTTGTCGAAAATGGAGGGTATCAATTGAGTGCGGATGTAGCACAAGTGTTTTTAATCGATAGTGAGGAAACGTTGTGGCAATTGGATTCAGGGATTGATGGGGTCAATACAGAGGAGGCCTTTACCTTTATTTTTACCGATGGACCACCACCCTATTCCGCCCTGAGCAATCAGTTGGTGGACAGTTTTGAGGCGGGGGATGCACGCTCGACAAATTGGGTCGGTTCTGTTTCGGATGGTACCGAGATATGGTACTACCCCTATAAGTACAAAGTAAATACCAATACGGCCACCACGGAGGAGTGCTCCATTCTTTTTCGTTTGGCAGAACTCCATTTGATTGCAGCCGAGGCCGCCGTACAATCAGGGGATATGGAATTGGCCATGGAATATATCAATATGCTACGGGAAAGGGCAGGTCTCTCCATGATCTCATCGACGGATCGAGCCAGCTTATTGGATGCCATTCAGAGGGAACGACAGGTGGAGCTCTTTACGGAACAGGGCCATCGTTTTTTCGACTTAAAGCGAACAGGAAGAATAGATGGGACACTTGCCCCAATAAAGCCCAATTGGCAGCATACGGATGCACTATTGCCCATACCGGAATCAGAATTATTGCTCAACCCCAACCTAGAGCCCCAGAATGAAGGATATTGATAGAAATACAAACGGATTGTTGTTTAACAAGGTAAAACAGGTACTTGTAATATATAACAGGAATGTTTTGTTTTCTGTGATTGTTTGGCTAGTGGTCTGTCCCATCATGGGGCAGACCGATTCCAAACTAAGGGGACATTTAGAAGGAGAGCGACTTATAATGACCTTGGACGAAAACACACTGGGAAAACCGATGCTATTAGTCAAGCATGGGGCATCGGACCAATACCAGGTCAGATGGTCCAAGAAAGCTGACTACCTAGTATTGGAGGCTCCTCCAGTATATTCCCTTGCCGGGGTGCTGATTCCACAAGGAGCGAATGGAACAACCCCAATTTTGGGACGGTTTCCGATAGAATCCAGTATACGCCAAAAGGGCTACGTACAAGTGGATTTGACCGATTTTGTCCTTCTGGCCTCGATTTCGTGGCAGGGCAACGGTCAAGAATCAGTGGATAGACAACAATCCTATGTTGATGGAGTGTATAATTTGGACAAGGAAGTGGTCATCAGTACAAAAAGAACAATACTAAAAAATGGTAAGCGCATCAGCACAGTGGCGGATTTCAGTTTTTATTTGTTGCCCGAGCCCATGAAGCCCAGATTGTTTGACCATCGTATGGGCTTTTATGGTGAATACATAACGGATGTCCTGAACCATAATCCAAAGCCTGCAGTAGCGAGTATCATGCGTTGGCGTTTGGAAAAGAAAGACAAAACCCAAAAGTTGAGTGAGCCTGAAAGACCCATTGTCTTCTATTTGGATAGGGCCATCCCCGAAAAATGGAAACCCTATATACGTGCTGGGATATTGGAATGGGAGCCGGCCTTTGAAGCCGCTGGTTTCAAGAATGCTTTGGTTATTAAGGAGCTAGGTTCAAAGGATACCCTCATTCCTGATAATGCTATGGCTCGATCGATGATACGATGGAATATGGATGAAGGCGTACGAAAGGAGCGGCGATCCAGCTCCACCGTACACCAAATCACGGATTTTCGGACAGGAGAGATTCTCAAAGCCGACATTATTCTGGCAGGCACTTTAGCCTATTTGGTAGATCAGTATTTCATCCGTTGTGCGCCTTTGGACCCCAGGGCCCGACAATACCTGGTACCAGATAGCCTTAAGGGGGAACTATTACAATATATCACCGCTCATGAAGCCGGTCATGCCTTTGGTATCAAGGATGCCAATTTTGGAGAGTACGCCTATCCTATTGAAAAAACAAGGGATAGGGATTGGCTCAAGACCATGGGACATACCCCGAGTATTATGGGTTATGCACGCCACAATTATGTGGTCCAGCCCGAGGATGGAATCCCCCCTTCATTGCTTATCCAAAAAGTAGGTCCCATGGATCAATACCACATTCAATGGGGATACCGGGAAATTCAAAATGTTCGGCGGTCGAGCGATGAACTTCCCATACTGGAACACTTGGTACGGCAACAGGACAGTGTACCCTGGTACCGATACAATCTCAATCAATATGAAAGGGTCGGACCAGGAACCCTAAATAATGTGATGGACAATGACAATCCTATTGAAAGTACGCGTTTGGGCCTTAAGAATATGGAACGAGTGATGAAAATACTGGATGAAATGTACCACAGTGGAAAAACGGATAGGTCAGTTCTGGAAAGAAGGTATACAGCGACATTGGAACTATGGTATGGGGAGATGCAACATGTTTTGAGCTTGGTTGGCGGTTATTCGATTCAGTACAGGTCCCTTGGACAACAAGGGAGAGTGTACAACCCCATTGATAGGGAGGACCAAGAGCAAGCATTGTCTTTTTTTATAGAACATGTGATTAACCCACCACATTGGTTGACACATCCCAATTTCCTTATTGGTAATCGGTTTTCCACTCATCCAGATGAATTGATGGATTACCAACAAAAGCTTGTACTGAAACTGTTCGGACCGCACCGAATGAAACGATTGGAGTGGATGGAGGAAGCCCTGGGTTTTAGGGATTTGACCGAACAGGTTTTAATGGGTTTTCAAACAACGCTTTTCCAAACAAAAGGTATCAACGACCGTCGACGTCAAGCGCTACAAAAAGGATTTATTGCCCTATTGGTCAAGGTAATTGGGGAAGGGATGGGCCACTCGGACAAACTGGGCAACTTTGGATATTCTGAACGGGTCAAGGGACTTTTTATGAAAGCCTATACCACATTGAAAACTGATTTGGAACTTTCCCTGGAGCGTAATTCATTTTCCCGCAATGCAGGTCATTTAAGACATTGTCTCCTGATTATGGAGCAAGCGTTCCCCTAGATTTTTGAATTAGTCAAAGAAAAGGAGCCATTATCGGCTCCTTTTCCCATTCTAATTATGAAAACCAACTATTGCCTGTACAGTGGTGTGTCACAAACAGTACCATTTTTGGCGAATATATATTCACCGGTTTCATAGGTACATTCCTGTGTGCCTTGTAGGGTACAGCTTTCTTCAACTTCCTGGCACGGGGCCGGGCTATTGATGTAATTTTGGACAAAAGATTCATCTACTGTATCGTTTGTCGTAAAGGCGCTGGCTGCGACAGCAAGTACTACAGCCAACCCTGGAATCAGAAATTTTGTTTTACTAAACTTCATAATGATAACATTTAAATTAATACTATGATCTACTCTCTTTTACGGGTTTTCGATCGCATTCCCGTTACTGGCCAGTAATATTTTCTTGTTCCCCATAGGGAGTGTGGTCCACAAACCCTTCCCTAAAATTGTAGACAGAGAGTGCATTGTCAATCAAGGCCACTAGACGGCCATCATTTACACTGAACCCATGGACCTTTTCCTTTCCCATATGATAGAGGTAGAAGCTATATCTATAGGTAGCATCACTCCAGTTATAAACATCGATGATGGAAGCGACCTTTAGAATTTCCCGATTCTCATTTTTACCGAGTCTATCCGATGCTATGAACATAAAGTTTTTGTACATGGTCGCCTTGGTATTGACCACGAGGGGTGGCGATTTCATTTTGGACGTTTTGGATCGATCGAGTTGGGCAATCTCAATTCGGGCTTTTTTGACGGTGTCAATCGTCTGTTGTCGTTTCAAGGTTTTTAACCGGGAATCCATGGTCATGAACTGGTTACGATAGAAGTAAACATATCCCAATCTGGTTTTATCAGGGGTCGTTAGCATGATGCCATCGACATCGAAAACTCCATCAATCTGTCTTTGTAGAATCTCAGGATGCAGCTCAACAGAGAAATGATCCCTTTTTTCAAGGAGGCCCAATGTGACCGTTCTTGTATCGTTTTGCATGGTTTTTATGTAAATCCTGTTACTGTCGAGAACCAAGGATTTCGTAAAATATGCTTCGTTACGCATCCAGGGCCCAGCCACCCAGTTGTTGGTCGAACCGCGGAATATATAAGGAATCGAACCGTCCAACACAAAGAAAAAAGGCGGTTGTACTTGAACATGGACGTTTTTAAAAGGAAGGTCCGTATTCGACAATTTTAATTTAACATGTGCCGTATCCCTTGTGGCCAGATTGATTTTCAAGAGGTGGAGAGGGGCTGTGGAATTACCAAGGTATACCATATCTTTCCCAAGACCTGCGACATAATAGGAATTGAACCCTAGGTCTATGTCATATTCCTTGATGACAGGATGTGGAGGGAATCTTCGAATGAAAGCATTGTTGCGGTGCACCTGTTCTTCTGAAGAAAGGAACAGGATTACCATAAGGCCGATGCTCATTACAATGGTTCCCAGTAGTTTTATGTAAACATTGTTCAACATCATATTGAGATTGGTTTACGGGTTGAATAGTTTGTCAATTGTAGGATGGCAATAATGGAAAGCACCCAAAAGAACAGATTAAATACAATGTGCTCCGTCCATCCTAAATCTTCCAGAACTCCCCCACAGGAGCAAGGGATGTAGTCACTGAAGTTCAGCACCAATATGATATAGGTTGTGAACATGGTCATCAGGCCCAATGTCATAAAAAGAGCCTTATATCGGGCGGATTTCATTGATAATAGTATGGCCAGCATATATTCAGCAAGTGGAACAAGCCATGCCACCCAATTTGCGTATGCTGTCAATATTGGAGATTGCCCCAATTGTACCCTGAACTGTTCAAAGTCCATCAGTTTGCTTGTGGCCGCATAGACAAAAAGCAAAACATATAGGAAGCATATCAGCTCTACGATGACCCCCTTAGCTTTTATGTTTTTTACACTGTACATTGTAACTATCTGATTTACAATGTAAAATTAAGGAGTGTGATGGATCCCTAAGGGATTATTTTGGCTCTGAGAAGGATTATTTTGACGATTTTCTCAATGCTGTGGGACTATATCCATACTTTTTTTTGAACTCTCGGGCTAAATGGTTACCCTTTTTAAATCCTACCATTTTTGCGATGGAACCGATGGTCTTATTGGAGTGTTCTATCAAAACATGGGCTCTTCTGAGTCGCTCATTTTTTTGATATTGAAAGGGAGTCATAGCATATAATTCCTTGAACCCCCTCTTGAATTTGTATTCGTTGGTCCAGCATAATTGGGCAAGGGTTTTTATTGATGGCAAGGGTTCGTCCAAATTGTCCAGAATATAATCCTTTACCCTTCTTAGGTTATCAAAGTCGACCATATTGAGGAGAGGCTCTTCTTTGTCCATCTTTTTAGATAGAAGTTTATGATCCTGCAGTTGTAGCTCTACCTTCTTTTTTATCTTTCTTTCCTTAATTCCTTTATTTTGGACCATATCAAAACTGGTTATGATGGTTCTTTCTTTATTATTTGTATTATTCAGAAAACGAATGATATGGCAATGAGCAGGTAGCTCCAACCCCGATTGTTCCATAAAGGTCAGGTTTACGGTCATTTCCGAAATAGAGGAACGGTTCAATTCCTTCAATAATTTTTTCCATCCTTTTCGGGAATCATTGGTCAATAGATTAATGAATGGAGTATCAAGCAAGGCCGTTTTATCATATCCTAGCAATTCTTCCACTTTATAGTTCGTTTTTATTATCTGGCCACTATCGTTGATTTCAAAGAACATTTGAACGACTAAGTGGTAGGAATTGTGAAGGTTGACGAATGCTTGGTGCCTAAAGGCATCCTTTATTTCTTCGCTGGCACTGTTGGTCAAAAAGGTCAAAGCTTCCAAGATATCATCATTGTCCGACCGATTGATCTGATACGAGAAATTCCCATTGGAGATTTTGACCAATTGGGAGAAAATGTCTTCCAGTCTTTTTTTGTTTTCCGGTCGGTCCATGATTAAAATTTTATATTGATACTATTTAGATTTTGCGCTTTAGAGATTGTGAACAATAAACCGCTCACCTTCTTTTATATCCTCGAACACTTGAGTTGACACAGTCGATATTTTGGTAATGATAAATTTGGAGAATGCCTGCTCCAAAGGGGTGGTTGCAACTAGCACGAGACATTTGATCAATCCTGTCCCCTCATTTGCCAAGTATCGCCAAGCATCCTTGTCCACATTTTTAAGACCTTTCAAACTGCACAAAATGTGATAGGGCTTTCCTTGTTGTAACCTTATTCTTTGTGCGACGACTTTTTTTGCACCAGAAAGATCTATATACGCTTGTTCTTTCCAAATGAAGAATAGTATATCCTTTTCTATCCACATGGTCGCAATTTCGGTTTCCACAAATCTTTTCATGCCCTTCCAGTTTCAAAATGGTCTTTTAAAGTAAAAATTTTTAAAATGAATAATTAACAAGAAAAATCTGATTTTTAACAGAGTTGGCTCTAAAATGTAAAAAAGTGGATCTGTAAAGGATTTTTTTGACCCGAACAAGCTTGTGAAATACAACACCCCATTGATTTTGATTAGTTTAAAACAGTTTTGTTTGAATGATAAAAATGGATGTTAGCATAGCTTTATGATTAAAATTTAGTTCAATTTGAGTTTAATTCCACTCTTTGTAGGGGAAACCACAAGAGTTCATAAAAACCAAAGACCAGGTCTATGTCCAACCTATGAAAGTTACAAATGGCTCACGGGGTACTTTTTAAAGATTATGGACATGAAATATCAAAAACTGCTGTCGGAATTTGAAGGCCAATTGGATCAACTGGATCATGGTGGAGGAGATATTTTATTTAGGGCCGAAAAGGGGATTGTTCTGGTGGAAAAAGTATCCGAGCGTTACAAAAGAAGGTGGCGGAGAAGCCATTTCCTTCGAAGGAGGATGAAATCTATTTCTTCAAACATGTCAAGCCCCAGATCTTTAGTAAACTGATATATTACATCAAGTTGTTCAATATTGAGAGCAAACGTCCACTCAGGTCCAGATCATCAGGGTAATCCAGTAATTGATAAAACTCTTTATTGTCCTTGGGATGCAATTGTTCTACCTTTCCGTTGAGTTGTGGCCTTCTCGGCTTTATGTAACGGCATGCCGGATAACTTCCATAGGAGAGTTTTTCTTTTTTTGAACCCATTGGCTTTTAAAGTAATTCCAGCCCCCCTTCAGAAATAGCTTCATTTTTTTATCCCAAACCTTTATTGTAACAGAATGTTACAATAAAAAATACCATATCTTAGTGATATCATTCACAGGGATGATTTGATTTTTACTAGGCTGACCGTAACGGATGTAAGTAAAAATCAACCCACTAACAATAACACATAAACAACAACTAAACAGTATGAAAAAAACAGTAAACAAGCTAAGTAGGTTCCACATTCAATTGATGTTGGTAATCTTGGCCCTGCCCTTGGCGGCCATCGGTCAAGAAGTAGGTTCCATGGAGCGACTGGTCTCTCCTGAACTTGCCGATGACAACACGGTAACGTTTAGAATTAAGGCGCCCAAGGCGGAAAAGGTGGTCTTATCCGGCAATTGGATGCCAATGGTAGGCGAGGGAATGGCCATGACCCGAAAGACCGTAGCGCTGACCAAAGGTGAAAACGGTGTCTGGTCCACCACGGTCGGACCGTTGGAGCCAGAACTTTATGGCTACACTTTTGTCGTAGATGACGTCAATACGTTGGATACCGCCAATTTGATGGTTGCCCGTGACGGCACATTCCGAACAGAAAACGTGTTGTACATTCCTGGGAAAGCCTCCGAACTTTATTGGGTCAAAACAGGGTCCAAAGGCACAGTTCACCAAGTTTGGTACGAGTCCCCGACCTTGGATCTAACCCGTAGAATGTATGTGTACACACCACCGGGGTATGCCGACAGCAACGAGAACTACCCTGTTCTGTACCTATTGCACGGTGGAGGTGGAGACGAAGAGGCATGGCCAACCCTTGGGGTTGCCAACCATATCTTGGACAATTTGATCAACTCAGGAAAAGCCAAACCTATGATCGTAGTGATGACCAATGGCAACCCGGACCAGGCCGCGGCTTTGACGGTAAGTCCTAAGTTGGAACCTTCAACGCAACCCGCAGGAGGTATGGCCAATATGATGTTCGAAAAAAGCTTGGTCAACGATGTGATCCCTTATATAGAATCACACTATAAAGTAAAGCCCAACAAAGAGAACCGTGCTTTGACGGGATTGAGTATGGGCGGATTACAGACCATGAACACCACTTTTGAAAACCCTGAGCTGTTCGATTACATTGGTGTCATGAGCATGGGCTTTGCTGATTTGAGTCGTTTTGGAATCGAGGTCGATCATTCTAAAAGAGGAGAACAGATTGAAGCTTTAAAAGCTGCTGACCCTGAGCTGTATTGGATTGCATGTGGTACGGATGATTTCTTGTACCAAAGTGTCGTGGATATGCGAAATGAGCTGGACAAACACGATTTTGACTACACCTATCGTGAAAGTACCGGCGGACATACATGGTCCAACTGGAGAATCTACCTATCGGAATTCGCACCGATGTTGTTTAAATAAATCGATTCACACCGAAAAGAATCTTTAAAAATTTAGAACCCTTCCAAGTCATAGAATTGGAAGGGTTTTTTCGTATGCGGCAATACAAAAGGGGATTACATCCGTAATTGCGTAAATCACATGTTACTCTAGATTTAATGATTTGCTTAAAACACTGGAAACCTTTTTTTCATTATAACCTGCCTCGTTATAAATTACTCCCCCCTTTTTGTCAATAATTACAATCGTCGGTCCTGCCTGAACATTTAAAGATTTAGCTAACGGACCACCCATGTACAAACTTGGATAAAGCATATTGATTTTTGTTTTATAAGTTTTAAGTGAGTGGAGAGATGCTTCTTGCTCTCTGAACTCGACGCCGAATATCTTTAATCCTTTATTCCCATACTTCATATGGAACATATTGATGGATGGAACGGCCTTGATACATGGCCCGCAATTCCTAAACCAAAACTCTAACATAACGACCTGGCCCTTAAAGCCAAAGGGCTTAATCAGATCATCACTGGCCATATCCGGTAGTTCAAGGTTTTTTACTGCGGCTGTATTGGCAGAATTCTCATTATCGCCTTTGTCATTGTCGGGAGTTTGGAAAAACTCCTCTAATGAAACGCGTTTGTAATCAGGTAGTTCATTGCCTTCCCAGAACTCCTTTGACTTTACATAATCAAATCTATAATTATAAAACGTCCGGGCAATATGGCCTGTGCTTCCATTTTCCATTTTCATTCGTTTGGGCAACAGATTGTCCTTATATATGTGTAAAACATAATTGCTGTCCTCATAACCCTCCTTCTGTGTTATTTTTCGCCTTTCCCAATCAAACCAACCATTGTGTATGGTTATTTTAAATTCATAATCATCGTTTGAAACCTTGTTTTCAATGAGCTCCACGGTAGTGGAATAGTTTGTCAACACCTCTGCCAAAAAGTTCCTTATAGGTACAAACGTTAATAAAAGCGGATTGTTGACAAGGGGTTTTTCGTTGACCATAACAAGCTTTTTCTTTTTAGAGCTTAGTAGCTGTCTTTTGCCATCGTACAATAATTTATCCTCATCATTTCCCAAATAATACCTTGGTGTTTTTAAAAGAGACCCTGATTTCAAATCAAAATAAATAAAATCCTCATGTGTGAGGTAGGTTACATTGCTCTCTTCCGCTTCCTTTTGTGAATCATAGGCAACGCTCTGGAGCTCCATCATTCGCTCAAGGCTTTTTTCCAAAATTTTGGTATCCTGTTCAGGGCTTTGTGAAAAGGAAAAGTGATGGGACAGGATGCAGAAGAATACAATCTTTAATTTCATAGGAACAAATTTTCCATCCTTTTGGAGGAGGATGGTTTTTATAATCATCAAGTAGGGGGAATTTGTAGCTGAACGGTTCTTAAGTTAGCAATAAGGATTTGATTGCGAGTGGTTTTGGGAATAAATTAGGAAATAATAGGAGTCAGATTGTACTAACTTTTTTATACCTGGGCCATATGCTTTCAAGAATTCACTAATTTGGCACAAAGGAGGAAAATATGCTCACTGCCGAACAAAAACTAAAGGAACGTATCAAGGAACTTACCTGTTTGTACGAGGTAACTTCCCTCATTGTTAATTGTGATTACGATGATATGGAAACCGCATTGCTCGGAATTGTACAGTGTTTGCAGCGTGCTTGGCAGTTTAATGAGGATACTTATGTGCTCTTATCCAACTCTGATTATTTTATAAAGACGGAGGAGAAAGGAGAAGACTACGTGTTTTTGGAGTCGTTCATCACCGTGTTCAATAAACCGAGGGGTGAAATCAAAGTGGGGTATCCCTCCCCCAAGTACCAACTCAAGGATTTTTTGGAGGAAGAACAGCAACTGTTGGACAATGTGTGCCTAAAAGTGGGCAATCTGTTGGAGCGGAAGGAAATCAAGGAAAAGGAAGAGCATATACGCCGACAAGTGGAACAATCCGATCGGCTGCGGATCCTGGGAGAGATTACAGCCGGAATCGCCCATGAGCTCAATACGCCACTTGCCAATATTCTTGGTTTCACCGAGTTGTTGAAGGAGCGCGTCAGCAATGACCCACAAGCGTCCAAAGATTTGGACAAGATCATCACCAACACCATATTTTCTCGCGAAGTGGTCAAAAAGCTGATGTTCTTTGCCTGCGAAATGCCCGAAACACGGGAAGTCATCAATGTGGTAGAGGTAATAGAGGAAGCCATCAACATGCTACGGACCACGTTGCGCCAAAATGAGGTTGCTTGCGAATTTCAACATTCCCAGGACACCATCGAACTTCGTATCGATAAAATCCAGCTGACCCAAGTGGTCTTCAATCTTATTGTGAACGCCATCTATTTTGCGCCGCCAAAAAGTACCATTTCAGTCGCTCTGGCGATTGAAAAAGACAATGTCATTTTAAAAATTGCCGACCAAGGCCCTGGCATACCGGAAGTATCCAAAGCACATATTTTTGACCCCTTTTTTACTACCAAACCCGTGGGCGAGGGATCGGGATTGGGACTTAGTGTAGTGCACGGCATTGTACAGAGTCACCAAGGGAGTATCGCGGTTAGGCCAAATACCCCAACAGGAACTATCTTTACATTAAAATTCCCAAAAAAGTAAGCGCCTTGTTGAAAAAGGAGAACATATTGCTGGTTGATGACGACATCGATATTTTGGAGCTGCTACAACGGCATTTAAAATCGATGGACTATCACACGTACAAGGCCATTTCGGTAAAGGAGGCATTATACATTTTAAAGGATACTGAAATAGACCTGTTGGTGACCGATATTAATATGCCTGATATTGATGGGCTGCAATTGGTGAAATATGTGGCCGAACATTTTCCAAATATGCCGAAGTTGGTGGTGACCGGTTTTCCTTCCGTTGAAGATGCCTCCAGCGTAATCGAACATGGTGCGACCGATTATTTGACCAAACCTTTTACAAAGGCCGAACTCGAAATGGCCGTAAAAAAAGCCTTGGCGCATAAGGAAGCAAAGGAAACCTTTAAAACACCAACGGTAAACCCCATCCCTAGCAATGGATATGCCGATATGATCGGGACTTCCGAAGCGTTCCAAAAAGTTACCGAGATCATAGATCGGGTAAGGGACAACCACGCCACGGTTTTGGTACGTGGAGAAAGCGGCACGGGAAAAGAACTAGTGGCACGGGCCATCCATTATTCGGGCAAATTCGCACGGGCACCTTTTATAGCTGTGAACTGTGGGGCCATACCCGAGAATTTGTTGGAAGCCGAACTTTTCGGATACACCAAAGGTGCTTTTACGGGCGCGAACGAAAACCGTAATGGATTTTTCCAGGCGGCGCACAAGGGCACTATTTTTTTGGATGAAATTGGAAATGCCAGCCTACCGGTTCAAAATCGATTATTGAGGGTGCTTCAAGAAAAGGAGGTGACCAAGATCGGTTCGCAAAAACCTGAAAAATTGGATGTTCGGGTCATTGCTGCAACCAATAGCGATTTGAATGAGCTTATTCAAAAGAAAACCTTTCGCGAAGACCTGTTCTACCGTCTTTCCGTTGTCACTGTGGAGGTGCCACCACTGAGGGAACGTACTTCGGACATTGCCTTGTTGGTCGATAAATTTATGGAGAAATATGGCATTGAGTACAAGGACCGATTTGTCCGTATAGACGATGGTGCCCTTGAAGTCCTAAAGAGATATTCATGGCCTGGCAATATCCGGGAACTTGAGAATGTGGTGCAGCGCGCCGTGATTATGTGCGATGGCAAAATCACGTTGGAACACCTTCCCAATGAATTAAAGTATAAAATCGACTTTCCGGAGAAAGGATACATAACGCTTCAGGAAAAAGAAAGGGAATATATTCAGGAAGTTCTTCTATCCGTTCAAGGCAACAAGACCAAGGCCGCCGAAATTTTAGGGATCAACCGAAAAACACTTCGCGAAAAACTCAAATAACCGATGGGGCATTCTGCCCCGGCCGGGTAAAAATTACCCGCCACCGACTTCTTTTGTTTAATATGATTTTATTAATAATAAATTGATTATCAATTAATTATTAATAAAATCCACTCATAACATATCCAAATGGCACAGGCTTTGCCCTTTACTGTGCAAAATGCTGGGATGCTATTTTTTTGGTATCCCGTCCGTTAAGAAATGAAAATGAAATACGGAAGCCTGATCATGGAGAAAAAGGATTATCTAACGCTTAAAAGAATACTGAACTTCCATAGGTATTATGAGGATTATGCCCATAAGGATGCCTTGGAACAGTTGGGCGAGAGAATAGACGGGGCTTTGGTAGAGGATGAGTCGGACATGCCGGACGATGTGGTTCGTTTGAACTCAAAGGTCACGGTGGAATTTGCACCAGGGGCCCAACAAACGTTTCAGTTGGTTCCCTCTACACGGGGAGACCTTAAGAAAGGCAAGGTCTCCGTGGTGAGCACTTTTGGGGCGAGCTTGGTAGGACTTGCGGTGGGGGATCAAATACAGTTTGGTTTTCCCACAGATGTACAATCCTTCAAGATAGTCGGTGTAGAACAGTCACACCAATTATTGTCCAGTTTTGACTTTTAAGAAAACAATTATAAACCCTAAATATTAAATAGTTATGAGAATTATAGTTTTAGCAATTCTGTTCGTGGTAGCGACCACAAATATCAATGCACAAAGTGCAAACCCACAAGAGATCAAGGTTGGTGATGTCCTGGAAATTGGTCGTCCAGATGCACCTCAATTTCAACATATTGATTTTCCAAGGGCAAACTTCATCATTAAAAAAGGAGGGATCGCCAACTATAAAAGAGTAGTGGGGAACAAAGTGGTAGTGACCGACATCAAAGAGAAAAAAGATGGAACCGTTGTTGTAAAGATCAAAAAAACGGATGGAAAAAGGTTTTTTAACAGTCACCCAGTGGTTAAAGCAGATTTAAAGGATGCTCTCGAGTCCGGTGAGCTCAATGTACTGTAGTAGTTGATTGATGATATCCGCCCGGCTCAAGCATTAGGTTTGCTCAATTAGAATGGTTAGCTAATGGCTGGGCGGATTTGCGTCACTGTAAAAAATTTAATATCATTTATTTATATTTAATCCAATTCATGTAAAAACAAGAAAAGATGCCAAAAAGAACCTTAAGACAACGAATTCATGCCGGTTTTGTGCTGGCTGCGGCATTTTTATTGGTTCTTGCGTCCAATCGGTTGAACAACCGGAACTTTTCGGCCGTGGAACATGGAGTAGATTCCGTTTTTGAAGACCGATTGGTAGTTCAGGAATATATTTACAGGCTGAACAATTTGTTCCATAAAAAGGAATTGTTTTTGGCCAACAATACGTTGGACGACAAGGGCCTGCCCTATTACCCTGAAATAAAAACCATTCTTGCCGATTTTGAAAAGACAGATTTGACCCGTGAGGAAGCGTTGCAATTATCAAGTTTAAACGAAAATTACGCGGAACTCAAAACCTTGGAAAAGGCACATTTGAAGAACCAGGCTTCTGAAGAGGACATCATTGCTGTTTTGGGCAGTATCGGTAAAAATCTAGATGAACTTTCTGAGGTGCAACTTTCCGAAGGGAGACAATTGACACAGCGCTCCAAGAGGTCATTGGGAATGAACGAGCTATTGTCCCGAATTGAAATTGTGTTCCTCATCATTATTGGGATATTGTTTCTTGTCATCGTTTTTTATCGTGACAAACCCAATATGGAATTGGTGGAAGACGAGGCTTAATCTACCTCCAATATCTCCTGTTCTGTACCATTAAAGGTAAATCGCTCCCCTTTTTCTTTTCCCAACAACAATTTGGCAATAGGGGCATTTGTGGAGATACAGTACACAACCGTATTATTTTGATTGAAAGCCCCAGCGGAAATGGCTAAAAAATAATGTGCCATACTGGTTTGTACCAAGGAGCCCAGTCGTATTTTCTCGGAAATGCCGTCAATATTGATTTTACGGAGAATGCCGCGCGTGGTATCAACTTCCTGTAATTGTTGCCCAAGCTTTTCCTGTTCCAACTGTACCATGGCCCTACCCGTCTCATGTTTGTCCCCTGCTGAACTTTTGGTTTCGGAGCCTAAGGATTCCTGTAGCTCCTCACTCTGTTTTTTAAGGCGTTCCGAGCGTTCGTTCACATAGTTCCAACAAAATTCCAATAGTGCTTTTTTCATAATTTGGTTATGCAAAGGTAAGTCGGAAAACAGTTTCCGAATCGGGAACCGAACGTACTTGGATGCTCCCCCCGTGAAGTTGCATCACTCTTTTGGAAAGGCTTAGCCCAATTCCCGTCCCTTCACTTTTTGTGGTAAAAAACGGGACAAATATCTCGTCCATCACCTCAGGAGGAATACCGGGTCCATTATCACGAATATCTATGAATTTGGAGCCGTTTTCATCAATTCCGGCAATCATTTGTACTTTTCCTGCGTTTGTGGTCTCTACCGCTTGCAAAGCATTTTTTCCCAAATTGATCAGTACCTGGGAGATTTGTTTCTCATCAATGTAAAATTCCAAATCCTCTGGATGGCAAACGGTGGCGAACTCACTTTCCCCATCCATCAATCTGGCCGACATCAGTACGTCGATTTTTTCCAGAAGGTCCTTTCCCTTGACCAATGACTTGTTGGGTTCCGGAACGTGCAGTAGGCTTCTGTACGATTGTACAAAGTCCATCAGGTCGCCTCCTTGCTCCTTGATTACTTCCAGGCCCTTTAAGGTATTTTTAATTTGAACCTCCTCCAGCTCCTTCATTGGAGTGATTTTGTCCCCTTTCCTATAATATTTTATAATGGAATCCGATATAGAGGCAATCGGGGTAATGGTGTTCATAATCTCGTGGGTCAGCACGCGAATAAGCCTTACCCAAGACTCGGTTTCTTTTTCGTCAAGCTCTTTATGGATATCTTGTACCACTACCAATTGCAAGGACTGACCGTTCAACATCAACGGAGTGGACTTGAGCGCCAATTGAATTTGTTCCCGTTCATTGGACAATTGGAAGAGCTTGCGTTCAAAAGGATTGAAGTTTTTAAATATCTGGTAGAGGTTTTCATCAACCTGCTTTAATTGTTTGATATGGTTCAAAGGAGTGTAATCCAACAACTTTTCCAAGGTAGGGTTGGCAAACAGGATGTGGCCTTTCTCATTATAGGTCATGATGCCGATGCTCGCCTGCTTTAAGATTTCTTGATAGTATTGTTCCCGTATCTGGAGTTGCATATGTACCTGTTGGATAAGGCCATTTACACGGTTTAAACTTTTGTTCAGCTCTTTGAAAGACTCAATGGTAACACCTTCGGGAAACCGAAGGGTGAAATCCTCGTTTTTAATGGCATCAAAAAAATAGGCGATTTTGCGGTTGGTACGGTTGATGAAGGTAATCAATGTAAATACCTGTACCACCAAAATAAGGACAAAGAGTGCCATGGCAAAATACCATTTATAGGACATGGAGAAAGCCACTCCTATGGCGGACAGCGTCAAAAAAATGACCCGAAGAATAAGTTGTATATAAAAATTTCTACTGGCCATAGATCACTTTTTTTTCAACTTATTGTAGAGCGTTTGGCGAGATATGCCCAATTGTTCTGCAGCTGCACTATAGTTTCCCTCGTTCTGCTCCAAGGCCCTGTTGATCATCTGTTGCTCCATTTCATTTAGGGTCATGGGTTCGCTGTCCATGGATTGCATGGGCTTGGCATGCAGCAAAAAATCCGATGGTTTAAGTACGTTACCGTCAGATAATATTACGGCACGTTCCATGGTATGTTGCAGCTCCCGTACATTTCCGGGCCAGGGATATTCCATCAGTTTCTCCTGGGACGCCTGATTCATTCGCAGGCCCGATTTATCATATTTGTGAGCAAACTTTTTCAGGAAAAAATCGGCAAGCACTAAAATGTCCCCATCGCGTTCGCGAAGTGGTGGCACCTCAATATGGATGGTGTTGATACGGTACACTAGATCTTCCCGGAAGAGTCCATCGGCAACCATTTGTTCCAAATTGCAGTTGGTCGCACATATCAATCTGATATCTACTTCTGTAGGCTTATTGGAACCCACGCGTACCACTGATTTGTTCTGGATGGAGGACAATAATTTGGCCTGCATCTGCAATGAAAGGTTTCCGATTTCATCCAAGAACAAACTACCTTGATGGGCGGCCTCAAACTTGCCCGCTCGATCTTCCTTGGCATCGGTAAAGGAGCCTTTGGTGTGGCCAAAAAGCTCGCTTTCGAATAAATTCTCAGCAATGGATCCCATATCCACACCTATAAAAACTTCATTTTTTCTGTTGGAAAGACGGTGCAGCTCACGGGCTATCAATTCTTTTCCAGTGCCATTCTCACCCGTGATCAGTACATTAACGTCGGTTTTCGCAACCTTGGCCACGAGGTTGAGCACAGAGGTCAGTGCTTTGGACTGGCCGATGATAAAATTACGATCCTGATTAATGACCTGTTTTAAATTGTTCTCCTTTTTCTTGAGGTTGTGTATTTCCTGCTTCGATTTTCGAAGTTCGTAAGCAGATTTCACCGTGGTCATCAACCGCTCGTTGTTCCAAGGTTTCAGTACAAAGTCAGAAGCCCCCTGTTTTAATGCCCTTACCGCCAAATCAACGGCCCCGTAGGCGGTCATCATAATTACCGATGTGTTAGGGGACCTTTTTTTAATTTCGTTGAGCCAATACAATCCTTCATTTCCGGTGTTGACACCAGCGGAGAAGTTCATGTCCAACAATACAATGTCCATATCCTCAAGATTTGGAAAGGAAGAAATCTGGTTGGGGTTGAAGATGGTTTGAACACTTTTATACTCAAACTGTAAAAGAATTTCCAGAGCACTCAGCACACTCTTATTATCATCGACCACTAATATTTTGGCATCAATCATTGGATAACAGTATTCAAATGGACAGCTAAAACTAGTAATTGCTTCAATATGGCCTGCCTTATTGTAAAATATTTGGACATTTTTTGTACAAAATTTTTACACCTGCTTTATCTTGAGCACGCTTTATTGAGTGTAACTGTCTGATAATCAATTTTAAAATATTTTGGCATAAGAATAGAATACAGTTTGGCACAGTAATACACTATGAATCTAAAAATAAACATAACAACCTTTCTATTATTGGCTTCTTTCATTGGTGCTGCCCAAGAGGTTTGGACGCTGGAAGAATGTGTGGATTATGCCATTGAACACAACCTTCAGGTAAAGAATACCTCGTACAACAATGAATCCAGCAGGGAATCTTATCGGCAGTCCATACGTGACCTGTTGCCATCGGTAAGCGGTTCTACCGATTATAGTATTAGATACGGTAGGTCTGCAGATCCGCAAACCAACGATTTTGTGAATACGGAATTCTTCAGTAACAACTATTCGCTTAATGCCAGTTTGGACCTGTTCCGCGGTTTTCAAAAAATGAATTCGATAAGAGCATCAAAATTTATTTATAAGGCAACCCAAGAGGACATTCTACAGGAAAAGTTCTTGTTGGCCTTTAGGGTGATGAGTGCGTTTTACGACATCAAATTCTTTCAAGGTTTGGTGGCCAATACTTTGGAGCAGCTCGAAATTTCGCAGGCCAATTACGATTTGGTCGAAAAACAAGTAGAATTGGGATTGATGGCAGGGGCCGATCTTTACGAAGCTGAATCCAATCTTTTGGGGGATAAGTTTCTATTGACCCAGAACCGCAACCAATTGACAAATGCCAAACTGGTGCTTTTACAAGAAATGAACCTTATCGGTGCTACGGACATTGAGATCCAAGAAACCCTTGAAGAGACCTCACCTAACCGAGATGTGACCTTGGATTCGCTGTATCGGTCGGCCCGCGGATTTGTTCCCTTGGTAAAAGCACAGGAGTATCGTGTTTCCGCGGCCAAAAAGCAGATGCAGGCCACAAGGGGAGACCTATTCCCCTCTTTATCCCTTTTTGCAGGTTACGGAACCAGTTATTTTGAGACCAATGTGGATGACAACGGCAATGTAATCCCATTTAAGACCCAGTTCAACGACAACCAATCCAAGTTTGTCGGTGCCCAGTTGAACATTCCGATTACCAATGGCTGGGCCAATCACTCCAGGGTAAAACAGCAAAAGATAGCCTATATGCAGGCCAAGAACAACCTTGAGATACAAGAGCAGGAACTGTTCAAACTGTTGCAACAATTAGTTCAGGACAACCGTGCACTTATTGCGGAATATGAGCAGAGCTTACAAAAGGTAGATGCACAGGAATTGGCTTTCACCATTGCTCAAAAAAGATATGAAAAGGGATTGATCAATGCATTGGAACTGTTTCAGGCCAAGAACCTTTTCGGGGTGGCACAGAACGAGAACTTACAGGTGGGATTAAGGTTAAAAGTCAATCAAAGTACCATTGATTTTTACAGCGGTCTGCCCATATTTAACATCAACTAAAATAAACCATGGATATACAATTAGAGAAAAAGAAAGGACTTAAACTCAAGCATTACGGCTACATCGCTTTGGGCATATTGCTCTTGTTCGTTGGCTATAAGTTGATTTTTGCCAGCTCCATGTCCACCTTTAGGACAGAGAAGGATCGCTTGTCCATCTCCTCGGTGACCGCCGGCAAATTTGACGACTACATAACCATAAATGGAAACGTGGCACCTATCGCCACCATTTATATGGATGCCTATGAAGGAGGCCGGGTATCCGAAAAATTGATCGAAGAAGGTTCCATGGTCAAGCAAGGGGACATTATTCTTAAATTGGAGAACATGGCCCTGTACGAGCAAATTTTGGCAAGCGAAAGCAACTTGGCCCTTAAACAGAACGATCTACGTTCCACCAAACTTACTTTTGATTCCAGACAAGTGGAGGGCAGAAAATCCTTGGCCACTGCACAATACGATGTGCAACGCTTAAAACGAGCTTACGAGCAGAACAAAGAGCTATATGAAGAGGAACTGGTTTCCAAAGAAACATACCTAAAATCCAAGGAAGATTACGAATTGGCACAAAAACAATACGAAATAGTAAAGTTACAGACCGAGCAGGATGATGAATTGAGAGAAACCTCATTAAAGGGACTGGATACGGACCTAGATCGTATGCAGAAAACATTGTCCATGGTCTACGAGCGGTTGGACCACTTGAACGTTCGAGCCCCGGCCGATGGCCAATTGGGCTTTTTGGATGCCGAGATAGGCCAGAACATTTCACAGGGACAGCGTATCGGCCAGATCAATGTACTGACCGATTTTAAAATCGAAGCGGATATCGATGAGCATTATATTGACCGTGTAAAGAGAGACCTTTCCGCTTCTTTGGAGCGAAATGGAAACGAGTACAAACTGCGCTTGCGCAAGGTTTACCCCGAAGTACGGAACGGCAGGTTTAGGGTCGATTTGGTTTTTGTGGACGAAAAACCCGAAACCATAAGAGCAGGTCAGAGCTACAACATACGATTGCAACTGGGCGAATCCAACGATGCCATGTTGCTTCCCAAAGGAGGTTTTTTCCAAAGCACGGGAGGACAATGGGTGTTCGTGGTAAGTCCCGATGGCAATGAGGCCATTAAGCGCAATGTGCGATTGGGCAAACAAAACTCAAGATATTATGAGGTCCTTGAGGGACTTCAGCCTGGAGAACAGGTCATTACCAGTAACTACGATAGTTTTGGCGATGCGGAACGGATTGTATTGAAATAATCCGCAGAAATGTAACAATGATCAAAAATGAACAGTCTTTAACAAGCAATCAAACAACCATTACAATGATAAAAATTACAGATCTTAAAAAAAGTTTCCGAACAGAAGAAGTGGAAACCTTGGCCCTAAATGGCGTAAACCTTAAGGTTGAAGAAGGGGAATTTGTGGCGATCATGGGCCCCTCCGGATGTGGAAAGTCAACCTTGTTGAACATTATAGGGATGTTGGACAACCCTACGCAGGGAAGCTACAACTTCGCAGGGCACGAAGTCGGCGGATTAAAGGAAAGTCAACGGACCCAATTGCGAAAGGGGAATCTGGGCTTTGTGTTCCAAAGCTTTAACCTGATCGATGAGCTCACTGTTTTTGAAAACGTGGAACTGCCATTGATCTACCTTAAGATGAACAAGGCCGAGCGCAAAGAAAAAGTGCAGAAGGTACTGGAACGCATGAAAATCGCACACCGAGAAAAGCACTTTCCCCAACAACTTTCCGGGGGTCAACAGCAAAGGGTTGCCATCGCAAGAGCCGTGGTCACCAATCCAAAACTGATCTTGGCGGATGAGCCGACCGGTAACTTGGATTCCAAAAACGGTATAGAGGTAATGAACCTGTTGACCGAGCTGAACCAAGAGGGGACCACCATTGTTATGGTAACACACTCCGATAGGGATTCGCATTATGCGCACAGGGTAATCAATTTATTCGACGGTCAAATCGTGACCGAAAGTCAGAACAAACCATTAAAGGCCATGATATAGGAGTTTATGTCATCAATCAAAAAAACGATCAAATCAATCACATGTTCAGGAACAATCTAAAGGTAGCGTGGAGAAATCTCAAGTCTAATAGACTTTTTTCAATAATAAATATAGTAGGACTTTCTATAGGCCTCACTATTGTGATGTTGCTTTTTCTGTTCATTTCCTACGAAAGGAGCTTTGACTCCATGTTTCCAAAGAAAGACAGGATCCAACGGGTTTTATTAAAAACCAATGGAGATTTTGGTTTTGAGACCTGGGCCACAGTACCTCCGGTAACGGCCTTGGCCATGAAAGAAGAGGTGACGAATGTGGAAAGTGCCGCAAGGTTGTTGAAACATAATTTTGGCGACCCCGCCTCATTGCGCATTAATAATCAAAACTTTACCGAAAACCTTTTTTATTGGGTAGATAAGGAGCTGCTTACCATTTTTGATATTGAAATGGTTAAAGGAAGTTCTACCGGCGCCTTGGACAGACCCGGTACGGTAATTCTTTCCGAAAAAGCCGCCCAAACCTATTTTGGCGACCAAAATCCGATCGGACAAACCATAGTGGTCGATAACAATCGTGAGCTTGAGGTAACAGGAATATACAAGGATTTCCCTGAAAACAGTACCCTTGATGCGGACATTATGGCGTCGAGCAACGGATATTGGTTCTACGACAGAAAATCTTGGAGCAATGCCAGTTTTGAGACTTATTGTTTATTAAAGAAGAATGTTTCCGTAAAGGCCACTCAGGCACAAATTGACCAAATGCTGAAGGCAAATATTGAAAAAGAGGGCCAATGGTACACGTTTGGTCTACAACCTTTGGAAAAGGTACACTTATATTCGGCATCTTTTGCTAGCGGTTATGCTTCTCATATTGGGGATATCAACGAGGTTCGCAACCTTACCTATTTAGCCATTTTGATTCTTTTGATTGCTTGTATCAACTACATGAACCTTACTACGGCCCGTTCCCAAAAGCGTTCCAAGGAAGTGGGAATAAGCAAAACCCTGGGAGCCTCTTCAAAATCCTTAGTGTGGAGATTTTATCTGGAAGCAGGACTCATCACGGCAATTTCCATTGTGCTGGGCATTATACTGACTATGTTGTTATTGCCCAGTTTTAATGCCTTAACAAACCAAAGTTTGACCATGGGTCTGCTGTTGACACCAGCTTTTGCATCCGCAACTTTAGGTGTATGGGGTATTACGACGCTAGTATCTGGCCTATACCCATCGCTTTACCTATCCAAGTTTTTGCCAAAAGAAATTCTATCACCTTCCTTAAATCGTGGAAAAGGGAATTTGGTGATCAGAAAAGGTCTTGTGGTAATGCAATTTGCCGCTTCGGCAGCATTGATAGTTGGGGTTATGGTCATCTATCAACAAACAAAATATATCCAGAACAAGAACTTGGGTTTTGTTGCGGACAATGTGATGGCTATTTCTATTGGAGGATTGAGCGGGGAAGAAAACCGTAATGCTCTGGAGCAAGAGTTTAAAAAACTGTCAGAAGTAACTGCTGTATCCATGGTACAGGGGTATCCCGGAATGGATGTGAGCGGGCGAACACTTCGAAAAAAAGGCACGGACAATAAAGGGCTCAATATCCAGACCAACGTGACCGATGCAGGTATTGTTAACGCACTCAAACTACAGCTTTTGGCAGGAGAAAGTTTGCCCGAATTCAAAAGTGAAACAGATACTTTGGTTGAAGTGGTCCTGAATAAAAAAGCGGTTGATTTTTTGGGGTATTCCCCGGAAGAGGCCATTGGAAAGGAAGTCTTTATCGGGGTTCCACAGACCGTAGTGGGAGTGGTGGATGACTTTAATTATGAATCGTTGCACCAACCTATTGGAGCCTATGCATTTCACAATAATTCAGGAGAAGGCAAATCTTATATGCTTGTGCGGTTTAAGTCTGGCAATTTGGCCAACACTGTGGAGGAACTTAAAGGAACCTTTACCAAAGTCGTTACTAATCTGGATTTCAATTATTCCTTTTTGGATCAAAATATTGCAAGATTGTACGCCAAGGAAAAACGAACAGGACAGATTAGTGTTGTGTTCTGTATGTTGGCCATTTTTGTGGCCGCATTGGGTCTTTTTGGCTTGGCAGCTTATACGGCGGAACAACGAAGAAAGGAAATTGGCATACGAAAGGTATTGGGAGCATCTGTGGCCAAAATAAGCCAAATGCTATCTGCTGATTTTACAAAGCTAGTACTGGTAGGTCTGGTCATAGGATTTCCGTTTGCCTATTTTTCCATGGAGAATTGGCTGGAAGGTTTTGCATATCGAATCAAAATTCAATGGTGGGTGTTTGCTTTGTCTGGATGTATTGCTTTGGGTATAGCGCTTGTAACGGTCAGCTTTCAGTCTATAAGGGCAGCGTTGGCCAACCCGACCAAAAGTCTGAAAGCAGAATAAAAAAATCAATCAAAAAACGATCAAATCAATAGTATGTTCAAGAACCACTTAAATATCGCATGGAGAAGTATTAAAAAGGACAAGCTCTTCACATTTATAAAAATAGGTGGGTTTGCCGTTGGTATCGCGGCCTGTCTTTTGATCACCCTTTTCATCGGCAATGAATCCAGTTATGATACCCATTACCAAAACAAAGACCACATATACCGAGTGGTGTTCCAAGGTGAGATTCAAGGAGAGGTAATGAAGAGCACCCACTTTCAATTGCCTTTTTCCGATGCACTCCAATCTGATTTTGCCGAAATAACCAAGGCGGGAAAAGTGAACACCATTGAAATCTTTGGTGCGGGCAAACGAGGTTTTAGGATAAACGGGGCACAGGAGAACACTTTTGAAGAGAACTTTATCATTGCGGATCAGGAGGCTTTTGAGATTTTGGAAATCGAACTGGAACAGGGAGACCCGACAACTGCGTTGACCAATCCAAAGAGCATCGTAATTTCTAGGTCTAAAGCGAACAAATACTTCCCGAACGGAAATGCCATAGACCAAGTAGTCTTTTTGGACAATGACACTTCCGAACCCTACACCGTAACAGGGATAATGGAGGATATTCCAAAAAATATGCACCTGAATTTTGATTTTATGCTTCCTGTGGAGGACACCAATGGAAGCTGGACCAACCAGAACTATTTTACCTATGTGTTGGTCAATCCGAACACCGATATTCGGGAATTGGAACAAAAAATGTCTTCCATTGTTGAAAAATACATTATTCCGGCGCAAATGGAAAGGGGCCGCTCGGCCAGTTTTATAGATGTACTGCGGACCGCTGAGTACAAACTGCAACCGGTAACGGACATTTACCTGAAATCGGACCTAAAAATGCAGGATGGATTGAAGCATGGCGATGTCAAGTTTGTATGGCTCTTTGCGGCCATAGCCATTTTTGTACTGCTCTTGGCCATTATCAACTTTATCAATCTTTCCACGGCCAAATCAGCCAATAGGGCCAAAGAAGTGGGTTTAAGAAAGACCATAGGGGCATTTAGGAACAGTTTGGTCAACCAATTTTTGACCGAATCGGTCATGTTCAGTGTTATTTCTTTTGTGCTAGGTGTGTTCTTGGCTTGGGGACTGCTACCGTTCTTTAATGAAATCGCTTCAAAAGACATTGAACTCCCATGGAGCGATTGGTGGTTTGTGCCCGTATTGCTTGTTGCTGCATTGTTTGTAGGTGTTTTGGCAGGAATTTATCCGGCGTTTTACCTATCTGCCTTTAAACCGGCCAATGTTCTTAAAGGTTCCTTGAGCGTGGGCAGCAAAAGTGGCAGACTGCGCAGTGGATTGGTCATCTTTCAATTTACCACTTCGGTGATCCTGATTATTGGCACATTGATCATCTACCGCCAGATGGACTATATCGTCAGCAAGGAATTGGGATATGATAAGGAACGTGTGGTAGTGCTGGAGGGAACCCATATTCTTGACAACAAAATAGAATCATTTAAACAACAATTATCATCATTATCTCAGGTGAAAAGTGTGACATCCACCAACTATTTGCCCATTGATGGAGGGAGCCGAAATGGAAACACCTTTATGGTCGATGGCCAGGATGATGGAGGAAGAGGTGTAGCTGCACAGATTTGGAAGGTTGACTATGGTTATACCGAAACCTTGGGAATCCAATTGGATAAGGGTAGAACTTTTTCAAAGGACTTTGCCTACGATTCCATCAATTCGATAGTCATCAATAACAAAATGGCCGCAGAGCTTGGTCTAAAGGATCCAATCGGTAAAAAATTGGACAACAACAGCCAAGTTTTTGAGATTATAGGGGTGATAGAGGATTTTCATTTTAAATCCTTGAAAGAGGATATCTCCGCATTGTCATTGGTCATAGGAAAGGACAATGGAGCTGTTTCGGTAAAACTTGAAAAAGGAAACCCGACCGATGCGCTCGCTGCCATTGAGCAAGTTTGGAACAGAAATGTTCCAAATCAAGCACTCAACTACTCTTTTTTGGAGCAGGAATTTGCCCAAATGCACGAAGATGTACAGCGAATGGGCAAAATATTCAACAGTTTTGCCTTATTTGCCATTCTTGTGGCCTGTCTGGGCCTGTTTGCCCTATCAGCATTTATGGTAGAGCAGCGAAGAAAGGAGATAAGCATTCGTAGAGTGCTCGGCGCGCCCTTCCAAAATATTTATAAACTGCTCACTTTTGACTTTCTGAAACTTATCATCATTTCAATTGTGATTGCCACACCTATAGGCTGGTATTTGATGAACAGGTGGTTGGAAGGTTTCGCTTACAGAATCAGTATTGGATGGGAAGTTTTTTTAATGGCAGGGGTCATCGCCCTGTGCATTGCCGTACTGACCATCAGCTATCAATCCATAGGAGCGGCCTTTTTACAACCGACCAAAGGTCTGCGCAATGAATAAATCAATCAAAAAACACCATCGATCATGCTAAAGAACTATATTAAAATCGCCTGGAGAAACCTTGCAAAAAACAAGGGTTATACCATAATCAACGTAGGAGGTCTTGCGTTGGGCATGGCGGTAACGCTCATTATCGGCCTTTGGGTGCAAGATGAGCTGAGCTATAACGATTACAACACCAATAAGGACAAAATCGCCCAAATATTCCAATCCCAAACGTTCAATGGGGAAACCGGAACCGGGCCCGCTATCCCGAGACCATTGGAGAAAGCTTTTAGGGATGGTTATATGGATAATTTTGAGTATTTGGTGATGTCTTCTTGGACCACCTCCCAATATTTAAAATATAAGGAAACAAGCATTTCTCGCGAAGGCAATTTTATGCAGCGGGAAGCTCCCGAAATCCTTGATATAAAAATTTTGAAGGGAGAAAGGGACGGTGTTCGGGAAATCAACTCCATAATGTTGAACGAGTCCACCGCCAAAGCACTTTTTGGGGAGGAAGACCCGATTGGAAAGGTAATCGAGGTAAATAGCCAATACGATATGATGGTCACGGCAGTTTACGAGGACCTCCCTTTCAATGCCTCTTTTAATGACACAGAATTCATAATGCCATGGGATAAATATGTCTCAGTGAACGAATGGATCAAAAATGCCGAAGATCAATGGGGGAACAATTCGTTTCAAATGTTTGTCCAGATTGCGGACAATACGACCATGGAATCCGTTACCTCAAAAATTCTGGAGGTAAAACAGAAGCTGAACGAAAACTCCAGGGAATTCAACGCCCAATTGTTTCTATTTCCAATGGAGGATTGGCACCTGCGCAGCAGTTTCGAAAACGGGAAGCAAGCAGGGGGCCGAATCAAATATGTTTGGCTGTTCGGAATTATCGGAGGGTTTGTATTGCTTTTGGCCTGTATCAATTTTATGAATCTCAGTACCGCCCGTTCGGAGAAAAGGGCAAAGGAGGTGGGGATCAGAAAATCCATTGGGTCTCAGCGCTCCCAATTGATCAACCAGTTTTTGGGCGAGTCCTTTTTGGTGGTATCATTTGCCTTTGCAATTGCTGTATTGATCGTTGTGGCGTCCTTGAACGGGTTCAATAATTTGGCAAGAAAAGAAATATCCTTCCCTTGGGGCTCCCTTGCATTTTGGGGTGTTTCTTTGGTCTTTATAACGGTCACAGCTCTTTTGGCGGGCAGCTATCCTGCTCTTTATTTATCCTCGTTCAGACCAGTGGATGTCTTAAAGGGAACTTTCAAGGCAGGCAAGCATTCCGGTTTACCAAGAAAGATTTTGGTGGTGGTCCAGTTTACCGTTTCCGTAGCGTTCATCATCGGAACCGTGATCGTAATGCAACAGATCAATTATGCTAAAAACAGACCCATTGGGTACGATAAGGAGGGTCTGGTCCAGATTCCGACGATGAGCCAGGATTTTACGGGCAAGTTTGAATTGATGCGGGATGAATTCATCAATTCAGGAGCGGTTGTGGAAATGTCCACATCCAGCGCCCCGACCACTAACATTTGGTCCAACCGGAGCGGATTTGTTTGGGAGGGCAAACCAGAAGGTTTCCAAGAAGATCTGGCATGGACCGAAGTGTCCCCTGAATATGCCAAAAGTCTCAACTTAAAGATTGTGGAGGGAAGGGATTTTTCACGGGAGTTCCCCTCGGACTCCAATGCCGTGCTGATCAATGAAACGGCCGTGAAATATATGGGGCTCAAGAATCCAATAGGAAAGTTTATTAAGGACGATGATGAGGAAGACCCATCGCCACCTTTAAAGATAATAGGCGTGGTTCAGGACATGATCGCACAGTCGCCGTACGAACCAGTGAAACAAGGCATGTACGTTTTTGATAAATACGGCAATGCTTCCTATTACAATATGAGATTGAACCCATCCCAGAGTGCAAGCCAGAACATTGCAGTAATCGAGAGGGTATTCAAAGAGCATTTCCCGAACATTCCCTTTCAATACGATTTTGTGGACGAGGAATATGCTGAAAAATTTGCATCTGAAGAACGGATTGGCACCCTATCCGGTATTTTCACCGCACTTGCCATTTTAATAAGCTGTTTGGGACTATTTGGTCTCACCTCTTTTGTTGCGGAACAGCGCACCAAGGAGATAGGGGTGCGAAAAGTGCTGGGCGCATCGGTATTTAATGTTTGGAACATGTTGTCCAAGGACTTTTTAAAACTTGTGATTATCTCCTGTTTTATCGCGGTGCCCATTGCCTATTATGTAATGAACGGATGGTTGCAAGAATATCCGTACAGGGTGATTTTGAAATGGTGGATTTTTGGCTTGGCCATGCTCGGAGCCCTCGCGGTAACGGTGCTCACGGTAAGTTTTCAGGCCATACGGGCGGCAAAATCCAACCCGGTCAAAAGTTTGAGAACGGAATAAGAACAGGATCATGATCAAGAACTATCTAAAAATAGCATGGAGAGGGCTTGTTAGGAGCAAGGTTTATTCAACAATAAACATTGTCGGCCTATCCATGTCCCTTGCCGCCTGTATGCTGATAGTTCTTTATGTTGGCCATGAGCTGAGCTATGACAAGTTTCATGACGATGCCAGTAACATTTATCAAGCGGAAACTAAGATAACCTTTGGTAAGGACCCCATCCATATACCGTATTTGGATTATTCCGATGCCCCGGAAGGTAAAGGAAGTGTAGCAGGAATCCAAGAATACCTAAGATATCAAAAGGTTTCCGAAAATGTTATGGTTACCAATACAGAGAACCCTTCGTTAAAGTTTTCCGAGGATAAGGTTTTGTTCGCAGACCCAAACTTTTTTGAGTTCTTCAGTTTTAATCTGATAAAGGGCAACAAAGGAGAGGTGTTGGCCAATCCCAACAGTATTGTTATTTCCGAAAGGACGGCCACAAAGTATTTTGCAGACAGCGATCCTATTGGAAGACCACTACAGCTTTTTGGTGATGAGATATTTACCGTTACAGGGGTCTCAGCCGACCCACCTTCGAATTCAAGCATAGGTTTTGATTTTATCCTGCCCATTTCCAGTATGTTGGGAATGGAAAAATATAAGGAGGATATTGAACAAGGGCACTTGAACTTCACCACACTTTTCCTGTTGGATGAATCGGCCGACCCTAAAATGGTCGAGGCAGGCCTGCTAAATTCCTTTGGAAAGAACGCAGGTGATGATGTCCAAAAAAAATACCTGTTGAGGCCACTACAGAGTCTACATTTAGGTGAGGATTGGGCTAAAAACAAATACATTGGCATATTTCCATTGGTAGCCCTTTTGATTTTGATATTGGCATTGGTAAACTATGCAAGCTTGTCCACTGCCCGCTCTACAACACGTTCAAAGGAGGTCGGAGTCAGAAAAGTAATGGGAGCACCCAGAAGGGCCATTGCACAACAATTCTATTTCGAATCCGCGCTTTACACGATCATATCGTTCGTTTTGGGCTATTTTTTATGTCTTACACTACAACCTAAATTCTTTGAGCTTTTAGGGGTCCAAGTGGACAACGCATTCATTTTTAGCCCCGAAATGCTAATGTCACTTGTATTGCTCCTGTTACTGACCATATTTTTGGCAGCTGCATATCCCGCCATTTTACTTTCCTCGTTTAAGCCCATTGCGGTACTACAGGGAAAATTGAGCAAGCAGCAAGGAGGAATAGCGCTAAGAAAGTTTTTCACTGTTTTCCAGTTCGGTATATCGGTAGCCCTTATTATTTGTGCATTTGTAATGGATAGGCAGCTGGATTATTTCAGGCACGCCGATACAGGCGTAAATAGGGAAAATATTGTAATGCTTCCATTTTCCGAAAAGCTCGGTAAACACTTTGGTGCATTTCAGGAGGAAGTCGGTTCACTTCCGGGAATAGTGGAAACCAGCTCTGGAATTCTACCACTTTACAAAGGCCATAACATGATGGGCGTCCAAAGCGATAATAGCGATGAGATGATTTTTTTGCCAACGCTTACCATAAACAAAGACTTTGTTTCAATGATGGGCCTTTCTTGGGCAATTCCTCCTAAAGACTCCATTATAAAAATGGGGGATAGATCTGCCGTGATAATTAATCAAGCAGCTGTTGCCAGATTAAACCTAGAAGAAGATCCAGTTCATCAAAAAATTAATGGTCAGTATGAAATCAAAGGTGTTTTGAAAGATTTTAATTACTCTTCGCTGCACCACAAGATAGGCGCGTTATGCCTGTTCATAAAGAATGACCCTTCTTACAAATGGCTTGAAAAAGGAGGGGTGCTCTATGCCAAGGTTGGACCGAAAACCAATATTCCAACAATGTTGGATGGACTAAAGGCCAAATATCAGAAATATGACAACGAGCAGCCATTCGAATATTATTTTCTCGACGATGTTTTTGACTCACAGTATAAAGCAGAAGACCGTTTGGCAAAGATTTTTGGAGTCTTTACGGGCTTTGCCATGTTGATTGCGGTAATGGGACTTTTCGGCTTGGCCACTTTCACGGCATTGCAACGAAGAAAAGAAATCGGGATTAGAAAAGTATTGGGCGCTTCGGTAGAAAACGTGACCACATTATTATCCAAGGATTTCTTAAAACTGGTGCTTTTTGCCATTTGCTTAGCCTCACCATTTGCATACTGGTTTATGGACAAATGGTTGGAAAACTTTGCTTATAGGGCCCCCATGTCATGGTGGATATTCGTTTTGGCCACATTAGGAACTTTGTCGGCCGCCATATTAACGATTGGTTACCATGCCATTAGAGCGGCCAGTGCAAATCCAATAAAGAGCCTTAGAACTGAATAAATCAATCAAAAAACGAGAATCATGTTCAAAAACAACATCAAAATAGCATGGAGAAGCCTAAAAAAGCAGCCATTCTTCACCTTCCTTAACATATTTGGATTAGCAATAGGAATGGCTGGTGGGCTTTTACTCGGCCTTTACATTTGGGACGATCTTAACCACGATATCATGTTCACGGATGCGGAACGCATTTATCGTATTAATGCCGACACGAAATTTGGGGGCGCCGAAGAAAATGTTTCGGAGATATCCGCACCCATGGCCCGGGCAATGGTAAACGACATCCCACAAGTTGAAATGGCCACAAGGTTCAGAAATATTGGGAGCGTATTTATTCGACCACAAGATGAAATGGATAACGTTAGGGAGTCCCATGTTTCGTATGCCGACTCCACGTTTTTTGATATGTTCGGAATCGATCTTTTGTACGGGGATAGACATACGGCATTAGTGGAGCCCAATACATTGGTTATGACACGTACTGCTGCAGAAAAACATTTTCCTATTGATCAAGCAGTCGGAAAAACACTGATAATCAATGATGAGGATGTTTATACGGTCTCAGGGGTATTGGAAGACCTACCAAAGAACTCGATATTTAAGGACAAACCCATTTTTTTGGCCATGTCCGGTTATGAAGATGCTCTACAGGCAGAATGGGGCAGTCACAACTACTATACGTTCGTAAAGTTAACCCCAGGTGTTTCTGGCGAAGACATTCAGGACCAAATGCAGGCCATGGTCGGGAGGTATGTTATTCCTTATGCACAAAAATTCTTTCCCGGTATCACCGAACAACAATTTTTGGAGTCGGGGAATTACATTAACTATTCCACCATTCCCTTAAAGGATATTCATTTATACTCCAAAAGAAGCCCGGAGTTCAGCACTGTCAGCGATATCAAGAATGTGTACATCCTTGGGGCAATCGCTTTGATACTTTTGGTGTTGGCTAGCGTGAATTTCATGAACCTGTCCACGGCCCATTCCCTTAAACGGTCAAAAGAAGTGGGTATCCGAAAAACATTGGGATCCCAGCGTAGTGGATTAATCGGCCAGTTTTTGACCGAATCCGGACTGATCGCCGTGGGCTCATTGATTTTTGCCTTGTTGATCGCGGCCCTTGTCATGCCACTGTACAATGACCTTGCCGGGAAAGAATTGTCCATACCCTATGCCAATCCTGTTTTTTGGTTGATTTTGATCGTAGCAGCATTGGTCCTTGGTCTGTTCTCTGGAAGTTACCCCGCATTCTTCATGTCGCGTTTTGTTGCCGCAAAAGTACTGAAAGGTCAAGGGGACAACTCCATTGGAGGCGGTAGGGTAAGAAATGCATTGGTCATACTTCAATTTAGTATATCCGTATTTCTGATTATGGGGACCCTAACGGTATTTCAGCAACTGCGTTTTATACAGGGGAAAGACCTCGGTTATGGAAAAAACCAAGTATTGATCATAGGTGGTGTTAATGGCCTTGAAGGAAAAAGACAGGCGTTCAAAGATGCAGTACTTCGGTTAAGTCAGGTGAACACGGCAACGTTGAGCAGTTACCTGCCCACGCCATCCTCGCGCAGCAGCGGAACCTATATGCTGGCAGAGGATAGGAGCCAAGAAAGATCCATCAATATGCAGCAATGGAATGTTGACGATGATTATATCTCCACAATCAACCTTTCCCTTGTTTATGGAAGGGACTTTGATGTGACAAAATTCCCGACCGATTCATCTGCGGTCATATTAAATGAAAAAGCTGTGGCCGTTTTGGGAAAAACTCCTGAAAGTGTTATTGGAACCCAATTTGTCAATGACTTTGAGAACGGGTCTTTGTCGACCGTAGTCGGAGTGGTCAAGAATTTTCATTTTGAGACACTTAAGGAAGAGGTAGGGGCCCTGGCTCTTTTCAATGGCGGCGGAAATCCGGATAATTTGGCCATCAAGCTCGAAGGAGGAGATGTGACAAGAACCGTGGCAGCAGTGGAGAATATATGGAGGGAGATGGCACCTACACAGCCCTTTGAACATTATTTTATGGACGATTCCTTCAACAATAGTTATGAAGCGGAGCAGCGATTGGGGCAGATCTTCATGGTTTTCACCTTGCTGTCCATCGTAATAGCCTGCTTGGGCCTGCTTGGGCTTGCTGCTTTCAATGCCCAAAAACGGGTGAAGGAAATCGGAGTGAGAAAGGTTTTGGGCGCGGGTGTCGGACAGATTGTCTACCGGTTGTCCGCGGACTTTTTAAAATTGGTCGGACTAGCCATAGTTATTGCATTGCCCTTGGGGTGGTATGCCATGGACCGATGGCTTCAGGACTTCTCGTACCGAATAGAGATACCATGGTGGATATTTGCCCTGTCCGCATTATTGGCCATTGGAGTTGCCATAGTAACCGTTAGTTACCAAAGTATTAAGGCGGCCGTAGTGAATCCCGTCAAAAGCTTACGAACAGAATAACCAACCACAAAAAGCAAAGCACATGTTGATCAATCATCTTAAAATAGCCTGGCGAAGTATCTTAAAGAACAAATTGTTTTCCTTCATCAATGTGGTTGGTCTTTCCATTGGCCTCTGCTCCGCATTGGTCATCGGGGCCATTATTTATTTCGATTTTTCGTTCGACACCTTCCATAAGGACAAGGATAGGATATATCGGGTCACATCGCTTTTCAAGTCCGGAAACGATGAGTTTACCAATAGAGGTGTCCCTGTTCCCTTGATGCAGACCTTCAAGGACGGGGTTTCGGGAGTTGAGGAGGTGGCACCTTTTATGAGCGCGAATTTTTCAAAAGTTGAAAACAAAAGTCAGGAGGTGATTCTCAAAAATGTGAACGATGGTATTTTTGCCGACGAGGGCTATTTTCAATTATTTGATTACCAATGGCTGGCGGGCAATTCACAAACTGCACTATCAGAACCCGCACAAGTTGTGCTGACCAAGAATACCGCAGCAAAATATTTCCCCAAAAAAAGTCCTACAGATGTGATTGGAAGCACCTTGGTCTACAACGACTCCATCAATGTGAAGGTTTCGGGAGTTGTTGCTGATTTTGAAAAAAACACCGATTTCAAGTTTACGGATTTCATGTCCATGAGCTCCGCAAAAATGTTCGGCGAAAAAGAAATTGCGACCAGTGATCAGTGGAACAACACAAGCTCTGGAGATCAATTGTTCTTCAAGGTCAGAGAAGGGGTCGATATGGCCGCCATACGGTCCCGATTGGATGCTTTGGCCAAAGAACACAAAAACACTGCAGCCTGGGCTGCGGATGATGAAAGGTTGTTCGTGCTGCAAAGCTTGCCTGAAATTCATTTTGGGGGCAAAAGCGGCGATTACCCATTCAACAACTCCGACCATGTGGCCAGCAAGACCGTTTTGACAAGCCTATCCTTTGTAGCATTGTTTTTATTGTTGTTGGGCTGCGCCAACTTCATCAACCTAAATTCGGCCCAAGCACTCACGCGCGCAAAGGAAATCGGTATTCGAAAAACCTTGGGGAGCTCCAAAAAGCAAGTGGTGCGCCAATTTTTGGGAGAGACCTTCATATTGACCGTTCTGGCGACGCTCCTATCTCTTTTGATGGCTCCTTTCCTGTTGCAACAGTTTTCCGAGTTTTTACCAAGTGGGATCGACCTTTCCGTTTTATATAGTATGCAAGGGATACTTGGAATTATTTTGTTGGTGACCATTGTAAGTATATTATCGGGCTTCTATCCCGCATTTGTGCTTTCGAAGTTTAGACCGGTTGCCGTGCTAAAGGGACAGTTTACAAAAGGAGACAAAGGCACGCGTTTGCGCAAGACCCTTACGGTTTTTCAATTTGTGGTCGCCCAAGTATTTGTAATAGCAACGATGTTGGTCACCAAACAACTGCATTTTGTCATGAACAAGGACATGGGCATCAAGACCGAGGCGGTGGCCTATGTGCGCCTTCCATGGAACGATAAGTCCGAAGTAAAAAAAGAAAGGTTGTTTTCCCAAATGGAGAAGATAAAGGGACTTTCCAAAGTAAGCTGGGGCGGAAACCCACCCACTTCCAACAATATATCCTCCACAATTTTGACCTATTTCAAGGAAGAAAACGAGATGCACCAAGAAACCGAAATGCTCTGGGGGGACATAACCTATCTTAAAACCTACGGAATACCCCTATTGGCGGGCAGGGAAAGATTGAACGACAGTGTAAAGGAGTACATTGTAAACGAAAGGTTTGCCAAGGCTTTGGGCTTTCAAGATCCCGCTGAGGTCGTGGGCACTTTTCTAAAGATGGACAGCACACAAATTCCGGTAGTGGGACTAATGCGAGATTTTAACCAAAGGTCGTTAAGGTCGGACATTAAACCATTGGCCCTGACCGGGGATTGGGGCAACAGCAATTATTCCAGTTTTAATGCCATTCATTTTGACCTTGGCAATAATACCGATAATTGGAACGAAACCATTGAAGGCGTAGAACAGGCATGGGCTTCGGTTTATCCCGATCAAGAGATACAGGTAGAGTTCATGGACGAATTGGTGGAAGGCTTTTACCGAAGGGAAAGAAGTACCGTACAGCTTTTAAAATGGGCCACAGGCCTGGCCATATTGATCAGTTGTTTGGGACTTATGGGCCTAGTCGTTTATACCACTGAAAGAAGGGTCAAAGAAATAGGGGTGCGAAAAGTATTGGGTGCCAATCTGGCCCAATTGAATATTTTATTGTGCAAGGAATTTTTGATTCTTGTAGCGGTTGCCTTTGCTGTTGCAGTGCCCATATCGTGGTATTTGGTGCAGGAATGGATAGAAAGCTTCGCGTATAAGACCGAACTAAGTTGGTGGGTATTCTTGGCAAGTGGAATCGGGATGGCCGTTATTGCCATGGCCGTAACCGGGGCAAGAACATACAAAACGGCCAACATCAACCCGATAGAAAGCTTAAGGAACGAATAGACTAACCAATCAAAACGAAAACCATGTTCAAGAACTATTTAAAAATTGCTTGGAGAAACCTGATAAAGAACAAAATTTTCAGTGTAGCCAATATCGTTGGCCTTACCTGTGCGTTTGCTGTGTCCATTTTATTGACAATGACTGCATTGTTCGAACTATCCTTTGATCAATTTCATCTAAACAAGGACTCTGCCTATCAAGTCTACTTGACCAACCAGACCCCTAGGGGAGCCGAGACCAGCACATCCAACCCTGTTCCTTTGGCAAGTGCCCTCAAGGAAGAAGTGCCCGGAATAAAACGAATCACCAGAACATTGAGTGAAGATGCCCTGATTTCTTTTAATGATAAAGATTTGGACTTAGATGCTGAATATGTGGATGCGGAGTTCTTCAATATTTTCACATTTCCCGTTATAGCAGGGAACATCAGTAATCCCCTGCCTTCCAAAAACGCGGTTTCCATCACCGAGGAAACAGCCACAAAAATGTTTGGAAACACCGATGTGGTCGGAAAGGTAGTTCAGGTGCAAATTGGAGGAGAGGAGCACCCATTCACAATTGCATCAATTTTAGAGAACACGCCCCCCAATAGTAGTATCGATTTTGACATTGTAATACCGTTTGAGAACCATCCAGAATATGAATCGAACAAGGACGTCTGGAACTCACAATTTCACCCTGTTTATCTGCAATTGGAAGATGGGATGACGCCACAACAATTTGAAATCAATTCAAGAGCCTTTGCCAACCTACATTACAAGGGAAGTATTGAAAGCGATAAAAGGGATGGTGCTTCACCCGATGAAAATGGTCAATACAAACAATTCCACCTTTTGCCAGTAAAGGACCTTCATTTTGCGACCTTTAAAGAAGGTCTGGTCGATACCGCCCATACTTTCCCCTATTTAATCTTGGGCGTTGCCTTGGTGATCATTTTTATAGTTTGTGCCAACTTCATAAATATGAACATTGCCCTGAGCGAAAAAAGATTAAAGGAAATCGGTATGCGCAAAACACTAGGGGCCGTTAAACAACAATTGTTTTTCCAGTTTTGGATGGAGAGCCTTATCGTGTTTTTGATTGCTATTGGTCTCGGACTTTTGGTCAGTAATTTGCTTATTGGTCCGTTCAAGACCCTTTTTGTCACAAAGGCCACCTTTGCCAACGTGACCCAACCAGGAATTATAGCACTATTTGTTATATCGATTTTTGTGATCACCCTTATTGCCGGAGGTTATCCTGCATTGATTTTGAGCAAACTCAGCACCTTGAGGGCACTAAAAGGAAAGTTGGATTTTGGGAAAAATCGGTTGAGAAACGGCCTGATCGTGCTTCAATTTGTGATTGCCATCATATTGATCAGCGGTACTTTAGTACTTCACGGACAAATAGAATTTTTGAGGAATAAGGACCTTGGGTACAATAAGGAGCAGGTAGTGTCCATTCCCTTGAACGGAAGAAAGGATAGTTATGCCGTACTGGAATTATTGCGTGATGAGCTTTCCCAGGCCCCAGGTGTTCTGAGTGTTTCCGGCTCCGACAGCAATTTGGGCCTTGGAAAGGATGGCAGCATTACCAGTAGTGCCATGGGATTTGATTATAAAGGAAGAGGGTTGATCACAAATGCACTTACCGTGGATTACGATTACGCCAAAACCTTGGATATCGAGCTTCTGGAAGGACGCATGTTCGACAAAAAATATAGCACCGACAGTCTGAGTTTGGTAATCAACGAAAGTATGGCCAAACAATTTGGGGAAGATGACCCGCTGTCCATCCGAATCAATATGGATGATTCCGTCACGTATTCTGTCGTTGGGGTTATAAAGGACTATTATTTTCAGGATGTAAAAAGAGAAGTGAAACCACTTACACTTTTCTTGAACCGCAACTGGGATTTATATTACGCCTATGTGAAAATTGCTCCGGACAATGCCGCGCAATCCTTTGATGCCATAAAAGCCGCGTGGGAGAAGATTGAGCCCCAAGCTGACTTTTTGGGCTCATTTTTGGATGAAAACGTGGACCGCACCTTTAAAAGGGAGAAAACATTGGCCACCATTATAACCAGTGGCAGTATACTGGGGATTATTCTCAGCTGTTTGGGATTATTTGCCATATCCATGCTAGTGGTCGCACAACGTACAAAAGAAATCGGAGTGCGAAAGGTGGTCGGCGCCAGTATATCCTCTGTGGCCCTATTGCTCACCAAGGATTTTTTAAAATTGGTAGGTCTGGCCTTCATCATTGCCACTCCGATATCCTGGTATTTTTTAAATGAATGGTTGCAGGACTATGCCTCCCATGTAAGCTTGAGTCCTTTGTTCTTTGTTGCGGCAGGGCTTACAGCTACATTGATTGCGTTTATTACAGTAGGATCCAGAACGGTAAAGGCCGCATCTGCGAACCCAGTAAAGAGTTTACGAGACGAATAAGTCAAACAAAATGATGGGTGAGAGCCTAACCAAAAAAGGAAACCATGCTTAAGAACTATCTAAAAATCGCTCTAAGGTACTTGCTGAAGAACAAGTTGTATTCTATCATCAACATTTTTGGCCTTGCCGTGGGGATAGCCTCATTTGTTCTTATAATGCTCTATGTAAATTATGAAAAGAGCTATGACACATTTGAAGGTTCCGAAAATGTATATAGGATCTACATGGATTATCTTGAAGGGGACACTTATGTGCCGGGCGATGCCATGACGTATAATTCGTCAGGCCCAGCCTTAAAGGAAATGTTTCCTGAAGTACTGGATTATGTAAGGTTTTACTATTTTGAAAAATTAGCTTTTAAAGTTGGTGAAAAGATCTTGGAGCAGCCATTGGGGTCTTTGGCCGACCCTTCTTACTTTAATATATTCAACTACCCTTTGTCAAAAGGAGATTCCGAAACCGTTCTAACAGAACCTAATTCCATTGTTCTTTCAAAATCTTTTGCCGAAAAACTTTTTGGGAACGAAAACCCTTTAAGAAGAACAATTTCTGTATTTGAAGACGGCAAAGAGACCCAACTTACGGTTACAGGTATTATGGAAGATGTTCCTGAAACAGCTCATTACAGAAATTCGTTTCTAATTTCCTACGAGACCGAAAAAACACTGACCGATTTTGGACCCACAGCCCATGAGCTAAACTGGAACATGAACAATTATTACACCTATTTGAAGTTGGCTCCAAACACCAATATTGATGTCTTGCGTCAAAAAATAATAGACAGCGATATTGAAAAAAGTGAAACCGAAAGACATAACATAGAACCTATTGAGGATATTCATTTGTATTCCGATAAACCTTATGAAGTCACGGCTAACGGTAGTGTTCTGAGAATAAAGTTCTTAACAGCTATAGCTTTTATCATCCTTGTTCTTTCTTGGTTGAACTATGTTAATCTTTCGACGACCAAATCGATGGAAAGGGCAAAGGAAGCAGGCATAAGAAAAGTTGCCGGGGCAAAAAAATCGCAGCTCATAGTCCAATCTTTAATGGAATCCTTACTGCTTAACTTTATCGCCATTGCCATTGCCCTCTCGATAGTTTTTGGAGTACTCCCCTTCTATACCAACATCATAGGAAATGAGCTCAATCTTGATTGGGGGTTTATAGTAAGCTTTATCCCTTATTTTATTTTCATAATAGGAGGCGTGATTTTGGCTGGGCTTTATCCCGCGTTATTGCTCAGCAGGTATTCGCCGGCAAAAGCACTCAAAGGAAAGGTGAGGGCCTCTACCGAAGGCATTGGACTTCGAAAAGGACTTATTGTCACACAGTTTTTTGCTACGATCGTATTGTTAACAGGAACATTCATTATCTCTAAGCAAATCAATTTTTTGGATAATCAACCTATCGGTGCCGATGTTGGTCAAATTATAGCCCTGCATGGAACGGTGGTCTCGACCCAATCGGATTCTTTGGTAAATAATGATTTTAGGGTATTAAAAGAGCAATTAGAGGACTTCCCTTTTATTGAGAAGACCGCCATCGCCCAAACCTATCCAGGTGATAGTTTTGACAATCTGTCCTCAAGTCGTGGAATTTGGTTGCCCGACGGGAGAAGTGACAAAGCCAATATTTTCTATACCTATCATGCCCAACCGGATTACTTTGATTTAATGGACATTGAATTTTTGGCCGGGGGGACCTTTGTTCTGAATTCCAAGTTTGAAGGGAATCAAATTGTGGTGAACGAGACATTTTTAAAAACAGTGGGAATCTCCTCACCTGAAGACCTGCTGAATAAAACTGTAAGTTTCTGGGGAAACAATGAATGGAAAGTTGTAGGTATTATCAAAGATTACTATCACTTTGGATTAAAAACACCCGTTTTACCAACGATTGTCAGATATCAGGATGACATAAGCAATCTGTTGGTTAAAATTGACAAATCTTCTATATCAATTGCAGGATTGGAAACAGCATTGAGTCAAATTGAAAACAAATGGCATGAAATTTTCCCTCAAAGTACATTCAATTATACCTTTTTAGATGAAAAATTTGAAGCCCAATATGAACAGGACAAAGCTTTTGGAAAGGCCTTTCAGATTTTTACGGTTCTTTCTATTCTTATTGCATCATTGGGACTTTTTGGCCTTACGGCATATACCGTTGTGCTGCGGAAAAAGGAAATAGGCATAAGAAAGGTAAACGGCGCCACTATAACACAAGTACTAACCTTATTGAACAAGGACTTTGTAAAATTGTTAGGATTGGCCTTCATTATTGCGATACCAAGCTCTTGGTACGTAATGAACCAATGGTTGGAAGGATTTACGTATAGAACAAATTTCAGTTGGTGGATATTCGCTTTGGCGGGAACAACAGCACTTCTGATTACTTTTTTAACGGTAAGCTGGCAGAGTTTTAAAGCTGCTATCGCCAATCCAGTGGAATCATTAAAAGACGAATAAATAAACATACTATGCTATTACAACTCAACAACATATTCAAATGGGTCACTACGGGAGGCCAACGTATTTTTTTGCTGAAAGATATCAATCTGGAAGTGGAAGAAGGAGAGTTTATTTCAATAATGGGACCTTCGGGATCGGGAAAATCCACTTTGCTCAACGTGATCGGGATGTTGGATACTTTTGATGAGGGAGAATACAACTTCATGGATGAATCAGTCCATTCCCTTAAAGAAAAACACCGTTCCAACCTGTACAAACAATACATCGGCTTTGTGTTCCAATCCTACCACTTATTGGATGAACTTACGGTTAAGGAAAATTTGGAAATGCCCTTGATTTATAAAAAAATCAAAGGCTCCGAACGCAAGGCCATGGTGGCCGATATGCTGGACCGTTTCAATATTGTGGGCAAAAAGGACCTTTTCCCAGCTCAGTTGAGTGGTGGACAGCAACAGCTGGTCGGGGTGGCGAGGGCTTTGATTGCCAGCCCAAAATTGATTTTGGCGGATGAGCCCACAGGTAACCTCAATTCCAAACAGGGCGAGGAAATCATGGAGCTATTCAAGCAATTAAATGAAGAAGGGGTGACCATTATCCAGGTGACACATTCGGAGAAAAATGCCGAATATGGATCCAGAATCATCAATTTGTTGGACGGGAGAATGGTTTGATTTATAATACCAAAAGTAAAGTTCAAGTTCAAACTCAATACCAGAAAAATTATTGATTCTTGAACTTGTTGTTTGCTCTTGATTTTTATTGATTGGCTAAATCCGCAAGTTCTTGGCCAACAAGACTGCCAAGGGCCACGCCCATACCGCCCAAACGGACACCACAGTAAACGGAGTTGGAAATCTCTTTTACTATGGGCGACTTTTGGGTGCCGACACCCATGATGCCGCACCACCTTCGCTCAATTTTTACGGTTTGTTTGGGCAAAATCATATTACGGAGCAATGCTTCAAGCTTATCTTGGATGATTTGTGTTTCCCCAAATTCGGTGGTTTCCTCGGTATCAAAATCAAGGTTTCTTCCTCCACCGAATAGGATTCTGTCATCTATGTTCCGGAAATAATAGTAGCCTTCATCAAAATGGAATGTTCCCTTTATGTGCAGATTTTTGATGGGCTCCGTAATCAAAACTTGGGCTCTTGCAGGTTTTACGGTTTCTGACGGTAATAGTTTGGATGCAAACCCGTTGGTGGCTACAAATACTTTCTTGGATTGGAATTCAAAGTCGGTTGTTCTGATGATTCCAACACCATTGGAATCTGTTACGCCTTGCACCATTACGCCGTTTAAAATCGGTATGTCCATTGATATACATTTTTGAATCAAGGAACGCATCATTTTGCCCGTATCCAATTGCCCTTCAAACTGATGTGTGATATATTTTTTTTGAATATTTTCAAAATTGAACAGATTTCCAATAGTGAGGAAAGGGTGTTCCCCGAAGATTGGGGTCATCAGCCGATTTAGATAAGGGATGGATTCACGACATTTTTCGAACAGCTCTGGTTTATCCAATGGGAACAGTTCATGACTTCCATGCATTTGAAAGCCTAAGGCTTCGTCTCCCAATAAACGGCGTAATCGATGAATGCCGTTCCAGCGTTTTTCAACGAGCTTCACCACTTCTTCTTCTGAATGGTGCTCCAAGTCCGATAGAATTTCCGAGGCGCTCCCAAAACAAGCAAAACCTGCATTTTTGGTACTGGCTCCTTGTGGCAAACTGCCTTTTTCCAAAACCAGAACTTTACTGTGAGGATGTTTTTCCTTAAGGCGTATGGCACAATTAATACCAACGATGCCGCTGCCGATTACGGTAAAATCAACATTGGAAAACCAACTTTTATATTCCCAGTAACTTAATTGCATAAAAGAAAAGCCCCGATAAATTCGGGGCTTTGATTAATGTTCTTCTTTATATTTTGGATCCATTTTAAAATCCTCCATGAATTTGGTGGTATAGTTACCTGCCAAATAATCTGGGTGATCCATCAACTGGCGATGGAACGGAATAGTTGTCTTTATGCCTTCGATCACGAACTCGTCCAAGGCCCTTCTCATTTTATTGATAGCCTCTTCCCTTGTTTGGGCGGTGGTAATCAACTTGGCGATCATGGAATCATAGTTCGGAGGAATCATATAACCACTGTACACATGGGTGTCCAAACGAACACCGTGCCCCCCTGGCGTATGAAGCGTTGTAATTTTGCCGGGTGAAGGTCTAAAGTCGTTATAAGGGTCTTCCGCGTTGATCCTACATTCGATGGAGTGTAATTTTGGGTAGTAGTTTTTACCTGAAATCGGCACGCCACCCGCAACCAAAATTTGCTCACGGATCAAATCGTAATCAACAACTTGCTCGGTAATTGGGTGCTCCACCTGAATACGGGTGTTCATTTCCATAAAGTAGAAATTTCGATGTTTGTCCACCAAAAACTCAATGGTTCCCGCTCCTTCATATTTAATGTACTCGGCTGCCTTAACAGCGGCTTTGCCCATATCTTCACGGAGTTTGTCCGTCATAAACGGGGATGGGGTCTCCTCGGTAAGTTTTTGGTGCCTACGTTGCACGGAACAATCCCTTTCGGACAAGTGACAGGCTTTTCCATATTGATCACCAACAATCTGGATTTCGATATGGCGAGGCTCCTCGATCAGTTTTTCCATGTACATTCCACCATTTCCAAAAGCTGCGGTCGCTTCGGTAACGGCACTGTTGAAATTTTTCTCCATTTGGTCTTCGGACCAGATGGCTCGCATTCCTTTTCCACCACCGCCTGCGGTAGCTTTGATCATTACGGGGTAACCCATTTTTTTGGCTTCCTTCTTGGCATGATCAACATCCTTAAGAAGACCTTGGGAACCAGGTACGGTAGGTACTCCGGCTTTTCTCATGGTTTCCTTTGCGGTAGCCTTGTCCCCCATTTTATCAATCTGATCACCGGATGCACCAATGAATTTGATATCATGCTCGGCACATATTTTGGAGAACTTGGAGTTTTCGGATAAAAATCCGTATCCAGGGTGAATGGCATCGGCATTGGTGATTTCCGCCGCCGCTATAATATTTGGAATCTTCAGATAAGATTCGCTGCTGGGTGCGGGGCCTATACAAACGGCTTCGTCGGCAAAACGTACATGAAGGCTTTCCTCATCTGCTTTAGAGTAAACGGCCACCGTTTTAATGCCCATTTCCTTGCAGGTCCTTATGATCCGCAAGGCAATTTCACCCCTATTTGCAATCAATATTTTTTTAAACATAGAACACAATCTTAAATTAGGAATTCTAAATCTTAAATGGTTTAGGACAACGGTCGGGCCGTCCTAAATCTATCATTTAAAATTCACTATGATGGGTCTACCAAGAATAAGGGTTGGTCAAATTCAACAGGAGAGGAATCGTCAACCAAAATCTTTACAATTTTACCTGAAACTTCTGATTCGATATCGTTGAAAAGTTTCATTGCCTCTATCACACAAAGGACATCTCCTTTTTTGATGGAAGTTCCAACCTCTACAAATGCTGGTTTGTCAGGCGAAGGTTTTCTATAAAAGGTTCCTATGATAGGAGATTTTATGGTAATGTATTTGGAGTCATCATCTGATTTTTTGGCTTCAGATGGTGCGGGTGCAGCGGTTTCTTGGGCTGCGGGTGCTTGTGCTGCCGGAGCTGCTGCTGTTTGGGGAACAGGAATCTGTTGAACAATTGTGGTTTCTGGTGAACCTGAACCGGCACTTCCCGTTCGAATGGTGATTTTGATATCCTCCATTTCCAGCTTCACCTCGCTGGCACCGGATTTGGCGACAAACTTGATTAAACTTTGAATTTCCTTAATGTCCATGGAATATAATTTGTTAGTTGCGTGATTATGAGTTATAGGCCCATTTTAAATAAATGGAACCCCATGTAAAACCACCTCCAAAGGCGGCAAAAATTATGTTATCTCCTTTTTTTAACTGCTTCTCGAAGTCGTACAACAACAAGGGCAATGTTGCGGATGTCGTATTTCCGTAACGGTCGATGTTGATCAAGACTTTATCGGCCTCAACTCCCATTCGATTGGCTGTGGCATCGATGATGCGTTTATTGGCCTGATGTGGGGCCAACCATTGTACATCGTCTTTCGTCAAATTGTTCCGCTCCATGATCAGTGCCGATACATCTGCCATATTGGATACCGCAAATTTAAAAACGGACTTACCGTCTTGGTACACAAAATGTTGTTTGTTCTTTACAGTTTCCTCAGAAGCAGGCAGAATAGAGCCGCCTGCATCAATCTTTAAAAATTGACGACCAATACCATCAGAGCGCAGATATTCATCTTGAAGTCCAAGCCCTTCTTCATTAGGTTCAAAAAGAACCGCACCGGCACCATCACCAAAAATAATACATGTGGTCCTATCCGTATAATCTATTATGGAAGACATTTTATCGGCTCCAATGACCAATACTTTTTTATATCTACCAGATTCAATATAGCTGGCTGCCGTGGACATCCCGTACAAAAAGCTGGAACACGCTGCCTGCAAGTCGTAGGCGAAAGCGTTTACAGCACCAATTTCTGAAGCTACATATGCAGCGGTTGATGCTACGGGCAAGTCGGGGGTTGCGGTTGCTACAAGCACAAAATCTATTTCGGAAGCTTCAATGCCTCTTTTTTGAAGCAGGTCCTCTGCGGCTTTGATGGCCATAAAGGATGTTCCTGCATTCTCTTCTTTTAGGATTCTTCGTTCCTTGATACCAGTTCTGGTAGTTATCCATTCATCGTTGGTATCTACCATGGTTTCCAGTACTTTATTGGAAAGTACAAAATCGGGAACATATCCTCCTACAGCTGTTATTGCTGCTGTTTTTTTCTTCATTTTAGCCTCTCTTTATTGTCAAAAAGAATCAAATTTGACCCAAAAGCGGTGAAAATTAGTCATTTTATATGACTTTATGGGCAAAATTAATCGTTTTTGGGTGTTAACGTGGGCCCATAAAAAAACTCCCGATACTTATTGAACGGGAGTTGCTTTATTTTAAGGTGTTTGCGGTTAGGCCGCTGTTTCCTCTTCTGTTTTGTCGATCAAAACCTGACCTCTGTAGTACAATTTGCCTTCGTGCCAGTGAGCTCTGTGGAACAAGTGCATTTCACCTGTTGTTGAGTCCTTGGCGATTGTTGGCGCAACTGCTTTGTAGTGGGTTCTTCTTTTGTCCCTTCTGGTTTTTGATATTTTTCTTTTAGGATGTGCCATTATAAACCTATTTATCCGTTAGTAACTTTTTTAAATCGTCCCACCTGGGATCTGTGTCTTCTGATGGTTTTGTGTTCTCTTTTGGCTGAAGCTCTTCGAGCTTGTCCAAGATGTCCGATTGCAATGTGCCATCTTCCACGCCGGGGTGAACCCTTTTTTGTGGAACGGCCAGCACCAACATTTCGTATATGTACTGTGCAATATTGAATTGGTGTTCTCCATGTGGAATGATGAGGATTTCATCGTCTTCATCATTATACTCTTCGCCAAACTTGACGACTAGTTTTAATTTGGAATCAATAGGTTGGTCAAATGGTTCGCCCGTTAGATCACAATCCACGTTTATGGTTCCCTCCGCTTCAATCTGAAGTTCCATCATGGTGCTCATTTTTTCCAAAATGGCATCTACATGAACGGAAGCTCCGTTAAATTCTTGGTAGTCAAAAGATTCAAAGAACGCATCATCAATCTCGTACACAAAGTTATGTTTTCCCAGCTTCAGACCTGAAAAAGGGATATTAAACTCTTTCAGCTTCATCATTTCTACACTTAAGGTTTGTGTACCAGCCTTTAAAGGCGGGTGCAAAGATACTACTAATTTACAAAACTGCAATTCTTGCTACAACAAATATCCAAAATGAATGTAACTTTTTACCCTCCACGCTTGATTTTCTGCTTTTTTAGTGGGTTTTCGGTCAGTTCCTGATATTCAGTACGATGTTTAAAAACTTGAATGGCAGTAAAAACCGCTTCTTTAAAAGAGCTTTCATCTGCTTTGCCGTTACCTGCAATTTCGTAGGCGGTACCGTGATCGGGAGAGGTTCGGACTTTGTCCAGCCCCGCGGTGTAATTCACGCCCTTGCCAAAGGAAAGGGTCTTGAACGGAATCAATCCTTGATCGTGGTATGCCGCTAGTATGGCATCGAAATTTTTATGGTTGTCCGAACCAAAAAAGCTGTCGGCCGAGTAGGGGCCGTACACCAATGTTCCCTTGTTGAACAATTCTTTAATGGTCGGTTTCAAAATTTTATCATCTTCTTCTCCAATGGTTCCGTTGTCTCCGCTGTGCGGATTAATGCCCAACAGGGCAATTTTGGGTTTACGGATGCCAAAATCCATTTTTAGGGATTCCTCCATGGTGGCGACTTTGTTCCGAATAAGGTTTGGAGTTATGGCCTTTGCCACCTCCTTTACTGCAATGTGGTCGGTAAGCAAACCAACACGAAGTTCGTTGGTCACCATAAACATAAGGCTTTCACCTTTCAGTTCTTGGGCCAAGAAGTCCGTATGACCGGGGAATTTGAAATCTTCGGACTGAATATTGTTTTTGTTGATTGGGGCCGTGACCAAAACATCGATCTTATTTTCTTTAAGGGCATTCACAGCGGCCTTCAATGATGTAATGGCAAATTCACCCGCTTCCTTTGTCGCCTGCCCATATTCCAAATTGGGAACTTCCTTGCTAATATTTACAATATTGACTTTTCCGTCCAGGGCTTGGTCTGCATCACGTACACCATTGAACTTGATGTCCAGCCCAAAATCTTTGATTTGTTGTGAAACAATCTTGTTGGAGGCAAATAGTACAGGTGTGCAAAAGTCCAACATTCTTGCATCCTCAAATGTTTTTAACGCAACTTCGCATCCGATACCGTTAATGTCCCCAATGGATATCCCTAACCTGATTTTTTCTGTTTCCTTCATAAAATGAATGCCGTTATGGCTACTTTTGCACTACAAAACTAGTCAATTAATAAGACACATGTTCACAGGAATCATAGAGACTTTGGGGAAAGTTGAAAAGCTGGAAAAAGAGGGAGGGAATCTTCATATTACTGTATCCTCCACAATTACTTCTGAATTAAAAATAGACCAGAGTGTTTCGCACAACGGGGTATGCCTTACCGTGGTTTCCATGGATGCCGATCAGTATACCGTAACAGCAATCGAAGAAACCCTGAGCAAAACCAATTTAGGCGACCTGAAGGTTGGTGAGCTGGTCAATTTGGAGCGGGCCATGTTGCTCGGCGCGCGTTTGGATGGACATATTGTTCAAGGGCACGTAGACCAAACGGCCTCTTGTACATTCATTGAGGAAAAAGATGGAAGTTGGGTCTACACATTTGCATACGACCCTAAGCTGAATAATGTGACCATCGAAAAAGGTTCCATCACGGTCGATGGGGTTAGCTTAACCGTTGTGGATTCCAAAAAAGACAGTTTTAGTGTTGCGATTATTCCTTATACACACGAGCACACACGTTTCCATACCTACAAAGTAGGTGACACCATAAACTTGGAGTTCGATGTGGTCGGGAAGTACGTCTCTAGACTATTGGAGTTAAGAGGGTAGCCAACTAGCTATAACACATTTTTCATTCCTTGCCATACCTTTAATAGTACAAAAGCGGAAAGGGCGACCACAATGGTGAGGATGATGGCCAGTTGATATTCCCCATAAATCCAATAGCCAGTGGCAAACATGATGGAGTAAATCAATACAACGCCAGATAACATCGCTTTGATTCCGGATGGTACGCTCCACTTTTCGTTGGTCTTGACTATTTCCACGTTGTCCTCTTTGGCTTCATCCACAATTTTGGCCCAGCCCGGACCTCCTGGTTGAATTTTTAGATAGAAGCTTCGAAGCACCTCTTTGCTTTCTGGTTGGGTTACAAATGTGGCCGTTAGCCATATAATTGTCGTCACTAACATTATAAATGGCAAATCGGCCCATTCTGGAAAAATTCCGGTCTCGGGGGAAAACAGATACCCTCTCAAAGGAGTTGTCTCCAATAAAACCGCTAGGATACCTGAAGAAAACATGGCCGTAATTTCACTCCAAGCGTTGATGCGCCACCAGAACCACCTTAATATGAAAATTAGTCCGGTTCCTGCGCCAAAAGACAATAATAGATTGAAAACACCCATGGCATCCTGTAGGGCCAACGCCAAAAACGCACTCAATACCATTAATAGTACGGTGGAAATCCGTCCCACATTTACCATTTGTTTTTCTGTGGCTTCTGGATTTATCTGTTGCTTATAGAAGTCATATACTATGTAGGACGACCCCCAGTTCAATTGGGTTGAAATTGTGGACATATAGGCCGCCACCAGAGAGGCTAGAACCACACCTAAAAGACCTGTCGGCAGTTTTGTCATCATAGCGGAATAAGCCAAGTCATGTCCTAACTTATCTTCCGTCACATTGGGGAATGCTTCGTGTATGCTTGCTATGTCCGGATAGACCACCAAAGATGCCAAAGCGACCAAAATCCATGGCCAAGGTCTTAGCGCATAGTGCATAATATTAAAGAAGAAGGTGGCCCCAATGGCGTGGTTTTCATTTTTTGCCGCTAACATTCGTTGTGCGATATAGCCACCGCCACCAGGTTCCCCGCCAGGGTACCAAGAACTCCACCATTGTACCGCCAAGGGTATGATCAGTGCGGTGATCAAGGCTTTTTTATCGCTAAAATCGGGAAGTATGCCCAATTTATCTTTTACGTTTTCATTCTCTAAAACTGCTTGCAATCCGCCTACTTCGGGCAAATTAACAAGGTAATATGCTGCCCCTATTGCACCCGCCATTGCCATAAAAAACAGGAAAAAATCACTATAGACAACGCCCTTAAATCCACCAAGAGCACTAAAAACAACAGTGATCAGGCCTGCACTTACCACGGTTACCCAAGGCTCCAGCCCCAACATAACGCCACCTATCTTTATAGCGGCCAAGGTGACGGAAGCCATGGTGATTACATTAAACAATACCCCAAGATAAATGGCCCTGAACTTTCTTAAAAAGCTTGCTGCCTTCCCCCCATATCGCAATTCGTAAAATTCCAGATCCGTTTTCACATTGGATTTTCTCCAAAGCTTGGCGTACACAAAAACGGTCAACATCCCTGTCAACAAAAAGCACCACCATCCCCAGTTTCCCGAAACTCCATTGGAGCGGACCAAATCGGTGACCAAGTTGGGCGTATCGGTCGAAAAAGTGGTTGCGACCATGGACAACCCCAAAAGCCACCAGGGCATACTTCGGCCAGATAAAAAGTACTCTGTTGAATTTTGTCCGGATTTTTTTGAAACATATACTCCAATGAAAAGGACTAGGGCAAAAAATCCAAAAATGATGGTGTAATCTAAAAGCTCTAATTTCATTTGTTTAGTTTGGCTGGAGTTAAAGATAGTTTTTTTGGGTTACTTTTGTGAACCTGCAAAAAAATCCTCATGTTTCTTTCAACTTTTTCGGATATTTCTGTTGCTGCATGGACCATGGCCGCTACTGCTGCCTTTTTAATGGGGGTCTCCAAAGCAGGGCTTAAGGGGATGTCCATTTTCAATGTGACCCTTATGGCCTTGGCCTTTGGCTCGAGAGCTTCCACGGGGCTTTTTATTCCACTTCTCATTGTTGGGGATATTTTTGCGGTGGTCTATTACAACCGGCATGCCCAATGGAAATATATTTTTAAGTTTATTCCATGGATGATTCTTGGAATACTCATCGGGGTTTTGGTCGGCAAGGACCTCCCTGAATGGGAATTTAAATGGGGAATGGTGATCGTGATATTTATAAGTTTGGCGATGCTCATTTGGTGGGACAGAAGAAAGTCCCAAACCGTGCCCACCCATTGGTTGTTTTCGGGCTCCATGGGAATTTTGGCAGGAATCTGTACCATGATCGGCAACTTGGCCGGGGCCTTCACCAATATTTTCTTTTTGGCAATGCGATTGCCCAAGAACGAATTTGTGGGTACGGCCGCGTGGCTGTTCTTCATCACTAATTTATTCAAACTTCCTTTTCATGTATTTGTTTGGAAAACGGTTACGGTTGAAAGCCTTCTGATCAACTTAAGGCTACTGCCCGCCATTCTTATTGGTTTGGTTTTGGGTGTTTTCTTGGTGAAGAAAATCAACGAAAAGAATTATAAGCGCTTTATTTTGATCGTGACGGCAATCGGTGCGGTGGCGATTTTGTTTAAATAACCTTTTTTTCCTTTGCTTTTTTTGAAACTCTATTTCTTCTAATATGATTCGTTCATGAAGATTCCGCAGGAGTTGGCCATGGACCACAGCAAAGAATTGTCTGGTCGGATGGGAATTTCAAGAACATGGTCGAACCAATCCGTAGAGTAGTGGACAAGGCGCATGCCGATAGATATTTATGTAACAATGAATGTCCTGAGACCAAGATAAAGGACCAAAGGCTCGAGGGTTAATTTCGAAAGTTGTAAATTTCAAGTAAAATAAAACTCACAATAGAACCTAACCAATTATGGCAAAATTTTACGATACAAAATATTTAAAAGGCGATTTTACTGGCGGACTCGTGGCGGGCATCGTAGCGCTACCGCTGGCATTGGCTTTTGGTGTGCAATCCGGTCTCGGTGCAATCTCAGGGCTGTACGGTGCAATCGCAATTGGAATACTTGCCGCCTTGTTTGGGGGAACAAAAACACAAGCTAGCGGCCCTACCGGACCAATGACCGTGGTTTCGGCTGCTTTGGTGGCCAGTGCCGTTGATTTGACAGGAAGTTTGGAAAGTGCAATGGGCATCATTATTCTGAGTTTCTTTGTCGGCGGCGTATTGCAGATAATTTTCGGGCTTGTAAACATTGCCGGATATATCAAATATTTTCCATATCCCGTAATTTCAGGCTTTATGAGCGGTGTGGGACTCATTATCATCATCTTGCAAATATTCCCGTTCGTTGGTTTGGATTCGGCAAAATCCACTGTAAAGGTAATGTCGGATCTGCCCAGATTATTTTCTGAATTTAATTGGCAAGCTTTGGTTTTGGGGGCAATGACGGTGATAATTTATTACCTCTTTCCAAAAATCAATAAGACCGTGCCCAGTGCTCTGGTGGCCTTGATTGCCGTATCCATCTTTTCCTTTTTCATAAATTGGGATGTTCCTATCATAGGTGAAATACCTTCGGGATTACCGTCATTGCAAATAGATGGCCTTTTCAGTATTGATAGTGAAGCCTATTTTATGGTTTTGGAATATGGACTCGTCTTGGCGGTTTTGGGTTCAATTGACTCACTATTGACCTCGGTAATTGCAGATAATATGACCAAGACCAAACATAATAGCAATCGCGAACTAATTGGCCAAGGTATTGGCAATATGGTAGCAGCATTGATTGGGGGCATACCTGGTGCAGGAGCTACGAAGGGAACCGTGGTAAACATCAATAATGGTGGTAAAACAAGGCTTTCAGGAGCTTTGCACGGTACATTTCTTTTGGCCGTTTTATTGGGACTAAGTTCGCTAGCAGCTTATATTCCCTTGGCCGTACTGGCAGGAATATTGATTCCTATTGGATTTAAGATTATAGATAAACGTGGTATCAGGCACATGAGGGTTATGCCCAAGGCTGACTCTGTGGTGCTGATCATCGTCTTACTATGGACCACATTTGGCAGTCTGATCCAAGCTGTTGGAGTCGGGGTAACCTTGGCGGCATTGTTGTTTATGAAACGCGCTAGCGATATTGGGGAAAAAGGCATGGACGTTGGTACCATTGCAGGTTTTGAGGGTGAAAAGCCTTGGCTTGACGAGGAGAATTTTTATGAGAGATACAAGGACCATGTATACATAAAACATTTGAACGGGCCGTTGTTTTTTGGTTTTTCCACTTATTTTCAGGATCAAATAAAAAATATTGACGAGAATATAAAAATACTGGTTATACGTATGGATCGTGTTCCCCATATCGACCAGTCCGGGGTCTATGCCTTGGAGAATATTATATTCGAATTATCCAAGAAAAACGTGAAAACCGTTTTAACAGGTTTGAAGGAACAGCCCAAACAGCTCATAGAAAATATTGACATTATTCCCGATTTGGTTCCGATAGAACAAGTTTTTCCTAAGGTTCAGGACAGTTTTGCGTGGATTGCAAGGGAACTGGAGGGCGAAAGCCATTCATAGTTTAGTCAGAGCTTTTAGCCAATATTATTTGATACTTGGGTTTTGAATGTTTTACTGATGAAAAAATTACAAGCACTTTGGTGCAGTGATTATTTTATTTAAATTTCGCACAAGACGAACACAAAAAAAGGCCGCATCAATTTTGATGCGGCCTTTCCTTATATACTCATATGCTTTCTGCTATTCCGAAGCGCCTTCGTAAATCGCGTTAAAAATCAATTTGTAAGTGCCGCGAGGCTGCGCCCTAAATTGTGGCCGGAACGCGAACAAAATGGCGGAACCTTTTCCATACTTTGCTTTTACCATGGCTGGCTTTTTGGCAATGTACCGGTCTTCGCCCATGGCCCAACCACTCATCAATAGGTCTTTGGCGGCATAGGTGGCTATTACCTCAACATCGGGTGCTGGAGCATCTTTGATGTCCTCCGTGCCTCCTTCACCTGTTTTCCGTTGTTTATCAATGGTAAAGGCCCTACTTCGGTTAAATGAAACGGCAACGGTATCCTTCATACCAAAGGCCAATGGATGGGACGTGTCCACACCAGCCTTGATCAAAGATCCTGGAATAAAGAAATCTTTGCTATCAGCACCTTCAACAGCATCGCGCAATGGCAACCCGAATTGTTCTATTACAAAGTCACTTGCTTCATCAAAAGCAATCAAGGTTCCACCTGCATCCACATAGTCGCTAAGCGCCATGGACCCTTTTAGGCCAATGCCTCCTGTGAATTTTTCGGGCATGCTCAAATTGCTATGTCCATGTAAAATGGAACTTGGTCTTTGCGATGGAATGATAATGGCATCATACTGCGAGAGGTCTTTGGTCTTGATGTCCGCATCGTGCAAAGTATCCATATCAAATTCGTACTCATCCATTACAAAACGGGTCCATCCTTCGTCCATATTGGCCACCCAGGATTTGTACAGACCTACTTTGGGCAGATGGATTTTCTTCAATTGCACCTCTGGTTTAGCTGCTAAACCTGTGAATTCAAGACCGTACTCGTCTGCAAGGGATTCTATCATTTCTTTGTCCCCGGCAACAATATAAGACCCAGCGGGCAACGTTTCTTTTCCTGCTTTGAATTCGCCCATGCTCTTGTATGCCGTGCCTCCTGCCTTCAAAACCTTGTTGGTTGCCGCCACGGAAGCATTGGTGTTTGCACTAAGGGCATATCCAAAGGAACCGTTCCTGTTTACTTGGCCATCGTAATACGATACGAGACCATTGACTTTCTCCGTCGGAGCTTTGAATGATTCTTCAATTTTATCAACATCGATGCCCATTTGCATTGGCAATGTCCATCCTGCCAAATCGTATGGGGTATCGGGAGGACCGCCGGGATATTGGAAACGTGTTGGATAATTTTGTTTTTCCATAAGGTCCATCAGGTAAGGTCTAAAGGCTTGTGCTGTGTAGATTATATAGGAACCTTCTTCGTATTCCTTACCATTGACGGTAAAATCTTTTGTGGCTTTTTCGACCTCGATTCCTCCTTGGAGCAACACGTTGACAAGATTTACGGCTTCAAAGGAATCCCATTGTTCCTTGCTTATGATATAGGCGAACAACCCTTCGCTCTTTCCTTTTTCAACAGCGGATTTACCCATTTTATAGATGTTGTACAGGTAATTGCTCTTGCGGTCGGCAGCAAGGTCCAAAGTGGCCCAAGTGGCGGTAAGCATGTAATCCACGGCATCCCTAAAATGGGATTCACCACCTTTCCATGGGTCCGGGTACATAATGTCCGTTCCGTCCGTAGGGGTGCCACCCGCTACAGTTTTTGGCAGTTTTTCGGGGTCATAGAATCGAGGGGTTGGTGTGGTATGTCCCGTTTCGGTCAGAATACCGATCATATTATGGTAATATGGCACGGTGCGCCCACCACCGTTCCAGAACATGGTGTAAAAATTATCGGCAATGGCGCCGGGCATATTTTCCAAAGAAAAACGCTTGGACATTGCGGAACCTACTTCGCTCACTGCGGCAGTTATTGCCGGGTGAATTTTTGGGTTTACAGGATCTGCATAGGGTGGAATGGAAATCTTGGTCCAAGATGGGGACGATTGGTGGTGATTGTAAACGATTTGTGGATACCATTCATTGTACAATATTTTGGTAACATTATAAGTTTCGGGCATAATGTTCATAAACCAATCCCTATTGTTGTCATGTCCCATATAATAATGGTATAGAATCGGAGGACGCGAAGTTTCATAGGCGGTTCCCATATTCTTGCGATACCAATCAACAACTATGTCCAATCCATCCGGATTCATTACCGGCATTAAAAGGGTGATAACGTTTTCCCTGATCTTTTGCATTTCCAGGGTTTCTGAAGTAGCCAAGGTATAGGCCAGTTCGGAAGTCATTTGGCCATGCGCCAACTCGGTGGAGTGCATGCCGCCATCGATCCAGACGATGGCTTTTCCTTCTTGGGAAAGTTTCATGGCTTCGTCATCGCTCACTTGAACACGGGCAAGCTTGGTACTGATGTCCTTCCACTTATCCAGCTGGGCAAGGTTTTCTTCCGTAGAGATGAACATCAGGTACATTTTACGGCCAAGTACCGTTTCTCCGATCTCAATTTTTTTGACCCTATTGGAAGCAGCGTCCAATTTGGACAAATAGTCTTCAATTTGGGAATAATCGGCCAATTTGTAATCGGCTCCCACCCTAAATCCGTAAACGTCCTCGGGGGAGGGAACACTTTGTGCCACGGAAAACGCTGCACAAGACAAAAACATGGCAACGGAGAGCAACCATGCCTTGAGGTTTGCATTTTTAGAAATCATTTTTTTGAATTAGTTATAATTTGACTGAAAATTAAGCATTTGTGTCGAGGATACTAAATTAGACGGGTCGGAATTGTCGTGTATTTGTTTTTTTTTGATGGGTTTATAATCTGATAGATTGAAAATCATCAAATTCTTATTTGCCCAAATCTGGTTTTTTACGAGCGGCTTTTTTTTCGGCCGTAATTTTTTTGGATTTCAATCTTTTTTCTTTTGAGGATTTAGTGGGTTTGGTAGGCTTTCTTTTTTTTGGGACTACGAGCGCATTTTTTAGAATATCAAAAAACCGCTTCACGACAAGGTCTTTGTTTCGGTGTTGGCTCCTTGCTTCATCACATTGAAGAACCAGAGTTCCATCATTGGTCAATCGGGATTGTAGTTTAAGGAAAATCCGACCTTTTTCCCTATCCGAAAGCCCTTCTGATTCACTAATGTTAAAAGTGAGTTCTACTTTGGAGGAAACCTTGTTCACATGTTGGCCTCCCGCCCCACTACTGCGCATGGCCTTGAACTGAAGTTCCCTATGTATTTGCTTTTTGTCCAACCTGAAGCCTCTTATTAATGGTATTCAAAGATACATTAAGAAAAATGGTGGCTCCTTTTTCCTGTTCTTTCTCCGAGTTGAAAAAAACCAAGGTGCCATCTTCCGCCATACCTTCATTGAGGTAGTGGGTTCCCTTAAAAAAAGAATTCATAACCGCTACCTTTAGCCCGGACGAATCGGAAAACTTGAACTCATGGGGATAGACCAGAATCGACCTTTCAATTTCAGAATAGGATTTTAGCAACTTCATCGGGATTTGGTTTACTTGCCCGAACAATGATGCCGTGTAATAATCAGGAGGATTTTTGTAGAGGTCTTGGGTATTTTTGTCTGCAATGACACGCCCTTGCTGTAATATTAAGGTACGCTCTGCGAAAGGGAGCACATCGCTAGGGTCGTGGCTTGCAGTAAGCACGGTAATTCCCTGCTTTTTTAGATATAGGAACAGATTTCTTCTTAAGGATATCCGCTTAAAGTTGTCAATATGGCCGAAGGGTTCGTCCAAAAGCAAAATCTCCGGCTCTTGAGCCAATACACGTGCAAGTGCTACTCGTTGTTGTTGACCACCGCTGAGGTATTTTACTTTGGTTTTCGCGAACGGTTTCATTTCGATGAGGTCTAGGAGTTCATCAATGCGTTCTTGATGGGTGTCGCGTTCAAAAACCGAAAGAAACTGACCTATGTTCTCTTCTACGGAAATAAAAGGCATCAAATCAAAATCCTGGGCCAAATACTTCATATAAGGCTCTCCGGGAACCAGATTAAAATTGGGTCCGAGCGCTTCTGTATCGCCCCAAAAAATGGAGCCATCCTCCACATGAAGCAGGCCATAGACAATCTTTAGCAAGGTGCTTTTTCCAGAGCCGCTTTCGCCCATCAATGCCACATGTTCCCCAGGGGCCACTTGAAAAGAAATGTCTTTTAAAATGGCTTTATCTTGATAACCGAAAGAATCTACTTGGACTTTTAGCATAAATATAAGTGGCTCATCTGTCTAAAATATGTCAGTTCGAGCACAGCCGAAATCGTATAAGATTTACAAGTGTTTTGTTCTCGACTGCGCTCGAACTGACATAAATGGTTTTCGACGGATTCGATTAATCTTTAAACTCCTTGAGCACGGCTTGGTTGGGAAGTTCCTCGTATCCCATATTATAAAAAGTGAACCCGAAAATGTCGGCATATTGCTCTATGGTTTTACTCACCGGTGTGCCCGCTCCGTGACCTGCATTGGTCTCGATTCGGATAAGGGTTGGCTGTTCCCCAGCTTGTTTTTCCTGTAGTTCCGCAGCAAACTTAAAGCTGTGCGCTGGGACCACACGATCATCATGATCTCCTGTGGTCACCAAGGTGGCCGGATATTCCGTACCTTCTTTTACGTTGTGTACAGGGGAATAGCCCTTAATGTAGTTGAACATTTCCTCGCTGTCCTCGGAAGTTCCATAATCATAGGCCCATCCGGCTCCGGCGGTAAAGGTGTGGTAACGGAGCATGTCCATTACACCTACGGCCGGTAATGCCACTTGCATTAGGTCCGGACGTTGGGTCATAGTGGCGCCAACCAGCAAGCCTCCGTTGGAACCCCCACGAATGGCGAGATACTCTTTTGAGGTGTATTTGTTTTCGATGAGGTATTCGGCAGCCGCGATAAAGTCATCAAATACATTCTGTTTATTGAGCTTTGTTCCGGCAATGTGCCATTTTTTACCGTATTCGCCACCACCGCGAAGGTTGGGAACGGCATATACACCGCCTTGTTCCATCCAAACGGCATTCACAATACTGAAAGAAGGCGTTAAACTTACATTAAAGCCTCCATAACCATAAAGAATGGTCGGGTTTTTTCCGTTAAGCTCCGTTCCTTTTTTATAGGTGATGATCATCGGCACTTTTGTGCCATCCTTAGAGTTGTAGAACACCTGTTTGGACTCGTAGTCACCTGGGTTAAAATCGATTTGAGGTTTCCAATATTGTTCGTACTCGCCAGTGTCCACATTGTATTTGTACAAGGAGCCCGGGGTATTGTAATTGGTAAATGAGAAATAGAATTCTTTGTCCTCTTTTTTGCCGCCAAAACCTCCTGCGCTTCCCACTCCGGGCAGTTTCACTTCTCGGACCAAGTTACCATCATAATCATATTGAAGTACTTTGGAAATGGCATCCACCATGTATTCCGCGAAGAAATAACCTCCTCCGGTTGCGGCAGTCAATACATTTTCCGTTTCAGGAATCAGATCTTTCCAATTGTCCGGGGTTGGGTTGGAAGCGTCCACGGTCACTACCTTTTTATTCGGCGCATCCCTGTCGGTTACCAAATAAAGCTTGGAGCCTTCATTTTCTATGGGGTAGGTGTCAGAATCGGTATCATCCAAAATGGTAACCAGTTCAGGGTTTTCTTTGGAAAGATCCATCATAAACAGCTTGTTGCCGGAAGTGGATATAGAAGCTGTTATAAAAAGATATTTTTGGTCTTCGGAAACGGAACCGCCTACGTAGCGGTGTTTTTCTTCGGGTGTGCCTCCAAAGATGATCTTATCTTCGGACTGTGGAGTGCCCAATTTGTGATAGTATAATTTATGCTGGTCCGTTTTTGCCGACAACTCGCTGCCCTCGGGCTTATCATAGCTGGAGTAGTAGAAACCTTCGTTGCCTTTCCAAGAGATACCACTGAACTTGATATCCACCAGGGTGTCCTCTACAATTTCTTTGGATTCCGCATCGATAACAATGCCCTTGCGCCAATCGCTTCCGCCCTCGGAAATAAGGTATGCAGCTTTGGAACCGTCTTTGGTGAAGCTAAGTCCCATCAAAGAGGTGGTGCCATCCTCGGAAAACGTATTGGGATCCAAAAACACCTCTTCTTCGCCATTATCCTTTTTGCGGTAGACCACATATTGGTTCTGTAGCCCGTTGTTTTTGTAGTAATAGGTGTAATCACCTTCTTTAAAAGGGGAACCGACTTTTTCGTAGTTCCAGAGTTTTTCCAATCGGTTTTTTAGGTCTTCGCGAAAAGGGATTTTTTCCAAATATCCGAAGGTGGCCGCATTCTGCTTTTTTACCCAGGCTTCGGTCTCCTCGCTGCGGTCGTCCTCCAGCCAGCGGTATGGATCTGGGACCTCTGTTCCAAAATAATTATCTACAGTATCAACTTTTTTGGTAGTGGGATAGTTCACAGTAATAGGTTCTCTGGTTTTAGATTCTTCTTTGCAGGCCGCAAATAAAACCAAAGCAGCCAACAGACTTATGTTTTTCATGTTTTCTCGGATTGATTCCGATAAAAGTACATAAAACACACAAACCTATTGGCCACGGTTAATGCTTTAACGAATTTTATGAAATAGCTTCAGAAGTATTTGAAACTAAACTGTTCTCCACCAAATACTCTGCAATCTGTACAGCATTGGTAGCAGCTCCTTTTCTTAGGTTGTCCGCAACAATCCACATGTTCAAGGTGTTGGGCTGGGTTTCGTCCCTACGGAGCCTGCCCACAAAAACATCGTCCTTGCCATTGGCAAAAACGGGCATGGGGTAGGTGTTGGTTTCAGGATTGTCCTGCACCACGATTCCTGGGGTTTCGCTGAGCAATTGTCGCACTTCCGCCAAATCAAAATCGTTGTGGAACTCCACGTTTACGGATTCCGAGTGACCACCTGCGGTAGGAATACGCACAGCGGTTGCGGTAACCGAAAATGAACGGTCGTCCAATATTTTTTGAGGCTCACGGGCCAATTTCATCTCTTCTTTGGTATATCCGTTTTCCAAGAATACATCGCAATGTGGCAATGCGTTTCGGTTGATGGGGTAAGGATAGGCCATTTCGCCTTCGATTCCAGCCGCTTCGTTCTCCATTTGTTGCACAGCTTTTACGCCAGTACCCGAAACGGACTGGTAGGTGGAAACCACCACTCGTTTCATCTGATATTTTTTATGCAGCGGGTCCAAGGCCAAAACCATTTGTATGGTGGAGCAGTTGGGATTCGCAATGATTTTATCTTCAACGGTCAATGCACTCGCATTGATTTCGGGAACCACTAATTTTTTGGTCGGGTCCATACGCCAAGCCGATGAATTATCGATTACAGTGGTACCCACCTCGGCAAATTTTGGGGCCCACTCCAAAGAGGTTTCCCCTCCTGCGGAGAAAATGGCAATGTCTGGTTGAGCGGCTACAGCGTCCGCCAGACCGATTACGGTATATTCCTCATTTTTATAGGTGAGTTTTTTGCCCACGGAGCGCTCCGAGGCTACCAACAACAATTCTGAAATAGGGAAGTTACGTTCTTCCAATACTTTCAACATTACCTCGCCTACCATTCCGGTGGCACCAACAACTGCTACTTTCATCTGTATATCTTTATTCTTTTTTATTGGTCAGATGTAACCTTTGATAATTAAAATAGTCATTCCAGCAATATGTAATGATTATTTTAACCATGTCGGTTTCATTATAAAAATATTTCTTGCCGCAAAGGTACTTTAGTCAGCGAGTTAAACAAGCTTTTTTTATCTCCAATCAATAAAAAATAACAAAATGTTATGAATAAAACAACCGTCAACATGTTAGCGAAAACAGATTGACGGTTTTTAAAGGTTATTGTGATGTAGCGGTCGTACCGAAAAACTTCAGTACTTATTGTTTTTTCAATAAATCGCGTATTTCTGCCAACAGTTCCTCTTGGGTCGGACCTTTTGGAGCTGCAGGAGCTGGTTCTTCCTTTTTCTTCATTTTGTTCACACTTTTTACGATGGCAAACATCACAAAGGCCACTATCAGGAAGTCGATTACATTGGTAAGGAAGGCACCGTACAGCACAGCGATTTCCCCGACCGTTTCCCCGGCATCGTTCACCGTTCCTTCGGTAATGACATATTTCAAATCGTTGAAATCTGCTTTGAACAACAAACCGATCAAGGGGGAAACTATTCCTCCCGTGAACGAAGACACCACTTTGTTGAATGCGGCACCCATAACGAAACCTACGGCGATATCCACCAGGTTTCCTTTCATGGCAAAGTCCTTAAATTCTTTTAAAAATCCCATTTATAGTTGAGTATTGGTTAATCCAATACAAATTAAGTAAATCAAAGGTAATAGTCAAGCTCCCGTAACCACTCTTTTTACCCGTTGCGATATGGCCGTGAGAATTTCGTAGGAAATGGTGCCCGCGTTGGAGGCAAATTTTTCCGCAGATTTTTCCGTGCCGAACACAATGGCCTCATCACCTTCTTTACAGTCGATTTCAGTCACATCCACCATGATCATATCCATACAAACATTGCCCAAAATAGGTGCTTTTTTATTATTGATGGTCACAACGCCTTTGCCCTTTCCGTACTGTCGGCCAATACCATCGGCATGTCCAATGGGCAACGTGGCACTTTTTATATTGTGGCTCGATCTGAATGCTCGGTTGTACCCTACGGATTGATTGGCCCCGATCTCATGTATCTGAGAAATAATGGTTTTTAGGGTAGCCACGGCCTTTAATTCTGCATCAATTTCAGCTTGGTTGCCGTAGCCATAAAGTCCTATTCCACTACGAACCATTTCAAACTGTGCCTCTGGATAGTTGATGATACCCGAAGTGTTCAGCATGTGTCGCATGGGCGCATATCCCAACTTATCCATGAGATTGCTGCTCAAATTTTTGAATGAATTGATTTGATCAATACTAAAATCACGCTCGTTTTTATCTTCCGACGCCGCCAAGTGCGAAAAGCAAGAAACTATTTTGATGCATTCGTTACGCTTGGTTTCTTCCGCGATAAAATTTACATCGGCCTCTGAGAAACCCAAACGGTTCAATCCGGTATTGAATTTAATGTGGACCGGATAATCCTTTTGTTTCTTGGCGTTCGCAGCTTCAAGGAACTGGTTCAGGATGTTTCTCGAATAAAGGCTCGGCTCCAAATGATGCTCGATCAAATCCTCAAAATTGGAAGCCAAAGGGTGCAATACCAAAATAGGAAGTTGAATTCCGGCTTCCCGTAACAGGATTCCTTCGCTCACATAGGCAACAGCCAAATAATCGGCACCCAATTGTTCCAGTTTATGGGCAATAGTGACCATATCGCTACCGTAGGCAAAGGCCTTTACTACCCCTAAAAATTTGGTTTCAAAGTCTATTTTGGAGCGCAAGTAGTTGTAATTGTGTTCCAAGGATGCAAGATCCAAGATTAACGTAGTTTCCCCTACCTTACGCATTGGATTTGTCTTTTTTGGAGGTGACCTCTTCCGAACTTACGTCCATTTCCTTAATTTTTTCGCGAAGCATGGCTTTATAAAATGCGGCACGGCTCAAGGGCTCATACTCCTCGGTTTCACCAAGGAGCACCAAATTATCGTTGAGGGATTTCCTAAAGCTATAGTTGGCCAAGTTTCCGGTGCGCGTGCACACGGCGTGTACTTTGGTCACATATTCCGCTGTGGCCATCAAGGCTGGCATGGGGCCAAAAGGATTGCCCTTAAAATCCATGTCAAGTCCTGCAACTACCACACGTATGCCCCTATTGGCCAAATCATTGCAAACGGTTACGATTTCATCATCAAAAAATTGAGCTTCGTCAATACCGATCACATCACAGTCGTCCGCCAAAAGTCGAATATTGGCCGCGGCCGGAACAGGTGTTGAACGAATTTCGTTGGAATCGTGGGATACCACCATTTCTTCATGATAACGCGTATCCACAATGGGCTTGAATATTTCCACTTTTTGCTTGGCAAACTGGGCGCGCTTCAGTCTTCGGATCAGTTCTTCGGTCTTTCCGGAAAACATGGAACCGCAAATCACCTCGATCCATCCAAACTGTTCCTTAGGGTTGACTGTGTTTTCGAGAAACATACCGTATTTTTGAAAGAAATTGTTTGTTTTCCCGTTATTTTGGGACGACCACAAAGCTACTAAAAAAATGCACCCCTGTTTTCAATAAGATTTTAACCTTTTGTTGATAGGGTATTTGCAAAATCGTTATATTTTTATAGTAAAGAAGAAAAGCTATGATACGGAAATTGAGGGAAGAGTTGATCAAGTTGTCCACAGAGATAATAACTGCACGGGAGGACACCGATCTTGCGGCATTGTACGAAAAATCAAGAAAGATTTATGAAAAGTTGGCCGTATTGAAATTCATAGATGAAAAATTGAACGATGTTGAGGTAGATGTGTCCCAAAACGTCATAGCCTCAAGGTTCGAGAAAATGGCCAATGCCGTTTTAAGCGGAAACACATCAGTTCCGGAGAGCAATCCGCACCAGGAAGATATCATTACGACACCTTCTATGGATACGATCAAGGATATTGTTTCCGAAATGCCTTCCAATATGGATTTGGAAAAGGTGTTTGCCGAGTTCGTGGCAAAGCCCAATTTGATGAAGAACGACAAAGATGAGGTAACGCCCGATGAGAATTTCAGCGCAGCTTCAAAATCGATAAAGCCAAAATCGTTAAACGACCGTTTGGCCAAAGACTTCCAGATTGGCCTTAACGATAAACTGGCCTTTGTGAAGCACTTGTTCAATAATGACATGGAGGATTATACCCGTGTGCTTTCCCAGCTTACAACAATTGACTCTGAAGAACGCTCTGTTGCTTTTATAAACAATATGGTGAAACCCGAGTACAATAATTGGGAAGGTAAAGAGGAGTATGAGGCTCGCTTTATTGCCCTAATTGAACGTAGGTTCGCATAAATCCATTTTTTCAATTTTATTTTGATTGTAAGACCGTAACTTTGGTCCATGGGAAAGCTATATCTGGTTCCGACGCCAATAGGAAATCTTGAGGACATTACTCTCCGAGCCATTAAAGTGCTCAAAGAGGTGGATGTGGTTTTGGCGGAAGATACCCGAACCAGCGGTAAATTGCTGAAGCATTTTGAGATCAACACGCATCTACAGAGCCATCACATGCACAACGAGCACAAACAGGTTGATGGTTTAGTGCAAAAAATGAAAGAAGGAACTAATTACGCCCTCATTTCGGACGCAGGTACACCGGCAATTTCCGACCCTGGATTTTTACTGACCCGTGCTTGCATTGAAAACGACATTGAAGTAGAGTGTTTGCCGGGAGCAACGGCCTTTGTTCCAGCTATAGTGAACAGTGGATTGCCCAACGACCGATTTATTTTTGAAGGATTTTTACCTGTGAAAAAAGGCCGCCAGACCCGACTTTTGGAACTTGCCGAAGAAACCAGAACCATGGTTTTTTACGAATCGCCCCATAAGGTACTCAAAACTTTGGCGCATTTCGCCGAGTATTTTGGAGAAGACCGGCCTATTTCCGTTTCCAGGGAATTGACCAAATTATACGAAGAGACCGTTCGCGGAACCGTTGCTGAAGTACTGGAACACTTCAACAATAAAGCACCCAAAGGAGAATTTGTGATTGTGGTCGGCGGGAAGAAATAGTTGTTAACTTCAACACAACTTTACGACCCAGTACATTAGATGGACGAACTACTATCCCAAATACGGAACTGCATACATTGCGAGGAGCATTTGCCCTTAGGGCCCAGACCCATTGTTGCTGCCCATCCAGAATCAAGAATTGCGATTATTGGGCAGGCGCCCGGTACCAAAGTCCATCAAACAGAGGTTCCTTGGGATGACCCTAGCGGAAGGCAGCTAAGAAAATGGCTGGGCGTAACGGATGAACAATTTTATAATGAACAACTTTTGGCCCTTCTCCCAATGGGATTCTGTTATCCGGGCAAAGGAAAATCCGGGGATTTACCACCACGTCCCGAGTGTGCCCCCTTATGGCATGAGTCGCTGATAAATCAAATGCCAAACTTGACACTGACTGTCTTGATAGGTCAATATGCGCAAAACTACTATTTGGGCAATACGATGAAGCGAAATTTGACGGAAACAGTGAAACACTACCAAGAATATTTGCCCGATTATTTTGTGTTGCCGCATCCATCGCCAAGAAATCGGTTTTGGTTGAGCAAAAATCCTTGGTTTGAGGAAGAAGTTTTATCAGATTTGCGAGAAAAGGTTTCCGGCAGGCTGGATTATTGAATCTATTTAATATTTGGACCCATCATGCTTCCCTTTTTGCCAGCCCACTTCCCCCAAATATTTTTCCGCACTTTCCACGGCTCCATCTTCGATATCCGTGCCCATGGAATCGTTCCAGCGGTTGAGGTACCCAAAAAGTGAAATGACCCCCATCATTTCTACAATTTCGCCATCGTTCCAATGTTTGTGCAATTCCTTTTTAATGTCGGCATTCACTGTATTTGGCACTTGGGAAGCGGCCAAGGCAAAATCCAAAGCAGCCTTTTCTGCTTCTGAGAAAGCGTTATGTGTCCGGTATTCCCAAATGTTGTCCAATTGTTCCTGTTTGGCACCGTAACGCTCCGCAGCCCGGATGGCATGTGCCTGGCAATACCGGCAGCCCGTGGCATTGCTGCTTACCCACGCAATCATTCGTTTTAAGGCAGAAGATACTCGGCCCTCATTGGCCATTACCGCCTTGTTAAGGTTAATGAAAGCCTTGGATATGGCCGGTCTATGCTGCATGGTCAGCACGGAATTTGGACAAAACCCAAGCGTTTCATTAAAGAACTCGGCCAGTTCTTTCGTCTGGGGATCGTGATTGGGCGATAGGGGATTGACTAAGGGCATGATTGCGATTATAAATTGTATTTTTGGACTCTACAAGAAACAAAAATTAAACGTCATGACAAATCACATAACTACCAAATGGTTGGGAGAGATGGCTTTTGAGAGCAACAATCCATCTGGACATACTGTACGAATCGATGCCGGTGAAGATAGTGGCGGGTCGGGAGCAGGGTTGCGTCCCAAGGCCCTAATGTTGTCATCTTTGGCAGGTTGTTCGGGTTTGGATGTGGCCTCGCTCATTAAAAAGATGAAATTGGAAGTGGACGACTTTAAGATAGAGACCATAGCCAACCTTACCGACGAACATCCGAAATATTATAATTCCGTAGTAATCGAGTATCATTTTACCGGTGCCAACTTAAACGAGGACAAGCTTAAAAAAGCGGTAGACCTTTCCGTTGAAAAATATTGCGGCGTTATGGAAATGTTCAGAAAATTTGCCGAATTGGACATCAAGACCATTTTTCATCATAAATAGGAGGCAAACAAAGGAACAGGCTCAAGAACAAAACACAAGTTCAATTACCAAATAATCAATTATATTTAAGAATTAGGTCAACCTCAAGATCAATTTTTAAAATATGAACGAAAAGAAATTCGATCTAGAGGAACGATTTGTGGATTTGGCAGCCAGTATCGCTACTTTTTGCCACGATTTATCCAACGATTTTACAGGACAATATTACGGAAATCAATTACTTCGTTCCGCTGGAAGTGCTGCTTTGAACTTTGGATAGGCTCAAGGAACAAACACCAACAAAGATTTTGTTTATAGGGCTACCATTACATTAAGGGAATTGAAAGAATCGAGGGTAAGCCTAAAGATTCTGAAAAAGATAAACTATGGCAATGAAGGAGTTTGCATTGGTTTATTGGATGAAATTGAACAATTGATTAAAATCACTGCTACCGTAATCAAAAGGAAGAAGTAACTGGAAATTTGAGCTTAAGCTTGAATTTTGCACTTGAACTTTTAAAACTATGCGCTGGACCATAAAGCCAAAACCGGAACAAGAATTCATTGACCAATTGTCCAAAGCATTGGGCGTTGATGATTTGGTAGCGCAGCTCCTAATTCAAAGGGGAATAACCAATTACGAAGAGGCGAAAGCATTCTTCCGGCCCGAGTTGAATCATCTGCACGATCCTTTTTTGATGAAGGACATGCGCAAAGCAGTGGAACGGATTGAAGAAGCCATCAACAAAGGAGAGAACATTTTGGTCTATGGAGATTACGATGTAGATGGGACCACATCCGTTGCGCTAATGAGCGCCTATTTGATGGAAACCTACCCCAATGTGGCCACCTACATTCCCGACCGTTATTTGGAAGGTTACGGCATTTCCTTAAAAGGCATTGATTTTGCCTCGGACAACGACATGTCTTTGATTATAGCGCTGGATTGCGGCATCAAGGCCATTGACCAGATAAAATATGCCAAGGAAAAAGGCATCGATGTTATCGTTTGCGATCACCACCGACCAGGAGCAGAACTTCCAGATGCAATTGCGGTGTTAGATCCCAAACAGCACGATTGCGACTATCCTTACAAGGAACTTTGCGGTTGTGGCGTTGGCTTTAAATTGATTCAAGCGTTGAGTACCAAGTGGGGAAATACCATCGATGATATTTTGCTTTATTTGGATTTAGTGGCAACTGCCATTGCTGCCGATATTGTTCCTATTACCGGGGAGAATCGTGTGCTCGCTTATTACGGGTTAATGGTCATCAACGAAAATCCAAGAACAGGAATCAAGGCATTAATTGATCAGACCAAAAAAAGGGAGCTTACCATCACGGATGTGGTTTTTATCATTGCCCCACGAATCAATGCGGCCGGACGCATGAAGCATGGACAACATGCCGTAAACTTACTCACCGAAACCAACTTTGCCCAGGCACAACAGTTTGCTTCTGAAATTGAACTGTTCAACACAGAACGGAGAAGTTTGGACCAAGAAATCACACAGGAAGCTTTAGTGCAAATCCAAGAAAATAAAGAGGAGGAGAAGTTTACCTCAGTGGTCTATAACGAAAACTGGCACAAAGGTGTAATCGGTATTGTAGCATCACGATTGACAGAAACATATTACCGGCCAACTTTGGTCTTCACCAAAAGCGGGGATAAATTGGCAGCTTCCGCAAGATCGGTCAAAGGGTTTGATATCTACAATGCCCTGGAGGGATGTTCAGATTGTTTAGAGCAGTTCGGCGGTCACATGTATGCAGCGGGACTCACGTTGTTGGAAGAGCAGTATGAAACGTTCAAGAGCCAGTTTGAAAGGGTGGTTTCTGAAACCATCGACCCAAAACTCTTGCAGCCCGAAATTTCCATTGATGCCAAAATTCAAATGGACCAGATTACCCCAAAACTGATGCGTATTCTAAAACAATTTGCACCATTTGGTCCCGGCAACATGACCCCCGTTTTTATGGCCGAAGGATTAAAGGATACGGGGTATGCCCGTGGAGTTGGCGAAGGCGAGAAACACTTAAAATGCAGCCTCTATCAACTAGGTTCGGAACCTATTGGTGGCATAGGATTTAATTTGGGCGATAAATTGGATGTGGTTAAGCGAATAAAACCATTCGATGCCGTATTTTCGTTGGATGAAAATGAATGGAACGGAACGGTAAGCCTTCAACTAAAATTAAGAGATATTCGCTAGCTATTTATGGACCCCTACGCAGCACTTCGCTATAAGGAATTCAACATATTTTTATTGGTGCGTTTTGCCATGGTTTTCGCATGGTCCATGCAGTTTATCGTAATTGAATGGCAAGTATATTCCTTGACCAAGGACCCGCTTTCTTTGGGTATAATCGGTTTGATGGAGGTGGTACCTGCCGTGAGCATGGCCCTCTTCGCAGGTCACATTGTGGACCAAAAGGAAAAACGGAACCTTTTGGTGGTCTGTATCGCCGGGTTCTCGGTGATAAGCTTCGGATTGTTTGTATTGAGCTGGCCCGGATTGGAAGATTCATGGGAATCCACCACCATACTGTACTCCATTTATGCCCTGGTATTTTTGGGCGGATTTGTACGCTCGTTTTTGGGCCCGACCATATTTTCGTTGATTGCTTTGATCGTTCCGAAGAAAATATATCCGAATGCGGTCACTTGGAGCAGTTCCACTTGGCAGTTGGCATCGGTTTTGGGCCCTGCCTTGGCCGGTTTTTCCATTAGTTGGATCGGAGTGCATTGGAGCATGTGCGTCATTTTTGGTTTCTCGTTGATGGCGTTGATTTTCCTCTTCCAAATCCCCCCAAAACCCATTATGAATCCTAAAATCGGGGAGCCTGTTTTTCAAAGTTTGAAGGATGGACTCAAGTTTGTTTTTGGGAACAAGGCCATTTTTGGGGCACTTACTTTGGACATGATCGCCGTACTTTTTGGTGGGGCCGTGGCGCTTTTGCCTGTTTATGCTCAAGATATTTTGCACGTGGGTTCCGAAGGCTTCGGGATTTTACGGGCTGCCCCCGCGGTAGGGGCATCTATTACCATGTTGGGCTCAACTAGGTTTCCCATGCATAAAAATGCTGGTAAAAAGTTATTGATGGCGGTCTTTGCCTTTGGAATCTGTATTATCGTCTTCGGGTTGTCGGAACTTTTTTGGTTATCCGTGATCGCTTTGTTTGTAAGTGGGGCAGTGGATGGTATCTCGATGATCATTCGACAGACCATTTTGCAAATAAAAACACCGGACAATATGCGCGGTAGGGTAGCTTCGGTAAATTCTATGTTCGTAGGTTCTTCCAACGAGTTGGGCGCTTTTGAAAGTGGGTTGACGGCCAAACTAATGGGAACTGTAACAGCGGTGGTCTTTGGTGGATGCATGACGTTGCTCACCGTAAGTGCAACAGCAATTGCTTCCCCCACATTTAGGCGATTGGACCTTCAAAAAGACATTGAAGAGCACGAAAAGGAAGACTAATCTTCCAGTTTCTCCAAAGTCAATTTTTCTCCATCAAAAACAGCGTAGGTAAAAAAGGAAATCCAATCCCCGAGATTGGTATAGGTCGAGGTATCGTTCAGTTTGATTTCCAACGGTAAATGACGATGACCAAATATAAAATGGTCAAAATGTTGCTCTTCCAACTTGCGCTTGGCATACAGAATGAGCCATTCCTTATCCTCTCCTAAAAATTTAGCGTCCGCTTCGCCAGAAATAATTTTGTTGTTTACGGACAGATGCTGTCCCAAACGAACACCTAAATCGGGGTGAAGCCATTTAAAAAACCACTGGGCCACGGGATTGGTAAATACCTTTTTCATCCGTTTAAAACCCTTGTCATGTGGACCCAATCCATCACCGTGCCCAATAAAAAAGGAAGTGTCATTGATGAGGAACTGCTGCGGTTTATGGTACACCGGGATATTCAGTTCCTTTTCAAAATATCCGTTCATCCAAAGATCGTGGTTGCCCACAAAATAAGTAATGGGAATGCCCATATCCGATAGTTCGGCCAGTTTGCCAAGCGTTCGTGTAAAGCCTTTGGGCACCACGGTTTTATACTCGAACCAAAAATCAAAAAGGTCGCCCATTAAAAAAATGGCCGCAGCATCCTTCTTAATGGAATCCAGCCAGGCCACAAATTTTTTCTCACGGGGCAGACTGTCCTTTCGGGTGGGAGCCCCTAGGTGGTTATCGCTCGCGAAATAGATTTTTTTGCCTTTAGGAAGTGAAATATTGTCCAATGGGTCTAAGGAAAAAGTTTATATATGTCATTTCGTTTTACAAAACGAGACAATATTAAGGTATTGTTTTCGTAATAAAAACCAAGTCGGTATGTACCGACTCTTATTCTGAAGGCATTCGGGTGTCCTGCTAACTTCTTGACGGACTTAAGCTCGTCCAAAACCTCAGCTTCTTTGATTTCGAGAATGATGAGCTTCAATTTTTGCTTTATCTTTTTATCATTAATCTTTCTTAAATCTTTTTCAAGTGATTTATGATATTTGATTTTCATTCATCAAGAATTTTAAAGACAACTTCCTCACTGACAAAGTCTTCTTTGTCTGTTTGCTGCATCAAAAGTAGAAGACCAAGGTCTTCCTTCTCTTCTTCTGATAGCTTTTCAAAACGCTCCAGCTCCTTGTTTTTCACATACTCGACCACGGCCTTTTCCATCAAGGCCTTAACGCTCAAGTTTTCAAAAGCGGAAAGCACTTTGAGTTTTACTACCAGTGACTTATCGACTTCAATGAGTTTTTTGACATGTTCCATAAAACGTGGTCTCTCAAATTATATACCAGCAAATATATAAAATATATATTTTATATATTATTTTTTGTAACGACGATTGCTACGTATTCTATTGACTACATACACCACGACTACAAAAAGGGCCAATATGGGAAAAATCAAATCATTCATAACTGCTTTTATTTTTTAAACTTCTCCAATGCTTTTTTGGTATTTGGCGATAGTGCCAACTTTCCGGATGCTTCAGCACGTTCCAACAATAGGTCGTCCCAATGCTCGGTTCCTTCCCAAAGAACTTTCTTCATTTTTTCCAGAGCTTCGGGGTTATAGGTGGCCAGTTTTTGAACATGGATTTCCAGTTCCCTGTCCATTTCGGCAATGGAATCGTACACTTTGGCATATAAGCCTTGTTCTTTGGCCCAATAGGCATTTTTCCACTCGGTGGGATACAAAGTGAGCTCGGCCAAAGCGGCTTTGCCCATTTTGCGCTCTACGGTCGGGGCAATGACGAACGGGCCTATTCCTATGGATATTTCCGATAATTTGATGGCTGCTTCTACCGTTGCATGCACATAATCGCAGGCCGATGCCAAGCCGACACCGCCACCAACAGTTTTGCCCTGTACTCGTCCAATAATCGGCTTGGGACACTTGCGCATGGCATTGATGATGTTTGCAAAACCACTAAAAAACGCCTTCCCCTCTTCCAGATTGGAAACTGCCACTAATTCATCAAAAGAGGCTCCGGCACAAAAAGCCCGTTCTCCTTCGGACTTTAACACGATTACAGAAACGTCATCGTTTTTGCCCACTTTATCAAACTCCTTCGTAAGCCGCACCAAAAGTTCGGAAACAAAGGAATTGCTTGCAGGGTGACCAAATTCTATGGTCGCTACCTTGTTTTCAATTTTGGTGTATAGGCTGCCGTTGATTCTATGGGTGGACATTTATTTTCAGTTATCAGTTGTTGTAAACCTGTATTCCGTGAGCACTAAATTAAGGGTTTTGTACCAAGGGTTGGAATTTTATCCTAAATTTCCAGACCAGGGAAAATCCACGAATCATCATCCAGACCACAAATGCAATCCAAATGGCATATAGCCCCCAACCTAGATAAATGCCCAGATAGAGGCATGGAATGAACCCCAATAAGGTGGCGGCCAACAGTACGTTCCTTAAATACTTCATTTCGCCCATTCCCTTGAAAAGCCCATCAAAAACAAAGGCCAACGTATTCATCGGCAAACCGATGATTACAATGTAAAAAATGTTGTAGAAGGTGTCCAGTACCACGGTTTCGTTGGAAAAAATCCGGCCAATGGGCCTATAAAAAATAAATCCGAACGCCATAAGTCCAAGGCTTACAATCGTGCCATACTTCATTATTTTTTTGGCCAATTCCCAAAGACCGTTATAGTCTTGGGCACCGAGCAGTCTTCCGCCCATACTGTTTCCTGCGGCGGCAAATCCATCAATAAAGAAAGCGGAGAACAACCAAAGGTTGATGGCAATGGTATGTGCCCCTATGAACTGGTCGCCCAAGGTGGTGGCCTCGCGTACGGCAAGCATGAGTGCGGCGTTGAGGGCAAGCGTGCGCACAAAGAGGTTTAGGCTCATAAATACCACACGCTTCATTTCTTTATTGAGCGGAAAAACCAGTTTCATGCTGATTTCCGTCTTTTTCAATAATAGGACAAGGGCGATAATGGCCATGATAGCTTGCGATATCAAGCTTGCCCAAGCGGCTCCTTCCAAGTAAAGGGCGGGCACCCATCCATCGATACCATAAACAAGAACAAAATCCAGTAAAATGTTGAGGCCTGCACCCAACATGGCAATGACCATGGGGTAAAAAGTATTCTGCAATCCACGAAATATCCCGAAAACAGCAAAGGTGAAAAGTGTAAGCGGAAAGCCCCACACCCTAATGGCATAATAGGATATACAGTACTCTAGAATTTTACCGGATGCGTTGAACAGGGCAAAGATTTCTTCTATAAGGAAAACAGTGGATAAAAGGACCACGATACTGAGCAGAATGTTGAAGAAAATAGCCTGTGCCGGCAAATCTTTTACCTCTGTTAACCGTCCGGCGCCCAAGTACTGGGAAATGATGGCGGAAATGGAGCTTCGTGTTTGACCGAGCACCCAAATGAGCATGGACAAAAAGGAACCCACGATTCCCGCTGCTGCCAACGACTCCAACCCGTCCACGGGAATGTTGCCCACGATGGCGGTATCCGTTATGGAGAGAATAGGTTCCGCAATTCCCGAGATAGTGGCGGGAATGGCCAGTTGGTTGATGCTCTTAAAATTTACCTGCGTGCTCAAATCGGGCGCAAGTTACAGCACTAATTCATAACAATGAAAAGGATGCTGGCTTTGTTTGGGGAAATAGATATCACCAAGTTTTTGATACCCTCTTTGCTCGTAAAAACGCTGGTTTCTTTTATTCAGTGAAAAAGTATCCAGCCGCACCGACTCGAAATTATTTTTCCTGGAATAATTTTCTGCAAAATCCATCATTTCTTGGGCCAAGCCCTTTCCTTGAAGTTCTGGATGGACGGAAAGCCGATGAATGTACGTGCTATTTCCGTTGGGGGTCAGCCATTTTATGGGTTTGTATTCCTCATCCATTAATGTGGATATGACGATAGTGCCCTGGATGACATGGCTTTCTTCGATCACGAATAGCTCGTTGCGCTCTATATCTTTTTCGAAAGCCAATCTGGAAGGATAGTGTTCGTTCCATTGAAAAATGCCGTTCTCTTGCATTTTTTTGGCACAGGCTTGGGTAATGGTCAAGATATCGGGGATTTCAGATATCTTTGCGCGTCTTATCATTGATTCGTTTCAATTTAATTGTAAATTTAAGGTTTAATCGTAATCACCAAACCATGAACAATATACTTGTACCTATTGGAACTTCTCCAGATTCTCATCAAACATTGCAATACGCCGTTGATTTTGCATCCAATTTTGGGGCTCAAATCTATGTAATGGACGTATTTAATGTAACCACAGCCGTAGGAAGTTTGGCCAATGTGGAAGAAAAAGTAGCCAAAAGCAGTAAGGAACATTTAAAGGAAGTTATTGATCAGGTAGACACGAAAGGGGTCGAAATAAAATTGGCCACTTACAATGGTGACATCATCGATGGATTAAAGAGCATCAATAAAGAACTTGGTATTGACTTGATCATTATAGCTCCAAAAAGTAACGATATACAGGAGGAACTTTACTTGGGCAACACCTCCGGTAGAATAATAAAGCAGACGGAAATCCCAACCTTGATCGTTCCTAAAGGAACAACGTTTAAACCTGTCAAGAAAATATTGACGGCTTTTGGGTCGGGAATTTTAAAACGGAGCAGTATTTTGACCCCATTGATCATGATCAAGAACAAGTTTAGATCAGAAGTCAGTCTCTTGTTGGTAAAGAGACCCGGCTATACCGAGGACGATCTTAAAGTGAACACAGCTTTGATGGATTTGAGCTCACAATTGACGATTACAGAAAACGGTACCACGTATTTAGGGGTGACGGAGTATTTCCAAAAAGAGCATCCGGACATGTTGTGCGTGTTCCGCAGAAAGCGTGGATTCTTTAAAAAACTATGGGAAAAGAACACGATTCAGAAGTCGGAGTTCTTCGTAAAGATACCGGTATTGGTACTCAGCGTTAAAAAAGATTAAGGAAAGGGCTCAATTTTTGATACTTTGGGAAAAAAGTATTTCCTTTGCGCTCTCTTTGGGGGATTAGCTCAGTTGGCTAGAGCGCTTGCCTGGCAGGCAAGAGGTCACCGGTTCGAATCCGGTATTCTCCACAGTAACAGTAAGGCTTCAAGAGTTTTTAACTTTTGGAGCTTTTTTCATTTGCACGCAATTTGCACGCAAAACTGGTTTTAAATTAAGCTCGGTATTATTTGATTCAAATTGGGCTATTTCTATGCTTTTTAATCCTTTATAGCATAATTTTTTGAAAAAGTATCACATTTATTACATGCGTTAGCTTCAGTATTAGATTTATGAATCTAAGTCCCATAAAAGGTCAATTAACGAAACAAATAAAAGAGACCACAAATGTGACCGAATGACAACAGAATTTTTGAAATAGAAAAGAAGTTCAAAAAAAGGGCCGTTAAAATGAACTGTTTTTAAATGCACCGAAAAAGTTTTCTTTTACTAGAGAACTGTGTAGGCAATCAATCAGCAACAATCTTCGTTATTCTGAATAGGTGGACAAGCGACAGTACCGTAGGAACAAAAGACACAACAATCCCCTTCTTTTGGCTTAAGGACTTTTTTGCAATTGTCACATTCATAAAAGAATTGACAGGCCGTTGTTGGCATTTCCTCTTCTTTTTCAAGCCCGCAATTTGGGCAAGTAATTGTTGATATTAACTGAGGTCTCATTATTTGACTACTTTATAAGCTGTACTGTTTATGGCTTTTTTGATTGCGGGCAAATCGGTTTTGGTCTTGTCAAATTCCACTATGGTGTTGGCATTTTCGTAGCTGGTTTTTACCGAAATAATTCCATCCAACTTATTGACTTCACTTTCTACGTGTGCCTCACAACCCACACAAGTCATTCCCTCAACATAAAACGTGTGCTTTTCGATATTGGATTGAGAGACATAGACGATGTCCTTTGTGGGCTGTGCATAAAATAAGTTGGAATAGTACGGGAAGGCCAGCATCAATCCCGAAAATACGGTTACGATGAACAAAAATTGTTTGGATTGCCAAAATGTAGGTTTCGCATCATCGTCACAGGCACAATCTATTTCTTCCTTTGTTTTTGGCCGTAATTTCTGATACCATGCAAATACCAAAACAATAATGGTCAAGCCGATAAAATAGGGTCTAAACGGCTCGACCCAGGAAAAGGTAGATGCAATGCCGCTTGTTCCAGCAATCAGTGCCAAGACAGGGGTAATACAGCATATTGATGCTGCAACTGCGGTAAAAATACTGGTATAGGCCGCGGTGTTTGAAGTATTATTCGATGCCATAATTTAAACTTTCTAAGCTGTTTTCTTTCTTATCGAAATTGAACTGAAAATTCCATTTAAAACATTATCCTCACTCTTTACCAACGAATAATATAATGTTTGACCTTCACGTCTCGATGTGATAATTCCTGCATCCTTCATTTTACGGATATGTTGGGATACCGCGGGGACACTCATTTCAAGAATGTCAGCAATATCGCAAGGACACAATTCATTTTCTATGTTCAAAAGAAATAGGATTTTCAGTCGTACCTCACTTCCGGCAAGGGCCAAAATTTTGCTCATGGCCTTAAAACTATCGGAAGAATTTTCTATTGTCCTCTTGCACCGTGATATTTGTTTATGGTCGGCTTCATTCCGGGTACAGGTTATTTCCAAGCTCATCAATTTTAACTTAACGCGTCTACAAATATATCATTATTTAAGCAAATACTTATATACTAAAACTGTAGACATATTATTTAGGAAGTTGGATTGGTTCTTTGTTTTAGTTTTTATAGACGAATGCCTACCGAGTTTTTGTAGCACCAGTGAAAAAAATAGGGGACTATGATATTTCTATTTCGGATTCTGATTCCAATGTCCGGCAGCAATAAGTAGCCTTTTCATTTGAATAAGTTGGTCTTCATCTTTGAAATATTCATGACTTAGCATTTTTCTCAGTTGACCAACGGTTTCTTTTGAAGTTAATCCCTTTTTTTCAAAAAGTTCGGTAAATTTCTGAAGTTGCTCTAACTTGTACTTTGCCTTTTCAACAAATTGTTCCCCATTTTCAGAATCCTCGTAACTCGATTGAATTTCAAAATGTCGTTCTATCGTACCCGGTTTTCCAATTATCAATTTCTCAGCATTAATCTGAACGATTCCATTTGTAGTAAAAACATAGTCCCTATCGTGAACCATCCTATTAATTCTGGTTTGACCATCAGCAATACTGTTTGGAAAGATTTCTAAGTAGTATTTGGTATCTAAAGGCAAAGTTATTACTGAGTCAGGATTAAAAAGGCCTTCAAATCGAGTTGATTTTACGCCGCGTATTGATACCGGATTATCGCAAGTAATTAATGGTGCATCCTCATCATTGATTCGGTGGACATTTATAGTACAATCATATTTGAAATCCACAAATTCTTTCCATTTTTCCAAATGTTGAACCAAGAATTTAATCCTGTTACGCTCTTTAAATTCGTGTCTAACTTTACCAATATCCTTAATATTGAATTCGTGCTTTTCTTCTTCAAATGTAAATTTCACATCGCCGTTTTCGTCGGCGTACAATAACATTCTATCTAAAATTTGGTCGGTAAATGCGTTCTGATGATTAAGAAACCTCGGGGTTCTAAAATAAAGGGATAGGCAGACGTATAGTACTTGCCTTTTTTGCTCAGAGGTCAATATCTTCACATTTTCATCGACAAGTAGTTTATAAATCTTAGGGAATTCAGAATCGACGTGTTCGGCATAATGATATTCCAAATCGTATTTCCTATCAATCTCGGCATTCGGAATCGTATAAAGATTTTTCTGAAAGCAAATACTTTTTGTACTAATCTGTTCAAGAAGCAAATCATCTTCCAATCTGTAAGCATCAACAAAATAGTTGCCGTTATTACCTTCAACACCAAAATTTTTCAGGTAAGACCGTGGTATGTATTGTTGCTTGATGGGTTCGTTTTTAGCCATACATGAAATAATGAATTTTCATGAATGTACTAATTCCATTCCATCTTCTGCAATCGTATCGCATTCAATATAGCCAAAAACGCCACACCCACATCAGCAAAAACAGCTTCCCACATTGTCGCTAATCCACCTGCACCGAGAATGAGGACTATGACCTTGACACCAAATGCAAGCGCAATATTTTGCCAGACAATTCGTCGCGTTGAACGACCAATTTTAATCGCTCTTGCAATCTTACTGGGTTGGTCGGTCTGTATGATAACATCGGCTGTTTCTATAGCAACGTCGCTACCCAAACCACCCATTGCAATACCTACACCACTTGCTGCCAAAACGGGTGCATCGTTAATACCATCGCCAATAAATGCTACTTTGGTTTCGGGTTGCTTTTTGAGCTCTTCAACCTCATTGAGTTTATCTTCAGGCAACAGTCCGCCTTTTGCCCAATCGATTTTCAACTCTTTTGCAACCTGTTGTGTAATTGAGTCTTTGTCACCCGATAGCATTATAATTTTGGAAATTCCTGCATCCCTAATTTGTTTAATGGCTTGGTGCGCATCATCCTTTAATTCATCTGCAATGGTAACATAACCTGCAAATGTTCCATCTATGGACACCATAACGATTGATTCTACAATACCATCTGTTTCCGAAGGGACTTCTATGCTGTTTGAGGTCATCAAGGCTTTGTTACCTACCAATACCGTTTTCCCGTTGACCTTTCCTTTCAATCCCTTTCCGGCAACTTCCGATACATCTGTCGCTTCATAATCTGACCCGTCCGCTTTGTATTCGAGAATTGCTTTTGCGATGGGATGAGTAGATTGTTCTTCCATCGCCATCAGGTATTTCATAAATTCGGCTTCCTCAAATGTGATGGAATTGATTTCCTTGATTTTAAAAACGCCTTTGGTAACGGTTCCTGTTTTGTCCATTACGACCGTGTTTACTTGGGTCATTGCATCCAAAAAGGATGCACCCTTGAATAGAATACCGTTTCGCGATGCCGCACCCAATCCGCCAAAATAGCCCAGAGGAATGGAAATGACCAGCGCACAAGGGCAGGAAATTACGAGGAATATCAATGCTCGATAGAGCCAATCCCTAAATACATAATCATCTATAAAAAAGTAAGGCAGAAAAGTAAGTCCGATAGCGAGGAATACCACGATTGGTGTATAAATCCGTGCAAATTTTCTAATGAACAATTCGGTCTTTGATTTTCTGGCGGTTGCATTCTGCACCATATCCAAAATTCGTGCAATGGAACTGTCTTTAAATTCTTTTGTGGTTTCAATCTCGATTACGCCATCAAGATTTATGCTTCCTGCAAAAACAGTATCACCTTTAGCAATAGTATCAGGTTTGCTTTCGCCTGTCAAGGCAGCAGTATTAAAAGAACCCTTTTCAGAAAGCAGAATGCCATCAAGCGGAACTTTTTCGCCTACACGCACCTGTATCTTTTCGCCAATCTCAACAGTCTCGGGATTTACTGAAACAAAATCATCATCACGATAAACCAAAGCCTCATTGGGTCTTACATCGAGTAAGGCTTTTATATTTCCCTTAGCACGGTTAACGGCCGCATTTTGGAAGAGTTCGCCCACGGCATAAAATAGCATAACGGCTACACCTTCAGGGTATTCGCCTATGGCAAAAGCACCGAGGGTTGCAATGGACATTAAGAAGAATTCAGTAAAGAAATCCCCCTTTTTAATACTTTCCCAGCCTTCCTTTATTACAGGGAATCCCACAGGGATATAGGCTACCGTGTACCATACTACGCGAATCCATCCTTTGAAGAAAGGAAACGCATCAAAGTAATCAATAGCAATTCCGGCTATCAACATTACGAAGCTGAAAATAGCCGGTAGATAGGTTCTGAAATTTGAAATTTCTTCAGGGCTGCTATGGTTATGGCCATCGTCGTGACTGTGCTCGCCTTGTTGTTTTTTTGGTTCTAAGTCACGTAAGTTTATTTTTTTCTTTTTCATATGTTCTAATCAAGTTTGATATCATTTTAAAAACTACTTCGATAATTTCAATATTCTCAATGCACCGCGCATTACAAAAGTGAAAACGATGCCGCCAATCACTAAATCGGGCCATTTACTATTCAGAAAATAAACCAGCACCCCAGCTACTATAACACCACCATTAACAATAATATCATTGGATGTAAAAATGGCACTTGCCTGCATATGAGCCTCTTGACTCTTTGCCTTGTTGATGAGCCAGAGCGATATCAAATTACCTGCCAATGCGAAAATTGAAACGATAATCATCCATTGAAACAAGGGTGTTTCGGTATTGCTAAAAAACCTTCTCAAGACCTCTGCAAACCCAAGTGTTGCCAATGCCATCTGAAAGTATCCGCTGTATTTCGCAACCTTCTTTTTTCTTGAAATGGCACCGCCTACCGCAAATAGGCTTAATGCATATACGATGGAATCTGCCAGCATATCTAATGAGTCTGCCACAAGACCCATCGAAGAAGAAATCCAACCGGTGGTCATTTCGATAACGAAAAAGCCAAAGTTGATGCCCAAGACCCACCATAGGATTCTTTTTTGTTTGGATTGGTCTTCCATTACGGGTGGTTCGGCTTCTGTGGTTCCTTCTAAGGAATCCCCAAGTTTTAAGCTGGCTATAGACGTTTTTATCGCCTTGACGTCGTCCACGTGATATACTTCCAATTTTCTGTTTGGAATATCAAAATCCAAGTGTTTTACTTGAGCATAAGACTCTAACTTCATCCGAATCATCTGCTCTTCTGAAGGGCAGTCCATTTTAGTTATTATAAAAGTGCTTTTTTTCAAAATCAATCTAATTTGTTCGTTTGTTTATTAAAGTAAATTACTGCTGCATTTTTCGCATATTCCCGTAACCACGAGATTAACATCCTCTGCCAAATATCCATCTGGCAAATTGATATGCGGGATTTTTAGTTCCGTTAAACAAACTGTTTCGTCACAGTTAGTGCAATGAAAATGTAAATGCAAATCCTGTTCTATTTCACAATTACAGCCTTCTTCACAAAGTGCGTATTTAGAGATTCCAGTTCCGTCATCTATGTGATGCACCACGTTTTTTTCTTCAAACGTTTTTAGGGTTCGGTACAATGTGGTTCTATCCGCTTTTGCGAAAGCATTCTCAATATCAGTCAGGGCGATGGCGGCATCCCTATCGGCCATATACTTATAAATCAAGATGCGCATTGCGGTGGGACGCACGTTATGGTCATTTAATGTTTTTTCAATTTCAGTCATTTTGTGCGGTGTTATAATTGATATTTTTAGCTTTATTGTAGGCTTCATAGCCTTCTTTTGCAGCGTACGGAACGATAAGTAATGCCGCCACAGGATCTGCCCACCACCAGCCTAACCAGTTGACCAATAGCAATCCTATAAGTACGACCACGGTTTGGTATAAGCAAATAAAGGTGTCTTTAGCATCAGCCAGCAAGGCTGGACTGTCTAATTTCTTTCCATACTTTCTTTTGAAATAGATCAGGATAGGATTTACAACCAGGGAAACCAATAATATAATCAGTCCCATCGTGCTCCAGTTTGCGGTTTCTTTATTTATAAGCTTTGTAATGGAATCGTAGGAAATGAAAATACAGATGAGCGTAAAGGAAACTGCAATTACGTTTAACGTGATTTTTTGTCTTCGTTTTACTTTTTCTTCATCGATACCTTTAATCTCGCCGTGTAGTCGCCAGCCTAATGTTCCCGCACTAACCACTTCAATCGTGCTGTCCAATCCCCAACCTATCAGAGCCGAACTATTTGCTGTAAATCCAGCAATAAGCGAGACCGCAACTTCAATAACATCGTAGATGACGTTCCAAATCTGTAAGGTTCTTGCTACTTTTAAGTTTTTCTTTCTTTTTTCTTTCATTCCATTTTAATCATCGTCACCAAGTTCCCCTTTTTTCATCTCTCCCATAAGGTAATAGGCATTATTAAAGGCAAAATGAGTATTTGGGTCTGGGGTTTCAAAAAAACGTATGGCTATCCAGTCACCATCCTTCTCGCCCGTAGTGACTTCTACTGGTATAAAACTCCAAGTGTTGCCTTCCCTTTGCGCTTTAAACACATAATCCCTACCACCTTCTGTAATAATGGCACTTTCTGGTAATGCGGTTTCAGCGGTTTCATCGTTATCAACTTCAATCCTACCTTTAATGTACATTCCTGAGATAAGACCACCACCTTTGTTCTCAATTTCTGCGTGTACGTGCACCGCTTTAGGATCTTGCTCGAAGGTTTTTCCTACTGAATAAATTTCGGCAACGAGTTCCGTTCCTGGTCTTGATTGAACGCTAAATCGTACTTGTTGACCTTTCTTTACCCTATCAACATCTTTTTCGAAAACCATTAAATCTGCGTGTACGTGGTCTGTATCTACTATTTCCATTAGGTTGGTCTGTGGCTCCACATATTGTCCAGTTTTTATAAAAACTTTTTCTACAACCCCTGCAATGGGACTGCGCAATGCAACACGCTGGTAGATAGTGCCATTGCGCACGCCATTCACATTGATGTTGTACTGTCGCAATTGTGCTTCCAGCCCGTTTACCATTGCGGTAGATGACTGATAGTCTGCCGTTGCCTTTTGGAAATTCATACCAGATGCCACACCAGCTTCATAAAGCCTTTTTTGACGTTCGTATTCTTGTTTTAAAAACCGACTGTTGCTGTGTGCATTTAAGTAATCGCTCTGTATCTGTATGATGCTGGGATGTGAGAGATAGGCAACCGCTTGATTTTTTTTCACTTCATCACCTTCTATTACTTCTATGGATGCCACATTTGCTCCTGTTATGGCGGTAATGGATGCTTCGTTTTGGGGTGGTACTTCCAGCGTGCCATTTGCTTCTACATAACCGCTCATATAACGTTGTGAGAGCGTGTCAATTTCCATCTGTAAGGCTTCAAACTGCTGTGCCGTGAGCATTACTTCCTTAGTTTCGCCTTCCATATTATCTTCTTCATCTTCCCCTTCAGAGTGATTTTCTTCTGTTTCAGAATGGGTGGCTTCATCGTGGCCATCTTCAGTTTTTGACTCGCCACAGCTGAATAATGTCAATGCCATAAGCATTGTGGTAATCGGTATATATTTTAATTTTTTCATCTTTTTTTAGTTTTGGAAATATTGTAGTTTAAACAAGGCTTCTAAATAATTATCGAGTGCGTCCAGCGCATCCATTTCGGTCTGTATGGCATCACGTATAATTTGCGTGAATGCTGCATAATCAAGCGCACCTTCTTTGTAGGCGAGCAATGCGCCTTTGCGCTGGTCTATGGCAAGTGGCAGAGCTTCGGTTTTATAGAAAAACCAAGTATCTCGCCATCGTGTATAATTTTGCTGTGCTTGTGTATATTGGGATTGCAGCTCGCGTTGTTTGAATGCGGCATTGGTTTCTGCAATCTGTGCATCCAGTTTAGCAGCTTTTGCGCGGCTGCGGTCTGGGCCAGAAAACAGCGGTATGGAAATCCCTGCCTGATAGGTGTAGAAACCACTATCGCCATTTACACGTTGCAGGCCACCTTGCAGATTAAACTGGGGCAGTAAGCTTGCCCTTGCTGCATCATAGCTTGCTTGTGCTTCGTCTATACGCTTTCGCGAAAGCGATAACTCGGGATGTTCATCCAATGTATCATCAGTCTCTAACACCGAAATTTCGGTAGCTTCAAATTCATCAGCTACGGTGTACATCGTATCTGGTGTCAACCAAAGATTGAGTTTTTGTAATGCGATTAAATAATCTGTTTCTGCCTGCTGAAACCTGTTGGTTATCTGTAACGCTTGATTGCGCGCAGCAGCATATTCCAGTCTCGAAATGGCTTCGACTTCAAAATTGAGTTCTACAGATTGTGCAAATTGACCATAAATGCTGTCCAGTTCTCGATAAAGAACAAATTTCTTCTTTGCCTGAAAAGCTTCTGACCAGGCTTTTTTGACTTCCAGTTCTATCTGGATTTCAGATAGGTCAAAAGCTGTTTCGGCTAACTGGATGCGTTGTTGTTGCAAGCGTTTTTTGGCACCTATTCCCAATAGATCAATATTTTGTTGCCCGATACCTATCAAGGTATAAATGCCCTGACCATCTGCCACTTCTTCGCCACCTGTAAATACTTTAGTATTACCGAAGTCATAGGCATTGCCCGTGAGTGCGCTCTGTCTTTCTATTTCGAGTTGGCTCGTCTTGAGTGCTGGATAATTCTCTTTGGCAATTTCTACAGCCCGAGATAAGGTAATGGGTGTAATGCTATCCTGAACAATGAGGTCTGGCACAGGTGCTTGTGTTTGTTGCGCTTTCGCCAAAGCGGTACCACCTAACATAAAACCAAGTATTAAAATCGTGGTCAATGCTTGCGGATTAAACGAACCAATCTTGTTCTGGTCTTTGCGCTCACGTCGCTTTTCTATAAAGATATAGAGTACAGGAAGTACTATCAACGTGAGTAGGGTGGCCGTAAGCATCCCACCAATAACTACCGTAGCGAGCGGTTGTTGCACCTCTGCACCGGCTGATGTGGAAAATGCCATAGGTAAAAACCCAAAAATATCTGTGGTAGCCGTGAGCATAATGGGGCGAATACGTTCTTTAGTCCCTTGAAATATTCTATCCTTTATGCTTGTAACACCTTCTTCCTTTAAAGAATTAAATCGGTTAATAAGTACCAGCCCGTTAAGAACTGCGACACCAAATAGCACAATAAATCCTACACCTGCCGAAATACTAAATGGCATATCTCGAAGCCATAAAGCAAACACACCACCAATGGCCGCCAAGGGAATCGCGATGTAAATCATTAGCGATTGTGAAAAGGATTTTAAGGCAAAGTATAACAGTACAAATATCAAGAACAGGGCGATGGGCACAACAATTGTTAAACGATCCTTAGCGCTTTGTAGGTTTTCAAACTCTCCACCATAGGTAATATAATATCCTGATGGCAAGTCCAGTTCTTCATCTAACTTTTGTTGTATATCTTTTACAACAGACTCCACATCTCTGCCTCGTGCATTTACACCTACATAGGTTCTTCTATACGTATTGTCACGTGAGATTTGCATAGGTCCAGGCACGTATTCAATCTCTGCTATTTCAATAATGGGTACCTGGCTTCCATCCTTAAGATCGATGTACATCGTGCGCAGGTCATCAATACTTTTTCTATGGCTTTCATCAAATCGTACCACCAGATCAAATCGTTTCTCGCCTTCAAAAATGACGCCAGCGGTACCACCTGCAAAAGCAGTACTTATGTAATCATTTACTTTTTGAATATCCAGTCCATATTGCGCCATTTTATCTCGTCTGAACTTTACGGTCATTTGTGGTAGTCCAGCTGTACGTTCTGCACTCACATCGCCCGCGCCAGGAACGGTCTTTATAATAGCTGCCATTTCCTGAACCTTGTCTGATAACACCTCTAAATCTTCGCCATATAGCTTTACTGCAATATCCTCTCTTACGCCTTCTAAAAGCTCATTAAATCTTAATTCGACCGGTTGGGTAAATGATAAATTAACCCCGACGAGTTCATCATCCAGTTTATCCCTTATGGCTTCAATCAAACCTTCTTTAGTAGAAGCAGTTGTCCACTCGTCCATATCCTTATTAAGGATGATATACATATCTGCAATATCCATAGGCATAGGATCTGTAGGTATATCTGCCACACCCATACGTGCTGTTACCGTTTTAATTTCAGGAAAATTTTCTAATAGGATAGTTTCTATTTTCTTTGAAACTTCAATGGATTCTGTGAGCGAGCTTCCTGGTCTTATAAACGCCTGCATTGCTATATCTCCTTCATCGAGCTGCGGCACAAATTCTCCACCCATATTAGAAAATATAAATCCAGCAATAATAAGCAGAACAGCAGCAGATGATAACACGATAAGCTTAAGCCGTAGTGCGCCTTTTAATAATGGCTTATAAGCATTATGTATAGCACCAATAATTTTATCACTTATCTTTTCAAGCCAACGCTCAAATTTGCCAAACCAGCTTTTGGTGTTTTGAACTGGTTTCATAAAAAGCGCAGACATCATTGGGACATACGTAAGACACAGAATAATTGCACCTATCATAGCAAAACCAAAGGTGTATGCCATCGGTTTGAACATTTTACCCTCTACACCTGTAAGGAAAAGTATAGGTGTAAAAACTATAAGTATAATGATCTGCCCGAAAAAAGCAGAACCCATCATCGTGGTTCCGGCATCATAGGCTACTTTATCCATTACGCCTTGATTGAATTTTAGCTTTCCAGACCTAATCCGTTTTTGGATCTCATACACCGTTCCTTCTATAATAATCACGGCACCATCTATAATAATCCCAAAGTCTATAGCTCCCAAGCTCATTAAGTTTGCCCATACATTAAATTGCTTCATTAAGATAAAGGCAAAAAGCAAGGACAACGGTATGGTCGTGGCCGTTATGATGCCACCTCTTAAACTACCCAACAATAAAACAAGGGCAAATATCACGATTAGGGCACCTTCCAGTAAATTGGTTTTAACGGTATCGGTCGTTCTGGCAATTAGCTCACTACGATCAATGATAGGGGCGATAGTGAGACCTTCTGGCAGGGATTTTTCAATTTCTGCCATACGATTCTTAACATTTTGAATAACCGCATTAGGGTTTGAACCTTTTAGCATCATTATTATTCCTCCCACGGCTTCCTTACCGTCTTGCGTAAAAGCACCATAACGTACCTGATTCCCAAAATGGACGCGTGTTGCAACATCTCCAATAGTTACGGGAATGTTGCCCTCGTTAATAATCGAAATATCTTTAATGTCTTCCAAAGAGCGAATAAGACCTTCACCTCTTATGAAATTTGACATTTTATTTTTTTCTATGTAAGCACCGCCTGTATTCACATTGTTCCGAGCGAGAGCCTCATACACTTGTGAAATACTAATACCCAAACTATTCAACTTATCTGGGTTGACAGCGACCTCATACTGTTTAATACTGCCTCCATAAGAGTTGACCTCTACCACGCCTTCCAGTAATGTGAGTTGTCGTTTGATAACCCAATCTTGCACGGTGCGCAGTTCCATAGGCGAATACTTGTTTTCAAAACCCTCCTCTGGCTTTATAGTGTATTCATAGATCTGACCTAAACCAGTAGAGATGGGACCCATAGATGGACTTCCAAATTTTTCAGGGATAGATTCGCCCAGTTCGTTTAGTTTTTCCTGTACCAGCTGTCGAGGAAGATAGGTTCCCATATCGTCTTCAAAAACGATAGTAACTACGGAAAGGCCAAAGCGTGAGATAGATCTTATTTCTGTAACGCCTGGTAAATTACCCATAGATAGTTCTACGGGATAGGTTACGAACTGTTCAATATCTTCCGTTCCCAAATTGGGCGATTGTGTGATGACTTGCACTTGATTATTGGTAATATCTGGCACAGACCCAAGATTTACCGTTGCCATTGACCAGATACCGACACCTATAAGAGTCAATGTAAACAGACCGATTATAAATTTGTTATTGATTGAAAAATCAATGATTTTGTTAATCATAGATAAGGATGTTAATTCAGTTGAAATTCTTGTTGAGCACATTGAATAAAAAGCAATGCACAATGTTGACGAATCCAATAGATGGACACGTCAAAACAGGATATAGCTATCCTATGAAAACTGGATTATGCCCGAGGTGGCTGTAAAAGGGAAAGTGAAATATCCTTGCCCAAACTATCGAAGTGGATAAAATTTTCTAGCGAAACGATAGGCTCGATGGGTTCAAAAATAGCCAAACGGAAATCGATGGTATGTGAATGACAGCATTGGCACTGGCAGAATGGGGAACACAGTTCACAGTCTTGTCCGTGTTCGCCATCGAAATCCATTACAGAAACGACCTGTGTGCCTTCATCAACACTGCTGGCATCGCTACAAGGCACGAAATTGAGTGCCAGAAAGTAGATGGATAATATAATCGCAAAAAATTTCACCTTGCAAAGGTAAAAGAATTATAGTGCAATTGGGTTGCAAAGAATGGCTTTGAGCGTAGTTTTTTAAAAGGAACGATTTTCAAGACAGTATTTTTCAAAAAAGCACTAGACTTTCTTAAAGTAGTATCAAAGTATCAGACTTCATTAAGACAATCCAAAGATTAAAACATGCTTTTTTAAAGTGCCTATTTTCTAACTCCCCTAGTCTTAATTGTTGATAACTCTGCTTTCTTCCATTAAACCACCTATTTGCCCAAAATAAGAACAGTTCCATTTGGTATCAAATGAAACCAAATAAAACTAAGGGTTTATCAATACCATTATATTTGAACTATTTTAACATAAAAAACTGTATATCAATTATTTGTGAATAAAATCAATCGGTCAATCTTACTTTCCCTCCTCCTTATTTTTATCTTTATCCAAAGAATTCTTCAAAAGAAAACAAAAGCGCTTTTGTTCATTTCTAATCTTTAAAAAGAAATAAAATGGACAATTTTTTAATACTGGAACGGCTCGACCGTTTGGAAAGGCTATTGATCGCCAATAAAGAAGTGCTGACCTTCGATGAGACCTGTGACTATACCGGCATATCAAGAAGCTATCTGTACAAGCTTACCGCTGCGGGGCATATCCCGCACTCCAAGCCCAATGGAAAACTGATTTTCTTCGAAAGGAAAAAGATAGTGCGTTGGCTGCTGCAGAACCAACAGAAGCCTTTACCGGAAAGCAAAACGATCGGGGATTCGATTCCCTAGTCGAATTCCTCTTTAAATTATTTGTGGACTCACGATAATTTCATAGAAACCCTAAGATTTCAAAAATTTCAAAATATGAAAATAGTACCTTATATAAGGGTGGGCACGTCTTTCTATAAAATTGTAAAGTATCCTACCATTTCGGGACATTTCAACGAGCAGCTGGTTCCGTGGAACGAGCATATCATCAAGCAGGACCATGGCAAGGACTATCTGGGCAAGGTGCCCAAATATGACGGGTTCGCCTGTATTCCTTGCCATGTGAATTTTAAAAAGGAACACCATGGTTTCTACAATACCTATTCCCCTTTGACGCATGAACCGAAAGAGGGATGTATAATAAGGACACGGGGCTTTTTGAAGCATATCTTCGGAAATCAACTGGAGCTGGGACTGGACTATCTGAAACTCCTGTACCAAAGACCGGTGCAGGTGCTCCCCATCCTCTGTCTGGTATCCACCGAAAGAAACACCGGGAAAAGCACCTTTCTCAAATGGCTCAAGGAAATCTTTGGCAACAACCTGACCTATCTGACCAACGACAGCTTTGCAAGCCAGTTCAATGCGGACTGGGCCAACAAGTTGCTGATATGCGTCGACGAGGTACTGTTCAACAAGGAGGAACTCACCGAGCGAATCAAGTACCTGAGCACCACCAACCGGAACAAGCTTGAGGCCAAGGGCAAGGACAAACGGGAAGTGGAATTCTTCGGAAAATTTATTCTCTGCAGCAACAACGAGGACAGTTTTATCAAGATCGATGCCCATGAGACACGGTTCTGGGTGAGGAAGATCCCATCCCTTAAAAGGGAGGACACCGATTTCTTGGACCAACTGGCCCGGGAGGTGCCCGCTTTTTTGGATTTCCTTTCAAAAAGGGAATACAGTACCAAGCAAAGAACACGAATGTGGTTCACTCCAAAACAGGTGCATACACCAGCGCTGAAGAAACTGGTAAACAATAACCGGAACAGGGTGGAGAAGGAACTGGCCAGTCTACTGCTCAGTGCCATGGAAAAGTTCGAGATGGACTCCGTGGACCTTTGTCCCATCGATGCCCTGCACATGCTCAACCGCACAAGGGTCAAGACCGACCTGACCCAATTGAGGCGGTTGCTGAAAAATGATTGGAAACTGGACAACCAGCCCAATTCCAACAAGTACCAAAAGATCACCATCTGGAACAACGGTGAGATCAACACCGAGGACGCAAAAGGGAGGTACTTTACCATAAAAAAGAATTTTTTGGTCCAAAATTTTGATGATTTGATGACAGATTGATATAAGCCCAGTATTTATAAGGGTTTAGGCTGTCATCACTTTGTCATCATTCTGACATCAAAATAAAAAATGATGACAGGTACTATGAAGAAAAAAACAAAAACGATGAAACGATGACAAAATGATGACGGGGAAACTACCAGTATTTAAAGGGCCTCCCAGAGGTTTGTCATCAAATCATCAAAAATCGATTAAAAACAGAACCATGAAAGAAAAAAGAATGGACTGCGAAAAAGCCCGCAACATTGACATCGTTTCCACGCTGGCCAAGTTGGGGCACTTTCCAGTCCGGAAAACGGAAAAAGAAGCTTGGTTCCTCAGCCCGTTCCGGATCGAGACCCAAGCCTCTTTCAAGGTATCATTGAAACAGAACTATTGGATAGACTTCGGAACCTTTGAGGGGGGAAGTACCATAGACCTGGTCATGAAAATGGAGAACTGTTCCGTAAAGGAGGCATTGGAACGATTGTCCGGGAACATGGACCATTTTTCTTTTCACCGGCGGCCGAATCCAACCAAAGCGGAACATAGAGTCAACCCGATTGAAATCATCGAGGAAAAGGAAATCGAGCACAGGGCCCTGCAAAACTATCTAAGCTCCAGAAGTATCTCGATCAAAACCGCAAGAATACTTTGCAAGGAAATCCATTATCGAATAGGAGGACGGACATACTTTGGCATCGGACTCCAAAACAGGTCTGGAGGCTGGGAACTGCGGAACAGCTATTGGAAAGGCTCCACCTCGCCAAAGGATGTTTCGATGATGGGGAACAAATCAAAGAAATTGGCGATTACAGAAGGCATGTTCGATATGCTCACCCTAATTGAGCTGATGGCGGATATCGTAAACAGCCATGACCTTCTGGTATTGAACACAACTGCCTTTGTAAAACGGATGATAAAAGAAATAGAGGATTATGAAAATGTAAAACTGTTTCTTGATAGGGACAAAACGGGATTGGGGATGACGGAACTGTTACTGGAAAAGTGCCCGAACAGTAGGGATATATCCTTCCTCTATGAAGGTTTTAAAGATATAAACGAATGGAAGGTAAAAAGCGCGAAGGATGAAGTTCGGAAACGAATTCAAGATGTGTCATTGTCATGACAAATCTTGCTTTTGCTCCCGTAGGTCGCAAAAGATGATGTGAAAATGAAGAAAGAGTTCGTACAGTTCCGGTGCTCGGTCTACGAGAAGAAACTGCTGAGGATCAAGGCCCGGAAGAGCGGTCTTTCCATCAGTGAGTACTGCCGCCGTGCCGCATTCGATGATAGGATAGTTGAAAGGATGACGGACGAACAGATAGAGGCCTATAAGCTATTGGTCAAATACCAACGGAACTTCAAGCTGATCACCAACATGTTCCGCAAGCGTAACCCTAGATTGGCCGAGGAAACGGCCCAGTTGGCCAAAGAGATACGACAACACTTTTTAAATTTCAAGAAATGATAGGCATGGGCAAATCCATATCGCACACATCGGCCTCCATGAGCTACGGGATGAACCAGGAGAAGGGATCGGAGATTATCCACAGCCAATATCTGGCCGGGGAGACCCCGAGGGAGATCACCGAGGAGTTCAAGGTCATCCAAGAACAGAATGAACTCTGCCGGAAGAACACGCTCAGCTTTGTGCTGAGCCCCACCATCGAGGACGGCAGGAAACTGGAAAGCGAACGACTCAAGGAAATGACCGAACGGTTCCTCAAGGAAATGAACCTCAAGCAGCACCAGGCCATTGCCTTTGTCCATAGGGACAAAGAGCACGTGCACGTCCACCTGTATGCCAACCGGATAAACTTTCAGGGGAAGGCCTATAACGACAGCTTCATCGGCAAGCGGAGCCAACAAGTGGCGGAAAGGGTGGCCAAACAAATGGACCTGACCACGGTAAGGGAAGTTCAGCAGGAAAAACTGTACCGGATGCAATATGTCCGATCGGAAATACAGAAGATCCATGAAAAGGTCATGGCCAAGGAACGGCCAAGGGATTTTGACCAGTATATCAAATCGATGGAGCAGAACAATGTAAAAGTCATCCCGAGCATCAACAGGCAGAACCAGTTGCAGGGCTTCCGTTTTGAGCATAAGGGAACGAACCTAAAGGGAAGCGAGGTGCACCGGTCCATGTCCATGGGCAGGATCGCCCGTCAAATGAACTTTGAAAGGAACATGGCACAGCGGATTGCCAAGGACAAGAGCATGCAGCTTTTGGGGAGGACAGTGAATGTCCCAAAAAGTTTGACCCAGACCATCATAAAAAAGACCATCAAACTGGCCATCAAAGTGGTCAGGGACACTGGAATAGGAATCTAAACAAAACAATATGGCAAAACTGGACGAGATAGCGGAACTGTTGACTGAGGAGATCAACGGATTTGAAAAGAGTATCGGCCGATTGGAAAAGGTTCATGAGGATTTCAAAAACCTTCCATTAAGGCCAGATACCAGCGAATTAAATGCTCTTCTAAAAGAGTATGGCAACAAACAAAAAAACGACATTAAGGAACAACAAAGACTGATGGAAAGGATTCTTCATAAAGTAGAGCGGTCCGTTCTCTTGCCCAGTTGGGCCATAAAACTTACTTGGGGGTTGTTGGTCACGGTCCTTTTGGTCCTTGGTTTTTCAATCTACAAGGTGTCAAGGATATCCAAGAAAGAACAGGTTGCATATGTAGAAGGTCAAGATGATGCAATTGAACACTACAGGACATTCTTTGAAGAAAGCCCAGAGGCAAAGGAACTATATCAAAAATGGCTGGAGGATAATGGCCAAAAGTAGGACAGCGCCCTATCCTATTTTTGCTTTACGCTTATCTTCCCAAACACTGCAAAAATAGGCCAGGATCCATGCGCTGAAGTTGTGAGTAAGGATTTGGGACTAGGAAGGGTTAAGGTTACAGTTTAACCAATTTCTGATTATAATTGTCTAGTATATTATTCGGCAGGGACTTCAGATATATTTGAGTAGTTGATAGTCGATTATGGCCAAGCATGGAAGAAATAGCTTGTAAGGGAACGTCCTGCAGCATAGCTTGGGTTGCAAAACTATGACGAGATACATATGAGGTCAACCGCTGCTCTATCTTGCATTTTTTTGCAATTTCTTTAAGCCCTTTATTATATCTCTTCCGTGCCCATAAGACGTCTTTATATTGAAGTTCAAATGTGGCTCTTTTAATGATTGGAAATATAAATTCAGACCTCTCTTTATCCTTAAGATAAAACGAGAGGATTTCCTTTAACTGAGGCGTGATGTTAATATCATAAGGCTTTGACGTTTTTTTTCTTTGGAATTTAATTCGGTTGTCAATGATATTTTGAACCCTTAAAAAAGCCAAGTCCATAAAGGAAATACCATAAAGCATGTAAGAGGCAAGGAAGTAATTTCTATAGTGAAACAGACTATCCGTTTCTTCCAGTTTTAAAAGCATAATTGATTTGATGCTTTTAATGTCAAGCGCTCTTTTTTCTGTAGGAGTAGTTTTAATCTTATAATGTGTAAAAGGATAAGCATCTCTAGAAACAACATCAGACTTAATGGCCTTGTTAAAGACCGCTTTGATTGTTCTCATATACGTCGATAGACTGTTAACAGAATTACCTTTGGAAAAGTGCCAGTTCTCAAATCTTTTGAGAAAATCATAATTGATTTCGTTGAATTTGATATCATTTCCATCAGCGAATTTCTCCAATACCTTAATTACCGCGTAGTATGTGTTTGCATTACCATAACGTTCAGCTGCTTTTAACTCATCGACAATATCCTCGCTAAACTTAAAAAATGAATCCAATGATGCGGTTTTTACAATCTTCTTCTTCAGCTGCAAAATGGATAAAAAGTTAAGCTCGTCCTTTTCGTTCAGGTCATTAATTATGTCGACCGCTCTGGTCTTTTCTTTTAAGAGTTGATTATTGAGTTTACTAACTGATGAAGTTCCTTTGAATGCTCTTTTAACTTTCTCGTTTTTATTATCCCAAAATTCCTTTTTTATTGATTGCCCTAAGCTTATGGAAGTTGTTTTTCGAAAATGGGTTAACCGTAAAATAATAGGATAGGAGTCATCTTTTTTCTTCCTACGCGTATCTAAAGAAAGTTTTATATTGGTATTCATCCTAATCAAAGGTAAAAAAAATTTGCACGCAATTTGCACGCAAATGGGTGATTTTATTTGAAATTAAATGAATACGAAATTATTTAAAATACTGAAAAACAATTTATTATGTATTTATTTGTATTGGATTGATATGGTAATCCTCTTGCTGGCAGGCAAGAGGTCACCGGTTCGAATCCGGTATTCTCCACGAAAATTGAAAAAGCACCTCAAATGGGGTGCTTTTTTTATCGTGTATCAGAACCAAATAACTTTCTAAACTTCTCCGGAAGCTCATCAGTAATACGAATGATTTCGTTGGTAAAGGGATGCTCAAATTCCAACGCGTAGGCATGCAAATACAGCCCTTTGCTTTTCAAAATTAAGCCCTCCAAGGCGTATTCCTTGTCTCCGAGGATGGGATTCCCCAAACTGTACAAATGTTTCCGCAATTGGTGCCTTCTGCCTGTTTTTGGACACAACTTCACTAGGTTGAGGGTGCCGAAACGCTTCGAAGGAACAGACTCCATAACCTTGTAATGGGATTGTGAAGGTTTACCATCGATTTCTGTGGTTATTGTACCATGGGGCTTCATTTTGCCAATGGCCACGGCATAATAGGTTTTGGATATTAGTTTGTCCTCGAACATTTTGTTCAAGACCCGGATGCTGCTATTGGTTTTTCCAACCAAAACAATACCCGTAGTGGCAAAATCCAAACGGTGGACGGGTTGAGGGGTAGTGGCATCTGGAAGCGAACTGGCTTTAAGGTTTTGCGGCAATGCATTGGTAATGGTCTTAAACTTATTGCCGCTCACTTCGATTCCCGCGGGTTTGTGGATGGCAGCCAAATGTTCATCTTCAAACCATACTTTGAGGGGGAATATGAGTCGTTTATTAGGTGTAGGATCTTCTGGAATGGTCAAAACAATACGTTCGCCACCATTGATTATGGTAGCGGTCGAGGCAATGAAACCGTTTACGGTGATGTAGCCTTTTTTTAAAGCTTTTTTAAGTGCAGATTTGGTAGGGACCATTTTAAAAATACCTACTCCGTACTCCTGTAGCCGCTGGGGTTCGGGAATATCGGGAGCGATATGTTCTTCTATATGGCTATTGATACTTCTATTTTTTATTCAAGTCCGTTAATTTCAAAATGAGTCTTATAAATTTTACTTAAGCCATTATTGCTTTGGTTGATGTATTCTTGGAAATCCGACACAGAATCAAATTTCTTGGGGGATAAATTGTTCCGTCGGCTGGTAAAATAGAGTGTTTGGTTAGTCTCGTCGTAGAACGGACAATACTCCATATATTTTGTATTGATGGGAGTTCCAATGTTTTTTGCCTTTTCCCAGCTGCCCTTGTCATTCTTCAGGGAAATATAGAGGTCGCCACTTCCTATACCATCGGCTTCGTTATACCTTGAAAAAAGAATAAAATCCTCATTCTTGGAGACAAAGGCATTGAATTCATATCCGGAGCTATTGACGTTTTCATCCAATAATTGCGGGGTAGAATATGAACCATTTTCCCAGCGGGAAATGTAAATATCGTCTTTTCCAAGTCCGTTGGGCGACTCCAAGGTAAAGTACATGTTGTTGTTTTTACTTATTGAAGGATAAAACTCATTAAGGTCAGAATTAACGGGAGTACCCATGTTTTTAGGACTTGACCAATCTTTTTCGGGACCGCTTCGTTCCACATACCAAATATCAAAATCTTTTTTCTGCTTAGAGGAATCATCCAAGGGTCTGTCGGAAACAAAGAACAATCGCTTTCCATCGGGTGAGAGAAATGGTTCCAAGTCCATGTATGAAGTTGAAAAGGACATCAGTTCTGGCTCCGTCCATCCGTTATCCTCCTTTTTGATATATGCAATCTGGGAAATATCCTGTAATGGGCTCTGAATGGTGAAAAATGCCTCGTTACCGTTTTCTGAGATACATAAATCCCGAACGTTCAGGAATTTGTTCAGAGCACTGTTGAATTGCGTAATCTCGCCTTGATTTTGTGCGATTACTTGGTTCAGACACAGCGCCAGTAAAATCATCAACCTGTTTTTCATCATGGATTATCTATAAATCGTTTCACCAGCGGTAAATGTACCATATTTTACATCACGATTTTGTCCCTTCCTCTTTATCGCATCAAACTTTACCATCCTTTTAATAGCTATTTTTTGTATTTGCCCTGTGCTTTTTTGAACTTTACTACAAAACAAAATCAACATGAAATTAGAAGGAAAAGTAGCATACATCACAGGAGGAACCAAAGGTATCGGGTACGGTATCGCCGAAAGCTTGTTGGAGCAGGGCATGAAGGTCGCCATTAGCGGACGCAGCCAAGAAAGTGCCGATGCCGCTGTAAAGAGCTTAAACAAACCAGATAAGGTATTGGGATTGTCATCTGACGTATCAAAATTGGACGATGAGAAAAAGGCTGTGACCGCCATTCTAGATAAATGGGGGCAATTGGATGTGGTAATGGCCAATGCAGGCGTAGGACATTTTGCCCCAATCGATGAACTGGAAGACGAGAAATGGCACCAGATGATCAATACCAACCTGAACGGGGTATACCATACGCTAAAAGCATCCGTTGATGCCTTGAAAAAATCTGAAGGCTATTACATGACATTGGCGAGTTTGGCAGGGACCAATTTCTTTGCCACGGCAGCGGGTTACAATGCCACAAAATTTGGGGTGGTCGGATTTACACAGGCCGCGATGCTGGACTTGAGACAGTACAACATTAAAGTAACCACGATTATGCCAGGTTCGGTGGCAAGCCATTTTAACAATCACGAACCATCGGAGAAAGATGCTTGGAAGATTCAACCCGAGGATATCGGTAAATTGGTCGTGGATTTGCTCACGATGCATCCACGCACCTTGCCCAGTAAAATTGAGGTACGTCCCACACGTCCCGATTTAAAGTAATTAATCTATTTTCTCGGTAAGGGGCACTGTGGCATTGCAGATTTCACGTATCAATTGGAACAGATAATTTTCAAAGGTGGCAAGGGTGTCCGAATTTATTCGGGCATCCTTGTCCTCTGAAAACGGGAATAGTCCCTGGCTCAATTTCTTAAAGGAAATGATTCCTGCCTGAACATCGCTTATACTGTGTTTTTTGGAATACAGGTAAGCGTAACAAAGCAATTGGAACGCCTTGCTTTTATCATAATCGGTAATCAATGTTACCCAATCCGTAATTTTTACGTTTTTTGCCTCTACCTTGCCCGTTTTGTAGTCAATAATGCGAACGGTGCCGTCAAATTCATCTACACGATCTAAAGTTCCTTTTAGTTTGATGTGAAAATCAAGCCCGGGAACCGTAATAAGTTCTTCGTAGCGTTCCTCGAGTGCCAATATATTGATTTCATGGCGTTTGAGCTGTTGTAGCTCATCATCCAAAAAGTTGTTCAGATATTTTAAGATGACATTGTACACCAAAAGAAATTTTCCTTTGGAAACATCTACTCCAGAAAGGTTCTTTTCAAAATGATGCAGTACAACCTCTTGCACTTGTGTTTTTAGTTTCTTGATGCTTACCTCCGTTAATTCCTGATTAATTAGTGGGGTGTAGAGCTGCTCCAAACTATCATGAATGATGGTTCCAAAGGTGTTGGCCGCAATATTTTCCTCTACTTCTTCCAAATCATTGATTTTTAGAATATTTCTCGTGTAAAAATCAATAGGGTTTCTGATGTAATTGGTCAATGAGGTAGGTGAAAAGCCATTTTGGGCAAATGCCTTCAAGTCCTCCATGAACTTGTCATCCTTTTCGATTTGTATCAGTGGTTTCGGATCAATGGAAATTTTTGGGGTTGCAATGGTATGCGTAATGTGTTTTTTTAGATTTTTATCCGTCAGTAATTGGGTTATCAATCGGCTTTTTTCTCCACCTTCAAGCACATCAGGTTCTGTGTTGTAGGTGATGTATATATTCTTTGCGCGTTGAATCAATCGGTAAAAGTGATATACATAGATGGCATCCTTTTCTTTGTAGGTGGGAAGACCGTAATCCCGTTTTACATCAAAAGGGATAAAGGAATTGTTCGATTTTCCGGAAGGGAGGATGCCCTCGTTCACAGAAGTAATGATCACAGTTTCAAAATCGAGGTTTCGGCTCTCCAACATCCCCATAATTTGAAATCCCGTTAAGGGCTGGCCGATAAAATCCAAGGTTTCCATGTTGGCCAATTGTTTGAACAGATTTTTGATGGATTTCAGCTCATCCATAAACTCCACCTTGTCCAAATATTGTCCTAATTGATTGAAAAGGGCATAGAAGCGATACAGATATTCCAGCTCCAGTGCATTTTTTTCTTGTTGGTAGATATTCTTCAAACGATCTATGAGCATTAGACAGTTGTTTATCCAACGCATTGGCGAGAATGCTTCCTCTGGAAAAATGATGGCTAACAACTCCTTTGCCTTCGGATATTTTTCGAGCGTTTCCGTGTTGATGTAAAGTAGGTTGTTCTCTTTGATGTCCTTGGACAATTGTTGCGCGAAGTTCCCTTGCTTTTCCGAGGACAGTGTTAAAGTGTAGGGGTTGGAAATGAATTCCAAGACACGTTTAAAGAACCATCCCCGTTCAGAAACGTTGAGGTGTAGCTCTAAAAAATTTACAAAAAAGCAATAGAGCACAGTTTTGTTCAATGGCATCCCCATGGTTATGTTGACTTCTGGGATGCTGCTAGGTATTGCATTGAGCATTGGGTTGAGTAAAGTTTCATCCGCCAATACCAAGGCCGTTCTGGAGAGGTCAATGGATTCTTTGTCTCCGATTTCCTGTAACAGTTGACCTACATATTTGGTTTGGGAGATACTTTTGGGAACTCCGGTGATTCTGATGTTCTTATTCTGTAGAAAATTGTTCTGTGGCTCTATTTTATGGCTGTGCTTATAATATGGCCAATTGTATTGGTAATCCCTGACGAACAAGCCGGCATCGTGAATTGGGTCGTCCAAAAAATAGGAATCGATATCCCAATAAATATGTGAATTGCCTTGTTCCAGATAATACTGGATAATGGTCGACTCAGCTGCATTCAAGGCATTAAAACCTACAAATACAATGGGATTTTTGCGAGTTTCTTTATAGTGGGCATTTTGAATCGCCTTAACGGCTTCTCGTTGAATCAATCCTTGGTAGCCTTTTTTTTGTTCAAGCAGGGCTTCATAAAAATTGTTGTAGATGGTTTCAAGATTCTTCCAGAGCTGTAAATAATTCTCGACCAGTTCTGTTTTCTCTTTACTGGCAGACCAATGGTTGATTTCTTTGATGGCGGAGAGATAATTCAGAATATCTGTAGCAGGGATAAGGTAACCATCAATCTCATTAAAATCCTGTAAAAGGGTCTGTCCCCAATTCATGAAGGAGGCAAAGTCATCCGATTCGTCAATTTGAGATTGTTTGTATACCCTAAAAAGAAGGAGCAACAAATCAATATTTGAAGCTTGGTTTAAGTTGGAGAGGTTTCCGATAAACTCCTGAATAGATAATACTTCCGGGCTGAATGTATTCTTCTCCAGTCTATTGGAGATGTGTTTTTTTAAGAAGGTTCCCGACCTTTTACTGGGGAGTACATAAATACAATTGGTTATATCCAACTGTTTATTGTGGAGGTCATCCAGTACATATTCGAGGAAAGTATGATGCATGGATTAAAAATAAAAAAGGCCCCGCATTTGCGGAGCCTTTTTCTAGAAAACTTTGTTTCTAATTATTTTACCAAGTTGATTTCAACTCGTCTGTTTTGTGCTCTACCAGCTCTTGTATTGTTAGTAGCGATTGGTTTTTCTTCACCGTAACCAATTGCACTCAATCTAGAAGAATCGATTCCTTTGTCGATTAAGAAATCTCTAACAGAGTTAGCTCTTTCTTCAGAAAGTTTCTGGTTCAATTTGTCGCTACCTACACTATCAGTGTGACCTTCAACTGTAAATTTAGCAGTTGGGTACTCGTTCAAGATTTGGATAATGTCAACCATTACAGAAGTAGATTCTGCTTTGATAGAAGATTTACCAGTATCGAACAAGATAGTTCTAGCGTAGTCGTTCAATTGTTTTTGAACTTCTTCAGTTACTTCTGGACATCCTTTGTTAGCTACTGTACCAGCAACTTCTGGACATTGGTCGTCTTTGTCAAGAACACCATCGCCATCAGTATCAGGCCAAGGGCATCCGTTGTTTGCAGCAGGACCAGCTTCGTTAGGACACTCGTCATCTTTATCGGCAACACCGTCACCGTCAGCATCAGGGCAACCAGCTAGAGCAGGAAGACCAGCTTCGTTAGGACAAGCATCATCTTTATCGGCAACACCGTCACCGTCAGAATCAGGACATCCGTTCATTTCTTTGGAACCAGCTTCGTTAGGACAAGCATCTTTAGAATCTTCGATACCGTCACCATCAGAATCAGGACATCCGTTGAAAGCAGCTAGACCAGCAACTTCTGGACAAGCATCGTCTTTGTCATAGATGCCATCACCGTCTGTATCAGTTCCACCAAATTTGATGCTGATACCAGCCATGTGTTGGAAATGCTTAACCAAGTAATCTTCGAAAGCGTGCTTGTATTGTGTTTGAAGTGTCAAACCTAGGTTATCAGAAAACCAAAAGTTAACACCAACACCACCATTTACGGTACCTGCACCAATCTCGTCAACCCAAGTATAACCACCACCTACTTCTACGAAAGGATCGATGGTAGTGTTTTTTAGGAAGTTGTACTTAATAGTACCATCTATAGCATAGTGAGATAGATCATCAACTTCAAAATCTCCCAATTTTTCGATTCTGTTCAAGGAACCTCTTGCTCCAACAGAGAAACCATCACCAACATACTTGGAAACGGCTACATAAGAAACGGAAGGCAAAATGTTCCAGTGATCGGATACATTAAAGTACTCATCGAACAATGTTGTACTGGAAAAAGGATTGTTCTCGTCGTTAGTAGGATAAGTGTCTATCGCATTCACCCCAATGCTAACTTGCCAGGGATTATTTTCGTCTTGCGCTTGTATGCTGTTGATCCCTACAAATACAAGAGCAACAACCAATAATTTGCTAAGATGTTTCATGCTCAAAATTTTAAGTTTAAGTGTTTATCAGCAGCAAATGTAAGTTGTTAAGACTTATTAACAAAATCTAAATTTCTTTTTTTTTGACTCATTTGCTGTCAGAATTGTTGCATTTCGTCGAATTTAGATAACCTTTAACGACTTTCCTACCTTAATAAAAGCATTAATTGCATGGTCCAAATGCTCTTTTTCATGGGCTGCGGAGAGCTGTACCCTTATCCTGGCCTTGTCTTTTGGGACAACGGGGTAAAAGAAGCCGATTACATAGATGCCCTCTTTTAAAAGCATATCGGCCATGTCTTGGGAAAGTTTGGCATCGTACAACATTACTGGAACAATCGCCGAATCGCCATCAATAATATCGAATCCAGCTTCTTTCATTCCTTTTTTAAAGTATTCCGTGTTACTTTGGAGCTTATCTCTTAGTGTGGTATCGGTATCCAACATCTCAAAAACCTTGATGGATGCCCCAACAATGGCAGGAGCCAAGGAGTTGGAGAACAAATAAGGTCTGGAACGTTGGCGTAACATTTCTATGATTTCTTTTTTGCCCGTGGTATAACCGCCCATGGCACCGCCCAAGGCCTTGCCCAGAGTTCCGGTGATAATGTCGATTCGGTCCAAAACACCTTTTTCTTCCAAGGTACCACGACCTGTTTCCCCAATAAATCCTGCGGCGTGGCATTCATCTATCATCACCATGGCGTCATATTTTTCCGCTAGGTCACATATTTTGTCCAACGGGGCCAACAAACCGTCCATGGAGAACACCCCATCGGTCACGATTATTTTAAAACGGGCACCATCGGCATTACTTTGTTTCAGCTTTTCTTCCAAATCGGCCATGTCGTTATTGGTGTAGCGGTACCTCATGGCCTTGCACAGGCGCACTCCATCAATAATCGACGCATGGTTCAACGAATCGGAGATAATGGCGTCCTCTGCGGTGAGCAAAGGCTCGAATACGCCTCCATTGGCATCAAAAGCAGCGGCATATAATATGGTATCCTCCGTGCCATAGAAATCGGCGATTTTTTGTTCCAGTTCTTTATGGATGTCCTGCGTTCCGCAAATAAAGCGTACCGATGACATTCCAAAACCGTGGGTGTCCATCGCATCCTTAGCGGCTTGGATAACCTCTGGATGGGAGGAAAGCCCCAAATAATTGTTCGCACAAAAATTGATGACTTCTTCCCCTGTGGAAATTTTTATCACAGCGTCCTGCGGTGAAGTGATGATTCGTTCTTTTTTAAATAGGCCAGCTTCTTCAATTTCCTTCAATTCTTTGGCCAAATGTTCTTTTATTTTTCCGTACATATCTTTAATTCAATTTATACAAAAATAGGGTCTATTTCTTGGTCAATATAAACAATAATGGATTGTTTGATTTTATAATCCATCGCTTTTAAAATATCGGCATAGTTTGCGATTTGTTCCTTGTGCTTTGGCGATGGTTTACCTGTTTTATAATCAACGATGGTAGCTTGGTCACCATTGATGATAATTCTATCCGGACGAAGGGAAAGCCCATCCGTGGTCAAGATTTCTTGCTCGTTCAATATTTGAAGGTTCTCCACGAACAAATCCTTCAATTTTGGATGGTTCACAACGGCCATTATTTTTTGTTTGATGTCACCTGCCGCTTCTTTTGGAAAATGTCCCTCTATCTCCAAGCGTTCCAAAACAGCATCAACATCATTTATTGTTTCAATCTGGCTCAAGGCAAAGTGAATCACATTCCCCATCTCGATGGCTTCCATCCGTTCATCGTCCCACATACGGCCCGATTTGGTGGAAATGGTAAATCCAGCATCATCTTTCGGTCTTGTAACGTAGGAAATATAGTTTTCTGTGGATTCCGAAGAAGTCTCCACCTCTTTTGATGGAAATGTTCCGATGGTGTAAACGCCAGTTTCTTTTTCGGAAATGTTCGCTTGCTGCACATACCATTGAAAAAGTTCCGAATACGATGTAGCAGCTTCAACCGAAGCAACATCTTTTTTGCCATTTTCCGTGATTACAACCAATCCTTTTACGGGACGGGTAAGGGCCACGTAGAGCACATTCATCGAATCCAACAAGGTCTTTTGCTCTTCCGCAACATATTTTTGTTGGGCTACATCATTGTATTCCAACATATCTTTATTGTTGTTGATCAGGAATTCGTTCAACCCTAAAGCTTCATCATCCGTGGTGGCCGGTACCCAAGCTTTCTTCTTCTTGCGTTTATCGTCCAGAACCGCATTGGCAAAAGGGAAAATCACAAAAGAAAACTCAAGGCCTTTGGCCTTATGGATGGTCATAATTTTTACGGCATCCACTCCATCGGGTGCTGCGATGGAAAGGGAATCTTTTTTTACCTCCCAATAATTAAGGAAGGCATACACGCTCGGCCCTTCCCTTTTTTCCAAATCGAGCACCTCGTCCATCAAAAAGGAAATATGGGCCACGGAACCCTCGTAAAGTTCAAACTGAACAATGGCGGTTTCCAAAATGGTAAGCACAGGTTCGCCTTTTAATTCATTTACATTGAAATGGTATTCGGAGGCCAAGAAGGCTTCAATATTTTCTAGGTTTTTACTGATGAAGTCGTGTTTGCCGTTTTCATCGGGGGACAGATACATTAATATATGGTATGCCGCTTCCCGATCCTTTGCATTTTCAAAAATCCGAAGCAGGGACACCAGAAAGATGACTTTCTCATTCTTTGCCAGTAAAAGGGCATCCGAAGAAATGATGGGAATGTTCTGCTGCGCTAAAAAATCTGCCAACAACATTCCCTTCTTATTATCGCGAACCAATACGCAGATATCCGCAAAGTTGTAGTTTTCAGAAAGGATTTGCTGTATGGCCTTCAAGGTTTCTTCGCAATAGACCTCGTCCTTGTCTTCCACATCGGCATCCAAAAAGGACATTTGGATGTATCCCCCAGGTTTGTTGTTGGTTTTTTGATGGGAGTCGTTCAAAAAGAGGTTTTGATAATCTTCATTGGCGAGCACAGTTGCGACCTCGGTAAAAAAAAGGTTGTTGAAGTGTACGATTTCATCAGAACTCCGCCAGTTGGTGTCCAACGAATGAACGCTGGGCTCCACTACGAAGGGGTGCGATTTTTTATTGATCAGATTTAGGAATTGCTCCGCCCTGCCACCACGCCAGCGATAAATGGCCTGCTTTGCATCGCCCACCAAAAATAGGGAACCCCGTTCGTGCTTTTCGTTCTCGCTTTCCAAGGCGTTGCCAATGAGCGGCACCAAGTTTTCCCATTGCATTTTGGAGGTGTCCTGGAATTCATCGATAAAATAATGGCGGTATTTTTCGCCCATCCGTTCATAAATAAACGGTACAGGCTGATTCTTGATTTCTTTGGAGAGAATCGCGTTCAGGGAGGAAATGGGAATGATGTCCCTGTCCAGCTCAATATTCTTGATTTCCTTGGCGATTTCGTTCAAGACCGTCATCGGTACGATATTGCCATAAATATTCTGGAGATAGCTGTGTCGATACACAAGTCGTTTTATGATTAGATATTTTTCCAAAATGGTCGCGGCCAATTGTGTGACGTCCCTTTTGTCACTGGCTTTGAGTAATTTCCCTTCCGTCAGATTGGGTTCCAGGGTTTTGGCGGCGTATAATTTTTTTGGGTCGAGTTCTCCGTCAATCATCTTTTTAAAATGATTGGGCAAGGTTTGTCTGGGAAAGTCTGCAAAGTCAAACCCTTGATTTTGCATTTCCTGAAGCACTATTTGAGCCAGTTCTTTTATCTTTTCTTCAATGGTCTTGCTTTCTGATGCTATCCGTTTTTGAATCTTTTGAAAATCCCCTATGGATTTATCACGTAAAGGATCTATGTGTGCGGAATGATTTTCTTGAAATAGCAGTTTGCCAATTTCTATGAGGTCGTAAGTGATGTTCCAACTTTTGTCATCATCTATTTTTTCGAGGGAAAAGACAATCAGGACCTCAGTAAGTTTTTCGTCGTTGCCCGCACGTTCCAGCAATCTACCCACGGCTTCTTCCAGCAACAGGTCGAGATTGAGTTCTACCTCAAAATTTTGGGATAGGTGTAGATCGCGGGCAAATGTTTTAATGATCTTATGGTTGAACTTGTCAATGGTCGAAATCTCAAAAAAAGAGTAATTGTGGAGAATCCGTTTTAGAATGAGTTGCGACCGTTGCTTTAATTGCTCCTCGGTCAAGTTAAGTTCATCACAAAGTGATTGAAAAAGGATCTGCTGTTTTTTGGGCACGGTATCTTGTCCAAAAGCATAAAGATTGTCCAAAATCCGGGTCTTCATTTCGTCCACTGCCTTGTTGGTGAAGGTAATGGCCAAAATCTGACGAAATTTTACGGAAGCATCGTTGGAAAGTAACAGTTTGAGGTAGGCTTTTGCAAGGGCATAGGTCTTGCCCGAGCCTGCAGATGCGCTATATATTTTAAAATTAGACCCTTTCAAGGATGTTTTTCCTGCAAAATAAGGATTCCTTACCTGATGTTAACATGGTTTTAGCGGAATATAAATGTTAAAACTCGTATTTTTACGTGAATTAAGTATTAACCTAAAAAAACAAGATAATTATGGCTTTTGAATTACCTAAGTTACCTTATGCATATGATGCATTGGAACCCCATATAGACGCTAGGACCATGGAAATCCACCATACCAAGCACCACAATGGCTACACCACTAAATTGAATGGTGCCATTGAGGGAACGGATTTGGAGGGAAAGGGAATTGTGGATATCCTTTCTGGTTTGGACATGTCCAACGCAGCTGTTAGAAACAACGGGGGCGGATTTTTTAACCACAGCCTTTTTTGGGAAGTAATGTCGCCAAACGGTGGTGGAAAACCATCTGGTGAATTGGCTTCCGCTATTGATGCCGCTTTTGGTTCCTTTGATGCTTTCAAAGAAAAATTTTCTTCTGCAGCAGCTACCCAATTTGGATCAGGCTGGGCTTGGTTGTGCGTGCACAAAGGTGGAAAATTGGAAATTTGCTCAACTCCAAACCAAGATAATCCCATTATGCCTGGAGTAGGTTGTGGTGGTTACCCAATTTTGGGATTGGATGTATGGGAACATGCGTACTATTTAAACTACCAGAACTTGAGACCAGATTACATTTCAGCATTTTTTAATGTGATCAATTGGGACAAAGTTTCTGAAAACTATGCAGCTAGCAAATAAGAACTAGTTGATAAATAATTAAAAAAGCCGAGCATCAAGTGCTCGGCTTTTTTTGTGTTCAATTTTTTAAAATAGAAAAGGGTGAGGAAGCCCTCACCCTTTTCGTCCCAAATCTTACCATAAACTTAACCTACTTATGCTATGGCGAGACTAAAATACTGGTATTGTGTAAAATAACAAAGGGTTTTAAAAAATATTTTGCTTTTTGGAAGAAAAAGAAAACGTGCAGTTCGTCGATGAAATGGATAAAACCTTGGTAGTCAAACATAAAGAAGCCGGAGCATGCTCCGGCTTCTTTCCCCAAATCTTACCATGAACTTAACCTACTTATGCTATGGTCTTCCAAAAGTAAGCCAAGCGATGTTTTCTTGCCCAAGCTTTTAGATGAAACTCCTTTATATGGGTTGAAGTGTTCAACTAGACCCGATTATTGATAAATGTCAAGAAAACTAAGGGAATTTCGAAAGGTTTACGGGTGTGCAGAAAATAAAAAAGGTGGAATAGCTTCCACCTTTTTTGCCCCAAATCTTACCATGAACTTAACCTACTTATGCTATGGCAGATACTAAAGTAGGATTGCGGACAGCTGATCGTATAAAAACCCGCTATTCTGCTAGTTTCATCGATAAAGTGCACGGTAATGTGCTCTTTTATCTTGTTAAGTCCTAATATGCTCTTTCCTTTTTACCCTCAAAAAAGTTGACGAATGCTTTGTTTACCACCCTGTTGCCGCCTGGTGTTGGATAGTTTCCAGTGAAATACCAATCCCCTAGATTTTTGGGGCAGGCACTGTGGAGACCTTCAATAGTTTGATATATGATCTCAACTTCTGCATTGATGCCTTCCGGACTTAAGATTTCGCCAATTTTACGTGAAATCTGTTTAGCGCTGAACGGGGCATAAAACTCCTGCACATAGTTCACCGCATTTTTATTGGAAGGATTGGTCTGTGTGAGACACTTTTCATAAATCTCCTTTATTTTATGCGAAGTGCCGTGCTCTTCATGGAGCGCAAGCGCTGCCCTAAACGCTACAAAATCCTCCAATCGGGCCATATCGATCCCGTAACAGTCCGGATATCGAATTTGTGGAGCAGAGGAGACTACAACTATTTTCTTGGGAGATAACCTGTCCAGTATTTTTAGAATGCTTCGCTTTAGTGTAGTTCCGCGAACAATACTATCATCAATGATCACCAGATTGTCCGTTGGCTTTACGGAGCCATACGAAATATCATAAACGTGGGTCACCAAATCATCCCTACTACTGTCTTGGGTGATAAAAGTTCGCAGTTTGGCATCTTTTATGGCCACTTTTTCAATACGCGGACGAATATTCAATATGTTATGAAGCTCTTCGGCCGTCATCTTGGAGCCCAATGCCAAAATTTGTTCCTCTTTTTTCTTGTTGAGGTAATTCTGGGCCTCTTTCACCATTCCAAAGAACGATGTCTCCGCTGTGTTGGGGATATAGGAGAAAACGGTGTTCTCCAAATCGTTGTCAATGGACTTCAATATTTCGGGGAACACAAGTTTCCCCAGTTTTTTTCTTTCCTGATAGATTTCCTTGTCACTGCCTCGTGAGAAATAAATGCGCTCAAAAGAACAAGCTTTGCGTTCGGTCGGCTCCAAGATTTTCTTTAAGGCCATGGAACCGCTCTTCTTCACGATTACGGCATGTCCGGGGTCCAGTTCGTGTACATCATCAAAATTAACATTGAAAACGGTCTGGATTACCGGACGCTCCGACGCTACGACCACTACTTCATCATCTTGATAGTAATAAGCGGGCCGAATACCAGCAGGATCACGCATCACAAATGCATCTCCGTGTCCGATCAATCCACTCATAGCGTATCCACCGTCCCAATTTTTTGAAGCTTTTCTCAAAATTTTGGCCACGTTCAAGCGCTCGGCGATCAATGCGGAGGCTTCCCTTTTCGTATATCCTTCTTTTTTGATCTGCTTGTAAAGCTTGGCTACGGCATCATCCAAAAAGTGACCGATTTTTTCCATTACGGTAACGGTGTCGGCCTTTTCCTTGGGGTGCTGTCCCAGTTCCACCAAGTTGCTGAAGAGCTCATCAACATTCGTCATGTTAAAGTTACCGGCAACAATAAGGTTACGGTGCATCCAGTTGTTCTGTCTCAAAAATGGATGTACGCTCTCAATACTGTTTTTTCCGAAGGTGCCATAGCGAACATGCCCCATTAAAAGTTCGCCAATATAAGGTATGTTCTTTTTTTGCCAGTCAACATCGTTCTCGCGTTCCGGGTTTTCGGTCAATGCCGTATTGATACGGTTGTTGATCTGGGCGAAAATATCCTGAATGGGTTGCTGTTCTGCCGACCTTACACGGCTCATGTAGCGCTCACCGGGCTGCATGTCCATTTTTATACTTGCAAAACCGGCACCATCTTGTCCTCGGTTGTGCTGCTTCTCCATCATTAGGTACATCTTGTTTACGCCGTAAAAAGCCGTACCGTACTTTTCTTTGTAGTACTCCAGGGGTTTAAGCAAACGGATCAACGATATTCCGCATTCGTGCTTAATGGGATCACTCATAACAATACAAATAAAAAAGCCCCGAAACTTTCAGGGCAAACATTATGTTAATTCTATATTGAACTGCGTCAACTCTCTAAATTGTAACAAGCGGGCCTCGACCTCACTCTTTTTTAAATCGACCATCCGGTCCGTGCCAAATTTTTCCACACAGAACGATGCCAGGTTGGACCCATGGATAATGGCATTTTTCATGCTTTCAAAAGAAATGTTTTCCGACTCGGTCAAATACCCGGTAAAGCCACCTGCAAAGGTGTCTCCGGCACCGGTAGGGTCAAATACTTCTTCCAGTGGAAGTGCAGGCGCAAAGAAAATATTGTCCTTATGGAACAAAAGTGCGCCGTGCTCTCCTTTTTTTATGACCACATATTTGGGGCCCATTTGCTGAATCTTTGCGGCGGCCTTGACCAAGGAATATTCGTTGGTCATCTGACGGGCTTCTTCATCATTTATGGTAATGACATCGATTTTGGAAATCACTGTCATCAATTCATCCCAGGTATTGTCCATCCAAAAGTTCATGGTATCCAAAACTATAAGCTTTGGTCGTTTTTCCATCTGATTAATTACACTCAGTTGGATATTAGGATGAAGGTTACCGAGCATTACGATATCGGCATCGGTATAATCCTTTGGGACAACGGGGTTAAAATCTGCCAAAGTGTTTAGCTCGGTGGCTAAAGTATCCCTGGAATTGAGGTCGTTATGGTACTTTCCTTCCCAAAAGAAGGTTTTGCCCCCTTTTACAACTTCAACACCCGAAAGGTCTATGTTCTTGTTTTTTAAGATATCCATGTAAGATTGTGGAAAATCATCTCCCACTACGGATACTATTGCGGAGTCTATTCTAAACTGTGACGCTGCCAGACCGATAAAGGTCCCGGCGCCCCCCAATATTCTTCCAGTTTTCCCGAACGGTGTTTCAATGGCATCAAAAGCCATGGTTCCCACGATCAGTAATTTGCCCATTCCCTAATTTTTGGTGCAAATATACGGTATGGATGTTCCAATTATCAAATAATGGGTGCTTTGTTCGTGCAAAGGTTTATTTTCTGCCAAAATCGGCAGGGATTTCGCCCCATGCCTTGGTCTCCCACTTTACGATCGGGGTATTGAAACGGTTCTTTTTCAACCAGTTCTCCGCGCGCTCGATAAGTTCGAACAACTGGGCATTTTTTGCATTCTTCACCAGTTTGGTACCGCATTTTTTCTTCCGTACCCAACCAATGGCGATACGGGAATCGGAATACAAAATACGATCGCTCTTTTTCTGTTGTAAAAAAGCCAGTCCATGCACTAGGGCCAGAAATTCCCCTACGTTGCTTGTTCCCTGTTCAAAAGGACCTTGATGAAATAGCATCTTTTTGGTTTTGGTGTCCACACCACGATACTCCATTCTGCCAGGATTTCCGCTCGATGCCGCATCCACGGCAATGGAATTATAATTGGGGTCTCCAATTTTTAGAAGTTCTTCTGGAGTAAGTTCACTTTTGCCCTTGGATTTCCCTTTGTAGTCCATGTAGTTGCCATTATAGGCTTTTTTGGCCTCTTCAAAAGTGGCGAAGGATTTGTACTGGGCGCCTTTATACCCCTCAATCTGAGCTTTACAATCTTTCCAAGACTCAAAAATGCCGGGATGTTTGCCCTGCCACACGACATAAAACTTTTTCTTTTTGGCCATTAGGACAATAGTTTTTCTATTACTTTCGGGAAATGTTCATATTCGAGCAGATGTACTTTTTGGGCAATGGAACTTGCATCATCTGAAGGAACAACATCGGTTTTAGCTTGAAAGATGATGGCTCCCTCATCATAATTTTCGTTTACATAATGTATGGTGATGCCCGTTTCGGATTCCTTGTTTTCTTTTACGGCTTGATGGACCCTGTCCCCGTACATTCCCTTTCCTCCGTATTTGGGCAACAGGGCGGGGTGAATATTGATGATTTTATCCGGAAATGCTTCGATGAGGTTGGAGGGAATCTTCCAAAGAAAGCCGGCAAGTACAATTAAATCTATGTTGAGTCCCTGCAAAAGATGTACAACCGCATCCGAATCCCTAAAGGCAGTATTATTAAAATAAAATGCAGGTACATTCAACCTTTCGCAGCGGTCAAGAACTGTTGCCGTTTGTTTGTTGGTAAGCACAGCAGCAACGGCTACCTCGGGTTTTTCACGAAAAAATGATATAATATTTTCTGCATTGGACCCACTGCCCGAAGCGAAGATTACAATTCGTTTCATTCGTTAGGAATTGATAGGTTTTTGGACTAAATTACGTCGGCTAAAGTAAGGTACAGTAATTAAAGACGATTAATTTAAAGCACATTTTATCGACAAATAGTGTATTTAATCCAAAGTTTTATATTTTTGCCAACGATTTAAATTTTTAAAACCACAATAATTATGTCAGACATTGCATCAAGAGTAAAGGCTATCATCGTTGATAAACTAGGTGTAGATGAGAATGAAGTTGTAGCTGAAGCTAGCTTTACCAACGACTTAGGAGCGGATTCCTTGGACACTGTTGAACTTATCATGGAGTTTGAGAAAGAATTTGATATCCAAATACCAGATGACCAAGCAGAGAACATCGCCACTGTTGGTCAGGCCATTAGCTACATCGAAGAAGCTAAGTAATTATATGATATATCGCTAAAGATTTAAAATTATCCATGTGGTGGTTATCGCATGGATAATTTTTTTTATAATTTAGGTCTAAAGGGTAAAAAAAATAGTTCAATGCAGTTAAAGCGAGTTGTAGTTACCGGAATGGGAGCATTGACCCCCATAGGTAACAATTTAGAAGCTTATTGGGAAGGACTACGGACTGGTAAGAGCGGTTCTGCCCCCATTACGTATTTCGATACCGAAAAATTTAAGACAAAGTTTGCTTGCGAGCTTAAAGGATACGATCCAAACGACTTCTTTGATAGAAAAGAGGCCAGAAAGTTGGATAGGTTCGCCCAGTATGCCTTAGTCTCTTCCGACGAAGCCATAGCAGACTCTGGAATAGACTTGAACGTTGTGGACAAGTTTAGGGTAGGTGTTGTATGGGGGGCCGGAATTGGTGGACTGGAAACTTTTCAAAATGAGGTGATCAATTATGCCAATGGCGATGGTACACCACGATTCAATCCTTTCTTTATACCTAAAATGATTGCTGATATAGCACCGGGCAACATTTCCATAAAACATGGATTTATGGGGCCTAACTATACTACGGTTTCTGCTTGTGCATCATCGGCAAATGCCATGATCGATGCGCTCAACTATATAAGGTTGGGCCATTGCGATGTCATCGTGACCGGTGGTAGTGAAGCTGCCGTTACCATTGCAGGTATGGGAGGGTTTAATGCCATGCATGCACTTTCCACCAGAAACGACAGTCCAGAGACCGCTTCCAGACCATTCGATGCCACGCGCGACGGGTTTGTACTGGGAGAAGGTGGAGGAGCACTGATACTTGAAGAGTATGAGCACGCCAAAGCTCGTGGCGCTAAAATATATGCCGAAGTTTTGGGCGGGGGATTGTCAAGTGACGCCCACCACATGACCGCTCCTCATCCAGAAGGCATCGGAGTGATAAAAGTGATGGAAAACTGCTTGGAGAACGCAGGATTGAAACCAGAGGACGTTGATGCCATCAATACGCATGGAACCTCTACACCACTTGGGGACGTGGCCGAGCTTAAAGCTATTTCCAAAGTGTTCGGGGATCATGCCAAGGACATCAACATCAATTCTACCAAGTCCATGACAGGACACTTGTTGGGAGCGGCCGGAGCAATCGAGGCCATCGCATCAATACTGGCCATGGAACATAGTTTGGTGCCTCCAACTATTAACCATAGTGTGGTGGACGAGCAAATAGACCCTTCGCTTAACTTGACCTTGAACAAGGCACAAGAACGTGAAGTGAAAGTTGCCATGAGCAATACATTTGGCTTTGGGGGACACAACGCTTGCGTACTATTCAAAAAAATAGGGTAGTTTTGTAACATGAAACTTACTTCCAAAATATTCAATTCCCATCCAAGCTCGGATGGGGATTTTTTTTTGGGAATGAAAAGAATACTTGGATTTAAGCCCAAGAGTCTTGAAATCTACAAAACAGCCTTTCTTCATCGTTCCATGAACAAAAAGGACGATGAGGGCAATCCGGTGAACTACGAGCGATTGGAATTTCTGGGAGACTCCATGCTGGGTACCATTATTTCAAAACATCTGTACAACGAAGTGCCCGAAGGGGACGAGGGGTACCTGACTAAAATGCGTTCCAAGGTCGTCAGCCGAAAGCACCTGAACGAATTGGGAAAGGACCTCGGTCTGCTCAAATATGTTGAGAGCAGGATTCCCAAGGCCCATTTTGGTGACAATATACATGGAAATGTTTTCGAGGCACTCGTGGGAGCTATTTATTTGGATAGAGGGTACAATTACTGCGAAAAATTCATCAACGAGAGGGTAATTGAGCCCTACGTCGATATAGAACAGTTGGAGGGCAAGGTAATAAGCTATAAAAGCTTGGTGATAGAATGGTGCCAAAAAGAAAAGAAACACTTTAATTACAATGTTTACGAGGACACCGGAAACGATGAGCTCAAACACTTTGCGGTAAAGCTGACCATAGGAGATAGAATGCTCGCCAAGGCAAGGGCCACATCCAAGAAAAAAGCTGAAGAAAAGGCATCCAAGAGAGCCTATTTTGCACTGCAAAGTAGGATAGATAACAAGTAACTTTAAATAATGGTAAACTCAAACGTTTTCGCTTGATTTATAAGTGTATTGTTTTGTATAGACTAGGCATTCAATAGGATTAAGCCTATATTTACGGTTCGTGTTATGGGCATATTAACGACGCATAAGATATCGGCGGACTTGTACGATGAAAGCTTTTCGCTCATCGCCATTCACAGTAATTTGGAAGATTATGCCATCACCTATGCCATAAATTCCAGTTGTGGACTGTATCTAAAACGGATGAAAAAAGACCTTCAATTAGATGGAAAAATGTCTTTTTCGGTGTTTGATTGGGACGATGAGATGAGCGAGATGTATTGGACGCTGATTTCCAACAAGTGCGAAGTTGAGGAAGAAATGCCTTCAGTGGGGTTATTTGATAACAATATTTCCCGAAGAACAGACTATTTGGTGAAAGAACGAAAAGAAGTAGATTATTTTTTAAAGGTAGATACGATAGATGAAGCGTTGTTTCTCAAAAAGATCAAATCGATCAACACCATAGCCAAAGTGATAACAGCATATCCTTTGGATACACAGAATTTAAAATCAAAAAGAAATTTAATCTTTTAAAAATGCCAACTATAAAGAAGACTAAAATTGTAGCAACCCTAGGACCTGCCACCAGTACAAAGGAGACCCTAAGGGAAATGATCCATGCAGGAGTAGATGTTTTTAGAATAAACTTTTCCCACGCCGCCTACGAAGATGTTGCCGAGCGAATTAAAATGATAAGGGAGCTTAATGAGGAATTGGAAGTCAATATAGCCATACTTGCCGACCTACAAGGCCCCAAACTAAGAGTTGGGGTAATGGGCGGTGAAGCCGTAGTTGCTCCAGGTGATGAGGTTACCTTTGTAACGGGAGAACCGTTTGAGGGCACCGCCGAAAGGGTCTACATGAACTACAAGAGCTTCCCCAAAGATGTTAAAGCGGGGGAACGTATTCTTTTGGACGATGGCAAGCTTATTTTTGAAGTGAAATCCACTAATGGGGATAACGAGGTAGTGGCCAAGGTGATACAAGGAGGACCGCTTAAATCCAAAAAAGGGGTAAACCTTCCCAATACCAACATCTCACTCCCCGCCCTTACAAAAAAGGATATCAAAGATGCCATTTTTGCGATTGGACAAGATGTTGATTGGATAGCATTGTCATTTGTGCGTCATGCACAGGACCTATACGATCTTCATGATTTGATAAAACAGCACACAGAGCACAAAATTCCCGTGATTTCAAAGATTGAGAAACCTGAAGCACTGGAGAACATCGATGAGATCGTAAAAGCTTCCGATGGACTTATGGTGGCCCGTGGCGACCTTGGGGTGGAAATTCCAGCGCAAGAGGTCCCATTGGTTCAGAAACAATTGGTGTTGAGCGCCAAAAAGGGAAGAATTCCTGTAATCATCGCTACCCAGATGATGGAGACCATGATTACCAGTTTAACCCCTACCCGTGCCGAGGTGAACGACGTTGCCAACTCCGTAATGGACGGGGCCGATGCCGTAATGCTCTCGGGAGAAACATCTGTTGGGAACTATCCGGTACAGGTTATCGAGAAAATGGCAAGTATTGTTTCAAGTGTCGAGAGTTCCAGTTTGATCAAGGTACCGCAAACCCCACCGCACATACGTACCAAAAGATATATTACCAAATCCGTTTGTTACCATGCCGCGTTAATGGCAAACGAAATCTCGGCAAAAGCTATTTCCACATTGACCAATAGTGGATACACGGCTTTCCAGATTTCCGCTTGGAGACCAGCCGCACATATCCTTGTGTTTACATCGAACAAAAGAATATTGACCCAATTGAACCTTTTATGGGGAGTAAAAGCATTTTACTACGACAAGTTTGTCTCCACTGACCAGACCATCGAGGATGTAAACCAGATAGCATGTAAAAAAGGTTTCTTGGAAGTAGGCGATATGCTCGTAAGTTTGGCGGCCATGCCCATTAAAGAAAAAGGTATGGTGAACACCTTGAGGGTAACAGAGATAGAAAGCTGTAATTTTTAAAATAAAAAAACAGATTTATAGAAAGCGCGCATCCAAAGATGCGCGCTTTTTTGTTTGATTTTAATTCTTTTGGGCTGTAAGTATGAATGAAATAGAAGGACTAATCGTTCTGTAACGGAACAATCTTCCCAATGAGATACGAATACAAGGATTCCAAGTTAGGAGCCATTTTAGGATTTTCGGATGATATCAAAAATGATGAGGAACGATTCTCCACAACCTCAAAAACCATTAAATTTTTATGGAACCGGAACGATTGCCCCCTGACGGTTCAAATAGATGGAATGGATTTGGAACTTTTGCCCAATCAGATTATTACCGTTACATATTTACAACACGTTTCCTATTCCAAAATGCAATTGCCCCTTACAGCCATACTTTTCAATAGGGAGTTTTACTGTATATTCGATCATGACAGCGAGGTTTCCTGTAATGGGATTTTGTTTTTTGGAACACAGGATATCCCTATCATCACTATTCCAAAAGAACAGTTGAACAAGTTTAATTTGCTGCACGATATTTTCATCGAAGAGTTTTCAACACCCGACAATATTCAGGGCGATATGCTTCAAATGCTACTAAAAAGAATGATTATAATGAGCACGCGATTGGCAAAAGAACAGCTCATGGTCAAAGCATTGGGGAACGATCAAGTCGAAACCATCCGAAAATTCAATGTTTTAGTGGACCTAAACTTCAAAACCAAGAGAAAGGTGAGCGATTATGCTGAATTGTTGCACAAATCTCCCAAAACACTATCCAATCTTTTTGCCATTTACAATCAGAAGTCGCCACAACAAATTATTCTGGAACGAATCGCATTGGAGGCCAAACGACTCATCAATTTTACCGATAAACAAAATCAGGAAATTGCGTTTGAGCTTGGGTTCACCGACCCCACGCATTTTAGCCGTTTTTTTAAGAAGATGACACAAATGAGCCCATCAGAATACCGTGAAAACCTCTTTTTGATGGCCTAAGGGAAAATTGGTCAAGCCATCGGGAAATCCTTCCTAACACCCACCCTCTTTTTCGGAGCATCTTTGCCCTGTAATAAAAAAAACAGATAAAAGATGAAATCCACAGAAAGATCAATTTTTAATCTCATTGAGATTTTTAGAACATCACAGAAAACCGAAGTAAAAACAGCTACGGTTGCGGAACACTGTGAGCAAAAGTATCATCACGATTTCTATTGTGATGCAGAACAACCCTTTATACAGACGTATTAATCAATTATTCATATTAAAAATTCAATTATGAGCACAATCAATGTACCCAAAAGAGAAGAAGTAAGCACGGTCAATCAGGCCATTTTTGACAATCTGGAAAAAACACTGGGGTTTGTTCCAAATCTTTTCGCCACGTATGCACACTCAGAAAATGCATTGGGTAATTATCTAAGCCTTTCCAATGCGAAAACCTCATTGAAGGCCAAGGAAAAAGAAGCGGTCAATTTGGCCGTAAGTCAAGTTAACAACTGTATTTACTGTTTATCCGCCCACACCGCCATTGCTAAAATGAACGGCTTTACAGATGAGCAAATCCTGGAATTAAGGGCTGGGAAGGCTTCTTTTAATGAAAAATTGGATGCTTTAGCGAGTTTGGCCAAGAATATTACCGAAAATAGGGGCGCAACAGACGAGCAAGTTGTGGCTGATTTTTTTGCCGCTGGGTGGACCAAGGAAAATTTGATCGACACCATAGTTTTAGTAGGGGATAAAACGATCACAAACTATATCCATAGAACAACAAAAGTTCCTGTAGATTTCCCTGAGGCACAACCATTGGAAGGAGTTAAAGCTTAATCTAGGTGAATCCCTTGTTAAAAAAGCCCCTCATTTTGGAGGGGCTTTTTTATATCAGCTCTGCGTCCATAAAAAGAGATGGAGCTATACTTTTGGCTATAAAAATAGGCCAGTCGTTTTTGAACAGATGACTCTCAGTAACTGCACTTTCATACAAAAGGTATAGTCCGCCCGAAATTTTTTCCGTTTCTGCTTTGGACAAATTGGAAATGTTATCGCCAACCACCTCGCCCAAATATAGGAGCAATTCTTTCTTCTGCTGTTGAATTACACTAAGAATGGTAGTTTGGTCAGGAGAAAGCTCGCCAAGGGTCTTGAGACCCCAACAACCTTGGAAATTTTCCTCAAGGTACATATCCCGCAACAGGTCAAAAATGGCCAAAAGCTGATTTTTTCCTTTTGGTCTATCGTTAACATAACCTTTAAGATTCTTAATAAACGTACTGTGTCGCCGATTAAGATAAGCTACACAAATATCTTCTTTGGATTTAAAATGACTATATAGCGTAGCTTTTGCTATGTCACATTTGGTAATGATCTCGTTGACCCCAGTAGAATTATATCCCTGCGAATAGAAAAGATCTCCCGCTGAAGATATAATGTGCTCGTGCAATTCATTTCGTTGCATAAATGAGTAAAAATGTAGTTAATGGTGGTCGATGGTTCTACAAATTAATAAAGAAAATATGTAAACCAAGCCCCAACTATCAACTATTATTCTGGTTTAAACAAACAAATATTACATTCTATAGTTTTTAAGATAAATGCTAACAGTCTAGCATAGTGTTCATTGTAAACATTTTCCTATCTTGTGTATCAAATTTATCGATCAAATAACTAAAAACAACAGAAATGAAAAAATTACTTCTGGCCTCTATTGTGGGCCTTTTGTCCTGTTCCATGGGTTTTGGACAAGGATTTCAGTTCAAAGCGGATGACATCGACATCGATTACAAAACCTACACTTTAAAAAATGGACTCACGCTTTTGGTCCATGAAGATCACAAAGCACCAATTGCCGCGGTGAACGTTTGGTACCACGTAGGGTCCAAAAATGAAAAACCTGGAAAAAGCGGCTTCGCCCATTTGTTCGAACATTTGATGTTCAACGGAAGTGAGAACTACAACACCGATTATTTTCAAGCATTGGAGAGCATCGGGGGTACCGATTTGAACGGAACAACCAACACGGACCGAACCAACTACTTCCAAAATGTGCCTGTTTCCGCCTTGGACCAAGTTTTGTTTTTGGAATCTGACCGTATGGGGCACTTGTTGGGAGCGATCGACCAAGAAAAACTGGATGAACAACGTGGGGTTGTTCAAAATGAAAAAAGGCAAGGCGAAAACCAACCTTATGGTATGCAATGGGATTATTTGACCAAGGCCATGTATCCGAAAGGGCACCCCTATTCCTGGACCGTAATCGGAGAAATGGAAGATTTGAACGCCGCTTCGTTGGAAGACGTGCAAGAGTGGTTCAAATCCTATTATGGCGCTGCCAATGCGGTGGTCGCCGTCGCAGGGGACATTGATGCCGAAGAAGTGCATCAAAAAGTGATTAAATACTTTGGAGATATCCCTGCTGGACCCACAGTGGAAAGACAAGAGGTGAACATACCTAATAAAATTTATGATTCGCGTCAAGAATACCAAGACCGTGTTCCGGAGACCAGAGTATTGTTCGCTTGGAACACACCTCCATTTGGATCAAGGGAAGACCTACATTTTGATTTGATTTCTGCCATTTTGACCAGTGGAAAAAACTCAAGGTTGTATCAAAAATTTATCTATCAAGACCAATCGGCCAGTGCCGCGGTCTCTTTTCAATCTTCAAGTGAAATAGCTAGTCAATTTATCACTTGGCTCGATGTAAAACAAGGAGAAGATGCGGCAAAATTGGAAGGAGAACTCGAGGCCGAAATAGAGAGGTTTATCAAAGAGGGACCTACCGAAGAAGAACTGAAAAGGGTAAAAGCCAATTATTTTGCCAACTTTATCAAAGGTTTGGAGCGAATCGGTGGATTCGGAGGGGTCTCGGATATTCTTGCCTCTAACCAAACCTACCATGGTGATGCATCGTACTACAAAACACAATTAAAGTATGTTGAAGATGCCACGGCCGAAAACCTTAGAAAGACCGCAGAAAAATGGCTGACAAAAGGCAAACATGTTTTGATCTGCCGACCCTTTCCCGAATATGATGTCGTAGAATCTTCGGTGGATAGAAGCAAATTGCCAGAGCTTGGGGCTCCAAAAAGTTCAAAATTCCCAGAATTACAACGTATGGAACTATCCAATGGGCTCAATGTGGTGTTAGCTCAACGGAAGGGCGTTCCAACGGTAATCATCAACCTAGTGGCAGATGCCGGGTATAAAACGGATTATTTGTCCAGTCCCGGAACGGCAAATTTGGCCATGAATCTAATGGACGAGGGAACAAAGGACAAGACCTCTTTGGAAATAAACGAGCAATTACAGCTCTTGGGAGCCTCTTTGAGTACTTTCTCCAGCCAAGATGAGTCCAATTTATATATGAGTACCCTAAAGCCAAGTTTGGATGCCAGTCTGGATTTGTTCATGGACGTTTTGCTCAACCCGGTATTTCCTCAAAAGGAGTTTGAACGATTACAAAAGGAGCAAATCAACAATATAAAACAGGAGAAATCGCAGCCAATCACCATGGCCTTGCGGGTGATGAACAAATATCTTTATGGCGAGGACCATCCTTATAGCAGCCCATACACGGGTACTGGATATGAGGATACAGTTTCCGAATTGACAAGGGAAGATGTGGTCGATTTTTATGACACATGGTTCAAGCCGAACAATTCCACATTGATAGTAACAGGGGATGTGGAAATGAGCGAATTGAAATCCAAATTGGAAAAGACATTGGGCAAATGGAAGAAAGGTGATGTTCCTACCATTGCTTTCAACGAGCCCAAAACCGGTTCCAAGAACACGCTTTATTTAATGAACCGACCAGAATCCCAACAATCGGTGATATTGGCCGGACACTTGACCGAAAAGTACGGTGGGGTAAATGAAATTGCAATGGAGCAGATGGTGAATATCCTTGGAGGAGATTTTACTTCCAGAATCAATATGAATTTGAGGGAAGACAAACACTGGTCCTACGGAGCTGGCGGTTTTGTACTGGGATCTAAAGAAGAACGTCCGTTCATTGTTTATGCACCGGTTCAGACCGATAAAACAGCAGAATCCGTGACCGAAATTAGAAAGGAAATATCCGAATTTACCTCAACAAGGCCTGCAACCAGCGAAGAGTTGGAAAAGGTAAAGACCAATCAGGTACTGAAGCTTCCCGGACAATGGGAAACCAATAGTTCGGTAAACAGTTCGGTAAGAAGTTTGATTCGGTATGATCTACCAGATGATTACTATCAAAAATATGATCAGAACGTAAGAAACCTTTCTGTGGATGATATTAGAAAAGTGAGCAATGATGTGGTGCAGCCCGAAAAAGTAAACTGGTTTATGGTAGGGGATCGTGCAGAGATCATCGATAAATTGGATGCCCTTGGGTTTGACAATATTGTGGAAATCGATGCCGATGGAAACCCTAAAAAACCCGCGGTAAAATCTACGGAAACGGATATCAAGAATTAAATGCGATAGCCTCCCGAAAGGGGGGCTTTTCTTTTAAAAATCAAATTTGAGCTGAACGAGCACCGATTCCTTTTTGGGCTGTTCTTTTTCTTTTTCCGTGTTGAGGTTGGCCAAGGAAATACCCAGCAATCGAACCGAATTTTCCAAAGTAGATTGGTATAAAAGCTCCTTGGCGGTTTCCAATATCAAATCCTTACTGGCAATAAAATAGGGGAGCGTCTTGCTCCGGGTCTGTAGGGTAAAATCGCTGTACTTGATTTTCAAAGTGACCGTTTTCCCGGCAATTTTTGATTTTTGGAGCCTTCTTTCCAGTTCGCTTGCAATGTTATCCAATTTTTCCAGCATAAAGATTTCACTGCTCAGATTTTCAAAAAAGGTCCGTTCCGCCCCAACGGATTTCGGAATACGATGTGGCTTTACGGCACTTAGATGGATTCCCCTTACCACATTAAAATAATGACCGCCACTTTTCCCAAAATGCTGATCAAGGAAATCCGCTGACTTTTCTTTAAGGTCCTTGCCCGTGAAAATTCCCAAGCGGTACATTTTTTCCGCGGTCACCTTTCCCACGCCATAAAACTTCCGAATGTCCAGGTTTTCCAAAAACTCGATTACCTCTTCGGGGTTTACGGTTTTCTGTCCGTTGGGTTTGTTGTAATCGCTGGCCACTTTGGCGATAAACTTGTTTATGGAAATTCCTGCCGAGGCCGTCAACCCGGTTTTTTCAAATATTTTTTGACGTATTTCTTTTGCGATCAGTGTGGCCGATGGATTTCCTTTTTTGTTTTCCGTCACATCCAGGTAGGCTTCGTCCAAGGAAAGGGGCTCTACCAAATCGGTATATTCAAAAAATATACTTCTAATCTGCTTTGAAACCTCTTTATAACGGTCAAAACGGGGTTTTACGAATATGAGCTCGGGACAATTTCTAGCAGCAATACTGCCTGCCATGGCACTTCGTACACCAAATTTTCGTGCTTCATAGCTTGCAGCGGATACCACCCCCCGCTTGGAACCACCACCAACGGCAATGGGCTTCCCTTTTAATTCCGGGTTATCATGCTGTTCTACGGACGCATAAAAGGCATCCATGTCCACATGAATTATTTTTCTTAAGGGAAAATCAAAGTCCATTTTCAAATTTAGGGTATATTTAGTTTGATGGAACATTTGGAAATAGAACGAAAGTTTTTGGTAAAAACGGAGGCCTTCAAACAGCAGGCCATATCACAGACCCGAATTGTACAGGGATTCCTGAACACGGACCCCGAAAGGACCGTTAGGGTCAGGATTAAGGGAGAAAGGGGCTTTTTGACCGTAAAAGGCGCCAGCAACGAATCGGGTACGACGCGGTTTGAGTGGGAGACCGAAATCTCGGTTGCGGAGGCAGCTAATCTTATCGACCTGTGTGAAGCCGGTATACTCGAAAAAGTCCGTTTTGAAGTGCCTTTGGGGAAGCATATGTTTGAGGTGGACGAGTTTTTGGGAGAGAACAAAGGACTTCTTTTGGCAGAAGTGGAGCTCACACATGAGGATGAACGTTTTGAAAGACCGGATTGGCTGGGCCAAGAGGTCACGGGGCAAGTACAATATTATAATTCCCAATTAAGTATAAAACCTTTTAAGGAATGGTAGCCGAAACAAATAAAACAACGTGGCTCATCAATATCTTTATATTGGTTTCTGCATGTTTGGCCATTTATTTTGGACTTTCCAATGAGAGAGAGCTTTTCACGTTCTTCAAACCATTGACCACGATTTTCGTGATTGCCGTACCATTTTTTGCTCCAAAGAATGGTCATGTTACATTTGGAAGATTGGTTATCGTTGGTTTGGTGTTCTGTTTGTTGGGTGATGTACTGTTGCTGTTTGATGCATATTTTTTATTTGGGCTAGGAGCTTTTCTATTGGCGCATATTCTTTTCTCCATATCATTTGTACAATATATGGGGTTTTATAAGAATTGGATTGCTTTTCTAGTTCTTTTCGGTATAGCCGGAGTTCTGTTCTATTGGTTAAGACCGGATTTAGGTGACTTGTTGCTACCTGTTTCCATTTATGTGTTGATAATCACTTTTATGGCATGGCAAGGAGTGGGCCTGTATATGAGGAAAAGGAACAACGCACATGCTCTTTTGGCTATGGCCGTACTATTTTTTATGTTTTCGGACACCTTATTGGCGATTGCGAAATTCAAGACTCCTTTTTACCTCTCAGGGCCATTGATTTTGAGCACCTACTGGTTGAGCATTGGTTTGATTGCGAATGCCACTAGAAAAATAATCTCAACAATTGTAAAGTAAGATTAATCCAATTTCTTATCCAAAGACAAAATCGAGTGCAAGAGCACATTGGCTCCGTTGGCCATATCTTTTGCGGATGTAAATTCTTTTGGAGAATGACTGATACCTCTCTTGCTGGGAACAAAAATCATCCCAGCGGGAGCAAATCTGGATATATCCTGTGCATCATGGCCGGCACCACTGGGCATGTATTGATAAGTCAATCCTAAAGACTTGGCGGATGACGCTATTTCTTTTTGAATACCGGTATCCGTTAGGGCCGGTTCTGCTGTGGTGTCCAACGGTAAAAACGCAACGGTAACCTTGGAAGCTTCGGCTATTTCCTCGGTTTTTTTCTTGATGGCCTGATATACTTTTTGAATCACTTCCAAAGAGAGGTCACGGATTTCAAGACTGGCAGTCACCTTTCCCGGTATTACATTGGGTGCTCCAGGCTCCGCTTTGATTCGTCCTACTGTACCTACTTGAGTTCCCTCGAAGCTATTGGTGATCTCGTTTACCGCCACAATATATTTGGCAGCTGCCAAGAGTGCATCCTGTCTAGCGTTCATTGGTGTGGTGCCTGCGTGATTGGCAGAACCTGTAAAGACCACATCCCACCAATTGAGGCCTACAATACCTTCTACTACCCCAATGTCCAAGCCTTCTTTTTCGAGTTTGCCCCCTTGTTCAATATGAAGTTCCAAGAAGGCCGCCAAGCTACCCTTTTCTCGCTTGGCCTCGTTCAGTTTTGTGGTATCTCCACCCATACGCATAATGCCTTCGCCCATGGAATAACCGGTGGAGTTGACCACCCCAAGTGCGGATTTTCCCAAATTGCCCGCCATGGCCCTGCTTCCCATAACACCGCCCTCTTCATTCGGAAAAATGATGACCTCAAGAGGGTGGTTGGTGGTAATATTATTTTCGTTCAAAGTTTCGATAACTTCCAAAGCGGCCATTGAGCCCACACAGCCATCATAATTTCCTCCGTTCGGTACCCTGTCGATATGGGAACCAAAGGCAATTGGTTTTAAAGAAGGGTTTTTCCCGTTTCTCGTCCCAATAATGTTTCCAGCCGGGTCTACCATCACCGCCATTCCAAAATCTTTTAGCGTCTTGATCACCCAATTTCTAGCCTCTATATCAGCATCGCTAAAAGCAACACGCTCCGTTTCGCCATTTGGTTGAATCCCAAATTCTGCAAGGTCGAAAATTCTCTTTTCAAGACGGTCTTGGTCGACTTTTACGTTGGATTGCTGAGCTGATAGGGTCCCAATTAAAAGAATGGAAAGAACAGTGATGAACAGTTGTCTCATAATTTCCTGGTTTTCTTAAAAATAGGGAATTAGAAAGAAAAATATGCTAAAATGACTAAGCAGCTTTTTCTGTGGCAGCCGAACTTATTTCATGGTCGATCAATTTTTGCTCCGACCACTTTTTTTTACTGATACCACTGCACAGGGGAATTATAAAACCAATCCCTAAAAGAGCAACGGCGACCATAAAAATATTGACGGGATTGACAAAGAATGACCCACTGTTCAAGGTTGCCAATATGAGCATTGTTGAAAGTGGGAACGACAATGCTAGAATTGCCACTCCAAAATCGCCACTAAATGTCCTTCTTTTCGACTTTTTGTCCATTTCCATGCTATCCACGGCGGCGATGTGGGCATAGGGCCAAAAACTACAGGCACTAAGTCCAAAGGCCATGGTCAACAATATTTCATTCCGGGCTTCTATTCCGGCTACCGTTACGAATATCGCTGAAATCAACAGTACCAAGCCTGCACGTGTACAGAGCAAGCAAAAAATCTGGAAGAACTGTTTTCTTTTGATTTTTACGGCAAGACCTATAAAGAGTAATACCAACGGCGTCATGATCAAGCTTAATTTTTCAAGGGTTTCGCTCAAAAAGAAGGGAAGGGAATCCATATGTAGTCCAAAAGCAAGTAAAACAAGTGCTGCCGCGATGAATACATTTACAGGTTCCGAGACCATTGCTTTGATCAATGGCTTCAATTTGGTTCCTCCATTCTTCTTTTTATCTAATTGAAGACCGTAATGCCAATTCATGGCCACTAAGTAGAGAAAAAAGAGTACAAAAACCTTATTTCCAAGGTCGGACATAGCTGCCTTGGCCAAATATTCTTCGCCGAGAAACTCCAAAATAAAGGGGAAAGACGACAATCCAGGTGCCAAAGAGGGCACCAATAGTTTGGCGGTCCTGTACTCCGAGGTTCCTTTTCCAATGCCCATAAGGGGCAAAATAACAGGCATGGAAAAAAACAACAATAGGTTGAGCCCAAGGGCCAATAAAGGCAATATTAATAAATGTAACTCGACCTTAACCCCCAACAACGCAATAAAAATGGTCGCTGGAAGGGCAAGGTTCAGAATTATTTTTTTTATTCCAGAAATTTCCTCTTTGGATTTGAACTTGACTTTAAGCAGTACTCCAATTAAGATGAAAAAAAGAAATACAATAGTTTTTTGAATACCTATATCCACTATACCAACACTTTATTGAGTGCGGCGGTAAACGTTTTCATTTCATCCATGGTTCCCATACTTACACGGCACCAATTTTGGTCCATAAACTGGAAAGCACGAACACCCACCTTCAACTCTGTCATTTGTTCCAAGAATGCTTGTCCTTCCATTTCAATAGGGAAAATGATAAAACTTGTAGAAGAAGGAACATAAGAGGTGATGCCTAAATTATCTAAACTCTTGTACACATATTCCCTACATTCAGCGTTAAGACTGCGGGACTTCTCTATAAATGCGTTATCATCCATCGCAGCCATAGCGGCGTAAACTGATGGAAGTGAAATGCCCATACCACCACGGGTAATTTTTTGTATTCTGGCGAGAGTTTCTTCCAAGGCAACAGCATAGCCCACACGTAAACCGGCCATACCGTGTATTTTGGAGAAAGTTCTGGCGATGATCACATCTTTCCCTTCGCTTACCAAGGATACCATACTCTTTTTGGCTCCGTCTTCCAAGAACCATAAATAAGCTTCATCAACAAATACGGGTACTTTTTCGGATACTCTTGAACAAAAATCGATCAATTTATCATGGTCTGTCATAGATCCGGTAGGATTGTTCGGGTTACAGATGTAAACCAACTTGGTGTCATCATCAATGGCGGCTTCCATTGCATCAAGGTCGTGCGACCAATCATCCTTCAAGGGTACTGGTTTCCAAGTGGCCCCTACGGACTCTGCCACACGAATAAGGGACATATAGGCCGGATCTGCGGAAACCACGTTGCCACCGTTCATAAAGAAAACCATGGCCGTTTTTTCCAAGAGGTCGGACGAGCCTGGGCCCATCATAACGTTTTTGCTCTCTACTCCTTCAAAATCGGCAATCTTGTCCACAAGTTGAAACAATTCTTTCCAAGCATATCTGTTACCTCCCGAAGCAGAATTCTTAAAGGCCTCCAAGGCCATTGGAGAAGGCCCATAAGGATTCTCATTGGCATTGAGCTTAGCGGCCAATTCAGGAAAGGCAGCTTCCGGTTTCGGTAGATATTCTTTAAAGAAAGGACTGTAGATTGCGTTGCCCTCTGCATCGAGGGTCAAAGGTGCTTTTGGTGTTTCTGCCAATCCAATATACGGCAGCGCCATTGCACCGCCGGCAGTGAGCATACTTTTTCTTATCCAATCACGTCTGTTGATGCTAGTTGTAGTTCCCATTGGTTTTTAGTTTTTAGAAGAATTTAAAATTAGACGATGATCTTGTTAAAATCAATGCTAAAAACGTAAAAATCAGCTATTTGAGAACGAATATGTTAAAATTCCGAAGTGTTATTTAAGGATTTGACAGTCTGAAGACTACTGAAGGGGGCTTTTTTGCAGATATTCCAACGTAAGTATGCCTCTTAGATTGTTGATAATAATATGCTCCAACAATTCATGAATGCTGTATTCGTCAAATAAATTTGGTTTTGAATAGACGGTCTCTTCCATCCGGGACAAAAAAAGGGTACAGACCAATTGGACGTTTACATTTTTTCTTACTTGTCCCAATCGTTGTGCTTTTTGTAATAGCGGGCAAACAATATCCCAAACAATATCTTTTTTTAACTGGGAATATATTTCATAGGCCTCCGGATAGTATTTATGGAGCCCGTATAAAAAAGCAGGGTTGATCTCCTGAAAAGTGATCAACCCTTGTTTATAAATAAAAATTATTGTGGTAAGTGGCTTTTCTTCATTAGGGTTTTCAAGTATGTAATTGTCCACATTGGCCTTAATATTTCCCAAATAGTACTGAAGACTTTCCTTTACCAATTTTTCTTTACTGTTGAAATGCTTATATAAGGTTTTTTTGGAAATACCTAGGTTTGAGGCCAATTCATCCATGGAGAAACGCTTACTTCCAAACTTGGTGAAGTTCTTGATGGCATAGACCAATATGTTCTTTTTATCCCCCACAGAGCAAAAATTTTATTTCCAGCCCCCTCCTAGGGCCCTGTACAGTTCCACAATGGCACTCAATCGTAAATATTGTGAGTCTACCAAGTTAAGCTCGGAGTTCAATGCATTTTGACGTGCGGTCAATACTTCCAAATAATTGGCCAGACCATTGTTCAGCAGTTCTTCGGAATAATCTTCTGCTGTGGCGTATGCATCGAGTTCCTTGGAGCGAGCTTCCAATTTTTCGGTCTCAGCTTCATAAGTGTAGAGGGCATCGCTGACCTCTCTACCCGCTGTAAGCAAAGCTTGTTTGTAATTTAACAGTGCCTGTTCCTGCTGTGCCTTGGCTACTTCCATTTGCGTTCTTAATCGTCTGCCATTGAAAATAGGCTGGGTCAGCGAGCCGACCAAAGTCGAAAATAGTGAACTGGCATCTAACCAATTATCAAATTCGAGACTCTGAAAGCCGCCAGTGGCGGAAAGGCTTAAGGAAGGATATAGACTGCTCTTTGCCACATTGGTCAATTCAAAAGCGTTGATTAGGCCATATTCTGCCTGCATTACGTCGGGGCGGTTGGCAAGAAGCAAATAAGGAACACCTGTGCTCAACTCAGTTTCGATGGATTGGTCGTCCAATTTACCACGTTGAATTTTTTGCGGCGCCTCGCCCAGTAATATACTGAAGGCATTTTCGAGCAACTTAATGTTGTTCTCAAGGTCGATTACAATTATTTCGGTCGTATGTACCTGTGCCTCGGTCTGCTTAACGGCAACTTCGGTTACCTGTCCCGCATCTTTTAAGGCAACAGTGGTCTCCAAACTGTTCTTTCTGGCTTCCAAGGTTTGATTAGCAACCTCCAATTGTTTGTCCAGTGCCAATAATTGATAGTAGGTAGCGGCAATATTGGCTATCAAGTTGGTCTTAACCGCTTGATGCGCCGATACACTCTGCAGATAGGAGGCGCTAAAGGCTCTTTTATTGCTCCTGATCTTACCCCAAATATCCGCTTCCCAAGAAAGGCTACCGGACAATTCATATTGTTCCAATGGACGTGTGAAAAAACTACCAAACTGACTGTTTTCGGAGTTTTTGGTCCTTGTAAAGCTAGCCGTTCCGGATAGGGTAGGGTAATATCCAGCCTTTCCTTGCTTTACATAGGCTTCTGCCGCCACTACATTTTGTAGCGCTATTCTAATATCAATGTTGTTTTCTAGACCTTGTTCTATATATGATTTTAATTGTTCATCGTTGAACAGGTCCCTCCAAGATACATCGGCCATGGAAATGCTGTCCTGTGGCAGATTATCGGTTCGGTAGAGATTCTCGGTCTCTATTTCCGGTCTTGAATAATTCTTGGCCACAAAGCATGATTGCAATAAAAGTGGCGCCGAAAGTACCAAGAGCAGTTTATATGTGGATTTTATTTTCATGGTTGATATACTTTGTTTGATCAAAGGATAATTAGGCATTGTTTACATTTTGAAGTTCTTCCGGCTTACCTGATATTTTTTCCTGAAGTGCCTGGAACACCACAAAGAGCACTGGTATGATGAACACACCCAAAATGGTACCCACTAGCATTCCCCCAACGGCACTCACACCAATGGATTGGTTTCCGATGGCCCCGATTCCCGATGAAAGTGCCAATGGCAACAGACCGAAAATAAATGCAAAGGAAGTCATCAAAATAGGACGGAGCCTTGCTCGCGCGCCATCTGCGGCGGCATCGAACAGGGATAGTCCGGCCTTTCTACGCTGAAGTGCAAATTCGACGATCAAAATTGCGTTTTTGGCCAACAGACCTATCAACATGATCAATGCGATCTGGAAGTAGATATTGTTCTGTAGCCCGGCCAGATTGATGAAAAGAATGGCTCCTGCTATACCAAATGGCAACGATAGCAATATCGAAAATGGCAAAATGTAACTTTCATACTGCGCGCTTAATAGGAAGTAAACAAATACCAAACTCAAGATAAAAATGATGATGGTTTGTGCACCGGCGTTGCTCTCTTCCCTTGTCAATCCGGAATAATCGTAGGTGTAAGAATTCGGCAATACCTCTGCAGCTACTTCTTCAATCGCTGTAATGGCATCACCAGTACTATATCCTGGGTTGGGAACACCAGTAATGCTTACAGAACTCAATAGGTTGAATCGCTGTACCACTTCCGGGCCATATATTTTTTTCAGGTCTACGAACTGGCTTACGGCCACGGATTCGCCATCACCGTTTCTCACAAAAATGTGGTTCAACGAATTTTCATTGGCTCTATCTTCCGGTTTGGCCTGTATCATTACACGATATTGTTTACCAAACCTGTTAAAATCTGTAGCGTAGATTCCACCAAAATAGCCTTGTAGCGCGTTGAAAATATCGGTCGCGGTAAGCCCTGCCATTTTCACTTTTTCCATATCGATGTCCAAATCGAACTGAGGGAAACCGGGGTCGAACTGGGATATCGCATATTGCACTTCGGGCCTAGCATTAAGGGCGCCCAAAAACTGATTTTTTACATCGTTGATGGAGTTCCAATCCTCACCGGTCTTGCTCTGTAGTTGTACCTCAAATCCGGAACTTGTACCAAAACCTTGAATACTGGGAGGCGTGAAATAGATGATTTGGGCATCATTGAAACCTGCGGTAGTGGCGTACAAACGTTGCATGGTGGCACCTACCGACAGTGAATCCGCATCCCTCTCGCTCCAATCTTTCAGTTTCATAATGGAGAATGCATACGAACCTGCACTCACGCGGTTCAACAAACTGAAACCGGAAACACTCATCCGTGCATCGATCACGTCCATGGATTCATAAATGGAATCCAGTTTCATGATTGTTTCCTCTGTCTTTTCTATCGTTGTTCCCGGAGGCATGCTCACGTTGGCAAAAATCATTCCACGGTCTTCATCGGGAACGAAACCGGATGGTGTTGATCGAAACAAGAAGATGGCCAAAATACTAAAGCCCACTAAAAGAGCAAGAGTTACCCATTTACGTTTCACCAATGTCCCTATGGAATTGGTATATTTATTGGTCATTGCCGTGAACCCAACGTTGAAGGCGTTAAAAAACCTGTTCAATAAATTGGATTTTTTACCTTTTTCGTGGTTATGTGGCTTTAAGAACAACGCTGCCAATGCGGGGCTCAAGGTCAAGGCGTTGATAGCCGAGATCAAGATGGCCACGGCCAAGGTGATACCGAACTGTTGGTAGAATACACCCGACGAACCTTGTATAAAGGACACAGGGATAAACACTGCGGACATTACCAAGGTTATGGATATAATGGCACCCGAAATCTCGCTCATCGCATTTTTTGTCGCCGTTTTGGCGGAATCGGCACCTTCTTCCAATTTGGCGTGTACCGCTTCTACCACAACAATCGCATCATCCACCACAATACCGATTGCCAATATCATGGCAAAAAGTGTAAGCATGTTTATGGAATATCCGAACAATTGCAGGAAAAAGAACGTACCAATAATGGCCACGGGTACCGCGATTGCCGGAATCAGTGTGGACCTGAAATCCTGTAAGAACAGGAATACCACGATGAACACCAGAATAAAGGCCTCTATCAGTGTCTTGACTACGTGATCTATCGAGGCATCCAAGAAATCTTTGGAGTTAAAGGGGATTACGTAGTCCAGTCCAGAAGGAAAATCCGCTTTGGAAGATTCCAAGATGTTCTCGATCTCATCGATGATTTCCTTTGCATTGGAACCAGAGGTTTGGTAAACCCCCACGGCAACACCGGGGTTTCCCATACCAGAGTTTTTTCTAACGTAGCTCAATGCGCCCAGCTCAATTTCGGCAACATCCTTTAGTCGTAGGAACCCGCCATCATCGGTGGTCCTAAGAATAATGTTTTCATACTCGGCGACATCGGACAATCGCCCTTTGTACTTCATCACATATTCGAAAATACCATCGGCATTTTCTCCGATTTTCCCCGTAGCAGCTTCGGTGTTTTGTTCCCTTAAAGCAGCTTGGATATCAGCCGGTACCAAGTTATAGGCGGCCATCTTATCTGGAGAAATCCAAATACGCATGGAATAATCCTTGGAACCGAATACGTTAACGTTACCTACACCTTTGATCCTTTGCAGTTGGGGGACCAAGTTGATTTTGGCATAGTTTTCTACGAATGTTGCATCATAATCCTCATTTTCAGAAAAAATGGAGAAGAACAACAAGGCACTGTTCTGTGCTTTTTGGGTGGTAACACCGGTATTGATCACTTCTTGCGGCAATAAACTATTGGCCCTTGCTACACGGTTCTGCACGTTTACCGCGGCAATATCCGGGTCAACACCAAGTTCAAAGAACACACTGATGTTGGCAGCACCGTCGTTACTGGCAGATGAGGTCATGTAGGTCATGCCCTCTACACCATTTATTTGCTCTTCCAACGGGATTACCACACTCTTAAGTACCGTTTCGGCGTTCGCACCGGTATAGTTGGCGGTAACCTGAACGGTAGGCGGAGCAATCTCTGGATATTGTTCTACGGGCAATGTAGTAAGACCAAGGATACCCAATATCACTATGATAACGGATATTACCGTGGAGAGTACGGGTCTATCTATAAATTTTTGGAACATAAATATCTTGTTCTATAGGATTGTAATTATTGTTTTACAGGATTGATGGTCTGACCGTCTTTAAGCTTGGATACGCCCTCGGTAACGATGGTGCTTCCATTTTCCAATCCATCTTTTACGATGAATTCTTTATTGGTCTGTGCCGTAATGGTCAATGGAACCGTTTTTACGGTATTATCATCGTTTACTATGTACACCATTTTGGTGCCCTGAAGATCAACAGTCGCAAATTGAGGGATAACAAATACATCTTCATAAGTGGATGGAACTTTAATGGTACCTGTACTACCCGAACTCAACAAAAGGTTGGGATTATCAAAATCGGCCCTCAATGTTACGCTTCCGGTAGTTGGGTTGATGATATTGTTCACCATGGCAATCTTCCCTTTTTGAGGGTATGTCTCGCCATTGATCATCTCCAATTCAACTTCTGGTGCGTTCTCTGAAGAAGCTGTAGACCCATCGCCTGTCATTTGGCTCTTCATCTTAAGGAGCTGTTTTTCGTTCATGGAGAAATAGGCGCGTATACCACTGATATCGGACACCACAGTCAATGGATTTCCCATGGTACTACTTACCAAGGCACCAACTTTATAGGGTATTTCGCCAATGTAACCGTTTACCGGGCTAACAATATTGGAATAGCCAATGTTTGCGGCAATACTGCTATAATTGCTTTTTGCTTGTTGCAATTGGGCTTTTGCCGTTTCCAGTTGTACTTCGCTAATAATGTTTTTCTCTACCAATGGAACCAATTTGTCCACTTCTACTTGTGCAACGTTGACGGCAGCCTTAGCCGCTTCAGCGTCTTGTGACAAGGTTTGTGTCTCCAGTTTGAACAATAACTGGCCCTTGGTTACTTTTTGGCCTTCTTCCACATAAATATGCTGTACAAAACCAGAGACCTTTGGCCAGATCTCAACGTTTTGGACACCTTGAATGTTGGTGGAATATGAATCGAAAAGCGTTATGTCCTGCTTTTCCAAAGTGCTTACTTTCAGCGATGGCGCTTGCTGTGCAGGGGCTTGTTGTTGATCTTTACCTCCACAGGCTATGAATAAAAGTACACTTGATGATGCTAAGATTGATTTGATTGTTTTCATGTACGAAATTACTTTGCTATTTTTTTGGTTGTTGGAGTGACTACTCATTTAAAATTGATTCGAGTTTCTTGATCGATTTTTTTAAGGTTTTTTCGGTTTCGTTCACATAATCCAGATATACCCTGGTGCGGACTTGCCCTTCCTCAAATTTTTTAGGACAGTATTGTTCGTGATACCCCATTACCAAAGTGATAATGTGCTTTTCACTTTCAATACGCTTTAAGTTTTCCTGGAGTTTGGATAAAAAGAAAGTTTTCTTCTTCGCAGTTTTAAAATATCTCTTTCGGTCACCGGACTTGGTGAAATAGGTGACAAGGCCCATGTTCACCAATAGATTGATTGAAGTTGATATAGAACTTTTGCTCGCACTTAACCTGTCTAGGCAGCTATCAAAGGTCAAACCGTCCTTGTCGGTCAAAATTAGGATGGCATAAATTCGAGCCGCCAATGGAGGTAGATTATGTTCCTCTTCTAAGTGAAGACCAATAGTTTCTACAATTTCTTCCTTCGATTTTTCCATAAGATGGATTTTGAAGGCGCAAATTTACAATTGGTTCGGAACTAACCGAACTAATTGAACCTAAATGTTTGTTAAAAGTGAAATCTTGATTTTATTTGATAAATCAATCTTCAGGAAGAATCCCATCTTTTTCTATAATGGGAATGGCGGTAAGACTGTTTTCGGATATGGTATTTTTGGGAAACAGGAACCTTTTTTCAAAGAGTTTGTTCTCGGCAAAAAACGTAACAAAGAACTCATTGTTGAGGGCTAGCACCTCTTCTTGTAAAAACTCAATTTTTTTGAAGGACTTTGCATCCACGATCCCAATACCGTGACGCATGGTGGATGTTTTCTTATCCCCATCAAAACCTTTGGAAACTACAATGGTCATTTCTATTGTGTCAGAACGATTATTGATGAGATATGCGTTCCATTCTTTGGATAGAAATTTATCGTTCCACTCCCGGATTACCACAACGTGGACATCCTTGGCTACAGGAATTTCAATATCCTTTTTCATGATTTGGGTTTACAGTGCGCTTTTGAACTGCTCCAAAAAGCGGACATCATTTTCGCTGAGCAATCGTATATCGGAAATTTGGTGCAATAGCAACGCAATACGGTCTATCCCCATACCAAAGGCAAACCCGGAATATACCTCTGGGTCTATCCCACAATTTTTAAGTACGTTGGGGTCTACCATGCCACAGCCCATAATTTCCAGCCAACCGGTACCCTTGGTCATACGGTAATCCGTTTCAGTTTCAAGCCCCCAATAGACGTCAACTTCGGCACTGGGTTCCGTAAATGGAAAATAGGATGGGCGTAACCTGATTTTGGACTTCCCGAACATTTCGGATGTGAAATATTGCAAGGTCTGCTTCAAATCCGCAAACGATACGTTCTTGTCCACGTACAAACCTTCAACCTGATGGAAAAAGCAATGCGAGCGGGCGGAAATAGCCTCGTTCCTATACACACGTCCAGGAGAAATCGTCCTAATGGGCGGTTTATTGGCCTCCATATATCGTACCTGTACAGATGAGGTGTGGGTGCGCAATAATATATCCGGGTCCGTTTGAATAAAAAAGGTATCCTGCATATCCCTTGCCGGATGATACTCGGGCAAATTCAAAGCTGTAAAATTGTGCCAGTCATCCTCTACCTCTGGTCCTTCGGAAACATTGAAGCCAATTCTGGAGAAAATATCGATGATTTGGTTCTTTACAATGCTGATGGGATGACGCGCTCCTATTTCAACAGGTTCGCCGGGGCGGGTAAGGTCGCCATATTTACCAACAGTTTCGGCCTGATTTTCCAGAGCATTCTTTAAGGCGTTCACCTTTTCGGTGGCTGTATTTTTTAATTGATTGACCACTTGTCCAAATTCTTTTTTCTGTTCGTTGGGAACATTTTTGAATTCGGCAAAGAAACCGTTCAATAGACCTTTTTTTCCCAAATATTTGATTCGGAAAGCCTCTATTTCTTCTTTGGATGTCGAAGTGAATTTTTCTACTTCGGCAATATGTTCCTTTATGGTATCAATCATGACTACTTTGGCTATTGGCGGACAAATTTAGCAAATTGTCCTTGAATATGTAGGTAATTAAAAAATGAACTGCAATACCACCCAAAAGATGCCAAAGCCAATGGGTCCCCATAGGAAAGAAGTTTTGATGGAGATCAATGCTCCGAAAGAAAATCGCAATCCCAAAAATGAGGAAGGCGATTACCACCAAGCCCAAATTTTTCCCTTTGGTTTTGATTAAATACCAGATGATGGGAATCAATATAGTAGCAGCGGTAATGATGTAACCCAAAGAAATTCTTAACCCAGATGGTAGGGGAAGAATCCGTAATAAAAAAGAAGCTCCGAGCAAGACGATGATCCAAACCAGCCGTTGCCACCAAGAATCCACGAGCTTGAAGATAAAATAGATAACCAGAGCCCCACAAAGGAACATTATGGGCATCCAATCCAAACGAAGCCAAAACTCATGACTGCGTGTTGCATGATAAATGGTCCCTCCAACAAAACTAATTCCGATGACAGGAAGAACCCATGCCAAAAACCGATGCTCTCTTGGGTTTCTATACACCTTTACTCCCCAATAAATGATCAAAACCAAAAAGATTAAGTTGCTAAAGGTATTGAATGGTTCTACGGGAAGCCTTCCTTCCACGGTTTCCAAATAAATGGGCCCGGAATCATTTGGAAATTTTATTGGAATCATGTTGTATCAAAAAGGAAGGGGTAAAATACTGCAATGCAGACGGTATCTCCAAATAACTGGAATAAAAAAATAAAGCCGATGGTTCCATCGGCTTGTATATTTGAAGTATTATTGGATTAAAGAAAAGTAACCTTACCATCCGAGATGTCGTACATGGCACCTACAATGGCGATTTCACCTTTCTCTTCCATCTCTTTAAGTATAACACTTTGGTTCCTGATGTTTTCCAGGGCCATCTCCACATTTTTCATGGCTACGGCATCCACAAACTCTAGGTTTTGTGAGTTCCTGAGGGATTCGTCTTTTGGCTCCTTTACTGCATAAACTGCTGGTTCGATTTTATTGATCAAACTGGTTAAATTGCCCATTCTGGCATGGTCACAGGCACCTTTTACCGCACCGCAACTGGTATGGCCCAATACCACAATGGCCTTTGTCCCTGCCAGTTTGCAGCCAAACTCCATACTTCCCAAAATGTCTTGGTTGATAAAGTTTCCCGCGATCCTAACGCTGAAGATATCTCCCAATCCTTGATCAAAAACCAATTCCGCAGACACCCTAGAGTCTATACAGCTTAATATAGTGGCAAAGGGAAATTGGCCGTCTTTGGTGTCGTTTACCTGTTCCAAAAGGTTTCTGTTTGCCTTTAAATTTCGTTGGAAACGCTCATTGCCCTCCTTCAAAAATTGAATGGCTTTTTTGGGCGACATGGTCGCTTGTGTTTCTTTCGTATGTGCTTTCATTTCTATTTTTTTATGCTGTTTTTTTAGGTCTTAGATTAAAAAACTCGATATAGCTTTCAGGGTTTTCGATTTCACCTCTTTCCGAAATAATTTTAATATCAATGTTTCTGTTCTTCGCCTTGCTTGAAAAATCTTCTAGAATTTCTACGATATCATTGTCAAGATAACGTGTTTTTCTAACATCCAAAGTTAGGTAAGAATTTTCTGGAATACTGTCCAGTTCTTTCAAAATGGCACCTTTGTTAAAAAAGGTGACTTCTTCTGCCAAAGTCATCTTTATTTTATGTGACCCGTTGCCACTGTCCTCAATATGTAAAAAGTGGGAATTTTGATAACTTTTTATCAAGACTACGACGATACCAACACCTAGGCCCAAACTAATTCCGACCAAAAGATCGGTAAAAACGATTCCTACCACTGTTACCACAAAAGGGACAAATTGTTTCCATCCTGCTTGGTACATTGTCTTGAAAAGGCTTGGTTTTGCAAGTTTATAGCCTACTACAAATAGGATTGCCGCCAAAACGGACAAAGGTATCATATTGAGTAGCGTGGGTATCAAAATTACCGATCCCAATAGGAAAAACCCGTGAATGATTGCGGACGCCTTTGTTTTACCTCCAGATTGAATGTTTGCGGAGCTACGTACAATTACTTGCGTAACGGGGAGACCGCCGATCAGGCCGGAAAGTGTATTGCCAACCCCTTGCGCCATTAGCTCGCGATTTGTTGGCGTGGTTCGTTTTTCAGGATCTAACTTGTCCGTTGCTTCCACACAAAGCAAGGTCTCCAAACTGGCAACCAATGCAATGGTGAACGCAGTGACCCAGACATCCATGTTGGAGATTGCCGAGAAATTGGGAAAACTAAAAAAGCCCAAGAAAGATTCAAGGCTATCGGGAACAGGAACCTTTACCAAATGCTCGGCAGAAATTCCCCAGGTGGGGTCGTCATTTGTGACCGAAAAATAAACGATTCCCAGGACCACTGCAACCAACGGACCTTGCACCAACTCAAAAATCTTTGATTTTTTGGTCAGTACGGTACTCCATAAAACAAGTATGGCCAGTCCGATTATGGCAATTAAGGTCGCCCCTGGACTTATATAGTTGATGGAGTTGATGATTTCACTAAAAGTGTTCTCTCCATCCACCTGAAAGAATGCCCAATCACCCTCAGGATCGGCATCGTAGCCAAAAAAGTGGGGGATTTGTTTTAAGATGATTATGATACCTATACCTGTAAGCATTCCTTTGATTACGGAAGACGGAAAGTAATAGGCGATGATACCGGCTTTTAAAAAGCCAAATATGAGCTGTATGATGCCGCCCAGGACCACAGCCACCAAAAAGTTTTGATATCCGCCCAAGGTACCGATTGCCGTTAAAACTATTGCGGCAAGTCCGGCCGCTGGACCACTGACCCCAATTTGGGAACCGCTCAATGCTCCCACTACTATTCCTCCGATAATACCTGCTATAAGGCCCGAGAACAATGGTGCGCCACTGGCCAAGGCAATTCCCAGACATAGAGGGAGTGCCACAAAAAAGACCACAATACTGGCAGGCAAGTCATTTTTAATATACTTGAACATGATGATGTGTAAGATTACTCTTCTATTTTTTGGTTAGGTTTTCATAGAAGAAGGTTAAAAATTTGATTTAGAACTAAAGTTTACACCAAATTTCTAGGGGGAGGGTCCAAGATTTCTACGGTATAGTCCGAAAAGGGGAAAATATATCCAAGATAACCCAAAGAGCTATCTTGTACGAAGTGTTGATTATGTGAATCAAAAAAATATTTATAGAACGTATCGGCTTCATCAAATTTTTCGATGGTGAACGTTTTACTGCTCTTTTCCTCTTCAGCCGCACCAATAACTATTGTTTTGCCCGATTCTTTATCCAACAAGGGAATAATTGGGGATACTGATAATGCAAATATCAGTAACAATGATATCATAGGGAACAGGAGTGTCTTCACAAAAACATCAATTTTATCTAAAATAAGGAATTCTGGGCAAGGAAAAGGGGTTTTTGTCTAAAACTCCTTGATTTTCTTGATACTGTCAACTTGTAACCAACCTGTTTGTCCATCTGCAATACGGATTCTCCTCCATTCGTCGAGTTCGTCCAAAACGTTCACTTTGGTTCCTTCGTGAAGAGTAAAAGCTGTACTACTGTTTACGTTCGGTTCTGCATTTACGTTGACTTCTTTTGCAAATATGATTGCAGGGTCGTCGTTCCTGTTCTGTTGGTGGTTAAGGTATGCCAATAAAATACAGACCAAACAGAGAACAAGCGATAGCATACTGGAAATAAAGGCTGCTCTTTTTTGGTTGGCAGGCCTCAAAAAGTAGTAGGCCATGTACGCAAGCACAAATAAAAAGACAAGTGAAATGGCCAGATAGGACCATTGGTCCGATGTGAATATACCAATGACGGAATTATATATTCTTGACATCTCCGTTTTTGGCATTTCCTCTATAGCATCGAGCCTCATATTTTGCGCAAATGCTAAATTATTTCGAATCTCTTCGTTATTGGGGCTCAAAAGCAGCGCTTTTTCGTAGTAGTAAATACTCGGCCCAATGGCATTGAGTTTGTAATAACAATTCCCCAAATTAAAATATAAAGAAGCGGAATGTTGGCCATTATCCAGAATTTGCTTGTAATTATCTATAGCTGCAGCATATTCGGCATCATTGTACAGTTCCGTTGCTCTATTAAATAACGCCTCGTTTTGGGCAAAACCAAAAGAGAAGGAAAGCAGCAATATCAAAAATGCAATCTTCTTCATGATGATCATAGTTGTTTGTCCAGATTAGAGATTACCTCACTCGCCTTTTCATAATCCTGTTGCATCTGTACATTGGAGAAAGGACTGTAACGTGCCATTTCACAACTGGTCAATAAACTTATAAAGCCTTGGATGTCCGAATTGTTTACATTTTTTTCAGAAAGGATGCTCGTAATTTTATCCTTGCTGAACTCAGATGTCTCAATATGTAATTTGGCTTTCAAATAATTGTGCAGCCCCTTTTCCAAGGCCACATAAAAGGCTTCTTTGTTACCGAGTTCCTTTTTGGCCGTTGACAGATATTTTCTGGCCAATCTGTTTGCTCTTTTGATTTTATTGCCCACAACATCACTAGCTATTGCTTCTCGTTTTTTAAACGTAAAAATGGCAATTGGAATCAATATTAATGGAGCAAACAATAAAATGAAGAATAGGTTGGAGCCAAAGAATTTTTCTGAACTAATGGCACTTAGGTTTGGGTTTATATTGATAAAGTGGAATTGATCGCCCGTGGGAACAACCACTTGTTTGTTGGATGATGGACCGGCCAAAGTTCCTGAACTGGCTGTTGGTCCTTCTATCACCTCGATATTTATTTCTTCCGAACGTATGGTCTCGTATTTGCCGGTACCTGGATTAAAGAAGCTGAAAGATATGCTTGGTATAGGGTATTTTCCCCTAAATGATGGTACAATGGTATAATTGTTAGACACTTTGCCCTCCATACCAGAACTGTACGTGTTTATGGATTCCTCATACTCTGGATCGTAGACCTCCAATGAACTGGGAAGTTCGGGTTCCGGGAGTTGGAACAATTTTAGGTTGCCCTTTCCAGAAACTTCCACCTTTGCCTGTAGCGATTCCGAGGCGTTCAACTGTGTTTTGCTAGTGGTTACCGAAAAGTCAAAATCACCGACAGCACCACTAAAACCAGCTGGTTTTCCTGCTTCAGGCAATGGTTTGACATTGATGGTTCTGCTTCCTGCGGATACCGTCTTACTGGTCGAGGTATAAATCCTTCCGCCGAAAAAGTCACGACGGTTCGTTGGAACGTCCACAAATATTTCCAAGGAAAGCGGTTCAATATTCAATTGACCGGATTTTTGAGGGTATAGCACAACACGCTTTAAGACCACGTAGCGGTATGGTTTGCCTTGATAGGTACCATTTTGTGCAGTATGCTTGGTAACGGGAATGTCCTGGCTCCAAAAATTGTTATACGTAGGGTTGTCCAATGGGCGATAGTTGGTAACACTAACGTTAGGACTCACATACAGTTTGTATATGACCGTAACGGCTTCGTTCATGTACGGGTTGCCTTTGGATACCTCTGCCACCAGATGAAGGTTTTCGTCGGCAACATCGTCTACGGTTTTCTGAGAATTAGGTTTGTCCACAGCCGCCGTAACCTCAACTTTTTGCGGTGTGGTCTTGTAGGTCTGCCCTGCAATCTCTATAGTTGCTTGATTGATGGTAAAGCTGCCCCTTGCAGTGGGGACCAAAATATAGGTGTAGGTCTTGGAAAAGCTTCTTTTGCCGTTTATCCAAGATGAGCTGATAGATTGTGATGGCCCCATAACCACATTGAATCCTTCAAATTGCGGCGGCTTAAAGTTGTCTCCATCCTTGTTCATGGTAAAATCTACCCTCAGACGCTCATTGACTCCCAATTCCTCTTTGCTCAAGTTCATTGTGAACTCTACCCCCTTGGTTTCGTCTTGGGCATGCGAATAAATCCCCACAAGGAGGAACATTCCCAAAAAAAGCAATATGTTGCCTTTCAACAATTTCATTACCAGTCCTTCTCGTTTTTGATTTTTTTCCCACGAACCTTACGGGCCTCCATTTTTTCTTGAACTTTTTTCTCTTCGTTCTGCATGGCCTCTAGTAAATTCTGGATTTGCTGCTCAGAAAGTTGGTTGGGTCTTGGCTGTTGCTGTTTGTCATTGGGTTGGTCACCTTCATTAGGTTTCTTCTCTTGCTCTTTTTTCTTATCGCCTTCGCCCTCTTTATTTTCTTCGGGCTTGTTTTCACCATTATCACCTTGGTCACCTTTATCCTTGTTTTCGTCTTCTTTTTGTTCGCCCTCGTCCTTCTTCTCGTTATCGCCCCCTTCGTTGTTCTGGTCCTTGTTTTTGTCCTTGTCCTCGTTTTCTTCGTCTTTTTTGTCTTCGTTGTCCTGGTTTTGGTCGTTCTTTTGCTCGTCCTGTTGTTTTTCCAGCATTTTTTTTGCCAAAGCAAGATTATAACGGGTCTCGTCGTCGTTGGGATTTTTTCGCAATGCCTGTTTGTATGCCTCAACAGCTTGCTTATAGTCTTTTTGTTTCATGAACACATTGCCCATGTTGTGGAAGGCTTTGTGCTTTTCTCCTTTTTCTTCGGCAGTATCACTGGCTTCCTTATAACGTCCAAAGGCTTCGCCAAAACTTTCCCTGTTATAATAAGCATTACCTAGGTTAAATCTTGCCACGGCATTTTTATTGCTTTTGGATATGGCTTTCCTGTAGTCGGCCTCTGCCGTTACAAAATCATTTGAGGTAAGCTCTTCATTGGCCTCGAAGGTGAGGTTTTTAGAAGCTTGCAATGCTTTTTCTGCTTCTCTGTTCGCTTTTTCGGTAATGTCATCTTGGGCTTGGACCGCGCCAAAACAGAGCAATAGTCCAAACATCAACTTAATCTTGTTCATCATCGTGCTCATTAAAAAGATTCAGTTTTTTCAACCATTGTGTTTTTCTATCCAAAACGAAGATGTCCAAAAATAGAAATAAAAAGCCTGCGGCGAGGAACCATTGGAATTGATCCTTGTACTCGGCAAACTGCTTGGCTTCAAATTCCGTTTTGTCCATTCGGTTCAGTTCTTCTTTGATGTATTCCACAGCATTTTCCGTGTTGGAACCATCAATATATTCGCCATTGCCCTGATTGGCAATCTCTGTCAATACGTTTTCGTTCAGTTTGGTGATGACCACTTCTCCTTCGTTGTCCTTTTTCAAGCTTTCCACGATTCCGTTCCGCTTGATGGGAATCGGAGCCCCCTTGGTGCTACCTACCCCAATGGTATACACACGGATTCCATTTTGTGTAGCTTTTTCAACGGCATTTATGGTAGAACTTTCGGAATGGTCCTCTCCGTCGGAAACAATAAAAAGTACTCTGTTCGTTTGCTGGGAATCGTCATAGTAGGTGCTGGCCAAATCTATGGCTGCGTTGATGGCGGTTCCTTGTGATGACAACATATCGGTGTTCATGCTCTGTAAGAACATTTTTGCCGCTCCGTAGTCCGTAGTGATGGGGAGTTGGGGATAGGCCTGCCCGGCATAGGCAATGATCCCGATTCGGTCGCTGGCCAATTGGTTGATGATTTCCGACACAATACGTTTGGATTTTTCCAATCGGTTGGGGGCTATATCCTCTGCCAACATACTTTTGGAAACATCAAGTGCAAATACAATATCTACTCCTTCACGTTTTACGGTTTCCAATTTTGTGCCGATTTTTGGATTCACCAGTCCCAAAACCAAAAAGGAAATTCCCGCTAATAAGAGTACTAATTTAAGTGTGGATTTAAAGTTTGACTTATTTGGCGCCAAACGTCTCAATAGCTTTAAATCAGCAAATCGCTTCTGTGTTTTTTTCTTCCAAATTTGAAGAAAAAAGAACGTCAGGGCCATTACCGGAATTATGGCCAAGAGGTAGAAATATATTTTTTCGTCAAACTGAATCATCTTCTAAATAAAACTTTTAAAGATGGAGTTTCGCAATCCCCATTCCAACAACAATAATATTCCGGCCAAGAAAATCAATGGCCTGAATTTTTCCTCGTATTTGTAATACTTGAACTCTTCTATTTCTGTTTTTTCCAATTTGTTGATCTCGTCGTAAATAGCTTCCAAAGACTCATTGTCGGTAGCACGGAAATATTTTCCACCGGTTACATCGGCAATCTCTTCAAGCAATTCCTCATCGATTTCTACTTGTCGCATTCCGTACCTGTAAGACCCGTCTCTGTTATATGCGATCGGGGATAATGCGTTTCCGTTGGTTCCTATACCAATGGTGTATGTTTTAATCCCGAATTCGATTGCAAGATCGGCGGCGGTTCTAGGCTCAATAAAGCCAGAATTATTGACACCGTCCGTTAAAAGAATGATAACTTTACTAATGGCCTTGCTTTCTTTTAGGCGGTTAACCGATGTGGCCAGTCCCATTCCTATGGCCGTACCGTCTTCCAGTACACCATAGGTGATTTCCTCCAAAGAGTTCAATACTATGGCTTTGTCACTGGTAATTGGTGTTTTGGTATAACTTTCAGCGGCATAGCTTACCAAACCGATTCGGTCGTTTGGGCGCCCTTCGATAAAATCGGCCGCTACTTCTTTTAAGGCGGTCAAGCGGTCCGGTTTAAGGTCACGTGCCAACATACTGGACGAGACATCAATGGCCATCACAATATCGATACCCTTCGTGGTTTTTGTCCTTGTTGAAATATCCTCCGTTTGAGGTCTTGCCAATGCCGTTATAATGGCAGCCAAGGCCAAAAGACGGATTACTAGCAGGATGGGTTTCAATTTTGAGGCCCAGCTCGTTACCGTAAACCCTTTGATACTAGAAATACGGAGGGATGCCATTTCATTTTTCCGTTTGAAAAAATACCATAGCAAAGCCAATGGCAGCAGTAATAGCAGCCAGAAAAATTCAGGGTTTGCAAATTCTATATTCTCAAACATTTATACTTGTGTTTTTACGTCAAGACTTCCTAAAATCCGGTTAACAATCTGCTCTGCATATTCATCTTCCTCTTCCCAAGTGATCACCACTTGCTGGATAAAACCTTTACCGCCAAAGGTGAGAATGTTGTATTTGGCCCTTTTGGAGTCTCCATTGGGTCGTTCCAGAGTTCCGGTACCATAAGTTTTCATCCCTTTTACACCGGATTGGGTAACAAATTCTTCTTGTTTGGTAATGATGTTTTTAAGACCTAGTTGTTCAAAATTGGCTAAGGTGGAACCGATAACCGCATCAAATTGAGGCTCTTCTTTTTCTTCTTTAAAGGTTATGGAGCTTGTGCTTACGGAAAAAATACCAACATAACTTCCATAGGAAAAGGCCTGAAGTTCTTTGATGAGTTCCTCGGTTTCTTTGGGTAGCTGTGGCTCTTGGCGCACCAAAACCTCAGGAGTTTCTATTTGAATGGGAGGGAAACCATAGGAGCTGGCCACCCACTCATTCTCCAATAAATCTTTGGTGGGGTAGCCAAAAACGGTATCACGCACTTTTTTGGTTCCAAAATAAATGGTAGACCCAATACCGCCCAGAACAATGATCCCTGCAAAAATGGCCGCGGCCCAATAGATTCTTTTGCGTTGTTTTTTCTTCGCAAGTTCTTCCAGATATTCCTCGTCCAACAACAAATCTTCTTCGGTAGGCTCGGGTAGTCCAGCGTGCGTTTTGGTCACAATTTCTTCGACCAATTTTCTATCCTGTTCCGCAATGGACGATGCTGGTTTGTTCTTGGCAAACTTAACCAAATCAGCCGTTTGCAATATTTTTTGAAATTGTTGGATGGTATCATCCTCTAACTTAAGTTCACCGGCATCGCGCAACATTTCCAATTTGGTGATAAGCTCCGAGGTGGTACTTTCCATGGCCGTCACGTGTACATCTTCTTCCAAATAGGAACGAACAATATCGGTAAGCTCGGAATAGTATTGTTTGTACTCATCCTGAATGAGATACCTTGAATTCTCCAGTTTTTTCAGCTCCATCAACGCTCGGTCATAAGGAGGGAGCAAGGCGACTTTCTCTTCCTCGGTCAATGGCTTTTTGCGCAAAAAGAACCAATAGACCAATCCACCTACCACAATCAGCCCCAAAAGAATCCAAAGTGCGGTAAGCCACATGTCGGCGGTGCTCCGCTCTACCTCAATCAAGGGTTTGATGTCGTACATCTTCTGTTTAGTGGTGTCCACTGCTACATCGGCAACCTTAACTTGGAAGGAATCCGTGAAAAAAGGCTGCTCGTTGATGGCGATTCGCTGTGGGGGAATGGTATATGCACCGCTATCAAACTGTGTGAGCGAATATATTTTTTGAAGAATGACCTTGTCATCATTTTTGAGGGTGTCGGCCATTATGGCCTCTACGGTTTCAAGTGGGGAAAAAGTTTGGCCCTCGGGAAAGAAAACCACATCGGTGGAATCTGCTTCGACCGTAATCTTGTATTTGATCTGTTCTCCGATTTTAATGGCCAAGGTGTCCACTTCGGCATCGACCTTGGGTTGTGTTTGCGAAAAACCGAGCGTAGGTAAAAGCATCAGTAACAAAAAAGCACCCAAAATGTGTTGGGCTCCTTTTATGCTTCCAATTTTATGTAGGTTGTCCATTCGCATTATCCTCTACGTTTAAAATAGCCCAACAGCTTTTTCACATAACTTTCATCCGCCCGACAATTGATTACACCGCATCCAGATTTATTAAAGGAATTGGAAAAATAGGCAACTTTGTCCTTATAATGTTGTCCGTAAGCTGAACGTACTTGTTTGGATTGGGTGTTCACTAATTGTATTTCACCAGTTTCTGCATCTTGCATTTGCACCATTCCCAAGTTTGGAATGGTTTCCTCGCGCTCATCGTACACCCGGATTCCTGTAACATCATGTTTGTTGCCCACAATGCGAAGCGTATTGTCGTAATCGTCGGCGATAAAATCCGAAAGCACAAAAACAATGGCTTTTTTCTTCATCACATTGGTCAAGAACTTTAAGGCTTCCGCGATATTGGTTTCGCTGCTTTTTGGATGAAATTCCAATAATTCGCGAATGATTCGGAGTACGTGGCTTTTTCCTTTTTTTGGCGGGATGAAGAGTTCCACCTCATCGGAAAACAAAATCACACCGACCTTATCGTTGTTCTGAAGCGCGGAAAAGGCAAGCGTGGCCGAAATTTCGGTGACAATGTCTTTTTTGAACTGGTTGGAGGTGCCGAAAAGTTCCGAGCCGCTCACGTCCACCATCAGCATCATGGTAAGTTCGCGCTCTTCTTCAAAAACCTTAACATAAGGTTCATTGTAGCGCGCGGTCACGTTCCAGTCAATGCTGCGCACATCATCACCAAACTGATACTGGCGTACCTCGCTGAACGTCATCCCCCTACCCTTGAACGTAGAATGGTATTCCCCACCAAAAATATGGTCGGAAAGACGCCGAGTCTTGATTTCAATTTTACGTACTTTTTTTAGTAGTTCCTTTGTATCCATTTGGTTCAAAAAAATAGGTTTTCGGGTTGGTTAAAAGTATTGCTACTTATTCCGATAAACATTGAACCGCTAAGGCACTTCTACCTCGTTTACAATCTTGTTGATGATTTCTTCGGAAGTAATATTTTCTGCCTCGGCCTCGTAGGTGATCCCGATACGGTGGCGAAGTACGTCGTGTACCACGGCCCTTACATCCTCGGGAACCACGTAACCTCTTCGCTTGATGAACGCATAGCATTTGGAGGCATTGGCCAAGTTGATACTACCCCTCGGGGAAGCACCGAAACTGATGAGCGGCTTCAAGCTTTCCAAATTGTATTTTTCCGGGTACCGCGTTGCGAAGATGATGTCGAGAATGTACTTTTCAATTTTTTCATCCATATAAACCTCACGTACGGTTTCTTGGGCCCTTAGAATTTGCTCCAAAGAAACCACGGGGTTAACGGGTTCGGTAGCACCTCTCAGGTTTTGGCGTATTATGAGCTGCTCCTCGTTGAGTTTAGGATAATCGATTACTGTTTTCAACATAAATCGGTCTACCTGTGCTTCGGGAAGTGGGTAGGTTCCTTCTTGTTCCACTGGGTTTTGGGTGGCCATTACCAAAAACGGTTTGTCCAAAATAAAGGTCTCGTCACCAATGGTCACCTGCTTTTCCTGCATGGCCTCCAAAAGGGCGGACTGTACTTTGGCAGGGGCCCTGTTGATCTCGTCTGCCAATACAAAGTTGGCAAAGATGGGTCCTTTTTTTATGGAGAAGTCGTTCTCCTTTATGTTGTAGATAAGCGTACCAACAACGTCGGCAGGTAAAAGATCGGGAGTAAACTGTATTCTGCTGAAACTTCCTTTCACTGCTTTTGCCAAGGTGTTGATGGCGAGCGTTTTTGCCAGTCCGGGAACACCTTCGAGCAGAATGTGCCCTTTGCCCAATAAACCAATGAGCAAGCGTTCGACCATATGGGTCTGCCCTACTATCGCTTTGTTCATTTCAACCTTTAAAAGGTCAATAAAAGCGCTTTCTTGGGCAATTTTCTCATTCACAGCACTAATATCAATAGTAGTGTTTTCTTCCATTATATACTTTTATTGTTTGGTGTTAAGGTCGGGGTTTTAACTAAGGTGTGCAAAATGAAAATTTATTTAAAACCTGCCTGTTAATTAATGGTTAAAAAAAACGCTAAACCCCTAGTTTTATGAAGGATTTAAGGGTTTAATTTTATACTTTCAGCGCATATGGAACAGACAACGAAATTTTCCCGCATTATATCGGGAGCAATGACCTGGGGAAGTTGGGGAAAAAAACTTTCCAAGAATGAAATGATCGAATTGATGCACCACAGCATCGAATGTGGACTCACCACTTTTGACCACGCCGACATTTACGGCAGCTATTCTACCGAGGGCGATTTTGGAGCCGCTTTTAAGGATAGTAAAATCAAAAGGGAGGACATCCAATTGATCACCAAGTGTGGGATTCAGATGACCCGCGGTAGGAACAATAAAGTCAATCATTATCAATATGATAAGGACTACATCATCTGGTCGGCGGAAGAGTCCTTGAAAAAATTACATACGGATTATCTGGACCTTTTTTTGATGCACAGACCAAGTCCATTGATGCATCCCGATGAAATGGCGGAGGCCGCCCAACATTTGTTGCAAAGTGGGAAAATCAAACAATTTGGGGTGTCCAATTTTACGACCTACCAAGTGGCCATGTTGGAAAATGCCATTGCCGTTGAAGGGAACCAGGTAGAGTTTTCCTTAACGCACCACGACCCCATGTACGATGGTACCTTTGATGATTGCATCACCAACAAGAGAATGGCCATGGCCTGGAGTCCGTTGGGCAGCTTTTTTAGGGAAACCGATGAACAGGTGGAGCGCATTAAAGAAGCGATGCCGCCCCTAATGGAAAAGTACAATGCAACCGAAAGCCAGTTGCTTTTGGCGTGGATCTTAAAACATCCCGTCAACGTGCACCCTGTCATCGGAACTACGAACAAGAAAAGAATTGAACAATCGGCTGCGGCCGCAAAAATAGAACTGGAACTTCAGGATTGGTTTACACTTTTGGTGGCAAGCCAAGGTCACGATGTTCCGTAAAAATTGAAAATGGCGAAAATAGCATTGATTACAGGAGCAACCAGCGGAATTGGCAAAGCGACGGCAGAACTTTTTGCAAAGCAAGGTTTCAATCTCATTCTTTGTGGGCGAAGACAGGAGCGCTTGGAGCAACTCAGAAATAAGTTGGGAAGAGATACGGCCATTTTCACGCTTAATTTTGATGTCAGAAATCGTGAGGATGTTTTCTCGGCCATCAAAAGTTTGCCCAAGGAATTTTCCGAGATTGATATCTTGGTCAACAATGCTGGGAATGCCCACGGATTGGATCCCATAGATAAGGGCAGCCCGGATGATTGGGATGCTATGTTGGACATTAACGTAAAAGGATTGCTCTACATATCCAAGGCCATCATCCCGAAAATGACGGAACGTAAATCGGGGCATATCATCAATATCGGTTCTACGGCAGGGAAGGAAGTGTACCCTAATGGAAATGTATACTGTGCCAGTAAGCATGCCGTGGATGCCATCAATCAAGGTATGCGTATAGATCTCAATGCATACGGAATTCGCGTGGGTGCCGTAAACCCTGGCTTGGTGGAAACGGAATTTAGCGATGTAAGGTTCAAGGGAGACTCGGAAAGAGCAGCTAATGTATACAAAGGATTTCAACCCCTAAGACCTGAGGATATTGCGGATATTATCCTGTTCGTGGTCACGAGGCCATATCACGTGAACATTGCCGACCTTGTGGTAATGCCCACAGCACAGGCCAGCAGCACAATTGTGAACAAGGAACTATGATCAATAAACGCCTACTCGTAAAAAACTTATTGGCCCACAACGATGAGAATAGTTTTTACGACAAAAAGCGTTTTATATCCATTGGGGAAAAGGAAGGCAAGGCCAAGTTTTTAAAGCATGTCTGCGCTTTGGCCAACAGCAACCCCAAAAACAATTCCTTTATCGTAATCGGAGTGGAGGATGAGGACAATACAATTGTTGGCGTCGATTTTTTTGATGACAGCAAAATCCAAAATCTTGTCAATGCCTATTTGGACAACCCACCTCTGATTTCCTATGAAAATATTCCCTTTCCCCACTTGCCCGAAGGTAAGGTGGTCGGGTTGGTCACCATTAGATCGAACGGAAAGGTCTGTGCCCTGCGCAAAAATATCTGGAAGTACTACGGGGGAGCCGTTTTCTTTCGTGAAGGAAGCATCAGCCTGCCCAAAGCTTTTGATATAACGTTGAAGGACATCAATTCCGAAAAGGTAGCCACCATTGAGCAGCATGCTCGGAACAATATAGAGTATACTTTGGATGCCGTGTTGAATTTTTTCAATACAAGGCATCCCGATTTAACAAGCGATTACAAAGTGTTCAAGGAACAATTTGTGGTCTGTTGGGCGGGGAACAAGAAAAAAGTAAAAGGAAAGATTTACTATTCAAGGGTGGATATTGAGCTCATCAACGAACAGGTAAAATTGTTCTATTCGGCTTTGGATGAAATTACCATTGATTATGATGACGATTCTTTCAAAACGTTGGAATATGTGCAACTGGGTTTGGGATCTCAACAGAAATATTACCCCTTGGAAGAGATGACGATCACATTTTCGGACAATGGCAAGTATACCATCAACAACAAATTGATATTTGAACCGCCACAGTTTGATAAGAAAACGCTGTACCACGTGTACAACACGAACAATGCCCTGCTCAAAAAACTGGAAAGCCATATTCCCCTCACGGATTCCGAACACACGGATATGACGCACCTTCCCGCGACATACCTCATTTGTTATTTGAACGGTTTTGAAGAGGCCAAGGATAAAATGGATGGGGCACGGGCGCTGTTAAAAGCATATGATAGCCACGTATATCAATCCTTGAAAGAGTCGCAACGGATATTGCGAAAGGTCAGGTATGCCTAGGACTTCATTAGCCAGAGCATCTGGTAGGGCATTAGTTCCAAAAGAGCACTGTTCAGGCCCACTTTTTCACCGGATACCAAATCCAACGGCTCTCCTTTACTGAAATACCCCAATTTTTTGATCCAGGCACTATCAATAACTTGTGGGTTTTCATCAAAATTACAGATGACCAATAGCCCTTTTTGGTCCTCTGGCCTTTCAAAAGAAAAAACATGGTCATTTCCTGTATGGTACAGTTCAAGATTGTTATGGTCGGCAAAAACGGAGTTTTCCTTTCTTATTTTGATGAGCCTCTGAAGGGTGTGGAATATTCTGGATTGGGGTGAAACCTCCTTGTCCAATTTTGTGATGGTTTCCCAATCCTGCATCGGGCGGTTCACCCATCGGCTGTCCCCTTTTTTGGAAGCATCATTTTGGAAGGAGTAGTCGTTCAGTGTTCCAATTTCGTCCCCAGCGTAGATCAACGGAATGCCGCCAAAAGCCAATGTGATGCCTTGCAGCAGAACAATTTTCTTTACCGACTCTTCCAATAACGCTTCGTTTTTGGTTTTGATGGCTTTTTCAAGTCCCAATAAAGAAGCTGCACTTCCCGTGATGCGACCATCTCCCGTTTTTGGGTTGTACATAAAAAGCAGTCCCGTGGCAGGCGACCAATCCAATCGTTGGCAATAATAGTCCAGCAAAAATTTTCTATGCATTTCGGGATTCCAACCCAGTTCTTGGATCAGATGGTTTTCGTACCCCAATCCAATATCGTCATGGCAACGAATGTAATTGATCCACGTACAATCTTGTGGTTTGGGTGGAACGTGCATCAAACTTTTATAAAGCAATTGTGTTTTTTTTGTGGCAATGGAGTTCCATAAGAGAGCCATCAAGGAAGCATTATAGGCAATTTCACATTCGTTGCCCCTTTTCTCTTCTTCTCCAAAATATTTTACGATATCGGTTGGTGCTACAATGGCCTCTGCCAACAGAATGGAACCTGGGGCCACCACTTGCAGGCACATCCGGAAGAGGGAGATAAGGTTGTGTGCCTCTGGCAAGTTTTGGGAAATGGTCCCGATTTTTTTCCAGAGAAAGGCAAGGGCATCAAAACGCACCACATCCACGCCCATATCCGTTAGCTTTACCAAGTTGGTGAGCATCTCCAGAAATACTTCGGGATTGGTATAGTTGAGGTCCCATTGATAACTGTTGAAGACCGTCATTACCCACTTCTCCATTTCGGGGATGTAAGTAAAATTACCGGGTGATGTTTCTGGGAACACCTCGGGCAGGGTTTTTTCAAATTCGGCCGGAATTGTAAAATCTTCGTAGGTGTAATAGTAGCCTTGGTATTTTTTATCCCCTTTCTTCGCTTTTTTGGCCCACGAAAATTCGTCGGAGGTATGGTTGACCACAAAATCAAGCATCAAGTAGATACCATTTTTGCGAAAGGCCTTGGTCAATTCCAGGAGATTTTCTTTGGAACCGTATTTTTTGTCCACCTCCAGATAGCTGTTTACCGCGTAGCCCCCATCACTTTCTCCTTTGGGCCGGGTAGTAATGGGCATTAGATGCAGAAAGTTGATTCCAAGTTTTTTGAAATAGGGTATTTTTTCTTGAAGTCCTTTAAGGTCTTTATTAAAATGCTCTACATAAAGCTGCATCCCCATGAGCTTTTCGGACTGGTACCAATTTGCTGCGTTGATACGCTCAAGATCTTGTTTTTTTAAGTGGTCGGGCCTTTCCTCAAACAACTTCGGAAGAAGCTTCAACAGTTTCTGAAAATCTTTTTCGTGATGCTCTTCGGTATATAAGGAGAAGAACTGCTTTTGAATCAAGGTAAGGTTGGTGGCCAATCGCAGCTCAAAGAGCTTTTTGGCATCCTTTTCTGTCTGGGGAATTAGTTTATGTAAGCTGGCTTGGTTCATTTATTTATCGAGCTGGTCCTTGGTGGGCAATGCCACAATGGCTCCGTAATTAGTAGTGGTAATGGCACCGGCCTTGTTGGCGGTAGCTACCATTTTTTCAAGCAATGAGAAATCCTCGAAAACAGGTTCAAAATTGCCCAAATCTGAAATTTGGTATAATAGGCATCCGATAAAGGCATCGCCGGCACCTGTGGTGTCAACAGGGGTTACTTTTACACTGGGAATTACTTTTTTGTTGCCGTTCATGCTCAGCAAGGTCCCTTCTTTTCCCAAAGTAACGGTGATTATTTTTGTTCCTACCTTATGCAGGGCATCGCAAGCATCATGTAAATCTTCCTTTCCTGAAATAAGTTGGGCCTCTTCGGAACTAAACTTGCACAAATGGGATTTTTCCACAAATGGCATGCACTTTTTTATAAAAGTTTCCTCATCATCCTTCCAGAGATCGATTCTAAAATTGGGGTCAAAACAAATGAACATATCCTTGGTAAGCCCATCAAAAAGATATCTGCCGTATGTTTTTTCCAAAGGCCCACCCAAAAGTGCGGTCGCTGCTCCAAGGTGAAGAATGTTTCCTGGAAGGTTTTTCCGCAGGTCTGGATTGTATTTTAGTTCTTTATCGGCTCCCCTGCTAAAAACAAAATCACGTTCGCCATCTTCCGAGAGGGAAACAAAGGCAAGAGTTGTAAACGTATCGGATAATTGGGTGAGCGAAACATCAACCCCTTCATTTTTTAAGGTTTTCAAAAGAAATTTGCCAAAGGGATCATTCCCAACGCTACCAATAAAAATTCCGTTACCTCCCAGTTTGGAAATGGCACAGGCCACATTGGCTGGTGCTCCACCTGCTTTTTTAGTGAACTGGTTTGCTTTGGAAAGGTCGCTTCCTTGTCGTTCGGCAACGAAATCTATCAACACTTCGCCAATGCAGTATACTTTTTTCATATCGTTTTCGGAATATTCTAAGGTACATAGAAAATAATACCATGTCCAAAAAACGGTTAGGTTTATTTGAATTCTAGGTTAAATGCGAGATAAAGCCGCCATGATTTTTCATCGGCAAACCATTTGTATGTAATATTGTCAAAAACTATTTTATGCGAACACTGGTAGTGGGCGACATCCATTCCGGGGTAAGGGCTTTGGAACAACTTTTGACAAAAGCCAAAATAACTCCGAAAGATCATATTATTTTTTTGGGCGATTATGTTGATGGCTGGAGCACGGCAGTGGAAACCGTGGACTTTTTGATTCAACTGCAAAACGATTACCATTGCACATTTATTAGGGGCAACCATGATGAACTTTGCAGGGCCTGGCTGGTCGACCAAAATGAAAACCCGCAGTGGTTGGCCCATGGTGGAACTGCTACAAGAAACAGTTATCTAAATGCTGATAGGAACAAATGGGACGAGCATATCAAGTTTTATAAAAGTCTCAAAAATTATTATTTGGAGAATGATAACAGATTGTATCTGCATGCAGGCTACACCAACCTCAAGGGAATAGATTACGAATATTTTGAGCAATCTTTTTATTGGGACAGAACATTATGGGAGTTGGCCACGGCCATGGACCCCGATCTTGGACCAACGGATGCCAAGTACCCGAAGCGACTGACACATTACAAAGAGGTTTATATTGGCCACACTCCGCTTTCCAAGAAAGAGTTTGTAAAACCACAGAACAAGGCCAATGTTTGGAACGTGGATACAGGAGCTGCTTTTAAAGGCGGTTTGACGATATTGGATGTAGAAACCAAAGAATTTTGGCAAAGTGATCCGGTCCATAAATTTTATCCAGGAGAAAGAGGAAGAAATTTGATTTAAATTCATTAAATTATAAAGACCTTTGTAAAAAACCCCGTAGTATGTCGATAAAGAATGTAAGATTGGAAGTGATGCAGGCCATTGAGCCCAAGGTTGACGGTTTTATGAACGAGTTTCTTATTCCGACCGAAAAAATATGGCAGCCCACAGATTTTTTGCCGGATTCCCAAAGTGATAAATTTTTTGATGAGGTTGAAAAGCTTCGCGGTGAGGCCAAGGAACTCGGATATGATTTTTGGGTGACCTTGGTTGCCGATACCATAACAGAAGAGGCCCTACCTACATATGAGTCTTGGTTAATGGATGTTGAAGGGATAGATCAACATAGTGGAAAAGAAAACGGCTGGAGCAAATGGGTGCGTGCCTGGACAGCGGAAGAGAATCGCCATGGCGATGTCCTGAACAAATATTTGTACCTATCAGGCCGTGTGAACATGCGTGAAATAGAAATTACTACGCAACACCTAATTTCCGATGGATTTGACATTGGAACTGACAGAGATCCATATAAGAACTTTGTGTACACTACATTTCAAGAATTGGCCACCAATATATCACATAAGCGTGTCGGGAAGATGGCCAAGCAAAAAGGAAATGGGTTGTTGGCCAAAATGTGTACCATCATCGCTGGAGATGAAATGAGGCATCATTTGGCCTATCGTGAATTTGTAAAGACCATTATGGGGCAAGATCCTGATGGAATGGTATTGGCCTTTGCAGATATGATGAAGAAAAAGATTGTAATGCCCGCCCATTTTTTAAGGGAATCTGGTGGAAGCATTGGTGAAGCCTTTGAGCAGTTTTCCAATTGCGCACAACGTTTGGGAGTATATACGGCGCAGGATTATATCGATATCCTGAAAAAGTTGAACGATTATTGGGATATTGGAAATCTTCGTGGACTTTCCGACCAAGCGGAGAAAGCTAGGGTGTATTTGATGAAGCTCCCTGAGCGCCTGCAAAGAATTTCAGAACGCATGCAATTTTCGCAAGAACAGTACACCTTTAAATGGGTAGAGGCCAACGGAATGATGTAGAAAGACAGGTCTGTCTTTGTTTCATCAATATTTTCCTGCCTTATGCTTTTCTTGCCAATCGAATAGTTGTTCCCAATGGCCTTCGTAGGCCATTTTTGCTTGCATGGGCCAAGAGGCCGGGTCGTGTATGCGGTATCGGCTTCCACCTGAGTCAAGCACTTCTTGGCATTTATCAACCGGGGTTTCTGATAGGCTTTTCCATGTTTTGATGTTAAAATTGTGGAAGAGTTCTTCGATTTTGGGCCCGATTCCCTCGATAAGCTTTAGATCATTTTCCTTGATACTCTTTCCATAAATGGCTTTGGCTTCGTTTACGTGAAAAATGAAATCTTCGTTTTTTGAAAACTTTATTTTAGAATCAAACTTAAAGCTTTTGGTATGATTGGAATCCAAACGTTTTCTGCAAGTATCAAGGTCCGATTTTAATTTGGCATTTTCAATTTCCAGTATATTCAGTTCAATAGATTTATCTGAAGAGGAAGAAGTGTCTGATTTTCCAAAAACATATCCCAAGACACCCGAAACTATCCCTGTAACGGCCAAAATTACCCAATACCATATAGTAGAACTTAACAAATCCATAGTCGTTGAATCAACTGTGCGTAGTTCTTATTTAAAGTACCAAAAAAATCTTAAAAAATTAAATAAAACGCTCGAAAACCACACTATTTGTAAAAACAATCTGATTTTGTAGGAAAAATCAAAAAACAAAGGATAAAACAAAATACACCAACTATACACTTTTCAGAACCAATTGTAACATACCTCTTAATTTCTCCATTAAATATTTTGAAATTTGGAATTCAACATTAAGTGAAGAACCCTGTTTCTCCCGACAATGATCCGGCACTGAAATAGGGTTTTAAAGTTAAGTTTGAGTTAGTTAAGTTGGTTTTAAAGACTGCCCATTTGGCACTGTGTCCAAATGGGCGGCTTTTCTTTTTTATAGATCAAACTTAATACCCTGTGCGAGCGGTAGCTCGGTAGTGTAGTTGATTGTGTTTGTTTGTCTTCGCATATACACTTTCCATGCGTCGGAACCACTTTCTCTACCACCACCAGTTTCTTTTTCACCACCAAAGGCACCACCAATTTCAGCTCCGGAAGTACCTATATTCACATTGGCAATTCCACAATCCGAACCTTCAACGGATAGGAATCGTTCGGCCTCCCTTAAGTTGTTCGTCATTATGGCCGATGATAGACCTTGTCTTACCCCATTTTGCATATCCAATGCATTTTCCAAATCACCACTGTATTTTAAAATGTATAGGACAGGGCCAAAAGTCTCGTGCTGGACAATCTCAAAATGATTTTCAGCTTCAGCGATGGCGGGTTTCACATAACAACCACTTTCATAACCTTCACCTTCCAGAACTCCTCCTTCAACCAAGATGTTACCTCCTTCGGTCTTTACTTTTTCTAGGGCGTTCAAATAATTTTTTACGGCATCTTTATCGATCAATGGCCCAACATGGTTGTTTTCGTCGAGAGGATTACCAATACGGATTTGCTTGTACGCGTCCACAATGGCATTCTTGACCTTGTCATATACGTCTTCGTGCACAATCAACCTACGAGTAGAGGTACAGCGCTGTCCGCAAGTACCCACTGCACCGAAAACGGCACCGATTACTGTGTTTTTTATATTGGCATCGGGTGTTACGATGATGGCATTGTTCCCGCCGAGCTCCAACAATGACTTTCCTAGTCTTTCCCCCACAGTTTTGGCCACTATTTTCCCCATTCTGGTAGACCCTGTTGCAGAAATCAAGGGGATTCGTTCATCTTTGGTCATGTATTCGCCAACTTTATAATCGCCGGTAATCAAACAAGAAATACCTTCCGGTACTCCATTTTCAGAAAATACGCGTGCAGCAATATTTTGGCAGGCAACCGAGGTCATTGGTGTTTTTTCGGAACCTTTCCAGATGCAGGCATCTCCACAGACCCAGGCCAAAGCCGTGTTCCAAGACCAAACAGCTACCGGGAAGTTAAATGCGGAAATAATACCGACCACTCCTAACGGATGATACTGCTCGTACATGCGGTGACCGGGGCGTTCACTGTGCATGGTCAATCCGTGCAATTGTCGGGATAGGCCTACGGCGAAATCACAAATGTCAATCATTTCCTGTACCTCTCCCAGTCCTTCTTGATAACTTTTGCCCATTTCATAAGACACCAATTTACCAAGAGGCTCCTTCAACCTACGCAGTTCATCATTAAACTTTCGAACCACTTCCCCTCTTTGCGGAGCTGGCATGGTACGCCATTTTTTAAAACCTGTTTGGGCGGAGGTAATTACCTTTTCGTAATCTTCCCGGGTTGTTGACTTTACTTTCCCGATAAGGGCTCCATCAACCGGAGAATACGATTCTATGATGTCCCCATTGGAAAACCAATCTTTTCCTGTGGAAGTACCATTGTTTATTTCGTTCAGACCCAATTCTTTTAGGGCTTCTTCTATTCCAAAAGCAGTTGCTGTTCTTGACATTTATAACTTTTTAAGAGTGTATTGTTATATTTTTACAATTATACAAATAATCTCTTAGAGAATGAACGGTTTACAGGAATAGATGAGCCAACAAAAGAGCTATGCCAACAAGTGCAGGTAGTGCCTGTACCGTGAATATTTTCTTTGATGCGGTAGCTGCTCCATACATACCTGCAATAGCAACACAGCCCAAAAAAAATAATCCCACATAGATTTGCCAATCGGTATTTTGAATTATCAAAGACCAAATTAGCCCAGCAGCCAAGAATCCATTATACAGTCCTTGGTTTGCGGCCAATGTTTTAGTTGGCTCAAACAAATGATCAGGTAATGAGCGGAAAACTTTTTTTGCTCTTGTGGTCCAAGCAAACATCTCTAGCCACAAAAAGTAGATATGCAACAATGCTACAATCCCGATGATGGTCTTTGCTACAATGAGTATCATTCTTCCTTGGCAACAAAACGTTCATCCACAGGCATAACTGTACCACAATTATCACAAGTTCGTAATTCTTCCGAACCGTAAAAGTGTTTAAAATGACCCAAGAAGTCTTTTTCTATATCGTTTAGTTTAAAATAGACCTCGTATAATTTATGGTTGCAGTTGTCGCAAAACCACAATAGACCATCTTCGGCATCAAGATGGGCTCGTTTTCGCTCGATTACCAACCCAATGGAGCCTTTTTGTCTGGCGGGCGAGTGGGGAACCTTGGCGGGATGAAGGTACATATCCCCAGGTCCTAGTTTCATGGTCTTTTTTTGCCCATCTTCTTGAATATGGACTTCAATATTTCCTTCTAGTTGATAGAAAAGCTCCTCGGTCTCGTTGTAATGATAGTCCTTTCTGGCGTTAGGGCCGGCTACGATCATTACTATATAATCCCCAGACTCTTTGTATAAATTTTTATTGCCTACCGGAGGTTTTAGGGTATCTCGGTTTTTCTCAATCCATTTATTTAGATTGAAAGGTTCCTGTATTGCCATGTTCAAAGATTTTACGAAAGGTAAAAAAAACCTTGCTGCCAACATAGCGATTAATAAAAAAGGCCAGCTTGGTAGCCGGCCCTTTTTCCAAAATATAATGGGTTGATTATTTCACTTTTATGAATATCTGCGTATAATAGGGTCTACCTTGCTTATCCAATTGAACGCTCAAGGTGGTATGAGAAAAATCTCCTTCCATAGCTTCTTTGTGTGAAGAGCTATTAAGCCAGCCTTCCAAAGTTTTTTCTGCTGAAACATAGTATCTGGCCACATTTTCCGATACACTGATTGCATTGGTTTCCTCGGCAATCTTTTCTGCCCGGGATTGAAAATTATCGTGGCTAAGTGTATTTTTTGAAATCATGTAGTCGTTATGCTCTTCGGCATATTTGTAGGCGGGGTCACTTTTGCTTAAAATGGCCAACCCAATAGATTCACGGTGAAGATTCACCAGATTTAATAGGTCTTCCTCCATTTTAACGGGGTCTACTGTAATTTTTTCGTTGCCAAGGGTTGCCTCGGTGTAGTCCTGCTCTTCTTGCTGTACAGTGGATGTACTGCAGTAACTTAATGCAATAGCCAGCACTATGACCAATAGAATGCCATATACTTTTTTCATTTTCGGGGTGTTTCTCCGGGAGTGTTCTAAGTTCCCTAATGTTCTCGTTGCTAAGCTAACGGAGATGTTTCCCTTTTCCATAAAAATTCCATGTCAGGGCAATTTATCAGGTTGAAATACAGCAAGCTGTACCTTACATCGTTTTTAAATGAAGCGAGGAATCGTTTTATCGGGAAAAATGAACTGTTTATATGATTTCGTGCGTGGTCTCAACCTCCGGAGAGGGAGTAGCTTCCCCATCATCCAAAACATAGGAGAATACTAAATTTCCGATTTCCTTGATAGGATTGTAAAAAACGGATTGTTCTTTGGTTTCCTCGTTGATCAGTCCCAAGGGAGAGGCAAGCTTTTCGAAGAAAATAAGGAATGCCCCCAAAATTACGGCGACCTTTAGCGCACCAAAAATACCCCCAGCAATTTTGTTCAAAAGTCCGAGCATGGCAAAATCGGCAATCTTGGTCAGGAATTTTCCGGCCAAGTTCACTACAATGATGATGGCAAAAAAGGTGATCAGAAAAGCGGCAATTTTCAGATATTGGTCGCTCCAATCAAACTGTTCGGCAAGGTAATCCCCCGTGATGTACGAAAAATGTATGGCGCCGTATATTCCGGCAATCAAGGCAATCAAAGAGGCCAATTCCACAAAAAGGCCATTTTTTAAGCCTTTGTAAAGGCCCCAGACCAAAAGAATACCGATAATAATATCCAAAAAGCTCATACAAGGGTTTTAACAAATATAGAATATTGATTTGTACCTTTGGTACTCATAGTAAAACACATGTCAAGAGACGAGCAATTAAAGGAACGATGGGAATTTTTGGTAAAGAAACTGTCCGCCCAATTTTCCGATGGCGACCCGTTGGAACTGGACGGAATAGTTTATTTGGTGGGTGTTCAGGAATTGGGCAATTTTCATCGTAAATTTAAAAAGGACGAGAAGGTCAACTTGATGCATATTGCCATATGTCGATTACTGGAACCATATGGTTACTACGATTTTGATTTTTTCGATGAAGACGGATGGCCGCACTATACCATCAAGGAACAATTACCGCCATTAAAAGCCGGTGAACAATCCGTTTTAATGAAGGAGGCCTTGGTCAATTACTTTATGGAAAAAGAATACATCACCTAAATGGAACTGAAAAAGCCATATTATGCTGTAATTTTTACCAGTCTCCGAACAGATGGCGACCAAGGATATGCTGAAATGGCCGAAGAAATGGAAAGCTTGGCCAAAAAACAAACTGGTTTTTTAGAAATGGAAAGTGCCCGGGACGGCTTGGGCATTACCGTTAGTTATTGGGAAAGTCTGGAGGCCATTGCCGATTGGAAAGCCAATATGGACCATAGACAGGCCCAGAAAAACGGGATAAAAACATGGTATACCTGGTACAAGGTCAGGATTTGCAGGGTGGAACGAGAGTACGAATTCAACAAATAGAAACATGGGCGAGAACATTGCTTTTTCCAATATCGACAGAAAGGACAAACTGCAAAAAGCGGCCAACTCTACCTATGACCTGGTGGTAATTGGTGGGGGAATCACAGGCGCAGGCATTGCCTTGGATGCATCTTCTCGCGGAATGAAGGTGTTGTTGCTCGAAAAGGGTGATTTCGCATCGGGTACCAGCAGTAAATCCACCAAGTTGATTCATGGCGGACTACGTTACTTAAAGCAGTTCGACTTTTGGCTGGTGAAAGAAGTGGGTTCGGAAAGAGCCATCGTGCATAAATTAGCCCCGCATCTAGTGCTTCCCGAAAAAATGTTGCTTCCACTTATCGAGGGGGGTTCCTATGGAAAATGGCTGACATCTATCGGCTTGAAGGTCTATGATATTTTGGCACAAGTTTCAGGGGATGATAAACGACAGATGCTGGAGAAAAAGGAAGCTATGAAGTTGGAGCCCCTTTTGCCCAAAAAGATACTGAACGGTGCAGGCTATTATGCCGAGTACCGAACAGATGATGCCCGATTGACCTTGGAAAACCTAAAGACCAGCCTTCAATTTGGTACTGAGATATTCAATTACACCAGGGTGACGGATTTTGTTTATGGGGATGAAAAAGTAGCAGGGGTCAAGTTTTCGGACGAGGTTTTTGGAGATGAATACCGTGTGTCATCAAAATATGTGATCAATGCCGCAGGACCTTGGGTGGATGAGCTTAGAAGTGTCAATCAATCCAAAAAAGGCAAGCGGTTGCACCTGACCAAGGGTGTACACTTGGTGTTTCCAAAGGAAAAACTCCCCGTGAAGCAATCCGTTTATTTTGATATTCCCGACGGCAGGATGATGTTCGCCATTCCGCGTGGTAAAGTAACCTACATTGGTACTACCGACACTAACTATAATTCGGACAAGGATCATGTGACCACGGAACTTGCAGATGCTATCTACCTGATTTCGGCGGTCAACAATATGTTCCCCGATATTGATTTGGAGTTGGACGACATCATTTCTTCTTGGGCCGGACTGCGACCTTTGATCCACGAGGAAGGCAAATCAGCCTCCGAATTGTCAAGAAAGGATGAAATTTTCACTTCCGATACGGGATTGGTCAGCATAGCGGGAGGAAAGCTGACGGGATACCGAAAAATGGCGGAGCGAACGGTGAACCGAATCGCCAAAAAAATGGAGGAAGACCATGATGTGGAACTGAAGGCTTGCACCACGGACAAGATTCCACTTTGTGGAAACGATTTTAAAAAGTTCAAACACGTTAAAAAATATATTGCCCAGATAGAAGAACAACTGCAAGCCGATGGTTTTGCGAAGTACGATGCATGGTATTTGGTGACCACCTACGGCAAGCAGACCGAATCCATTTTGGACCTGTATGCCAACATAAAAGGCGACAAACCCAAAGAAAGAATGATCAGGGCAGAGGTTCAATTTACCATTGCCCACGAAATGGCGTTGAACCCATTGGACTTTTTTATAAGAAGAACGGGTCGACTTTATTTTGATATCGAAAGTGTCCGAAAATATAAAGCTGCTGTTTTTGAGGAGTTCCAGAAGGCGTACAATTACTCCACGCAAGAAATGGAGGTCTTTTCCCAAGAGTTGGACACGGAGTTAAAGGAACATTCCGATTTTTCCCTGGAGTGGGGTTAATCCAACCTCTCATCTATATTTTTCTTTACCAAAATCTATCAATTCGAGGGAAATCCATGGGATTTTGTTGATTTCCAGTTCTCGACACGATTTTTCTTTTGAAAAAATCTGAGAATTACCCATCCGTCAATTCAAAACTACCATCCGTCAACCCAAAAGGGGCATCCATTGATTTAGAGAGTTTTGAAAGATAATTTTTACATAGCTTGAGACCAATCTTGACTCTATTAACTTAAAAAGACCTACTTAATGCAATTCTATAAAATAAAACCCTTAGTACATCGAAATGCCTTTTTTCCAACTGTAATTTTAGTTTTGGCAATACTATTGAGTTCATGTGAAAATGAAGAAGAACAAAACATGTCTTTTGAGGAAAGTCAACTTACTTCTTTGCTCTTTGATAAAGTGGGTATTGAAAAAGCGGAGTTAAAGAAAAAATTAGCCTATAAGAATTATCACCTTACTTTTTTAATGGAAGAAGTACTTCAATCCAACCCAGATTTTGATGAACAGGAAATTACTAAGTCGAGCAAAAAGGGTCATATGGGAGCTTCATATTTTAAGGATTTACTGGGTGAAACATTAAAGGGTAAAGGGAAAGCGAACCTTTCTTTCTGATTAATAGTTACGACCCAGATAAAGAGAAAGAAATCGTGCAGGGATACAAACTGGATGCTGCTGGACAGTTGGAATTAAAATATCGGAAGTTGTTGGAAGAGGATGTTTTTGGCCCTAACCCTAAACCAGAAGCTTTAGAAAATGATGTTTATGTGCTCGGAATATCTCCAGAAGATCAAGAATATATGTTGCCAGACCCTATCGCTGAAGAAGGGTTTGAAGGGGGAGAAGGGAGTTCTTCAGGCGGTAGATCTTCTGGTAGTGGAAGTCATATACCCAAAGATTTGCAAATTGAAAAAATAAAGATTAAGGATAAAAAGGAATCATGGTTGGAAAAAGCAGATGTGCATATTTATGGGTATGCCATGTCTGATAATATGTATTTTTTTTATCCCCTGGGATATTACTGGGGGGATAGGGTGACAATAGATGGGGCTCAAATTCGAAATAACCCTGAATATAAATTAAGTAAATTTTCTAATAGTGATGTAAATAATGGGGTTTTTAAGACCATTAATAAACATATTATAAATAAAAGTGAATCCTCAAGTACATTCATATCATATATAATTTATGAATATGACGGGTTTCCTGCACCGTTGAAATCCGTTTATTTTAATCGTCCGGATGGAACTAGTGCTGTGATTAGTTATAGATCCTACAATCAAAAATACATTTCAGCACAGGTACAGGCCAGTAATGTTTTTGAATATGACAATTTTTTCGTTTTAAATGGTTTTGGGAATGTTATTAAAAATTCTGTTATAGAATATCATTTTAGTCCTTCGTATTAGATAAATCATTTTTAAAATGAAAATGCGCATACTTCTATTCCTATTTTTACTGCCACTATATCTTGCAGCCCAAGATAACTCAAGAGCGAAAAATTTCTTTTTAAACCTTGGTGCTGAATATAGAATTACCCCCATTTACAAATCAGGAGATCAGGCCCAGGCCAAAAACTTTATTAATCCCGATTTACAAAATTCCGGCCCTGCACTTAATTTAGGGTTCGATTATTATTTTACTCAAAATTTTAGTGCAGGATTCAAAACCTCTTTTCGTTATGACCTTATAACAACTCGTATCGATAATACAGCTTCAGAAACAGAGCGTGGGCTGATGTTCGGCTATCATTTTAACTTGAACTATCACTTTCAAGTATTCCAAAAAGGCGAATTATTGGTCGGTGCCGGCCTTAGCTTGCTCAACCGAAATAGTGAGTATGTAAGAACAGAATCAATTTTAAATGAAGAAGGAGAGATTGTAGGTTCAAATTCCTCTTTGGAAAATTATAATTTCAGCGCAAACAAAATTTTCGTTGGTTATGGAAAAGACAGGTCTAAAATAATGTTGGGTATATACATATCTCGAAACACAAAGTATTTTGATGAGAAAACGACTTTTATCCTACCATTTATAAGCTACAGTTTCAATCTTTTAAAGCTCTGAATGCGAAATCAATCCAACTTCTCCGTCAGTTTCTCAAAAATCTTTTTCGGGTCTTTGTTTTTATAAAGTATTTGGTACACCGCATTTATGATGGGTGTTTTGGACTTTTTTTGCAGTTTTTCCATAAGGTCGTGGGCACTTTGGGTCGCATAATAGCCTTCGGCCACCATGTTCATTTCCAACATGGCGCTTTTTACGGTGTAGCCTTTGCCGATCATATTCCCGAACATCCGGTTGCGACTAAAAACCGAATAGCCCGTTACCAATAAATCGCCCAAATATGCAGAGGCGTTGATGTTTCGCTTCATTTTATACACACGATCAATAAACCGTTTCATTTCACGTATGGCGTTGCTCATCAGCACACTTTGGAAGTTATCCCCGTAGCCGAGTCCATGGGCAATCCCCGCAGCAATGGCATAAATGTTCTTCAACATGGCTGCATATTCGGTGCCGATTATATCATCCGATATTTTGGTACGGATATAATCGCTCTTTAGGTGTTTGGCCACCATTTTCGCCTTGTCGGCATCCGCACAGGCAATGGTAAGGTAAGAAAGTCGCTCCAGTGCCACCTCTTCGGCATGGCATGGTCCTGTGATCACACCAATATTCTCAAAAGGGATATCGTATTTCTCGTTAAAATGTTCTCCCACAATCCGCCCCGTTTCCGGAACTATCCCCTTAATCGCAGAAAAAATGATTTTATCCTTCAAGGAAACCGTCAAATTCTGAAGTTCCCTCTCCAAAAAAGCCGACGGAATGGCAAAAATGAGCACGTCGGATGCTTCCACAACCTCATTGATGTCAAAGCTCATCTTCAGCTGGTCCACATCAAACTCTACGGAACTCAAATAGTTGGGATTGTGCCATTCTTTTTTAATATGTCGAATCGCAGAATCGCTCCGCATATACCAATTGACCTGCTCCAAATTTTCGGTCAACATCTTTACAATGGCCGTTCCCCAACTTCCTCCACCAAATACTCCAAACGTAAGCTTGTCTTTCATTCGTCCAAAATTAGGGTGTAAAGCTAAAAAATAAATACATCAGCTTATTAATTTCTGATTATCAGATGTTTAACAAATTTGGCATAGTGCTTGGTCTACGTAAAGAGAACTTTAAAACCTCGATTATGAAAAATAGAAAACTACTCTTTGGAATTTTGTTCATGGGTCTTTTGGCCAGTTCTTGCTACACCGAGGTTATTGTGGAAGATGATTTGATTACGGAACCACCAATCAATACCGCCTTGGTTTTGGAATCTCACGACCTTTGGTATGTGGATATCAACGAAACCCGTGGAAGCGGAGAGGTTCCATTTTTGCAACGTGCCTTTACTATTTCTTTTGATAGGGGAATCGTGTATGCCAACAACAACCTTTCCGGTCTGGGAAAAACAGGCAACGGATTGGGTATTGACGTGGGCGCTTACGCCACCTACAGCGGTCAGGTGGAAATAGACCACGATGTAGATGGTCTTTGGTTATTGGAAGTTATTGCTTTGGATTATAATACATTGGAAATTTACGACCCCCGTTCAGATACTTCCTATATTTTGGAAGGCTATCAAAGAAGCAATTTTGACTACGATATGGTCTTTTACGATAACATACACCTTTTCTTGCAGGAATATCAAGTTTGGGAGAAAACCTATACCAGTGAATTAGGGGCCCTAAATGAATTTGATGAGGAAAATTACTTGCAGTTTTTTGATGATGGGAATGGATATTTTAGATCATCGGTAGATGCTCAGGGCATACCATTGTCCAACCTACAATGGGATTATGAAGGCGATTATGAAGTATATGATGTCGCCAATGACGCATCCCTCAAAACTTTAACACTGGATTATGACTTCTTGGGCAATGATTATTTTGAGTTGTACGTTATCAATGATAGTACCATAGAGTTGTACCATGTATCCAGCGGAACGGTGTATGAATTTACAGGAAGAGGATACATTCAATATTTGAAATCAAGCGACGGAACAGGTAAAAAACGTTCAAAAACCAACAATCCTGTAATGGACGTTGTCCGTCAACGAGATATGTAAGGAAGAACACCTTTGTTCGACTGTACAAAAAGTTTTTTTGGTTGGTTATTTAGTTAAGAATCGCCTTGGGCAAACATGCACAGGGCGATTTTTTCATGCAAGAAGGTCAGAGAGAAACATTGTCGAAACAAATCCGATACAATACCGCCAAATTAAATCCGCTCGGAGAAAAGATATTGGGACTTACTAACTGCTAGATTATCAAATCCTTAAAAATTTCCGTGCGATTAGGGTCTTGCATTTAATAATGCTACTTTTGCGCGCTTCAAGAAAGAAGCCATGAAAAAGTATCTCAACCTTTTTGATTTTTCCCAAAAAGTAAATTACCGCACAGAAATTTTATCGGGCTTGACCGTTGCGCTTGCTTTGGTTCCCGAAGCCATCGCATTCGCCTTCATTGCGGGCCTTTCACCTTTAACGGGTTTGTACGCTGCCTTTGTTATGGGATTGGTCACCTCGATTTTGGGAGGTAGGCCAGGAATGATCTCTGGAGCTACAGGCGCTGTGGCCGTCGTAATCGTTACCTTGGCACAGCAATATGGGGTGGAATACGTTTTTGCCACCGTAATTCTTGCAGGGATACTACAGATGTTGGCAGGTGTGCTACGCCTTGGTAAATTAATGCGTTTGGTGCCCCATCCTGTTATTTTTGGGTTCGTGAACGGATTGGCCGTTATCATATTTATGTCGCAGATGAGCCAGTTCCAAACCGTGGATGGCGAATGGCTGAGTGGAAGCACGCTCTACATTTTCTTGGGGTTGGTACTGTTGACCATGTTGGTGATTTGGGGACTTCCCAAACTAACCAAAGTTGTCCCAGCATCATTGGCCGCAATTCTTTTGGTTTTCGGTATTGTATTTTTCTTTGGATTGGATACACGCACTATTGGGGATATTGCTTCCATCCAAGGAACATTTCCTCCTTTTCATATTCCCGATCTTCCCTTTACTTTGGAAACCTTACAGATCATATTTCCCTTCGCCGCAATTATGGCGGGAGTGGGCCTTATTGAGAGTTTGTTGACCCTGAACATTGTGGATGAAATTACCGAAACCCGAGGTCGTGGTAATAAAGAAGCCGTAGCACAGGGCACGGCCAACATTCTTTCCGGTCTTTTTTCAGGGATGGGCGGATGTGCCATGATCGGTCAAAGTTTGATCAATACCTCGAATGGTGCACGTGCTCGACTGTCTGGAATTTTTGCCGCTTTAATGTTGCTGGTATTCATTATGTTCGGTTCCAGCTTAATTGAAAAAGTGCCGATGGCCGCATTAACAGGATTAATGATCATGGTGGCATTGGGAACTTTCGAATGGGCTAGTTTGAAGACGTTCCGCAGAATGCCAAAATCCGATGTTCTGGTAATGGTTTTGGTGACCTTGGTGACGGTTTTCCTTCATAATTTGGCATTGGCCGTGTTGGTGGGAGTGATTATTTCCGCTTTGGTATTTGCGTGGGACAACGCCAAACGCATCCGTGCCAGAAAAAGCATTGATGATGAAGGGGTGAAGCACTACGAGATCTATGGCCCTTTATTCTTTGGAAGTACCACATTGTTTGCCGAAAAGTTTGATGTACTGAACGACCCCGATGAGGTGGTCATCGACTTTAAAGAAAGTAGATTGGTGGATATGTCTGCCATTGAAGCCGTGAACAAAATCACGGAGCGTTACCGAAAAGTGGGCAAAAAAGTACACCTGAAGCATTTGAGCAGGGACTGCAGGCGATTGTTGGCCAATGCCGACGATATTATCGAAGTCAACGTTTTGGAAGATCCAACTTATAAAGTCGTAGTTGATAATTAGGGTTTACTCACGAGTTTTTCCAAGGAACACGTTTACATTTGGATTTTGAGGGTTGCCACTGGCACGACGCAACATCACAATTTGACCTGTATGGTATATGCAATCCGATAGCATTCCATTGATCATATTCCAATATGGAAATTCGGATGTTTTGTCACCTTGCTTAAAAATTACCTTGTAGTTTTCTATATCCTCTGCCGTTGCGCCCAAAACTTTTTTGCTAGCTGCTTTGAGGTTTTTGAGTGTCAATGTGCGCAATTCTTCAAAAGATAATTGGGGTGTGTTTTTGGGTTTTTCAAAAGGTTTTGCATCCGGGGCCAATAGGATATTATTGGACATTACATTGATGTGTTCCACCGTTTCAAAAATGGATCGTCCATTTTCTGATGCCCTGTAGGTAAGGTCGTCATCCGTCAAACCTTCGGTTGCCCAGTAAAATCGATAGCCCAATCCATCTATCATTCTTGAGATTAGGTTTCCTGGGCCAAAATCAGATGGGTATTCAGGTATTTCTCTATATGGCAGCATGGATTCTTGCGCTTCAATATTAGGATTGATCATGAAAATAAATAGGATTAAAAAATAGAGCTGTTTCTTCATTTTGGACCTTTAATCGGTGATTGATTTCTTTTGTAAGGTCATTCCAATTTTTGCGACCTCCATCAGTGCTGCAGACCCGTACCATTCTTTGAGTTCCATCACCAGACTTCCCGCTTTAATGGCTGGGTCGGTTTCGGTAAGGGATTTGGCCTCTTCCAACGTTTCCACATCAAAAATATAGATGCCACGTAGGTCATCGTTCCCAAAAAAAGGACCGGCGAGAATCAATTTTCCTTCTTCTGCCAGCCGCATAATGTTTTGCAAATGGGCATTTTGTAATTGGGCAGCTTCTTCTTTTGGAAGATCACGATTGGGTCCCCGTTTTAAGAAGGCAAAAATGTATTTTTTCATACCATAATCATCAGCACCATATTTAGATGCTTTCTCGGCATCGTAAACATAGCCTTCTCCACTTTTTGGGAAGGTGTTTACCGAGTTCACGATACGAAACACCTGGCCTCCAGGAGCATGAAAATAGTAGTACTTGGAATGGTCTTTATATTTTTCAATATTGGGAAACAGGGGTGCGGCTCCGTAATCTTTGATGGTTCCTATAATGCTCTGGTATTCAGAAGCAGGCACCAAGAGGGCCAATTGTATGGATTTATGGAATTGGGTAGAATCAAGCACCTCTGTTTTGGGGTGGTATGCAAATTTCACAAAACCACCGCCATCAAAATGTACAAGATCCGCATTTTCCTCGGATTCGATTTTTCGTCCAAGGTTGTTCCCGAAAAATGATTTTATAGCGTTTCTATCGCTTTTAAGCGCATTTACCTTGGCCTGTCCTTTAAACACAATGGTTAAATCGGATGCGGTTTGGGCCTTGCTGCCAAGGATGAATAGAAAAACCAGTGCAAATGTTGCTCTTGCCTCCATAGTTTTAAATGTTAGCATCCAAAATATGATGTTTTTTCCGAATCTCTACTGACTGCATTCAGTTTTAGTCAAAGGCATGGAAGAACTAAAGCTTATGTTATCCTTGTCTTTGAAGCCTGTGCCCGTTTCATCCAGTTCCCCAAATCCTTCGATAAGTTGATTTTCTTTAACCAAAAAAGCGACTTCACGGGAACTTTCCATTCCCTCCGACATAAAGGAGTAGCTTCCGATAAGTACACTATCTTTTAAAACACCTGAAAAAGTCCCTGTGTTTGCATCCTTTTCTTTGAAAGCATAATTGAGGTTGCCCATGATGGAGTCATTGATTTCGGTGATTTCCAAGACAACTTTGCTACCGTTTTCATCATAAGAATAGCAACCGACTTGCAGGCTTGGAGGTGAGGCTACTTCAACGACTTCTTCTTTAGTTTCTTCACTGGTCTTATCTTCCTCTTTTTTTTCCTTGGGCTTGCAGCTTACAAAAGCTGTGATCAATAGTAATGCAACTATTATTTTTTTCATGATCAATCTATTTTTTTAAACACCAATATATTCTCATTGGAGCCATTGGACAGGTATAATCTGTTGTTTTCAATTTTATAGGAAGTGGCCGATTGCAAGGCCATAAGGAATTCGGATTCTTTTTCCATGCCGGGACAAGCCATTCGGGTTGAGGCTACCTGTGTAAATCGGAGCACGTCATTTTCATAAAACAAGCTGCCCGTCATTCGATTGCATCCTGAAAAACCAGAGAACCTATTGTCATTGATGTTTACCTCCATATTGGGAACGTCACCGCTATTAAAGTCATCTTTTGAGACTGAAGCTCCTTTCATTTTTTCCAACACCCAGATATCATGGAGTCTGTAATCCGTGATATACGAACCACACCCTTCCAAAACCCGGCTATCCCCACCTCCCGTATTTTTATAGGAAACGGTTACGGTATATGGAAATACTTCGCCCGACATGGCATTGGTACATTCTTTATGTGAGATGATCACATCCATTTCGGTGGCCTCGGTTTTGATACGGAACATCTTAATATTGGCATCTTGGGCTTTGATGGCTTCGGAAGGAGGAGTAACAATAGTATCCTCCATGGTCTGAAGCTCAATCTTGTTTTTGTAAATCTTGATTCCCCAGAAAGGTTCGGTCCCAGTAGCCTTGAAGTAACTGCCGTCCGGTTGCACGGCCAAGGGTTCCATAGTTCGCTCTTCTTCTACTTTAAGAGTGTCCAAAGTGATTTCTTCGGATGCTTCGGTCGGTTCTTGTTTCTTTTTCTCGGCACAATTTGAAAAGATGAGGAAAATACCGACTAGGAATAGAGCTCTTTTCATTCCCCAACTTTTTTAAATTGCATCATCGGAACTTCGCCAACCAGTAGATTAAGTTTGCCGTCCTCAAAGGAATAACCATCTATTTTTTTCATCATTTCCAGAAATTGTCGTTCGCTACCTCCGCAGAACATCATAGTGGTTGGGCCCGGGTCTCCAAAAACTATGGTGTTTTCGGCCAGCTCATAATCTGCAGAGTAACCATTACAGCTATCGGTGCCCGATACTTTGCCCGATTCTTTATCAAAAGTGATCTGTGGTTTTTTTTCTGGGAAAAGCCCTTCAAAAGCAATACGTGGCCCGGAAATATATTCAAGTTCCCAAGTAGGACCATAAAGCGCTTCCGCACTAGACTTAGCTTCACCGCAGGATTCTGCCAACAAAACAGCAGAAAAAAATAGGATAATGGTAGTTTTCATTTTGACAGAAATTAATGGTTAATGTTTCAGAAAAATACTAAAAAATCCCCATTGTTTGATTTTACGATGGTTATGGGCGGATTAAATCTCCCTTATAACTTTCGTTTGCTCCACACTTCATAAATAGGGTCTCCTTTGCTGCTTAAACCAGAATGATGCCAATCTCCCTCTTTTAAATCATAATTGAATTCTAAACTGGCCCCCACCCTGGAATCGTCCCTGGAAAAGAAACCGATGTTTTCAGTGTATTTTCCGCCAATGGTAGTATATGTGCCTCCTCCGGTTCCCATAAACTCTTTGGTTTCGGTATTGTAGGCTATCCATTGAAATCGGGTCCCGGACAAAATTTTCATGGTCTTTCGTGGCCCGGAAGTATCTCTTTTCACGATTTCGCCATCCCGTTTTCTACCGGATATCAACCATGCGCCAAAAAGTTCTCCTGGAGTTCCATCATCAACACGGGTCCAAGTTGTTCCGTTCAATTGAAGACCATTCTCGACCAATTTATAGGGTTTAGGATCAGTTTTTCCGACGATTCCTGAATCTTGAGTAGAAAATTCGTAAGTGAATTCGATGCTTTCATCTGTTAGCGTGTAGCTTCCGCCTTTTGTTCCCAAGAATTTTCCATAGGTTTTCTCATAAAAGGCCTCTGAAAAAAAATCACCGGTTAAAATAAGAATGTGTTCAACTTCTTCACCATCATCGGAGGTTTCTGTAAAAGTCCATGCGCCATGTAGATTTTGTGAAAGCAGAATGGGACCGGTTAACAAACCTAATACTAAAAGGAATATCTTTTTCATCACCTAAAGTTTGTATCAAGGTAATAAAAAAAAGCTGCTGTTTTTCTAAAAAGCAGCAGCTCTTACATATAAAAGAGTTGGTTTGTTACAGTGTTCTCAAGTACTCGGCAACGCCCCTTGCCTCATCTTCAGTAAGATTTTGATTAAGCATAATAGCGTTGTTATACTCTTTCAACAAAGCTTTTGCAATAGGGTCTTCCTTCAACATTCCGTCAGGGTTTAGAATCATGTTCATTACCCATTCTGGACTTCTTCTGTCATAGACACCTTTTAAAGCTGGGCCGATCATTCGTTGGTCTATCATATGACAAGCCACACAAATGGCGTCAAATTTTGCTTTGCCCCTAGCGGCCATTTCTTCATTTATCTCTTCAGGGAAATCTAGGTCGGTTATAGGGCCTACACCTTTGTTATCCAAATCAACGGGTACACCTTCTTTAGATTGGGCTTTGGTATCTTCAGTTTTGGTGCGGCTTACTTCAAAACCATCTTTTTTCTCTTCTTTTTTACCTCCGCAGCTCGCTATCATGGCTCCTAATGCCAAGAACATTACAATTTTTTTCATTCTGATTCTATTGAAGTTTGTTTGTGTAATCTAAGGCACTAAGATAGTAATTAGCCATTAATAATCTTGGTGTTTTTGTGTCGATCATCACAACACCGCTTCTGAAAACGTTTGAATTATAGGGAATCGAAAAAATCCAACGCTCTTTTTTCTGTGTAAGTAATGTTTTTTTTGCCCCAAAAACCTACATGACCACCAAATGTTGGGGTTTCCAAATAGAGTGAAGGGTTTTTTTCCGTTTCCTTGAAGGGGAAGCACTCCTTGCCCAAAAACGAATCGTTCTTTGCATTGATGATTAGACTTGGAACTAGAATCGCAGGTAAAAATTGGAGAGAACTGGATTTTTGATAATAGTCAATGGCATCTCTAAAACCATGGGCGCGACTAGTGTAGATATCGTCAAAATCTTTTAAGGTCTTAATTTTTTTGATGTCGGAATCGGTAATCTTTTCAGGAAACAACTGTTGTTTTTGACGAAGTTTGGTCAATAGGTTTCCTTTGAACCTGATGGCGTACAATATATTTTTTGGACTTAGCAATTGCTTGCAGGAATCATGAAGATTGCAAGGAACGGAAACAGCCACAGCGCCCTTCAATTGCTTTGGAATATCGTTGCCTTCGCCTAAATATTTGAGCAATAGATTACCCCCTAAACTGAAGCCTTTCAAATAAATTTCCGTGTAGTTTTTAGTGTTCAGGGTATGGTCGATTACGTCCCTTAAATCTTCCGTGGCGCCTGAATGGTAGGAACGGTACATTTTGTTGGGTTCTCCGCTACAGCTGCGATAATTCACGGCACAGGTATCATATCCATTTTGATTCAGTATTTTGGCACTTCCTGTAATGTAGGGGCGTTGGGCATCTCCTTCAAGGCCATGGAGCAAAATCACTAATTTTTGGGTGATTGTGGGTGAATCGCTCCAGTCCAGATCCAAAAAATCGCCATCTGAAAGAATGATACGCTCCCTTTTTTGAACAACACCGTTCACCGAACGGATAATACCCGAATAGATGGTGGCAAAATGACCGTTTCTAAAAAGAAACGGGGGTACATAATTGGAAGTAAGTTGGGGCATTGATTATTACTTTGGATATATTTTTAAGAGCTGTGCCTGCGATTCAATGGCCATTTTGAAATCTTTTTTCAAATTTCCGACAAGTTCGGATACCTGTAATACGTTATCAATGGTAGTTACACCTTGTCCGGCCGACCAAATGGTTTTCCATGCTTTGGCCTCGGTGTCGAGTTCCTTTCCAAAATCGATTTTTGTGTCTTTTTTCAAATCCTCTTCGGTAATTCCGGCCGCCTGCAAGCTTGCGGCCAAAAAATTGGCGTGCACTCCGGAAATGGCCGCAGTGTAGACCACATCACTGGCGCCGGCATCAATGATCATTTTTCGGTATTCTTCCGTGGCTTTACTTTCTTCGGTATTGATAAAACGGGTGCCCATATAGGCAAGGTCGGCCCCCATTTGCAATGCAGAAGCTACATCCCTTCCCGTACTGATGCATCCCGAAAGGATGATGGTCTTGTCAAAGAATTTCTTGACTTCGGCAATCAAACTCATTGGGTTTATGGTGCCTCCGTGTCCGCCCGCTCCGGCAGAGACTAAAATGAGACCGTCCACTCCGGCTTCGGCTGCTTTTTCCGCATGTCGCTTTTTAATGATATCATGAAAGACCAAACCACCATAACTGTGGATGGCATCTACCACCTGACTTACGGCGCCGAGGGAGGTAATAACCAATGGAACCTGATGTTTGATGCATAGTTTTACATCGGCCTCGAGCCTTGGGTTTGTGGGATGGACAACTAGATTTACACCAAACGGGGCCGCTTTTTTACCGGTTTCCTCTTCAAAGGCCTTCAACTCCGATTTTATTTGGACGAGCCATTCCTCAAAACCTTCGCTTGTCCGTTGATTTAGGGCGGGGAAAGTACCCACAATCCCATTTTTGCAACATTCCACCACCAATTTTGGTCCGGAAATCAGGAACATTGGGGCAGCAATAACAGGAAGCGATAGATTTTTGATGAATTCAGCTTTTTGGCTCATGGTTCTTTTGTTTTAACTATGATTAAAAATAGGAACAATTCTTCTTTCAATTTTGAATCAGTTTCCAAAACTATGGTATTTTTACAATTATTATGCATGCATAACAAAATAACCCGCTATGTTTTTTAAAGAATTTGAGATCAGATGGAGCGATACGGACGCTAATCGACACTTGGCGAATTCGGCCTATATCAATTTTATGAGCCATACCCGAATGGCTTATTTGGGATTGCTCGGCTTTAACCAAAAAAGTATGGGCGCCCATAATATTGGCCCGGTTGTGTTTTATGAGCACGTATATTATTTTAAAGAGGCTTTTCCGGGTATGCCCGTAAGAGTATCATTGGAATTTGTTGGGATGAGCAAGGATGGGAAGTTCTTTGAGTTTAGGCACAACTTTTATGATCAGAACGGTAAAAATTTTGCCCGTTGCGAGATGATGGGCGCTTGGATCGACTTAAAGAGCAGAAAACTTACTGGCCTGCCCGATGAATTTTTGAATTCTTTCGAATCGATGGAAAAAGCAGAGGATTTTAAAATCTTGACCAAAGAAGATACCCGCAAACATGTTCAAGTGCCAAAGGATATTGAAATTTTATAAAAGGCTATAGATAGCTACAGTTTATAATTTAAGTTGACCATAAGTGTCCTTGGAAAAACACGTCTGCGATGCTCCATAAAATACATCGAATTGTATTGGTTTGAGATTTGACTGACATTATTACCCAGATTATAGACTTCAAGCCCTAATTCAAATGGGGAATCTTCTTTGTGATAGAACACTTTGGCCCCAATCAGATTAAAATATGAACTGTTTGACTGGCTCCTATTGCTATAAAAATTTTGAAAAAAGGATACCTCGAATTTCCAATCCCTATAATCATACATTCCGGAAAGATCAATATCCGTGGTAATGGTTCTGTTCACAAAGAAGGGATTGGAATATCTGTAAAAAGAGTTGTTGATATCGAGTTCCACATTTGGCGATTCTTCAAAAGTTGTGCTGAACCTCAGGTCGTTGTTCACGTTCACCGAATTATTAAACCGTTCTTCCCCGTTGAAAACTGAGATACTGTTCCTGAAAAAGTAGGTGTTTTCCAAAGAAGCCCTCCAATATTTTCGATTGTACTTCACCCGTAAGGATACATCATAGGAATCCAGGTCATGGTCCAGTTGGTAGGGCGAGACCTCTCCGTCGATACCATTGGATACAATGTTCTGTACAATAGACCTGGTATGTTTTCTATACCCCAGCTTTGTGTACAGACTAAAGCCATACGTTTTTAACATCGAAAGCGATAACAAAGCTCTCTCCGTGTTAGGCTGCTCCAAAAGGGGATTTCCTTCCAATATTCGGTTAAAATCTGAAATGGTGCGTCCGGAGAGTCTGGACTCGGGCTGGGGATTGGTCACGGACCTGTTGTAGGAGAGTTCGAGACTCTTTTTTTCATCAAAGTTCCATTCCATTTTGGCCACTGGAAGGATATTGTTGTCAGCATACATATTATCCACAAGGAAATTCTGGTCTTTCCAGGAAATATTCTGGAACACCACTCCAAAATCAATGATGAAGGGCTTGCTTATATACCATTTGTGAGTCAATGAGGTATTTATCTCGGTCAAAAGACTGCTGAAATCATTTGCAAATCCATCAAGGGCCATTGGCTGAATTTGGTCCATGTCTTGAATGGCATAGCCCTCCAAACTGCTCTTTTGTATTTTGGCATTGAATCCCAAACTGATCATATTTGTCCTGAAGGGTCGATAATGATGCTTTAGATCCAGGTCGAGATTCGAATATTTTCGTTCGCCTAAATCTTTTACCCAATAAGTATCTGACTCAGATAAGGGGATGGAGGATGAAAAAATATTAAAAGGACTGTTCCAAGAGTTGACATAGGACTCGTTATTGTTTGAAAAACTTAACCTAGCTGTGGATACGTTGCTTCCCGAGAACCATTTGTCCATCATCGCATTCATGGAAAATCGCTCTCCAAGATGATTGTTTAATGCGGTATAGTCCCGTTGGCCGCCATTGTTTTCGGAAATGTTCGAGCCGTCACGCCCCAAATCCGACCTGTGCAGGGCAATGTCCAGCTTAATAACGGTGTACAGGTCCGGGGTGTATTTGTACTTCACCTTTCCATAAAAAACGTTATTATTGTTCGTCAAATCGTTCGTTCTGAGCTCTGTCGCCTGAGAGGGCTGATACGTATAACTATAGACATCCTGATTGGATGATCTATCCAACATACCCAGGGCAAAAACTCTCAGTTCATGAGCTTCGTTCGGGTTATACTGAAAATTATATCCTCCAAAATAGTGGTTGTTTTTGTAGTAATCCGTGTTCTGTAAAAATTTGCCAATGGGTGAATTATAAGCATCCATGATGCCATGAACATCTTTGTCCCCCTCCATGGAAATATAATCGGACAGGGTAAAGGACCTGGACGGGGTATTGTTTATATCGCCAATAAAGTTATGTACGGTGGTCGGGGAATATTTAAAGACGCTAGGATGAAACCGGTACCTGTCCTTATGCCCCAAACCGGATTCTATATCGCCAAAAAGGAAGTTTTTCTTCCCTTCTTTTAGCTTGATGTTCATGACAAGGTTGTCCGAGTTTTCAAACTCCTTTAAAAAAGGGGTTTCATTGTAATCCTCTATCATTTGGACCTCACTGACCACATCGGCCGGAATGTTTTTTGTGGCCATTTTGGGCTGCCCCGTAAAAAATGTCTTGTTCTCCACCAGGACCGCTTCCACTTTCTTGTTCTTAAAAAAGACCTCTCCGTCCCGGTTCACGGAGACCCCGGGAAGTTTTTTGAGAACGGCCCCGAGCTTCCTTTCCTTACCGTTGACAAAGGCGTCCACTTGGTAAGTGGTCGTATCTTTCTTGATTTGTATCGGTGGGGTATAATTGATCACCACCTCTTCAAGCTCGTTCAGGGCTTCCTGGAGCACATAATCCTTTGTGGTGGCCATCTCCGTAAAAACGATGCTCTCTTTCACGGGTTCAAAACCTATAAAGGTGATGTTCAAGGTGTACTGTTCATTCCTTGAAATACCCACTTTGAATTCCCCATTCTTGCCAGAGACAGCAAAAGAGGGGGGAATGTTCTTATTGGCGGGATAGAGGACGATATTTGCTCCTACCAATGAAAGACCCGTTATATCCTTGATTTTTCCCGAAAAGGAAGTTTTTTCTTGGGCAAAACAGCCTACAGCAAACAAAAGTGCCGGAATTAGTATAAAAATATGGGTTAGATTTTTAGGATATAGTGTCAATCTTCGGTTACTTTTCTTGCTCTTCTCATCAAAATACCCTTTTCTTC